>CAZHWM010000001.1:0-54271 GCA_964535935.1 uncultured Planctomycetales bacterium
ATGTAGTTTATCTATCCGTAAACTCATCCCTGTCCTTGCCCTCACCCACATAGGTAAAAAGGTCTTAACAATATAATCCCTTATGATGACAAGCAAGGCAGCAATAAATATAATAACAATCAAAATTCTAAAGATTTTAGACATATATCCCACCTTAAACATAGCACAGAATAAGTTATTATAAATTTATCATAAATACATGTCGAAATATTTATTTTACAACTAACTTCTCCATTTTAAATATATAAAGATTATATTTTATCACATCTGAACCCAGAATATAATACAAAATAATGCCTATCGATTTCTATGCTTACATATCCTCCGCAAATCTTCAAGGCTATATTTATCCAGACAATCCATCAGTCTTGCCAAAGTAACCGCCCCCTATGTAACTAAATCTACTCCTTCCATATAAGCTAACGGGGGAAAACTACTTCAGCACTCTTAAGGTCTACTTTTAACGGCCTACTAATTTTATATCAACTGATTTCAATATTTGAAACCTTCGACATAATACATCCCTTTCCTGCTTACTACTAACACATCGACCATTTATGCATCCCCATTTACAAGCCAAGACCTCAACAAAAATATCTCCCGACTCAATATCTCGAACTGATTGACACACATCTATCATGTCAAAAACACCTGTTATTGTCATCATATTAGGGTCATCCACCCTGCACTTAAACTTAATCGTATTCAGCATACCTTTCTCTATTGGATAATATCTTCCTTCTTGAGCCGAAAACCGAACAAACCCAACATAGTCTTCCTACTGCAAATACATCTCTATCCTATCCTGCTGTAGCCATGCCCTTAACTCCTCAAAAGTCAATGACACATCCAACAAGTCCGGATGGGCATCTGCTTCTTTTTTGGCAATACATGGGCCAACGAACACTATTCCGATATCATCCCCATAAATACTATTGAGAACTTTGCAATGAGAAAGGACATATGAAAAAAAGGGGTAAATGCCGGCAACAATTCAACTACATATTTTTTAACATACTCTACAAATACCGGGCAGGCAGTAGAAAACACTACCCCCGAATTTTCCTTTAACTTAACGGCGATATTTGCCGAAACTTCTTCTGCTCCTAAAACGGTCTCATACACGACTAAAAAACCACCTTCTTAAAAACAAAAAGAAGATTATTCAATGCTACATCTATAAACCCCGCAGTATAAAACTGGGCAAGAGACACAAGGATCTGTTTCCTTGCAACAAAAAGTTCTTTTGCTTTTTATTATTATAAAGATTAGAATCGTTATGCCATCTATACGAGGTTTGTTAAAAGATTATGCTGACTTAAAAGATAGGTTAACAATAAAAATAAGATGACTTTATCTTCCCTGCATCTTACAGCAAGGCAGATATCGACTGCTTTGCCTGTAAACATTTCACATCAAGCCCTCAGCCTATCAATTCGGTCTATCAATTCTTTAATCTCTTTATCCCTCCTAAAAAAATTCATGGCTGATAAAGGGAAAAAACTGAGTTCTTTGCCAAATTCTGTTTCATACCTTACACTTATAGTAACTCTCGGAGGCCTCATAAAATGGCAATAACTTACATTTTTTATATCCCTAAAATCAACCCGTAGCTCTCTTTCTCCTTTTTTAAATAAAAGCGAGTTGCCCTCATCATATACTTCATCAATAAGGTCAAATACAAAATTTTTCATTATAAAATAGCCAAAGACAGCCAGAAAAAGGGGGACGACAACAAAAACACGCCATTGCCCATTTCCATTACCACCTACTACAAATAAAACAAAAACAAAAAAACCGAGAAAACCAAACCAAAAAATAGGGAATATCCGTTTATAAAAATAAATATCCGGTGATGAAATTTTCTTCATATTCATTCTTCTTTCAAAAAATAATCTTTAAGCTTTTAAAAGGATAAAAATTTATATCCTAGGAAATTCCTAATTCACTTATTATCTTATAATACCTCTTCAAAAAATACCTATACCTCAAAAACAGCATAAACCATATATAGCACTAAAGAAAAATTAACCTCAATCATCCTCCAACCTTTTCACCTTAAACTTCACCTTTCCCCCATCAGGACAGGTAATCCCTGTCTTAACATTCGGGTCTTTTTCAAACTCAAATTTTGCCCCAAAATTCATCTCAAACAAAACAGGAAATAACAAATGATACGCGGCCCCACACATCCCCTCTGGTGTCTTTAAGCCTGTTACTTGCCATTTATCTCCTTTCTTATACCCATAAAAACAAGTATTATCGCTATACTCCACTTCTATTTCCATCTTTTTAGGATTAGGTCCTTTCGGCTTCTCTTTCTGAGGCTCAACAATAACATTTCCTTCTTCATCCAAAAGCTCTATCTTAAAAGCCATTTTTCCCCCATCAGGACAGGTTGTACAAATAGATGCTGTATTCTCCATAAAAGGGAACCTACCACCAAAAGTAAGTGCATGCATACAAGGAAACGCTGCATGGGCTATTCCCAAACAAAAATGCTTTGGCGCATGTGTAAAATCATCCAAAATAATCTCATCACCTACCTTATATTTATGGTAACAAAAATCATCTTCTGCCTTGATAACAGTAAACTTTAATTTAGAAAATAATCTAACTTCCTTCTTATCCTCTCTACGCTCAAGTCCCACACATTTTTTCTTATCCAAACTATAATCTGACATAAACATCTCCTTTCACTTCAACACACGTAAAAACTACATCCGTTTATGTAAAAATTTATCTTACACAAAAAACTTCTCATCCTATAAGCTCTAAAATATCTGATAATCTAAATAACAACGAAATATGCTTCTTTAAACTCCGGGGATTATTGACAAGTTCTCTTAAAAATTTTTCTGACAATCTATAATCTAGGACAATATTTCCCTTCTCTATAATTATAGGCATCACCATCATATATACACCTTTTATTTTTTTAAATATAAACAATATATCACGAACGCTCTCTTTTGAAAGAAATGCCTTTGCTTTTTCCTCATTATTGGTATGCACTTGAAAGGCCTTAAGAAGCTCATCTGTTTCAGAAAAGGTTATATGTTTATACTCAACTCCTCGACTAATACCTATAACATCCTCCATAAATGTATTGGAATGAGATTTCCCTGCAAGGTCATGAAATCTTATGGAAAGGTTAGAATTTGTACATACCTTTAAATACATAAAATTATCATGAACTTTTTTCCCTTTTCTAATTACCTCAACACTTATTTGATAAAGGCAAACCCGCCTACCATTCCTCTCTACTTCTATATAATAAGAATCCTTACATTTATCCAATTCCTTCATCTTACCACCTAGGACCATCTCAAAACGTTGAATGAAAGGAGAATACATAGTCTTAAGCAAAGCAAACATAGCAAGAAACATACAAACTACAATTCCACCTAATAAAAATAAAATTATATCAAAATGCATCTCTTCTCCTTATCAAAATAAATTAATTCATTTATGAAAATCAAACACTAAACCTGAAATACACAACATCTCCTTCCTGTATTTCATAATCTTTCCCTTCAAGTGAGACTAAACCATTCTCCTTAATCGACTTAACTGATCCCAACCGCACTAAATCATCATATTTATACACCTCTGCCCGAATAAAACCTCTTTCTATATCAGAGTGAATCTTACCTGCTGCCTGAGGAGCCTTAGTTCCTCTGGGAACAAGCCAAGCGCGTGTCTCCTTAGGCCCAGCAGTAAAAAAACACACAAGATCCAACAATTTCTTACCAGCCCGTGCCAACTCAATCAAGCCAGGAGTAGTAATCCCTGCTGATTCATAATAATCTGCCCTTTCCTCTTCTGACAACTGAACTATCTCTGCCTCTAATTTAGCACATAATGTAATCATACCTGCACCTTCTTTTTCCGCATGTTCTTTCAATGCTGAAATCATATCATTATCAACCCCTGCTTCATCAACATTACCTACATAAAGAATGGGTTTAGCAGTCAAAAACTGATATTCATTAATAATTTCCTGCGGTATATCTTGTCTGCGTGCAGATCGGCCTTCATCAAATCCATTTATTATATCTTCAAGGATCTGAAGTTTTTTCATAGCCTGTTTATCCCCTGACTTTGCAGGTTTTCTTAACCTATCTGCTGCCCTCTGGGCCTGCTGAAGGTCTGCCAATAATAACTCAGTCTCTATAATTTCCAATGCCCCTAGAGGATCTAATTTATCCATAACACTTGCTACATTCTCATCATTAAAACACCTTATAACATGGGCAATGGCATCAACAGAACGTATATTGGACAAAAATTGATTTCCCAATCCTTCACCTCTACTAGCACCTTTAACCAAACCAGCAATATCTACAAAACGTATTCCATCAGGAGTGACCTTTTGGCTATTAAATTCTTTTGCAAGGACATCAAGCCTCTCATCCTCTAATGGAACTATTCCTATATTAGGTTCAATAGTAGTAAACGGAAAATTTTCAACTGATGCCCCTGCGCCTGTTAATGCATTAAATAACGTAGATTTCCCAACATTAGGCAAACCAACTATACCTATCTCCATAAAACACCTCTCTTAAAGCAACTAACTCTCTATCTTGTTAACATAAATTGTCTGGGTTGGATAAGCGAACTCTATACCGCGATCGCTGAATTCTTTATATATAGAAAAATTTATCTCCTGCTGAATATCCATATACTTATTATAATCTCCTCCGTTTACATAATACACTATCTCATAGATAAGGCTAAAATCCCCATATGAAAAAAAATGTGCTCGGTCAAATATAGCATCATCAATATCTTTTATAATCTTTTCAATAATCTTTGGAATTTCTTTCAACTTCTCTAAAGGCGTAGAATACACAACACCTATCCTGAATGCCACCCTTCTTTTACGCATCCTTTTATAATTGCGTACTCGCGAATTTGTCAGGTCCGTGTTTGAAAAAACTATCTGCTCTCCTCCAAGACTGCTTATACGCGTGGTCTTTATCCCAACATGCTCAACTACCCCCAGATAATCCCCAACAATAATAAAATCTCCAACCTCAAACGGCCTATCGAATAAAATCGCAAAATAACTAAATAAATCACCTAATATTGCCTGTGCAGCTAACGCAACAGCCACACCTCCTATCCCAAGACCAGCAATAACTGCTGATATCTTAAACCCCAAATTATCAAGAAAAAATACAATTGCTATTCCCCAGACAACTACCCTTATAATCTTCAAGGCTCCAGCAAGACTCTCTTTAAGGAGCAAATTCCCCTTCATGGTTTTGATGTAAACATCAAAACCATATTCTACAAATGAGGTTAAACACCTCACAATAGCAATTGTCAGCGCTGCCATTCCAACAACATTAACAATCTTTTTCAATAGCGGAGCCAGTGTTAAACTACTCACACTTAAATACAAAATCCCAATATATGAAAGGGGCACTAAAATCGTCTTAACAAGCCCAATAAAAAAATCATCCAAAGTGGTAGTAGTAGCCTCAGCCCATTTATGTAATCGCTGCAATACAATACGTTTAAATACACGGACAAAAATAACACCTAAAACAAAAATAAGCAGAGATACGGTATAATCAGATACTGTATTACCCCATAAGGAAATCTGTAATATATCCCGCATTTTATCCCCTTACTTCGCTGAAAAGTTACTATATTATAATTAAATACTAAAAAATTATAGTATGATTTTAAAATCATGCCACTAAATAATCAACTAATTTTTAACAACATACAATAAATTCTCTGGTAAAATACTTTTTAATAAACATATAAAAAACACATTAACTTAAAATAACTTATTATTAATGGACACTAAAAAATATCCTATACTAATTATTCTTTTATTTATATGTATCATAGGTATAAATATTTTAAGTATAAGACATAAAAGCCTAACCTATGATGAAAAAAGGCATTATAAATACGGATACCAAATACTAAAACTAAATTCTGATAGATTTGAAGATAGCAAAATGCCGTTCTCAGCATTCAATGCCATACCTCGTGTGATTGCAGAAGAATTAAAACCAATACTCTCCAAAAAGGTTACGGATTTTTTATATGATATAAAAACAGGAAGATACATAACCATAGCCTTCTCCATCCTACTTGCATTCTATGTCTTTAAATGGGCCAAACAACTCTATGGGCGATCTGCTGGAATCCTTGCACTCACTCTATATGCCTTCTCTCCAAATATAATCGCCCATTCACGGTTAATCACAACAGATTTGTATGCAACATGTATGATAACTATTGCCTTATACTATTTCTGGGAATTTATTCGTAAAGCTAATATACGAACCGCATTCATAAGCGCACTTACATTAGGCATAAGCCAGCTTGCAAAATACACCTGTGCATATCTTTACCTCATATTTACACTTATCATCCTATGCAGACTGTTTACAAAAATATTTTTTAAGAAAAAACATGAAGACATACCATACAATTATTTTAAAAAACTTACAAAAAACGTTAGATACATCTTAATCTTTATCATAACCAACATCATAATAATAAATGCCGGATTTTTATTCAATAGATCATTTACTCCATTAGCAGGCTACAAATTTAAAAGCGAACTATTCAAAAAAATACAAAAAAATGCTGGCATTTTAAAACATATACCCCTTATGTTACCTTATCCGTTTATAGAAGGACTTGATTGGGTCAAATATAATGAACGTTCCGGGGTAAGTTACAGCAATATATATCTATTCGAAAAGATAAAAACAAAAAAAAGAAATCAAGAATTTCATGGATTTAAAAACTATTACCTCTATGCGTTTCTATTCAAAGTCCCTCTGCCTATACAGATACTATTCGTATTTTCCATCTGCACACGACTAATAAGATATAAAAGATATGATTTCATAAATAATGAAATATTCCTTCTCATCCCTATCTTATTCTTTTTCATATATTTTAATTTCTTTTTCAATGCACAGCTAGGAATACGATTTCTATTAGTAATATTCCCTCTACTGCATATATTTTGTGCCGGAATAATAAAGACCTATAATGATTCTATACCTCCTATAGTAAAAACAATTCTTACTGCACTTATTCTATGGCTTATAACCTCGACCATCTCCTACTTCCCTCATTATATATCATATTTCAACGAACTAGTATGGGATAGAAAAAAAGCATATAAGATACTTGCGGATTCAAACATCGACTGGGGACAAAACGTATGGTATCTAGAAGAATACAAAAAGAAACATCCTGAGGCAAAAATAGAACCTGCTTACCCAACAACAGGGACAATTGTAGTCAGTGTAAACAGTCTGGTAGGAATATTCAATCCTGTAAAATATAAATGGCTAAGGGATAATTTTGAACCGATAGATCATATTGCATATTCATATCTGATATACAAAATCACAAAACAGGATCTTCTAAAATTGTACAAAAAATATTATAAAAACAAAAACTATTGAAATTATTTTTAAAAAATCGAAAACTTCTTTTTGTGACGCTTTTATTTCTGCTTTTTGGTCTGTTAAAGAAAAATTTGTCTTCATAATCTATCTTAATATAAATTCCAAAATACCTTTTTCCAAAATTGCTAAATTAAAGAGATAATCGTTATGATCAAAAGTTTCTCGCAATGGCTTTGCCGTTGTCTTCCAACCCATACCATCGGTGATCCAAATAAATTTATATTCTCCATTTAATACATCAAATAAATTTCTATATTCTCCTGCGGTAGATTTTAATTTTGAACCACCGCCACCATAAAAATTTGTCTCGATGATAAATAATTCTTTTCCGTTATCTACCACAAAATCATAACGGCGTGATGACTTATCAACCGGCACATCATAACCGAACTCATTTTTTATCTTTTCTGCATTTGCTTCTTTTAAATATCTAAAATTATTTTTCTCGCAAACATCTTTGATAAAAACTTCAACGATATTCTCCATCGCATGCCCACCCCTGTTTTTTCGCCCATTACTATCAAGCCCGGCTTCAACACCAATCATGTAATCAACAAGGCTTTTTATTCTCTTGTTTGCAATTAAATCTTTCAATCCCGTTTCTTTCACAAAAGTTAAGTATTTTCCTATGTCTTCATCATTAATATCTTCTTTTGTAAAATCATAATCCTCATAAACTAACTTTTTATTCTTGTAATCTACTAAGATTTTAAACCTTTTTTTATTAGAACCGACTCTTACAACCAAAGCAGGAATAACTTTTGCAATATTAGGATTTTCGTTAAGTAAAAATTTAAACTCTTCATCAAATTTATCTTTTCCAATCAAATAGTTAAAGATATTAAGAGCTAATTCAATTTGCTTGGTATTTTTCAGAACTTTCTCCCAATTAACAAAATAAGACCAAAGGATATTGCTTGGTTTTAAACTGGAAATAAGATAATCAAAAACTTGATCACTATCTTTGCATTTTAAAATATCTTTGTAAAAAGATAAAAATTTCATAATTATTTTTTAGAAAATTTATTTTTTTAATTTTTCTCTAAATCCTCAAACCTTTTAATTGATAAATCAAGATATTCCTTTTCTGTATCTATACCAATAAATTTTCTGCCATATAAATAAGCAATAAGCCCTGTTGTTGAACTCCCAGTAAATGGATCAAGAATTAAATCGCCTTTATTTGTACTTGCTAGCACAACTCTTCTTAACAGTTCTTCTGGCTTTTGGGTGGGGTGTTTACCAAATTTCTTTTCCATTTTCTGTGGTGTATTTACGGCCCAAACGCTCCTCATTTGTTTTCCTCTTTCGTGTAATACTTCATAGCGTTCTCTTTTGCCGCAGTGTTTACACTTTATTTCTTTTGTATAATTATTTTCCCAATCAACCATTGTTTTATAATTAAAAATATGCCTTGCCTTTTTGCTCTTTCTGGCCCAAATTAAAGTCTCATGACTCGCAGTGAAAAAGCGACAACTTAAATTTGGAGAAGCGTTTGGTTTAAACCAAACAATATCATTTAAGATGTGGTAGCCGGCGAGTTGTAAAGCAAAACCGCATTGATAAATAGAATGATAAGTGCCGCTGATCCAAATTGTTCCATTTGGTTTCAAAATCCTTTTCACTACCTTTATCCATTCAAGATGAAATTCAAAGTTTTTCTTTAAACCATTACTCAAATCCCAATCACCTTTTTTGACACTGACCATTCTACCGTTTTGACAAGTAAAGGTCCCACTTGAAAGGAAGTAAGGGGGATCGGCAAAAACCATATCAACAGAATCCTCCGGAAATTCCTTCAAAAACTCCAATGAATCTGCCTGATACAATTCAAACCTATCTCTACTATAATATGGTTTTTGCATAATTTATATTAATTCCTATATTGAAATATTTAAAACCTTTGCCATCTTCGCTACTACATACACCTAATACACCTAAAGCTTTTTAGTAATATCCTGTCTCTGTTTACTTTTTCTAGTTATTACTATAATACTAACAAATATAATGAAGGCAGACAAATTTTTACAATCCAACGACAAAAACCCGCTTTTGGTCTGCGTAGTTCGCACGCAAAGGCAAAAAATATTTGAAGGAAAAATCGGCTGGCGTGCCCTTTTAAATTCCCCATAGAATACCAATTGGCGGAGAGGCAGGGATTCGAACCCTGGGTACCCAAAGGGCACAACGGTTTTCGAGACCGCCCCGTTCAACCAGCTCCGGCACCTCTCCCTAAAATTTTATCTATAAAAAACGCATATCTTTATTATAAAACAGTATCCTTAACAATAAAGAAGAAATCCCGATGCCAAAATTAAATTCAGGCATCGGGACCCAAATAAACGGAGAAGAGAGGATTCGAACCCCTGAGGGACATCACTGCCCCTAACGGTTTTCAAGACCGCCGCATTCAACCACTCTGCCACTTCTCCGTAAAACCCATCATCTAACAATATATTCTGCATAAATATATCATAACAATATATAAAAAAACAAGCAAATTTTATCAATAATTCTGTTCATTAATAAGGCCATAAAACTTAAGGTCTGAGAATAACTTATCAATATGTAGCTGTCCTTCCGCCTTAGGAGTATCCATATAAGTATATGTAAACATAGAGCCTACCAGTGGAAAGGCTAACCGTGAAATCGCACCATGTCTGCCTAAAGACATGGTGATAATATTTTCTCTTCTATGGGTTATGGTAAATTCCAGTAATCTTATTACATCTTCTCTTGTATTTGCCTTTGCAGCAATTTTAATAATATTTGCACCAGTATCTATTCCTTGCTCCAGAATCGACTCCAATATGCTCATATCAGGCGTCTTATCAAGACAATGAGATGAGATAATTATAATCTTATCATGATTTTTTGCAATAGAGATCATCTTGGTTTTTATGATAGTACTAAGCTCTATATCTACTATATCAACCAATTCTATTGTTTCCTCAAAAATAGCCAATTTATCTTTATCAGATATATATGGAGGAGTTCCCCCTTCTTGTTGCTGATTTCTTATAGTTAAAATAATAGGTACTCCCAAATTTTTTCTTTTCTTTATTTCCGCATAAACATAAGGGACACTTTTATCCTGAAACTGGTCCACACGTATCTCCAATATATCTACCGGCAACTCAGCAATATCTTTATTTTGTTCTTTATCTGCAACTGACACAACAATTTTTGGCAAATTATTAAATAAGTTCTGTCGAGACATCTGTTTTCCCTTTTACTTTTAATTTTCTTAACAATGTTTTATTTTATTATCATTAATTTAATAAAATATATCTTACTTGAAAGCACTGTCAAAGACAACCTTTTTATAATCTAACTCCAATCGTTAACCATTCTGGCTGCTTGACAAATCTTAATTTAGCGATATGCTTATGATAATATTATGATAATTATTTTTTTAATTTATTTTAATTTAAAAAATTTTTAAAAATGCATATATTAACAAGTATTAGTGATAATATAAAAAAATATTACTTCCCATTTATTCTCATTTTATTAGTTATTATTTTTATAACTCTCCTATTATCATCTCACAAAAAAAAATCTCTTGGGCAGAAAAATAAAACCGTCAAACAGCAATACGAAAACCGTCCTGCAAATAGGAACCATCCATACGGAGGCACACTTGTATGGGGCACATGTAATAAACCTACTATAATCAACCCAATTCTTACCTCACATAGCATATCTATGTCTTTACTTGAACTAATATTTAACCGACTAGTACGAATAAATTCAAAAGGCCACATAGAATCTGATCTTGCTAAGTCATGGGAGTTGTCAAAGGATAAATTGACATATACATTCCATCTACGAAAAGGTGTTCTTTTTCATGATGGGATAGAATGCACTGCTGAAGATGTATTGTTTACTTACCAGCAGATTATCAATCCTAATAATCATTCTCCATTTAGATGTAATTTCGAATTGGTGGAAAAACTAGAGGCACCTGATAAATATACTTTTAAAATCACATTAAAAAAACCATTTCCAGCATTTATATATAAATTAGTGAGAGAAATCGTCCCAGCACATATCTTAAAAGGGAAAGACCTGCATACAGCAAAATTTAATTATCATCCCATAGGAACAGGGCCATTTATGTTTAAATCATGGGATAGGACAACTGATACTATAGAATTGACTGCAAACCCTATATACTTCGAAGGGAGACCATATTTAGATAAGATTATCATAAAAACATATTCTGATACTCTTCATTTATGGTCAGGGTTAATGAGACATGAGATAGACTTAGCTCAATATTTAAATCCTAGAGATTATAGAATATTAAGAAATGACAAAAGCTTTAATACCTATAGTGTCCCATGGGGAGTATATTATGCAATTGCATACAACCTAAGGGATCATATCCTGTCTGATAGAAATATACGTAGAGCAATCGCATATGGGATCAATGTGCAAAGATTAATCCAAGATCTATATGAAGGAGAAGGTATAATAAGTACAGGTCCTTTTCATCCTGAATCAATCGGGTTCAATCCTAATGTCAAGATATTCAAATACAATCCTGTAAGGGCAAGGATGGAGTTGATGCATCGTGGGTGGAAAGATATTGATGGCGACGGTATTGTAGAAAAAGGAGGAGAAGAACTTTGCATAAATATGCTTGTTAATGCAAAAGATACTGTAAGCAAAAAACTTGCAGCATATATCAGACAATATCTATCTGGAATTGGAATAAAACTCAAAGTAGTTCTTTATAATGATGAAAAACAATTAACTGATAAATATCTCAAAAATCACCATATACAGGCATGGCTTAGATTATATCAGGGACTCAGTGATGACCCTGATGCAATTGCTGGCACATGGGCATCGGAAATTAGACGATTTGGTAAAATATGGTGTTATAAAAATAAAGAAGTGGATAAGCTATTTGAACAGGCTCGGCATATGGACAAAAATAAATGTGCTAAAATATACAAGAAAATTAACAATATAGTATATGCAGATCAGGCTGTATGTTTCCTTTTTTATCCTGTAGGCCTGCATGCAACATCTTCCAGGATCGCAAATACAAAAAATTATTTTTGTATCCATATGCCAATATATACTATAAAAGACTGGTATATAAAAAATAATGGAAAAAAGTCAGGATATAGTCACCTTATATCATTTATCTTATCAAGATCTCTTGATAAGATATAATTATATTATCTCCTTTTTAACCAATTTAACCTCAATAAAAGGGAGGGGAATATGGAGATTATAAAACAAGGAACCAATGACATTATTAATGCTACTATACCCGGCTGTTGTTGGCCACCTGGCACAGAAGTACAAGAAAATCCTAATTAATCCCCACCGAACAAAAATACCCTGATATCTATCTCTGTTGGATATCAGGGTATTTTTTATCAAAATATTAAAAATATTCTAAAATTCCAATCCGATTATATACACATACAAAAATTCGTATTGTTCAGATGAACTAGTTAAAAATCAATCCACAATAGACAAAAAATCATTAAAATGCAGGGAGAATTCTATATAACTGTTAGTATGGGGATGCTTAAAGCCTATTGATTGCGCTAATAAAGCAAGAGACGGATAATGATCGTTTCTTCTGTATTTTTTATCACCTAAAATTGGATGCCCAATATAATTCATATGCACCCTAAGTTGATGAGTCCGACCTGTCTTTGGGAATAGAGAAACCAAACTCATAGCTCTCCAGCGTTTTATTACCTTATAATAAGTCATAGCTTCCTTTGAATATGAGTCAAAACTAACCTGTCTCTTTTCATGATGCCTTTTATGTCTGCCAAGCGGAGCATCTATTAGTCCTTCGTCAAACTCTACCTCCCCCTCAACGATTGCGAGATACCGTTTATTTACCTCATGACGTTGAAACTGGCGTGCAAGTCTTGCATGAGTAATGTTATCTTTCGCAACAATTATTAATCCTGCCGTATCTTTATCCAGGCGATGGACAATACCGGGACGTATATCAGAATTTACATCAGACAATCTTCTGGTGTAATAAAGCAAGGCATTTACAAGAGTGCCTGTATGTACTCCTTTTGCAGGATGTACTGTCATACCAGAAGGTTTATTTATTACAATAAGCCATTCATCTTCATAAAAGATATCTAAGGGGATATCTTCAGGTGCGGTATATTCAGGAGAAAGAAATACTTCAGGGATATCTATATGTATTTCATCTCCCGGCATGAGTCTGTAATGAGGGTTAGGCAAGATTTCATTAACCCTAACATGACCAAATTCTATCAACTTCTTGGCAAAACTTCTAGAAGGGATTACGTCTATATTCTGAGTAATGAATATATCTATTCTACAAGAAGGGACCTCTTTCTCTACTCGCAATATATAACCGGGCATCATTTACCCTCTTTTAATCTTTGCAAACAAAATAAGTCCAATGCAAAATATAATAATACATATTACTTGAAAGATGCTTAAATTAAATAAAAAGGGGCTATGATCTGCTCTAAAAAATTCCACATTAAATCTTAACACCGAAGCTAATAGTAGATATAAAACAAAACATATTCCTTCTTTGTGTACAGAATGTTGATATTTTTTCAATATAAAAAAAATCAATAACAACCCAAATGAGGAATAAAGTTGGGTCGGATGAAGCCTTGCATGATGTACTGGAAAATATATCCCCCAAGAAACCCTCTTACCATAACAACATCCGTTTAAAAAGCAACCTATACGACCGATACTCTGCCCCAGGGCAAGATATGGTGCTAATAAATCCGCCATTCGAAATACCTTAAGATTATGCTTTTTTACAAATACAAGGAAACAAACCACACCTGCGGCAAGACCACCAAACCATGCGAGACCACCATGCTGTATCATAATTATTTCCAACGGATTCTCAATAAAAAATGGTAAATTAAGGAATACATAAAAAAGTCTTGCCCCAGCTATACCAGCAAGCATAATCCAAAAGACCATATCGTATACGATATCTCTTTTAAGTCCTAATTGCTTTTCAAGATCTCGTGCTAATAATATAGAACAGATGAGTACAGCTATAGCAAGCATCAATCCATATGAATAGATAGTAAATCTCCCTATATGACATATTATAGGATGCATCTGATACTCTTTCCTATCATAAAAAAATTTATTTTTTATTACTTTTCTTCCCGGATAATGTAACACATTTGTAAGCAATAAGTATCGCTCCTATACTTATTGCTGTATCGGCTATATTAAACACAGGCCATATTCTAAAATCTATAAAATCTATCACATAGCCATAGCTAATCCTGTCAATAAGATTACCTATCGCACCACCTAAAATAAGAGAAATTGCAAATATATATGAACGACTTAACATTTCTTCATTTTGACGATAATAGTAAATATTGAATACTAATAAAATAATAGCAATAATTGGAAAAATAATAAAAAGGATACCCTTATCTTTAAACATACCGAAAGCAATACCTGTATTATGTACAAGACTCATATGCAACAGTCCATGTATCACAGGGAGAGATTCTCCTAAAGAAAGAAGGCCAGAAAAGAATATCTTGGTAACACGATCAACGGCTACAACCAGTGATGTCGTAGCTAACGCGATAAAAATATCTATCTGTGAGCGAGGAATATTTTTCATGCTTGTTCATTTTCAATCTTCTCTTGACACTTAAGGCATGTACATGCATATGGTATTGCCTTAAGACGTGCTATGGGTATTGGCTTTGAACATTCGGAACAAATCCCAAATGATTTATCTTCTATTCGTTTAAGTGCCATATCTATTTTATGAAGCACCTCTCTTTCATTAGAGGCTAATCCCAGGCTAAACTCTTTATCATACATATCCGTGGCAACATCTGCCATATGCAAAACATGGCCCGAAATATCCCTAGCATCGTTGTCCTGTATACCTTGGTCTTTAATCATATTACTTATATTTTGCTCAAATTCTGCCTTAAGTTTTAAAAGTAATTTCTTAAAATATTCTAATTTTTTGTCATCCAATTTCTGCTGAACCATTGTTAAACTCCTTTACAACCGCAGTACATCGGCTACATAAATCAGGATACTGGGTATCCTCTCCTAATATAAGGGAATAATTCCAGCACCTACTACATTTGGCCCCGACTGCCTTCTCAATCAATATTTCTGTCTTAGGGAAGTCGTCTCCAATCCCATTAGATATATCCGATGCCTCCACAATATCTACCTGCGAGACTATAAATATAGATGGCAGAATCTCCTTATTATTTGTTAAATATTCAAGATCCCTTGGACTACTAGTCCTAAACACTACCTTAGCTTGAAGTGAACTCCCCACCAATCCATCCCTGCGCTTTTCCTCTATTGCCTTCATTACATACGGTCTTAAAGATACCAATATAGAAAACCGCTGACAGATCTCATTGTTCAGCCATTCTGCAGGGATTTCTGGCCAAGATAATAAGTGAACACTCTGCACATTCTCTTGATCTGAGCTCTTAGGCATCGAAAAAAATACCTCATCTGAGGTAAAACAAAGTATAGGTGCAACAACCCTAACCAAACAATTTAATATATGATAAAGAGCTGTCTGAGCAGACCTCCTTTCCTTTGATTTTGTGGGAGAAGTATACAGTCTATCCTTCAGTATGTCAAGATAAAAGCTGGATAGATTCTCATTACAAAAATCATACACTATCTTATAAACCTTAGAAAATTCGTATTTGTCAAAATGATGCTTTGCCCCATCTACAACCTTTGCCAGATGATGTAACGCCCATTTGTCTATATCTAACATCTCACTATAAACTACTTCATCATTGTCCGGGGAGAAACCGTTAAGATTCCCTAAAAGATATCTAAAGGTATTACGTATTTTCCTATATGCATCAATAAGTCTCGATAATATTTCCTTAGAAAGTCGTATATCTTCATTATATGAACTCGAAGCAACCCAAAGACGTAATATATCTGCCCCACTATTTTTTATAATATCATCCGGGGAAATAACATTTCCCAGAGATTTTGACATTTTTCTACCTTCCCCATCCACTACAAATCCATGAGTAAGCACAGCTGCAAAGGGCGGTTTGCCATCAATTGCCATTGCAGGAATAAGTGAGGCCTGAAACCATCCTCTATGTTGATCAGAACCTTCTAAATAGAGGTCAGCAGGCAACGATCTATCCATCCTGGCCTTTATAACTGCCTGACTACTTACCCCAGAATCAAACCATACATCCAATATGTCGGAGGCCTTATCAAAATCTGTACAACCACAATGAGGGCATTTGAAGTTTTCTGGCAAAATATCCTTTATATCCTTTTCAAACCATGCATTACTACCTTCCTTACGAACAATATCAGCAAAACGGGCAATCACTTCAGTAAATAATTTTTGATCCCCACCACACTTTTTACATATTATAGCTGGGATAGGCACTCCCCAATATCTCTGCCGTGACAGGCACCAATCAGGTCTGGATGTTACCATAGCCAATATTCTCTCTCTGCCGGTAGCAGGTATCCATGTCACCTCAAACTTAATCACATCTTTAAGACGTGCTCTTAAATTATTATGATCTATCTTTAAAAACCACTGTTTTGTTGCCCTGAAAATAATAGGTTTCTTGCACCTCCAACAATGAGGATATGAATGAGATATATCTTCCTGAGCAAAAAGCATCCCATCTCTATTAAGATGTTCTATGATTTTTTTATTTGCCTTAAAAACATGCTCCCCCTTATAAGGACCAGCTTCCTCTGTATACACACCACGGTCATCCACAGGCATAATTATGTCCAAATTATTCGCCAATCCTGTGTTAAAATCATCCTGGCCATGTCCAGGTGCAGTATGAACAAGTCCTGTACCATCCTCCTTAGTAACATAATCTGCAAGCACAACCTTACATGAATCCTTTATTCCAAATGGATGCTTATAAGTAATAGAAGTTAATTCCTTTCCTTCTATCTCTTTTACAATTGTATACTTTAATATGCCTTTTTTCTCCAACACCTTTACAGACAAAGATTCCTCTATGATCATAAGCTCATTGCCTGTATCAACAACAACATATTTAAAAGACGGATGAACCGCTACAGCAACATTCGCAATTAATGTCCACGGTGTTGTGGTCCATATTAATAAATACAACTTATGACCATTACAACCTACAATCTTATCCGGATCTATTACTTCGAATTTAACATAAATTGAAGGGGAAACGTGATCTTCATATTCTACCTCTGCCTCAGCAAGAGCTGTCTCACAATTAAAACACCAATTAACAGGTTTTAACCCCCTGTAAATATATCCCTTCTCGTTTAACTCCGCCAATGATCGTAATATCCAATATTCATACTCAGTATCCACTGTAAGATAAGGGTTATCCCATTCTCCAAAGACTCCTAGACGTTTAAACTGCTCCTTCTGGATGCCAACATATTTCATTGCATAATCATACGCCTTCCTTCTAAAATCAACACAATCTACATCAGACTTCCTTTTCTTCAACTCCTTAAAAAGCTGATGTTCTATTGGCAGGCCATGACAGTCCCATCCGGGTATATAAAGTGCATCATAACCATCCATAGTTTTAAATTTAACAATAATATCTTTTAAAATTTTATTTAATGCATGGCCAATATGTATATTCCCATTAGCATAAGGAGGGCCATCATGTAAAATAAATGATTTCTTATTCACACTCTTTGCTCTTATTTTAGAATAAAGCCCTACATCCTCCCATCGCTTAAGTATAACAGGCTCTTTCTGAGCCAGGCCTGCACGCATAGAAAAATCTGTTTTTGGCAAATTAAGCGTCTTCTGATAATCCATACCTAAATACCTTCCTATAATTTCTATTCTGCACAAATCAACCTTGTTGATTTGTGCATTTTTCACTATTTAACAAGGTTAAATAGTGCAGGATAACACTAAGTTATATATTTTTCAAGAAGGATTTTCAACTCCCTCTTTTTCTGTTCCTTAATATGATCTCTTGCTGTAATAATTGCAGTAGACAATGCTCCTTGAGCACTAAATTTATCTAACTTCCCTATCTCAGGTACTGCCACTGCTAAAATCTTTTTAGCATTGTCTACATTCTTCCTTAAATACTCTACCACCATATCAACTGTCACATTATCATGTCCGTCATACCAACAATCATAATCAGTAACCGCTGCTAATGTAGCATAGGCTATCTCAGCCTCTCTGGCAAGTTTTGCTTCAACCATATTTGTCATACCAATAATATCCATACCCCAACTGCGATAAAGATTGGACTCGGCTCTTGTTGAAAACTGAGGGCCTTCTATATTTATATAAGTCCCCTTCTCATGTACACGGATCCCTAAACTTTTACATGCATTAATAAGAATATTTGCAATTTCGCCAGATATAGGATCAGCCATAGACACGTGGGCAACAATACCATCGCAGAAAAAAGAACAATCCCTCTTGGTAGTCCTATCAACAAACTGATCCGGGACTACAAAATCCATTGGTTTTATATCTTCCCTAAGACTACCCACAGCAGATACAGAAATAATTGCATCCACACCAAATTTTTTCATTGCAAAGATATTGGCACGATAATTAATCTCAGTAGGATTAATATGATGCCCCCTACCATGTCGAGCCAGAAAAAATACCTCTGTCCCCTCAATCTTCCCTGATAAAAAATGATCAGAAGGTGGACCAAATGGAGTATCCACAATAGTCAACTCCTCCATATCCTTTAATCCCTCTATCTGATAAAGTCCGCTTCCTCCTATTATCCCAACCTTTGCCATGACTTTATACCTCCATTTCTCTATATATTAAAAAATCCTTGTATAATAAATCCATATAGTTAAATTATACAACAAAACAGCAACCTATCATAATTATCGCGATAATTCTTTTGCCCTTTTCCTAGCTGCAATAATAGCATCCTTAAATATCTTCTCTACATTATTAGCAAAGAAGACATCCATAGCCGCTTGAGTAGTTCCCCCCTTAGAAGTAACCATAGCCCGTAAAGTAGCTGCATCTGCTTTCTGTGTCTCAAGTAGTCGTAAGCTACCCCTTAAAGTATCAATTACAAGTTTATTACCTAACTCTTTTAATCCCAGAAACTTTGCTGCCTTGTTAAGATATTCCACAAACAAAAAGACATATGCAGGACCACTACCTGATACTGCTGTAACTGCATCCATCTGAGATTCATCAACAATAACAGTACTCCCTACCTTATCAAATATATTACAGGCATCTCTTAAATCCTTTTTCTTACTAAACTGTCCTGCACATACAGCAGTAATCCCCATACCAACCTGAGCAGGAAGATTTGGCATAGCTCGTACAATTCTAATCCCTACACCAAGCCGTCTTTCTATATATGCAGTAGTTATCCCAGCTGCAATAGATATAATCCTTATCCGTTTTCTACACCTAACCCTAGCACTAGAGATAGCAATAGATAGCTCTTTCAATACACTATCAAAATCCTGTGGTTTAATAGCTAATATCACAATACTACTATCCTGTATAATCCCTTCTATAGTATCTATATCAAGAGAAAATCTACGTTTTAAATATCGTCTACGATTAGGATCTTTTTCACAAACCTTAACAATATAATCCTGATAAATGCCATTTATAATAGCAGCCCCCATATTACCACCGCCAATTATACCAATTTTCTCTTTCATTCTATTTCCCTATTCTGATTAATATCACCACAAATTAAATTTATTAAATCGTACTATAATAAAAAAATCAATATTCTTTCACAAACATTTCTCTTATTATCTGATAAAGAAATACTGCGCCCCACCGCCATACCTGCAATTTCCTCTCCCCGCCTATTCTAGCAGGTTCATCTCCCGGAATCTCTGCTATCTTCAATTTTCTTCTTGCTGCTCGAATCGATAAAAGCGGTTCCCAGCTTACATTCGTCTTAAAAAATCTCTCTTCTTTTTCATACGCCTCATCTTTGTGTAAACCTAAATCAAATATTAACTGCTTTTTATATGCCCTATATATAACCATGGCATCTGTATAGTGACCCCCATGACACAAATTAATAAGGCTAGTAAACATCCAATTACCAAAACCCGTAAGGGAATCATCATCTTCACTTTTCGCACCTTTTGCATAACGAGAGACAATAACCATATCATAGCCTTCTTTCATCTTTTCTATACATGCAGGTATAAGTTCTGGGATAGAATTGCCATCAGGGCTAAAGGTAAGAATAACATCCCCTTTTATATATGGCATTAATTCCATATATGCATTTCGCATTCCCTTTTTCTTTTGAATAACAACCTCATATCCCTGCTCTCTTGCATATTCTATGGTCCCATCCGTAGATTGCCCATCTATTATCAATAGTTGATCATACCATTCCCTTTTTATCCTAGGCATAATCTGTTTCATTCCATCAATCTCATTTAATGTGGGGATAACTAAAGTTACTCTCATTGAACCTCCTTAAAGCAGAAGAGAGACAAAAATACTCCCTTATTAGTAATATTACTCTATTATAGTTGATGATTTTATCATATTTAATTTAAAAAATCGAAAAAAATATAATTTTATATTATCTTATTAATTATATCTAATCGTTATAATAACCAATATTAACTTAAGATTGACATTCTACTTTAATTGAATTATGGTAATGCTTATGAATAATTATATTAAAAAATTATTAAACCAGCGAATCCTTGTTCTTGACGGTGCAATGGGGACAATGATACAAGAGTTCGGATTGGATGAGGATGATTATAGATCTGACAAATTTAAAAATCATCCCTGCCAGCTGAAAGGCAATAATGATCTTTTATCTATAACCCGGCCTGATATTATAGAAAAAATACATACAGAATATCTCGCTGCCGGTGCAGATATAATAGAAACAAACACCTTTAGTGCAAATGCTATAAGCATGAATGACTACCATATGGCAGAATATGTTTATGAATTAAACCTTACCTCTGCCAGGATTGCCAAAAAGGTAGCAACGCAATTTACGAACAAAACTAAAGATAAACCACGTTTTGTTGCTGGCTCTATTGGGCCAACCAATCAAACTGCTTCCATCTCTCCGGACGTAAACGATCCAGGATATCGTAGCATAGACTTTGACCAGCTAGTTGAGGCATATACTGAACAAATCCACGGGCTAATCGATGGCGGAGTAGATCTTCTTCTTATTGAAACCGTATTTGATACTCTTAACTGTAAAGCAGCCATATATGCAGCAGAAAAATACTTTAAAAAAGTCGGTAAATCTATTCCTCTTATGGTATCAGGAACCATTACAGATAAGAGTGGTCGGACTCTTTCTGGTCAAACACCAGAGGCCTTCTGGATATCAGTATCCCATGCAAACCTATTAAGCATAGGCCTAAACTGTGCCCTAGGTGCTGAAAAAATGCGGCCATACATTGAAACACTCTCAAGAGTAGCATCATGTTATATAAGTTGTCATCCAAATGCAGGCCTGCCTGATGAGTTTGGCAGCTACAAACAATCACCTAATGAGATGGCAGAATTTATTGAGGATTTTGCAAAAAAAGGCATAGTCAATATCGTGGGTGGATGTTGCGGTAGTAAACCAGAACATATAAAAGCAATTGCAAAAAAAGTCAGCAACATTCCTCCACGAAAACTAACAAAAAAACCAACCAAATCATGCTTTAGCGGATTAGAACCACTATACATAGACAAAAATTCGAATTTTATAAATATTGGTGAACGTACAAATGTTGCAGGCTCAAGGAAATTCGCAAAACTCATATCAGACGGAGATTATGAAAATGCCATAGCCATAGCCCGTCAGCAGGTTGAAGCAGGGGCGCAGATTATTGATATAAATATGGACGATGCTATGATCAATTCCAAAGAGGCAATGGTCAAATTTCTCAACTTAATTGCAGCCGAACCAGATATCGCTCGCATCCCTTTTATGATAGATTCCTCTAAATGGGATGTTATAGAGGCAGCTCTTAAATGTATACAGGGCAAATCTATAGTAAACTCTATTAGTCTTAAAGAAGGAGAAGAACTATTTATAGAAAAGGCAAAAAAAATACGACAATATGGTGCTGCAATAGTAGTAATGGCATTTGACGAAAATGGACAGGCAGACACCTATGAACGCAAAGTAGAAATATGTACCCGCGTCTATAATCTCCTAACTAAGAAGGCAGGTATCCCTGCAGAAGATATCATATTTGATCCAAACATATTTGCTGTTGCTACTGGGATAAAAGAACATAATACATATGCAATTGACTTTATTAAAGCTGTAAAAAAAATCAAAGAAACCCTCCCCGGTTGTCTAGTGAGCGGAGGAGTCAGCAATGTATCTTTTTCTTTTAGAGGCAATAATACGATACGCCAAGCAATGCATTCCGTGTTCTTATACCATGCAATAAATGCAGGGATGGATATGGGAATTGTCAATGCCGGGATGCTTACGATCTATGACGAAATAGCTAAAGATATACGTGAGCTGATAGAAGATGTAATATTAAACCGCAAAGAAGATGCAACAGAAAAACTCATTGAATATGCACAAAAACTCAAAGATACACCACCACAAAATACAGAAAATACAGAAAATCAATGGAGAAAACAACCTGTAGAAAAACGGCTAACTTACTCTATTATAAAAGGCATCACTGATTATATCGAAACAGATATAGAAGAAGCATTAGGCTATATAAAAGACCCTTTAAAAATAATTGAAAGCCCCTTAATGAATGGAATGAATATTGTTGGGCAACTTTTTGGTGAAGGCAAGATGTTTCTGCCCCAAGTAGTAAAAAGTGCCCGGGTTATGAAAAAGGCTGTTGGCTATCTTATGCCATTTATCCAAAAAAAAGAAGGCAACTTACAACAGAAACATTCTGCTGGAAAAATCTTAATGGCAACAGTAAAAGGAGATGTCCACGATATAGGTAAAAATATAGTAAGTATTGTTCTGGCATGCAACAACTTTGAAATTATAGACATGGGTGTAATGGTAGATGCAGATACCATCATAGAAAATGCTATTAGCCATCATGTGGATATCATAGCTTTAAGTGGACTTATTACCCCTTCGCTTGATGAAATGGTATATGTAGCAAAAAAAATGGAAGAAAAAAGTCTAAATATACCCCTTCTTATAGGTGGAGCTACCACATCCATAAATTACTGTGCAATAAAAATTGCTCCAATATATCATGGCCCGGTAATACATGTAAAAGATGCCTCATTAAGTGTGAAGGTATGCCGTGATCTTATGGATATCACAGCAAAAAAACAACTTATAAAAGAGACATATGAAAAATATAACCAATGTCGAAAAGACTATGAAAATGAGCGGGCAAAAAAGAGATTTGTTCAAATACAATATGCCAGAAATAACGGATTTAAAACAGAATGGATACAGGAAAATATTATAAGGCCTAATCTCCTCGGAATAAAAATTTTTAAAAATTTTCCCATATCGGAACTTATAGATAAGATATACTGGACATCATTCTTCTATGCATGGCAGATAAAAGGTCGTTATCCTGATATATTAAAAGACCCCAAACTAGGAAAAGATGCGCAACAATTATTTGATGATGCACAAAAACTATTACAAGAAATAATTAGAAACAACTGGCTTATAGCAAATGCTGTTATTGGTATTTTCCCTGCAAACAGCATAGGAGATGATATTGAAATCTACAAAGATGAATCCAGAAGCAATGTAGTGGCTGTATTACATATGTTACGACAACAAGAAAAGAAAAGCCAAAAATCTCCTTATCTTTGTTTAGCAGATTTTATTGCCCCAAAACAAAATAAAATACAGGATTATATCGGTGGATTTGCCGCTACCGCAGGGATAGGAATTGATAATCTGGTAGAAAAATTTAAAAAAGAAAACAATGATTATAAGGCTATTATGGCAAAAATCCTCGCCGGAAGGCTTGCAGAGGCATTTGCAGAAATCCTGCATGAACTGGTAAGAAAACAATTATGGGGATATGCGCCTGATGAGAATATTAATGATAAAGATTTATTAGAAGGCAAATACAGAGGAATACGGCCTGCACCAGGATACCCTACTTATCCTGATCATACGGAAAAACCTATATTGTTTAAATTATTACAAGTTGAAAGAAATACTGGTATACAATTAACAGAAAGCTATGATATGATGCCAGCTGCATCAACCTGTGGTATTTATTTAGCCCATCCAGATGCAAGATATTTCAATATAGGAAAGATTGCTTTCGACCAATTAAAAGACTATGCGATACGTAAAAACATGAGTATAGATATAGCAGAAAAATGGTTATCTACTATTATAGGATATGATAAAAAGGAAGGAAGATAATAAAAAATTTATAAATAAATAATCAAAGCATCTCTTTTTTTATTTTTTCAATCTCTTCTTCTGCCATAGAATAGCTATGGGCCCCATCGGGGAAATTACCATCATTAACCTCCTGCTGAAACTTAGATACGGCATCTAAAATAACTCTTTCCAGACAGGCATATCTTTTGACAAAACGCGGCAATCTATCACAGTAAAGCCCTAACATATCATCAGTTACCAAGACCTGCCCATCACAATATGCTCCTGCACCTATACCGATTGTTGGTATACTAACCGCATTTGTAATTAACTCTGCGAGCTGAAAAGGTATACATTCCAAAACAATACAAAAACAACCTGACTCCTGTAATGCCTTTGCGCTTCTTATCAACTGAGCAGCTGATGCAGCATCCTTGCCCTGTACCTTAAATCCACCCAACCTCTCTACTGTCTGTGGAGTGAGTCCAATATGTCCCATTACCTCAATACCATTCTCTACAAGATTAGCAATTATATCAAGACAGTTATCAAACCATTCAACCTTAACCGCACCACAACCAGCCTCTTCAATAAATCTTTTGGCATTAATCAAGGCAGTCGACTTATCTGTATTCTGATAAGCATCAAAAGGCATATCCCCAACTAACAAGGCATTCTTAACCGCTCTACCAACAGCACTTGCATGATGAATCATTTCCTGCATCCCTACCTCTTTAGTAGACTTAAGCCCTAATGCAACGTTTGCAAGAGAATCACCTACAAGAATAATATCCACCCCCGCCTTATCAAGAAGTGCAGCTACTGGATAACTGTATGCTGTAAGCATAATTATCTTCTCATTACATGTTTTCTTAGCCTGTATCTGTTGAACTGTTATACGACTTTCCCCTTCCATAATAATTACCCTATCCTGCACAAATCAACCTTGTTGATTTGTGCATTCTGCACTATTTAACAAGGTTAAATAGTGCAGAATAATAAATTCCGCTTTTATACCCCTATGTTAAATATTTATCTATCTTTTCTGCTGTATCTATACCAGAGGCTATGGCCTGAATAAGCGGACCTGGCCCTGTAACAACATTACCAGCAGCAAAAACAGCAGACAAAGAACTCATCCCAGTGTCTTTATCAATATATATTGTACCATCATCATTCAATTCTAGAAATATCTGATCATCTGATACCATACCCATCAGAGAATTAGGCCTATGTCCTGCAGCAATAATTACAGTATCTGCCTCTAAAATAAATTCGGATCCTGGAACAGGAACAAGCTCCCATTTTCCCTTATTACTAGAGGCAGCATAATCAAGCCTTATACACTTTGCACCCTTTACAAAATTATTCGCATCGCCCAATATTTCCACCATACGGACCATAGACTCTATGTGTACACCCTCCTCTTTGCCATATTGTCTTTCTTCAGGACGAACAAACATCTCATCCTCAGGCCTACGAAATACTAAAGTAACTTTCCTTCTAAATCTAACAGCAGCTCTTGCACAATCCATAGCAGTATTTCCCGCTCCTAATACTATTACCTTTTCTCCAATACCAAAAGATGGAATATATTGAGAAAATAAATTCGCTTTCATTAAATTGACCCGCATCAAAAATTCCTCACCGTAATACACTCCCCCAAGATTTGCCCCTGGAATATCTCTAAGTTTAGGGATACCCGCTCCCATAGCCAAAAGAATAGCAGAAAAGTTGTCTTTTCTCAACTCATCTAAAGAAGCTGTTTTACCAACAAAAAAATTGGTTTCTATTTTCACCCCAATTATTTTTATATCAGCTATCTGCTCATCCAAAACCTTCTTGGGCAAACGAAATTCAGGCACACCATATCTCAACACCCCACCAGGCTTATCAAACGCCTCAAAAATAATAACCTCATATCCTCTCCTTGCAAGCATCCATGCTGCAGCAAGTCCGCATGGCCCTGATCCCACTATAGCTATACGTATCCGCTTACCTTTATTTACAGATCTTCTCAAATTCCGCTGTCTTCCAAAATCAGTTGCAAAACGCTCCAAGCTCCGAATAGCAATAGCTGCCCCCTTTTCTTTTAAAATGCATGCCTTCTCACAAGGAGCAGAACAAAGACGGCCACATATTCCTGGAAGAGGTGTTTTCTCTCTCAGCTTTGCATATGCCTCTGTAATATCAGATTCCCTCAACGACCTTATAAATCCAGGGATATCAATATCCAAAGGACAGGCTTCTCTACAAGAAGGAGAAGAACACTGAACACATCTGCTTGCCTCTTCTATTGCTGACCTTTTAGAAAACCCGAGACAAACCTCATGAAAATTCCTGACTCGCTTTTCTTTGGGCTGGATGTTAACTTGTGTTTGCAACATTCGCCAAATTCCTCCAAAGCCTTCTTACGTTTTATAAATTCGTCAAAATCTACTTTATGCCCATCAAACTCAGGGCCTTCCATACATGCAAGAACAATCTTATCACCAACCTTAACTCTACAAGATGCACACATACCAAGACAATCTACCATAATTGGATTTAAATGAACAAATGTTTTAATCCCCCCTTTTTTTGTCATCTCGCATGTAGAACGCATCATCTCTTCAGAACCTATAGCATATACGACATCTGGGTCATATTCTTCTAATATCTGTTTTAATATATCTGATGCCAATCCTTTTCGTTCATAAGAACCGTCTTCTGTAGTAATATAAATCTTATTACAAGAAAGCCGGATTTGTGGCTCTAGCATCAATGCCCTTTTAGTTCGAGCACCTATAATACCTATAACCTTATTTCCTACTCGTTTATATGCTCGACATATAGGCAATATTTTAGCTGTTCCTACTCCTGTAGCAATACAAACAACTAACCCTACTTTCTCAATTGTAGCTGGTTTCCCCAACGGACCTAAGATTGAAAATATCTCCTCCCCTAATTGCAATGCACCCAATTTTTTTGTTGTCACCCCACGTTCTTGAAAAATAAGAGAAATATGTCCCCTATCTCTATCAAAATCAACTACACTTAAAGGGATCCTCTCATCTCCTTCTTCTGGGGATATCGATACAAACTGACCGGGTAAAACTTTCCGAGCTATATTAGGGGCAATTACATCCAATCGCTTTACATGCGTAGCTAATATTTGTTTATTTACTATCTTAAACATCTACAAATTACCTATCTTTCCTCCTCTATCAAAATATCCATGGTGGTGGTTTCGGCAAAGAATTACCTATCTTAAGCAATTCATGTAAAATAGAAAAAGTCCCATCCACCATCTTTACAGGAAGCTGAAGAATAGCGCAACCACTACACAAAAACAACATAACAAAACAAAAGAAAAACAAATAAAATCCTCTTTCTTTATTCATGAGCTCTAGCCTTCCACCCATTCATTTACCAAAAACCTCTTCTTCAAACCACACCCCATAGCAATATCCCTCGCAAGTTCCTTTAACTTAGCTTTATTTCCTTTTATCACCGCAGAATAACGAAAGGTAAGGCTAGGACACACATATATCTCAAGGCCAGATGAGGTCATTTTCATCCTCTCTATTTTATCTAATGGTATATATGTACGAGTAAGCTCTTCCTCTTCGTCTTTAAGAAATAGTTTATGTTCACCTAAGGTAATTATCCCTTTTACTTGGAAGTCTCCCTCTTTGTATATCCCCTCACCATAACAAAATTCCATCTCTATCTTCTCCTTAAACATAAAAATTCATAAATTTTAATGGTATTCTAAAAATAAAAAAACAAACAAAACCTATCTCATATATATATGCCATATATTCTCTACAATATTGTCTTCTTTCACGGTTGTGCTAAATGTAATACTATCAATATACTCTAATCCTTGTAATACAGGATAAATTAATTTATCCAAAATGACCTCCTGAGTATCTATCGAATATATCTTTGAATTATATTCTTGAATCATTGGTATCAACTCAGACTGTTTATCTTCTAAACTATCTATCTCCGATTCCAAAGAGTTAATCTCAGCTTCTAATCTACTAATTTTTGTTTTTATAGCTGAGACATTAACATCCGTATTACGTTGGGATTGCATCGACATAAGCAATCTCTGGGATTGCTTTAATTTTTCTTTCTTTTTATTTAATTTATCTCGTTTATTATCCGTCTCTTTTTTCACATTATCTAATAACTTCTGCGTTCCCGAGAGGAAGGCATTTTGTTTATTTATTTTATCTTTTATCCATTCACTACCCCATTCCACAAGATCTAGTAACTTTTCCGCCATATCTCCAACTTTTATAAACTGATATGATTTTATCTTATCATTAAAATTTGACAACAAATAAATATCAGATTCTAAAGAGGATTTTCTATCTTTATAAGTATCTATTGTCTTATGTAATAACTTACGATTAATGGACACTAACATATAATTTCCCAAAATACAATAAGCTGGTTCTATTTTCTTTAAAGGCAAGGCAAAATATCTAATAGTATATCCCCTATATTTTTCATCATTTAATGAAATAAATGGATTATTTAATAAATTATGCATTAACTCCTGAGTCTTATCTGGATCATTTATTTTAACAAATAACACTATCTCTGGAACATAGTAAGAACTCGTTTTATCTATATCATATAGATATCCACCTAATTCTTTACCTAATGCTGACGTAATATCTACTACACCCAGCCCCTTCATTTCTGCTACTTTTTTTATCTTTTCAATAAAAGAAGGGCCTTTGCCTCTTCTAGTCGATAGGAGACTTGTTAGATCCACACAGCTAAACCATTGATACATCAAAACATTTTTAGGGATAAACGATACAGTCTTATTAACTATAGGGGGGCATAAAAAATTTTGTCTTATTTCTCTAACTAATTTATCTTTATTAAACAAGACATCTAACTTTATAAAAATATTATCATTGGATTTCATAGAAAGAATAAATGAGTCAAACCCTTTTATTTTTCTAAAAGCTTGCTTTAACTCTTTTTTTATCTGTTTATTTCTCTCTTCTACATTAACATTCTGTTCTCCCCCATCAATACTATCTCTAAAACCCGTTTGCTTATCTATCCAATTTACTATCTCATCACCCTGTTCTTTCAACATATTATATAAAGCTTGGATATTAAAATAAAAATCAAACGATGACATAGATAAAGATTCCTTGATAGACCTACGATAAACTTCATCTGATGACAAAGGTGACCTTACTCCACTAAATGCATCAATACACATGCGAGCCGCATCATCCCCAGTGCCTATTATCAAAAAATTCTTTAACTTTACATAGGAGAAACTCATCTTTTGTCGTTTAAGATGTATAACTGTAACATTATATCCTTTATACTCCAACCTTTCTATCATAATATCCTTGGCAAACTTCTTAATGTAATCTGGCAATAACGTCATTATCACTGTTCCTGGCGAAAGTCTAGTAACAATAAATACACTTGAAAATAATTCGTTTTTTATTTTAGAAGTAACTGGAGATTTTATTTTATCTATATGACTAGCATTAAACCCTATGGGATAAATCCCTATCATCATCTCACTATTAAATATTTCTCTTAAAATCGCCTTAGTAGCTACTCCCCCAGGTGGAGCCTTTAAAAATTTAATTATATCCCCTATTCTAGGATCCAAAATTTTACGTTTAAGCAATAAATTAAAATCTATAGATGATAATGTTTTCCAAAATTTACTATGATGAAAGCTATTAATCATGCCGGAAGCATCCTTAACATAAATCGTAGTAATTGCTCCTGCAGGCAACATATCTTCTGGTTTCAATTTTGATCTATGCAAATACCAAAATATAACGATATCAATTAAGACAATCACACTAATTACAATCAAAACAATACCTATCTTTTTCTTCATAAACACAACTCCCTAAAAAATTAAACAAAAAAATAATAAGTTATATCAATTTATCAACAAAACCACTCACATTAAATTAAAAAAATTAGACGCGTTATGATTAAAAGCCTCTGCAACTTCTACCACATTCTCCTTCCCCAAAAGCCTAACATACGCATCAAACACCCTAAACACATCTTTTGGTTCAGCATAAAAACCATCATTACCGGATTGACTACTCTTATAATAAACAGGGCTATCTGTTTCAATCAATATCCGAGATAAAGGCGCATGCCGTACCGCATCCTGCGACTGGGGGCTATATCTCAAACTTGGCGTTGCTGAAATATAATACCCTGCTTCCAATATTCTATCCAATACATCTAAAGGACCACTATACCAATGAAATACTGCCTTTTTAATCCCCATCCCTAGTGTAATATCAACACAATCATTCCATGCCCCTCTTGAATGTATTATAACAGGTATATCCAATTCCATAGCCAATTTTAATAAAGAAATAAACACCTGCTGTTGCCTCTTTCTTCTATCTTCATCCTTTCTCACCCATTTATACCAATAATCCAATCCTATCTCACCTACAGCCTTCACATATGAGGCGTTCTCACGTATTAAATCTTGAACTTTCCCCACATCCTCTAAATCTGCCTCTGATGGATGTATCCCTATGGCAGGATAAACATTAAGGGGGCAATCCTTAAATTCCTTGCTAATCTCTAAATTCCTCCTACTGGAACAATATCCTTCACTTACTGCGACAACACTACAAACACCTGCATTAACAGCATTTTCAATAGCAGCTGGCAAATTTTTTATATGATCTAAATGGGCATGAGTATCTATAAGCTGCATCTATTTTACCTTATCCACTAATATCAAACATGTCTCTTATTTTAAATTCGACATACATATCATCTACTATCAATAATAAAGGTAACCGGACCGTAGTTTACCAATGATACCTCCATCATGGCACGAAACCTACCCTCTTTAGTATCTATACCGTAACTACTAATCCTATCAACAAAATATCTATAAAGTTTCTCTGCTTGCCCAGCTGACGCTGCACTATCAAAAGAAGGCCGCCGTCCCTTACGACAATCACCATAAAGCGTAAACTGAGAAACTACTAATACTTGTGATGCTGTATCAATTAGAGATAAATTCATCTTATGATTATCATCCTCAAATATCCGTAAATTTATAATCTTATCCACCAAATAATCAGCATCCTGCTTCGTATCAGTCTTCTCTATGCCTAAAAAAACCAAAAGCCCCGTCTCTATTTTAGATACAACTTCTCCTTCTACGGATACGTCTGCTTGCTTTACTCTTTGTACTACAACTCTCATATTAATATTCTATTGAAAAAATTTTATAATTCTTTATATTTAATTTTTTATAAAATTCATTATAAGTATTCAATTCTACCCAGTCAATACAAAACTCCATTGACTACTTCGAATTTAAGAAAATTATGATACAATAAATATTCCATTTAAATAATCTAATAACAAAATGTATTCATTTAAATTAAAACATATACTGTTAAAAACAAACCTAATAAATTTTCTGCTTATCTGTATAGGCATATTCTTACGCATCAAAGTGTTCTTAGAAAACAGGTCTTTTTGGTTAGATGAAGCATGGGTTGCAGCAGAAACAGTAAACAGATCATTAAAAGATATTCTAATCAATGTAAGACTCTTTAGTGAATTTCCTCAAAGCATAGGATTTTCTCTAATAATAAAAATCTCAACTATATTATTTGGGAATAATGAATATGCCTTTAGATTTTTCCCACTCCTATGTGGGATAATCTCTATCTTTTTATTTTACTTTATCTTAAAAAAAATTACCTCACCGGAAGTACAAACAATTGCATTGGGATTATTCGTCTTTTCTTACAAACTAATCTATTACTCTGCAGAACTAAAATCCTATTCATGCGCCGTCATGATTACCCTTGGATTAATTTTAATATTTCTAGATAGTAGAGAAAAACAGTTCCCACCTTATTCTTTCACTACATTAACTCTAACTGGTGCATTATCTATGTGGCTAAGTAATTCTAGTATCTTTATTATTGCTACCATTGGCATCTTACTAATTTTCTATTGTTTTAAGATAAAAAAAATAAAACATACTATATTCACATTATTTATCTGGATACTTAACTTTTTGTGTTTATATAAACTCTGCCTCTACCAAATGTCCCATAATCAAACACTCCATAATATGTGGCAAAAAGGATTCTTACCTGTTCCTTTTTCTTTTCTAAAGGATATATTATGGTTAAAACATACTATACTTTCCTTGTTCAAAGATCCAGCAGGATTCTCTTTCCCCTTATTAACATTTACCCTTTTTATTCTAGGAATACAATCATTATTCAAAAAAGATAAAGAAATATTATTCCTGTTAATATCTCCTCTCTCCCTCGCTCTTATAGCTTCCATATTACAAAAATACCCTTTTCAAGGAAGATTACTTTTATTTTCTTTGCCTGCTCTACTACTCTTAGTAGCAGAAGGTGTCGTTTATTTCATTCAAATAATACGTTTTTACCTTAATAAATTGGGGAAAAGACAGCTTACGGCCATATGGGTAAAGACACTAATAATATATGCCATAACAGCTAGTATCTTAGCTATATTATTTTATAAATGCATATACTTAGCAGGATATCATATTATTCACAAAGATTATGATGAAGGAAACCGTATCATTATGCAAGGTGTGGCTAAATACGCTCAACCTAATGACCTATTTATATTAAATAGATCTTCTCAATTCCAATATCTTTACTATATATCAAGATTTAATCTTGTATCTAAAATGGCCTCTAAAACAGCCGTATTAAACAAAAAACTCATAAAATGTCAAGAAATCTTGAAGACCTCTGACTCCCTATACAAAAAAAACGGCAACTCAGCTATGCCTAGTTGTTTTATCCTTTTCTCCTTTACAAAAAACAGACAACTATCAGGCGTATTACAATATACTCATAATCCCCTCTACCTCATCTCAGAAACAACTCCTATAAATTTAAAAGATTATCATCGCGTATGGTTGATCCTCTCGCATATAAAACCTGAGGCAAAGGAATTTCTTATTAAAACTCTAAACAAAAATGGGAAATTACTGCTTAAAATCAATAGTTCAGGTAACGCTATTGCATATTTATATAAAATACCATAACAGTTTCCATACTGATAAATATGAAATTAGGTGATATTCTCAAACAATATGGTTTTCCTCCTACGGCTACAAAAAAAATACTCTCTTCAGGAATAACTGAATTGTTCCCTCCACAAATAGAAGCAATTCAGAAAGGAGGATTATTAGGTAAAAACATACTTATGTCTGTCCCCACTGCAGCAGGCAAAACATTTGTAGCAGAACTATGTATGCTAAAATCAATTCTAACACATAAAGGGAAATGCCTCTACATAGTTCCACTAAAGGCATTAGCAAGTGAGAAGTATATGGACTTCAAAAACAAATATTCTCAACTCGGCATAGAGGTAGGAATTGCTATCGGAGATATAGATACAAAATATCAAAATCTATCCCATGCTCATATTCTACTAGCAACAGCAGAAAAACTAGATTCTATGTTTAGAACAAATGCGGATTGGATATTAAACAACCTAAAAGTAGTAGTTATAGATGAAATACATTTTATCAATGATGGTGAACGTGGACCAACCCTTGAGGTGCTTATCGCACGGATCAGACAATTTAACCCAAATATTCAAATTATTGCATTAAGTGCAACTATTCGTAATGCAGATGAACTGGCAGGCTGGCTTAATTGCAATCTTATTGAAACCCAATGGCGGCCTATTCCCCTAAAAGAAGGAATATATTATAATGAGGAAATTATATTTCACAAACACGGCCGTAGATTAATTAAAGAAGAAGATCCAGAGCCAGTTAACCAGCTTACTATAGACACTCTTAAAGGAGGCGGCCAGGTATTGATATTTGTCAATTCGCGAAGATCTGCTCAGGCAGTAAGCAGAAAAGTTTGTAAATGCACAAAAGACCTACTTACTCTCGAAGAAAAAAAACAACTAGCGTTAATAGCAAAAAATATTATAGGCAATAAAGATAATGCCACTTCTATCTGCCTTAAATTGGCAGAAGTAGTAAAAAATGGAGTAGCTTTTCACCATGCAGGGCTTAAACCAAATCAAAGAGAATTAATAGAAAAAGGATTTAGAGAAAATCTTATAAAAGTCATATCCTCTACCCCCACCCTGGCTGCAGGAGTAAACTTACCTGCACGCAGGACAATTATACGTGATTATAAACGTTTCGAAAGTGGACTAGGCTCAGCTTATATCCCTACATCCGAATACAAACAATGTGCTGGCAGAGCAGGAAGACCGCAATATGACAATTATGGAGAAGCAGTCATTATCGCAAAATCTTTCTCAGAGGCACAGATGCTTTTTGAACGATACATATATGCCCCACCTGAGCCTATAATATCAAAACTATCCAATGAATCTGCATTACGAATACATATATTGGCATCTATCGCAAGCGGCTATATATATGATACAAAGGGAATGATAGAATTTATATCCCACACCTTTCTGGCATACCAGGAGCAAACACAAAATTTAAATAAGCTCATAAATGATATATTTGATTTCCTGCACAAAGAAAAATTTATTGAAAAAAGCATGGGGAGATATTTTGCAACCCCTTTAGGCAACCTTACCAGCAGATTATATATAGATCCCTCATCTGCCCTAACTATACGAGATGGGCTGAAAATGATAAAGAACGATCCACATATATCTCCTGTTAGCCTACTCCACCTTATTACATGCTGCCCTGACAGCCAGAGGATAGTAAACGTATCCAAAAAGGATATAAATATGCTTGAATCATTCATAAACAAATACAATGATGAATTTATATTACGGACTGAAGACTATTATACTCTCGAAGAGGTGAACTGTTATCTAGCAATAATGAAAACCACATTACTATTGATGTTATGGATAGAAGAAGAATCAGAAAAAGATTTATGCGAACAGTTTAATGTAGGCCCGGGGGATATTTATAGATACGTTGAGTCTGCTCAAAGACTCATGTATGCAGCATGCTCTATAGCCGCACTATTACAGAAAAGAAAATTAATTTTTCTATTAGATAAACTAAAGATACGTTTAATGTATGGCGTTAAAGAAGAATTACTTGAGATAGTTCGGTTAAAAGGAATTGGTAGGATACGCGCACGAAGATTATTTAATGCAGGCTTAAAAACTATATCAGATATAAAACATACTAATATAGATAGGCTTATGAAAATCGAACAAATTGGCATGGACTTGGCCAAAAAAATCGTTACACAGATAAAAAAATAACATTATCTAATAACATATTGAATTATTCCCATCCTCCCTCTGCTTAACATATCAAAAAATTATCTTCTATCCCACAACAAACACTACATCCTGACAAAGGCATTACGTGCCTCATCAAATCTAAACCGCCTGCCATCCCTACCCCATATTCTGCCCTTTAATATAGAAGCAATAACCTCTGCATAATATAAATTTCCTCTTGCGTTATAATGACCTGATTTATTAAGGAGTGTCTTTTTATCTATAACTCCTCGTGCCTTAAAATGGGCATCTAGTGCCTTTCTGGAATTAATAAATAAAACATCCTTTGAATGCCGTAAAAGAACATCCTGTATCTCTGGCTCAAGTTCTCTAAACTCCCTACTTACAAAAAATATTACCTTAGAACCATTTTCTTCTGCAACAGATAATAAATTATTTAAAAGTTTAGCAGTTACATGAGTATTAGAATATTCCGATTCAACACCTAAATCAGCAACTTCTTTTCTTAAAAATATATTTTTTAAAAACAACCCTAAATTAGATACAGAAAAGACTTTATTTGACCAAAATAAATGACTATAATTAATATTATATGGTCCATAAATATATTTTTGTCTGAAAGCAGGGTCGAAAAGATCAAAGGGAGTTATAACCTTTGATATAAGGACATCTCCTTTAATTTCATAATGAATTCTGTATAAACTAGACTGCCTTATATTCAATCTACCAGAAAAAATATCCTGTGCTGATATCCTATCTCTATTACCTAACTCTATATAATTAAAAAAAACAATATCTGGATGAAACTTTACCCCATCCTTAAGATATCTAGCATAACTCTGCCCCAGGCCATAACCCGAAACCCCGAAATTCATTACCTCAAGATTACTAACAGAGCGTTCAAGATAACTAGGCCAGGTATATTTATTGGGTTCCCAATCGCAAAACACAAATGAATCGCCAAAGACTGCCATTCTTAATACATCTTTCGATGGAATAAGAGGATAATTCCGATCTGCTCGAATACCTTCTGCATTGGTATGATATACAAAATCCGTTTTATTCTTACCTATAGTATATCCTAAGTCTTTATCTATCTGGTAAAAATTATTATGCCTATCTGGGTTGATATAAAGAAAGCCTACCAGATTGGATTTAATTAACCTGTCTAACAGCCATTGATTACCAATCAAAAAAAAACTCTCTCCCTTATTTATCAAATAAATAAAATATCCATAACAAAAACATTCTACTACCAATAAATTAAAAAAAACTAATAATAAAAATTTTATCCATTTATATGGATATTGCCTAAGCAAAAAAATACATATAAAGACCAAAAAAAATAATACGAATATACTTAACATAGGAAACACTAATTATTTTAAATAACGAGAGGAGTTTATCTTTTTTTCTAGATGATAAACCAAAAAATTATTCAAAATGTATTTTAACTCCTGCTTAACCTTGCTAGTCAATCCAAGTCTAAGACTTTTAATCCAATCGTTCTGCTCTATATACAAAACAGAGGCTACCGTTCCCTTTGATATAATGGAAAAATTAGTCTCTGAACTAGGACAGTTCTGACATAGAAGCCCACCTTCTCTCAAACTAAACCTTGCCCGACCAACAACCTTTTTCTGACATCTCACACAAGAATCTATATGGGGTCTAAATCCAGAAAGAGAAAGTATTTTTACCTGAAAAATATGAACCAATTTATCTATATCAGATATTTTACCTAGACTATTAAGATAATCAAGCATCAACTGAAAGATCTCCTCATTCTTCTGTTCTGTCGGCATGATACTTGATACCAGCTCTAACATATAATTAGCTGCAAGATTCCGTTTATAATCCTGACGTATACTCAAATAATATTCTTTCAAATCACATTGACTTATAAGATGTAATTCTGAACGACAATATTTATAATAAACTATATCATTAAGAGAAAATGAATCTATGCTACTGCCAAACTTCTTAGATGATCTCCGTATCCCTTTAAGTATACCTGAAACCTTCCCATAATCTCTTGTAAAAAATATGGCTATTTGACTCGTCTCTCGATAATCAAATCTTTTAAGAACTATCCCTTCTGTTTTTAATATCATGGCAAAGTAAATTAATGTAAAAACATCTTCTTATTCATACAACCAAAATCTTCTTCTCCATTCCCTTTAATCTACATAAAATTTCATCTTCTCTATTTCTCATCTTTTTAGCATGCAGCGGGTCTTTATCATCATATCCTAAAAGATGAAGAATCCCATGTATAATATAAAGCAAAAGCTCTTTGCCTAACGACGTATTATATCTTTTCATATTAGCAATCGCTGCGTCTGTAGATATAAATATATCACCAATAAGATAATTACCATATACGCTCTCTCTTACATCATTACTTTTCTCCTCATCTAAAAATTTACACTCATCATTATCAGATGAGACGAACATAACATTATTACTTAAATCAAACGACAAAACGTCTGTGGCATAATCCTTTTGTAAATATTTTTTATTTAACGCCCTTATCTTTTGATGAGATACAAAGATAACATTAATGGACACACTCTTATGCAATCCTTCCCATCTTAATATTGCTTTAACTACCTTTTTTATTTGATGAAGATTGAGACCGACTTTTTTCTGTAGATTCTTTATTATTATTTCCATTTCTACCTTCTGGATACTTAACCCTACTATGATACATAGAACTTAAAACTCTAGTAAATGTAGAAGATATCTTATTAATCTCCTTTAATGTTAGATTACATTCGTCAAGTTGACCATCTATAAATTTATTATTCACTATTTTTTTAACAGTTTCTTCAATATTGGTAGGATTCGGATCATCTAATGCCCGGACAGCAGCCTCAACAGAATCTGCTAATAAAGTAATAGCAGTTTCCCGTGTCTGTGGCTTCGGTCCCGGATAACGGAAATTTTCCTCTGGCATGATCTCGCCCTTCTCCGCCCCTTCAAGTGATTTTTTATAAAAATAATATATAAGACTTGTACCATGGTGCTGCGGTATAAAATCAATAATCACAGGATTTAGCCTATATCGCTTTGCCAACTCTATGCCTTCCTTAACATGATTAAGAATAACCAGCCTACTCACAGAAGGTTCTATTTTATCATGTTTATTACCGCCCATAATCTGATTTTCTGTAAAATATTCTGGTTTAAGTAGCTTACCTATATCGTGATAATAAGCTCCTACCCTCGTTAAAAGAGCATTAGCTCCTATTGCATCAGCTGCTGCTTCTGCAAGATTACCTACTATAATACTATGATGATATGTCCCCGGTGCCTCTAAAATCATTCTCTTTAACAGCGGCTGATTAAAATCAGAGAGTTCCAATAAGCTGTAATTAGTAAGCACACCAAAAAGGTATTCAAAGATCTTAAGAGAAGCTACCACTAACAAAGCAGATATAATCCCATTCCATAAAAGAGGATTAACGTTATTCTCATAAAATCTCTTAGTAAACAAAATATTTAAGCTTGGATACTGCAAGGCAAGACACACCATATGTAGTGCACTTACAACAAATCCTGCCTTTATTAATTGTCCTCTTGTCCTTGCTTCTTTTGCAGAATACATCCCTGCAAGACTGCCAATAAAAAAAGTCAACATCATATTAAAATCGCCATCAGATATAATACTTACTATCATACTGGAGACAAATGCCATCATAAACGCAAGTTGAATATCATTAAATAGTAACACCGTCAATATCGATATACTAGCAACAGGAACAAATAAAGGAGAGAAAGAAGAATAATGAACAATCGTATGAGTACAAAAAACAATCAATACCAGAAGAAGACCAAGGTGCAAAAAAATTCTACCCTTTGCCTTTTTCAAAAAATACAACTGACTTCCCAAGAACAATAACAATAAAGGGATCATTAGGGAATAACCTACTATATAACAAAAAAAGGTTATTCCTATGATAACAATCGTCATAACAAAGATATTAAACGCTCTCTTTGTAATAATAAATTCCATAACAGCATAACCTTATCTTTGAAATTTTTATCTGCATATCATATCTATCTGTACTTAACATTCCCAACGATAAAATAAAACCTAAATAGAACTAATTCTGCCCTTCATAAGCCTCTATAATCCTTTGAACGAGCTCATGTCTTACAACATCATCTCCTGTCAAATGTACAAAGTTTATCCCTTCGATTTCTTTAAGCAACTGCTCTGCCTCTATCAAACCGTTTAGAGTTCCCCTTGGAAGATCACTCTGGGTTACATCTCCTGTAATAACCGTCTTTGAATCAAATCCTAATCTAGTCAAAAACATCTTCATCTGAAAAGATGTACTATTTTGTGCTTCATCTAACACAACAAACGCATCGTTTAGAGTACGTCCCCGCATAAATGCCAAAGGAGCCACTTCTATAATCCCCTGTTCAGTAAATTCCTCTACCTTATCGACATCCATCATATCATAAAGTGCATCATATAAAGGCCGTAAATAAGGCAACACTTTCTCTACCATATCTCCTGGGAGAAACCCCAATGTCTCTCCTGCTTCTATGGCAGGCCTAGTCAATACAATTCGCCTTACCAATCCCTTTTTCAATGCATTAACTGCCATTGCCATAGCAAGATAGGTCTTACCCGTTCCGGCAGGACCTATGCCAAATACAATATCATGAGTCTTAATTGCCTTAACATACTCTATCTGGCCTCGTGTCTTGGGAGTAACAACCATACCCTTTATAAAAACCTCTATTCTTTCTTTGGCAAGTAGTTTAAAATCCACCCCTACATCTGGCTGAGCTAATCTTAATGCGTAAATAATATCACGTTTCTTTATCATACCTCCATTTTCTATGATACCCTTAAGATAGCCAAATAAATCAGAGGCCTTAATAACCTGCTGATCATCTCCTGAAATCTTAACCCCTCTTGATGTCCTTGTAATTTTAACCCCCAACTCCCTTTCAATGAGCATTACATTCTGATCATACTTGCCAAACAATATCTGCAACTGCTGGTTATTATCGAATTTTATGCTATGCTCCATATAAAAGCCTTCCTCTCCCCATATATATTTTCATTTTGCACTATTTAACAAGGCTAAATAGTGCAAAATGCACAAATCAACAAGGTTAAAATAGTGCAGGATAAAAGGACTATTAATCCATAGGGATCTTTAAAATAATTCCTGGTTTAAGAAAGTTTGGATCTTTTATTTGTGATTTATTTACTTTATATATCCTAGGCCACTTACTATAAGAACCGTAAAATTTTTTTGAGATTTTTTGGAGAGTATCATCTTTCTCTACTTTATAATTAACAACTTTACCCCTACTCTTTGCGCACAAAGACCCCCCTTTTACTTTCTCTGTTGTCTTGGTCTCTTCTATATCATCAAAAGATGGTATCTGTATCTTAGAAGGATACACAGGAATAACTTTAGTCTGTTTCTTCTCTCGTTTATATTTAACCTTCTCTTTTGACCCAACAACCGAAGAATGACTCTTCTTTCTAGCTACATCCATATCAATTACATAAGGGGGGATACTATCTTTTTCTGTAACCTCTACAACAAAAACTTTTCTGGTAGATCTCTTATTGATATGAACCTTTTTTTTGGGTTTACCAGCAAGATACCCCGCGTTTCCTGTTATTTCTTGATCGACCCTTGGTTTATCTTGCAAATATGCCTTCACTTCATACTTAGGGATATTAATCTTTGAGGTAGCACATCCAGAAAGCACAAAATAAAAAATAAAGGCATAAAATAACTTAAAAATTCTCTTCGACATACTCCCCCCTCCTCATTTAAAAATACCTATAAAAATCTCTAACATTATACAATTTATAATATAATATCTTCGTTAAAAGGATACCATCAGCCAACAAAATCAACCCCTACTGTCATCATTAAAGATAATTCTTCTAATTGCTTAGCATCAACTTTCGACGGTGCATCTGTAAGCAGACAATTCCCTTTCTGTGTTTTTGGAAAAGCAATAGTATCTCTTATAGAATCCAATCCCGCCAACAGCGCAACTAACCGATCTATACCAAAAGCTATACCTGCATGAGGAGGTGCGCCATATTCAAATGCTCTTAAAAGGAAGCCAAACCTCTTCTCTGCTTCCTCTTCCTTAAGGCCTATTATATCAAATATTTGTTTCTGCATATCTTTTTTGTGAATACGCACGGAACCACTTCCAAGTTCATTTCCATTTAGCACCAAATCATAAGAACGGGCACGAATTTTATCATACTCTTGTGTCTTTAAATATTCTATATCTTCTTCTTTTATAGAAGTGAAAGGATGATGTTCACTCTCCCATCTTTTCTCCTCTTCATTATATTTAAACATAGGAAAATCTATTATCCATACAAATGAAAACTCTTTAGAATCTTTTCTCAAATCTGGTTTATCGCTATTATACTTCTGTATAGCCTCTTGATATGTCATCCGTGGAAACGGTACAGGGATATCTATCCCTTTAATCTCTATAAAAATTTCTTTAAACAACCGCTCGGTGACAGCAAAGATATCATCCTCAGAAACAAAAGACATCTCCATATCCAATTGCGTAAACTCTGGTTGTCTATCCGCACGTAAATCCTCATCCCTGAAACACTTTACAATCTGATAGTATCTGTCTATACCAGCTACCATCAATATTTGCTTAAACAACTGTGGGGACTGTGGTAAGGCAAAAAACTTACCGGGATTAAGTCTTGAAGGAACAAGAAAATCACGGGCTCCCTCAGGTGTAGACTTGGTGAGCACAGGAGTTTCCACCTCTAAAAATTGTTCTTCCCCTAATATCTTATGAATAATAGAACACAATTTATGACGTATCTTAAGCGCCTCCAATACCTTTGTCCTTCGAAGATCCAGATACCGATAGGTAAGCCGCAACTCCTCAGAAACCTCTACAGAATCATCTATCTCAAAAACAGGAACCTGGCTGCTATTAAGAATCTCCAAATCTTCTGCACAAAGCTCTACCTCACCTGTTGCAATATCAGGATTAACCATTTTCTCAGGCCGCACAGCTACCTTACCTGAAACCCTAATAACAAACTCAGGACCCAACTTCTGCGCCAGTTCATGCGCCTGTTTACTGACCGATGGGACAAAGACAACCTGTGTCACTCCATACCTATCCCGGATATCAATAAAAATCAACTTACCATGATCTCTCCTTGCAGCAACCCAGCCACATAACACCACATCCTTACCTCCATGTTCCTTTCTCAATTCTCCACATGTATGCGTACGTAACATTTATTCAAGCCTCCTTTTTCTATTTACCATATCCTAAGAAACATCTATCGTTTCTTCAAATTATAATTTTTCCTTCAAATATTGCAATACCTTTGATAAAGATATCCTCTCCTGACTACTATCGTTCATATCTTTAACCGTAATCTCATTGTTTCTAACCTCCTCTTCACCAAAAATAATAACAAACCTTGCCCCTGCCTTATTTGCCATACGCATTTGAGACTTTATTGAGCCCCCAATATATCCCAAATCACAACATATACCATTAGAACGTAATTCATTTAGAAGGATAAATGCCTGTCTTAACCCTACAGATTGCATAGAGATTATAAAACAATCGATATGTGAAGTTATAGTATTCTCCTCATAAGAGCCTGCCAATAATATCCTCTCTATGCCTAAAGCAAACCCAACCGCATCTACCTGTGGCCCGCCTAATTCATATACTAAATTATTATATCTACCCCCAGCACCAAGGGCATCCTGAGAACCTAAACTATCAGAGGCTATCTCAAAAACAATATGCGTATAATAATCCAATCCCCTAACCAAACTCATAGATTCCTCGAATTCAATACCGAGATCTTTTAATATTGTCTTGACCTCTTCATAATATCGGATACTTCCCTCAGACAAATACCCATAATCTATATCCAAAGAATTAACAACCTCACGGCATCCCTTATTTTTGCAATCAAGCACTCGAAAGACATTCCTGTCAAACCGTTGCTGACAATCATCACATAACAAAGATATCTTAGGTTCTAATAAAGACCTAAGTATGCCGGAAAATTTATTCTTATCTGAAGAAGATCCCAAGGTATTTATCTTTAACTTAAACATTTTCAATCCAAACGACTTTAATAACCCCACACTTAAGGCAATCACCTCTGCATCAAGATAAGGAGATGCTGTATTGGCTCCAATGACTTCCACACCTATCTGATGAAACTGCCGTAATCTTCCCTTTTGAGGCCTCTCTCCCCGAAACATAGGCCCTATATAAAAAAACTTTGATATCCTTTCTTTTTTATACAAATTATTTTGAATATAAGACCTAACAACAGCAGCAGTCCCCTCAGGCCGCAAAGAAAACCCAGATAATAACGGTTTTCCATCCGCATCCACCCTCTGGGATGCAAGGTTGAGCATCTGCTTCTGAACAACATCACTACTCTCGCCCATAGACCTTTCAAACAACTCTGTTTCTTCAAATATAGGTGTACGAACTTCTCGATAATTATATACAGAAAAAATCCTTCGTGCCGTATCCTCAATTTGCTGCCATAAAATAATCTCCGGATATAAAATATCACGTGTTCCTCTTGGTAGTGTAAACTTCATTTATCAACTCTCCAGAAGTATATAATAAAAAATTATAAAATAACTATACAACTACCCTAATAATAATCTAACCCCGTCCTCCTGTTTTTATAAACAGAAAGACGGGGTATTATTTTTATATACAAAAATCTTACACAACTCCCATGGTCTTTAAAAAAATACTGCTCAACAGACAAACCCGTTACTTTACCTTCTCTTTCATCTCTAACCCTGGCTTAAAAACCACAACCTTATGTGGCGGGACAGGAACACTTTCCCCTGTCTTGGGATTACGGCCAAACCGTGCCTTTCGCTCCTTAATTTTAAAAACACCAAAATTTCGCAACTCAACCTTCTCATCATGTGCCAGGCTTTCGATAATAACATCAAACGTCTTTTGTACAATCTTCTTCACATCCACCTGCTTAATACCTGTCATGTCAGTAATCTTTAAGACGATGTCCTTTTTTGTCATCTATCTCACCTCCTATAAAACCTTGCCAGCAAAGCTAATATCATTTTAACTATAATATCAACAATATGTTAGAGTGTCAATGATTAGTTAAGTTATACAACATTGCAACTTGTAGGCAAATAACAAAAATACGAAAAAAGAGTAAACATATAAGTCTTTATTCAATAAAATATCAGCTTTGTATTCCATTTTCTATAGCTAATATCATAGATAAACATTTACCTTCTCGTGGATGTAACTTTAAACAAACTCCCAAAATATGTAATGCCGGCTGAGACAATCCCATCCCATTAAAAACAGAAGCTACTAATAAAAAACTGTTGATTTGACCATCTTCTATGATTTGGCTAACTATCCTAAAACTTTTTTTTATCTTCTTTTCTTTTAAATAAACTCCTGCTAATCTCGCAAGAATAGGCTGACGATCAGGCCTCAAAAAGTCGTTAAGGGGAAGTTTTTCTAAGAAGCTACTCGCCTTTTGCCACTGATGGGTTATAATATAAAGGTCTGTTAAATTAAGAACCGCCATTGTAAAAAAGACATTATTATCAACCGCTTCTATAAAATACTCTTCTGCTTGCTGATATTTCTTTTCACAAACAGCAATAGTTCCCAAAAGATTATATGCTGCGGCAAAATGTGGATTTTCCCGTAAGGCTTTAAAAACAAACTCCTTGGCCTTATTCATTTCTCCCATCTGCATAAATATCTCTCCCATATTGTAATAAACAAGGGGCTCTTGATAATTCCCTAATCTTAAAATTTCCTGGTTATAAGCAATAGCTAAAGCATATTTCTTTTCACCAGCATTTATAACAGCCAATCGATATAAAGGAATTGGGTTTCGCGGACACACCTTTATCCAAAACTTGCAAAAACTTTCCTCTGTTTTTGCAATAGCATTATAATATTGCGTATAAAAAACAAAAAAAATAATAACCGACACAAATAAGCCTACCCGCAACTTTTTATCCAACTTCCTAGAAAGCTTTAGTAAAAAGTAGGACAAAAGCAAAAAAAAACCAATAGAAGAGAAGTAAAGCCAATAAGGTTCTATAACAAATCCCATATAATTATGAGCTAATATTGCAGGAATAATACTAAACAAACCAACTAAAAACCAAACAAGATAAAAAGAGACAAAACTTTTTTTATATCGTTTAAAGACAAAAAATACCGATAAAAAGCACAACAACAGGATTACCCATGTCCAAAAATTATTATTAACAGGACTAATATTATAAATCCAAACGACTTTAAAGGGCATAAATAGCATCGAAATATACCATCCAACCAATTTTACATAAGATGCGACATAAGAACCCACAGAAATATTCATTAACCTATTGTGTGTCAGAAAGGAAACATGCCCTACAATAAAAAACCAAAGGATAATATAACAAACTGATATAATAAAAAAAGGAACACATTTTTTAAAAGATCTCTGCAGATTAGTCTTTTTAAAAAAATACATTAGACCTACCAAATAAAAGGGTAAGACCAAAGCATTCTCTATGCAAAGCAAACTAAAAATATAAAAAATCATACTAAGTATATAAAAATACCTACCACCTCTTTTCTGTTCTATAAAAAACCAAAATGTTATTAAACTTAGTAGCACAAAAATGCCAAAAATGAGAACTGTATTAAATGTTATTGGATTAACCACTACTGAATTAATAGGATGGACACAAAACAATATACTAGTTAATAAAGCAAGTTTATGATTCTTTGTGGAAAGCATTATAAAAAAATATATAAAAACACAATTAAAATAAAAAAGGACTACGTTGATCACTCGCATACCGATAGGATTATCTCCAAAGACATGGAATAAATACATATTAAACAAAAAATGAAAAGGGTTATAATGCTGAGATTTTGTTATTGTAAAAAAATCATGGAAGGAACGAAAATCATATATATATCTTTTACTTAAAAAATTATTATCATCAATCAAGAATCCATTTTTAAGTCCACTGGTATAGAGGGAAAAACAAAGGATGAAAAGAAGAGGGGAAACAACAACAATATGTCTTCTTTTAGAGAATAACATAAATATTAATATAAAATGTAGAATGAACAATAACCTAGTTAATATTTATTAACTTTTGCAAAAGTCTGTCTACTTAATTAAATTAAATTTATATATACTTTCGTTATAACTCACAAACTATCAAATCCTTGCAAAAATCACCATCTCAACTAAAAGGGATCCTAACACCAGCAAGATTTACAGATTTACTGAAAAATTCTCATCCCCGATAAGCTCTTTTATGTCATTTATAAGATTTTCATTAGGCGTAATAAAAAAATCTTCTCCTACAACTACCTCTACTCCTTTATTAGACTTAGTATTCATATGGAGATATACAGGAATGGTCCCTGGAGATTTCTCTAACTTCTTTCTTAGTTCTATTAAGTTATCCTCTGAAACATCGGAAAGAGTAAGATTTACAGACTTTATAGCTTGATAGACATCATGAATATGCCTCATATCCTCTGCTATAATACTAACCTCTTCATCCCTAAAATTCACCTTACCCTTCAAAAAAATCACCTCTCCTTCTTTTATATACTCCTCCAAATTTTTATACGCTGATGGGAACACTACGACTTCCACCTCAGCATCCATATCTTCTATTCTCAAAATCGCCATACGTTCCTTACTCTTACGCGTAGTTGTAAGCTTGACTTGATTAATAATCCCAACTAACCTAACATCCTCTCCATCCATTGCATTTCTCAGGTCTTTAATAGATATATCCGTAAACTCTCTTATCTCAACTTGATAATGAGATAGAGGATGTCCACTTACATAAAATCCCAAAATCTCTTTTTCCAAGGCGAGCATCTGTTTCTTACGCCATTCCTTAATAGCAGGAAGATCACCTAACAGTTTTGTTCCTCCCCTTTCAGGAGGAGAAACAAAGTCAAGAAATGAAACCTGACCTAATGCTTTCTCCTTTTGCTTCCTTGCACCTATCTCAAGGGCCTTTTCTACAATAGCCATTAACTGAGACCTATAAACACCAAAACAATCAAATGCGCCACACTTAATAAGACTCTCTATCACTTTTTTGTTAACAAGCCTTAAGTCAACTCGCTCACAAAAATCATAAAGAGAAGTATATCGTCCATGCTGCCGTTGTTCTACAATAGAGTCTATGGCTGTTGCCCCCACATTCTTTACCGCAAGTAAACCAAAACGTATAATATTATCTTCTACTACATCAAAATCTTTAATACTTTCATTAATATCTGGAGGTAGTATTTTTATCCCCATAGACTCACACTCCTTGACATATTCTACTATTTTATCAGTGTTATTCTGCTCGCTATTTAAAAGTGCACACATAAACTCTACAGGATAATTAGCCTTAAGATATGCGGTCTGATATGAAACCATTGCATAAGCTGCCGAATGACTTCTATTAAACCCATATCCGGAAAAATAATCTATAAGATCAAATAACTTATTTGCCATTGCCTCATTTATCCGACTATGTTTCTTGCATCCCTCAACAAAACGAACCCGCATCTTCTCCATAACAGAAGCTATTTTCTTACTCATTGCCCTACGTAAATGATCTGCCTCTGTCATAGAAAAACCTGCCAATGCAACAGGTATCTTCATAACCTGTTCTTGATAGACAATAATACCATAGGTCTCTTTTAAAATAGGCTCTAACTTAGGATGGTCATAATCAAATTTAACAAGACCTTTCTTCCTTTTTATAAAATCGTCTAACATCCCACTTCCCATAGGACCTGGCCGATAAAGAGCGAGTACCGCTATTATATCCTCAAACTCCGTGGGCTTTATCTTCTTCAAAAGTTCACGCATTCCTGCGCTTTCAAGTTGAAACACCCCGAAACTATTGGCCCTACTTAGAAGCTCATATGTATTCTTATCATCTAATGGTATATTATTCATATCAAGTCGTATCCCATGGCGCTTTTCAATTAATTTACTCGCCTTATCTATAACTGTTAATGTACGCAGACCAAGGAAGTCTATTTTTAATAGCCCTATCTTTGCAATCTCTTTCATTGCATAACCAGTGGTAATCTGTCCATCACTAGTTTTAAACAAAGGCATGTGTTCATTTAAAGGCTTATCCGATATAACCACTCCTGCAGCATGCGTAGATACATGACGATTAAGTCCTTCAAGGATCCGGGCTATTTCTATTATTTTTGCCGCATTCTCATCCTGTTTACACAATTCAGCCAACCTTGGTTCTTTTTCAATCGCATCGTCAAGGGTAATCCCTAACTCTGACGGTATAAGTTTAGCTATCTTGTCCACCTCAGAATAAGGCACGCCTAAAACCCTGCCTACATCACGTATGGCTGCTCTTGCCTGCATGGTTCCAAAGGTAATAATCTGTGCAACATTTTCACGACCATACTTCTTATTAACATACTCTATTACCTCACCCCTACGTTCATAGCAAAAGTCTATATCAATATCCGGCATACCTGATCTATCGGGATTAAGAAATCTCTCAAAAAGCAAACCATATTTTATCGGATCTAGATTAGTTATACCTGTTAGATAACTTACCAAGCTACCGGCTGCAGACCCTCGACCAGGCCCTACGGGTATCCCTTGTCTTTTTGCATAATTTATAAAATCCCAAACGATAAGAAAATATCCTACAAATCCCATCTTCTCTATAATACGCAACTCATGTTCCAGTCTCCGGATTATCTCATCAGTAACATGGGTATATCTCTTTTTCAGGCCTTCCAAACATAACTCTCTAAGAAATTCTTCCTTTGTCTTCCCATCTGGGAGATCAAATCTTGGAAGATGGATTTTATCAAATTCCAGTTTAATATTACACTTCTCCGCTATTTCCATAGTATTCAATAAGGCATCCTGTGGGGCCCATGCAAAATCCTTTCGCATCTGTTCAGGAGACTTAAAATAAAACTGATCACTTTTCATTCGCATACGCTTCTCATCAGAGAGAACAGACTGTGTCTGAATGCATACCAATACCTCATGAGCGATTGCCTGCGACTGCTCAAGGTAATGAACATCATTAGTAACTATTAAAGGAATGCCCAACTGTTTAGATATCTTAAGCAGTCCTTCATTCATTACTTTTTGTTCAGGAAGTCCATGATCCATAAGCTCTAAATAAAAATTCCCTTTACCAAAGATCTGAATCATCTCATCTGCAGCCTTGAGCGCCTCATTATAATTGCCATGAATAAGATGCCATGGAACCTCACCCTTAATACAACTCGAAGTTCCTATCAACCCGCCGGCGTATTTAGACAATATCTCTTTATCTATCCTAGGATAATAATAGAATCCCTCAAGATATCCTGAAGATACTAATTTCAAAAGATTATGATATCCTTTATTATTACAAGCATATAAATTAAGATGGGCTATCGTCCCCTTCTGACGAGGTCTTTTTTCCAATCTAGTTCCTGTGGTTACTATATAAGACTCATAACCTAATATAGGCTTAATCCCGGCCTTAAGGGCCTCCTGATAAAACTCTATAGCTCCAAACATATTTCCATGATCGCTTACAGCAACTGCTGACATGCCGTATTCAACTGCTTTTTTAATCAGGTTATTTAAACGGCATGCACCATCTAAAAGACTATATTGGGAGTGTACGTGAAGATGTATAAAATCGGAATGATTCATATCTGAAAGAATAACAACAGTTATAATTTAATTATAATATTATAATACTTATTAATTTTTAAGTAGGTAAAGGCTCATTAAAAACAAACAGACACATCTTACTTCTGCAATAATCTGCAAAAAATGTGTCTTTCATCCCTCTATTCCCATTCAATTGTAGCCGGGGGTTTAGAACTTATATCATATACAACCCTATTAACTCCTTTCACTTCATTTATAATACGATTTGCTATACGCCCTAACAATTCGTGGCTTAAAGTAGTCCAATCAGCTGTCATTCCATCCACACTATTAACACATCTAATTGCAATAACATTCTCATATGTTCTTTGATCCCCCATAACACCTACTGTCTTAATAGGGAGCAAAACAGCAAAAGATTGCCATATCTCATTATACAACCCTGCTTTTTTAATCTCCTCTAACAGTCTCTCATCTGCCTCTCTAAGCATATTAAGCCTATCTTTAGTAACCTCTCCTATAATACGAATAGCTAACCCAGGTCCAGGGAAAGGCTGTCTTTTTAATATGGACTCTGGCACACCCAAATATTTGCCTATAGCACGCACCTCATCTTTAAAGAGCTCACGAAAAGGTTCAATAAGCTCCCATTTTAAATCTTTTGGCAATCCGCCCACATTATGATGTGTCTTTATTGTATCCGATGGTCCACCACTTGGAGGAGATGATTCAATTACATCAGGATAAAGTGTACCTTGAGCCAAAAACGCAACATTCCTTATTTTCTTGGAACGTTCCAAAAACGCTTTAATAAACTCTTCTCCTATTATCTTTCTCTTTTTTTCCGGCTCAACTACGCCTTTAAGCCTTTCAAGGAAGATATCCTCTGCATCAGCATAAATCAAATTCATATTAAAATTACCCTTAAACGTCCGCTGAACAGAAGCTGCCTCATTTTTTCGTAACAATCCATTATTTACAAATATACAATGCAACTTTTTACCAATAGCCTTATGTATGAGCACTGCTGCAACAGAGGAGTCAACTCCACCACTTAAACCCAAAACAACCTTTTTGCTCCCAACACGTTCCTTTATCTGCTTAATAGAGTTCTCAACGAACTTATCCATTGTCCAACGTGGTAAACATCCACATATCTGGAAAAGAAAATTCACAATAATCTGCACACCTCTTTGAGTATGGATTACCTCAGGATGGAACTGTACACCATAAATTTTTTTATTGTAATTTGCAAATGCAGCAATCGGAGCATTTAATGTATGTGCTGTCCTAACAAAACCTGCTGGCAACTGTTTTATCTCATCGCTATGACTCATCCAACACGTAATATTTGTAGGTAAGTTAGTAAAAAGGTCCTTACAACTATCCACAAACAATTCTGCCCTGCCATACTCTCTACTTCTGCTTGCCTCAACTTTCCCTCCTAGCATATGAGTAATAACCTGCAGTCCATAACATACCCCTAAAATAGGAACCCCCAACTTAAATATCTCTTTTCTTGGCATAGGAGCATTTTTATCATATACACTTAATGGTCCACCAGAAAATATAATTCCTTTGGGATTGATCTCCTCTATCTCTTTAGCAGTAATGCTATACGGAACGATCCTACTATAAACTTTATTCTCCCGTATCCTTCTAGCAATAAGCTGGGTATACTGAGACCCAAAATCAAAAACAAGAACGACATCCTTACTACGTATCTTACGAACCTTAATAGAAGCGCTAACATGACCTTTTACGTTTTTCAATTTAGGAACTATTAACTTACGCTTCTTAGGTGATGTCCTTAACCTTGTCTTTAATCCGCCTCTTTTGGTAACAACAGTATTTTTCATAATTGTTGTCTTTTTTTTCCCTTTTATTTTTCTCCCTGTTTTTGCCATCAAACTATTTCCCCATACCAACTCTTTGTCCAACCTGAAAAACCTTCCCCTCTGTCTGAATAGAAGGGGCGATTATTATTTCCACATCATGCATCTCTTTTATATTTGCAGCTCCTAATGATCCCATAGAAGTCCGAAGCGCTCCTATAAGATTCTGAGAACCATCATCAACCTTTGCAGGGCCAAAAAGAATCTCTTTCAATGTTCCTGTCGTCCCAACCTTTATACGTGTCCCCCTGGGGAGATTTGCATGTGAAGTAGCCATCCCCCAATGATAACCTCTTCCAGGGGCCTCTTCGGCCTTAGCGAATGCAGAACCAACCATGACAGCATCCGCACCAGCAGCAAACGCCTTACAAATCTCACCTCCTATACGCATTCCACCATCTGTAATAATAGGAATATATTTACCTTTCCTTTTAAAATAATAATCACGAGCTGCAGCAGAATCAACCGTTGCTGTAATTTGTGGCACCCCTATACCTAAAACCCCTCTAGTTGTACATGCAGCACCCGGCCCTACCCCTATCAATAATCCAGAAACACCACTCTCTATAAGCTCCAAAGCTACATCATATGTAACACTATTGCCTACCAATACAGGGATTTTTAAATTTTTACATAATCCTGACAAATCTAACACTTTATATTCTCTAGATATATGTTTAACAGTAGCGACCGTTGACTGAACCACAAAAATGTCACAACCAGCCTCCTGGGCAATCGAAGAAAACCTCTCTGCATTCTGTGGGATACAACTTACCACGGCTGGAACTCCTTGTTCCTTTATCTCCTCTACCCTCTTTGCAATAAGTTCCTCCTTGACTGGTTTTAAATACACACTTTGCACTAACTCAGTGGCCTCTTCAGGACTAGCACTACTTATCTGTTCAAGCACATCATCAGGATTATCATATCGTGTCTGGATTCCATCTAAATTAAGCACTGCAATACCACCTAATTTACCCATCTCTACAGCAAATCTCACATCCACCACCCCATCCATTGCTGCCGCCAGAATAGGGACCTCAAATCTCTTACCTGCCAAAGACCATGAAATATCTACCTCATTTGGATTTATAGTAACCATACCTGGGACCAAAGCAACTTCATCAAAGCCATAACACCTACGTGACCTACGGTTTATGCCAATCCATTCTGCCATCTAATTTTCCTCCTACTCTTTAATTTTATTATAATAAATATATCTTTTAATATTTTAATATTATTTAAATTATTCTTTTTATATTATTTATATATTAAATTATTTTTTACATTTTTATGTTCTAATATAATTTAAATAAAAAATTAAGTTAAATTTATAATATAGACATTATCCACTAAATTGTCAACAAAAATATATTCTCTCTATACAAAAGCTGGATTGTAACTCATAGTGCGACAATGTCAGCTCCAAGATTACGGTATCCCATCTTCTCTCTTAAATCATACTTAAAAAACTGCTTGCCCTCCTCGTTTTATCTCTCGATATATCGTCGACCGGTCTCGCACTAATATTAATGCGATCTCTTTTATGCTCTTTTTTGCCTCCTACAATCCTTCTATCTTATATCGCTCGCTTTCTTTTAAATGTTTATACTTTTCTCC
>CAZHWM010000002.1:0-37817 GCA_964535935.1 uncultured Planctomycetales bacterium
TCTAAAATCTTTAGAATTTTGATTGTTATTATATTTATTGCTGCCTTGCTTGTCATCATAAGGGATTATATTGTTAAGACCTTTTTACCTATGTGGGTGAGGGCAAGGACAGGGATGAGTTTACGGATAGATAAACTACATATAGGTATGTTTGATACATTAATAAATATAGAAGGAATTAGATTGTATGACCCCAAGCTTATAGATAAGGACAAAAACATTGTAGATATTCCTAAGATATATGTTGATTATGAATTATCTGAATTGTTAAAGGGGAATATTCATATTACAGATTTAAAATTTTATCTAAGCAGACTAGTTATTGAAAAAGACAAAGAAGGAGTTATTAATCTTGTAAGGGTTGTGGAGGCATTTGCAGGGAAGGAGAAAAGAAAAGAGAAAGAGAGTATCCCTAAGAAAAAAGGTGAAGAAATTCCAGATTCCCAAGAGGGTAGGTTTAGAATAGATTTGTTAGATCTAAAAATAGGAAAGGTTCTATATAGAGATTATTCTTCAGGTGGGAAACCGTCTGTTAAGACATTTAATATTGATATAGAAGCCGAGTATCGGGATATTACTAATCCATCTGTTTTGATTGGGATTATAGTTGGAAGGGCAGTTATGAATACCGGAGTTAGGAGTATCATGAAGGGGCTGCCTTTAGGAGATACTGCAGCAGATATAATTTTAGGGGTTACAGGTGTTGCTGCTGAAGGAGTAAAAGGTGCGCTTGATGTCACCACAGGGGTTATATCAACTGCAACGGACACGTTGAAGAAATTGGTACCTTTAGGTAGGAAATAATTTGTTAATATAAAGGATAATATAAAGAGAGTAGGATAATATTAATTATTAGAGTCATCTTGTCGTTTATCTTCCCAGAATTTGTTTCCTTTCTTAATAAATTTTTGATAAAATTATATTTTTCTTTAACTAATAATAATTTATAATTAAGATTATTAATAATATTTATATATATTAGAAAGGAGTATATTATGGGGCATACAAGGAATTCTATTGTTATTAATGCAGCCTATGATCTTGTTTTTGATATTTCCAATCATATAGAGCGCTGGACAGAACTGTTTGGCGGTGAATATGTCAAGGCAGAAGTGTTAAGAAGGGAAGGGAATAGGATTGATTTCAGGCTTACGGATAATGAAGGCAATTCATGGACATCTTTTCGCCTTTTGTTCAAGGAGCATTATTTTGCTTATGCCCAGAAAAATGAGCCTACTTTCCCTTTTAAATATATGAAAATTATATGGCTTTATACTCCGGTTGAAAATGGTATTTTGATGACATGGATACAAGATTTTGAAATGGATGAGAAGGCAAAATATACGGATGAAGAGGTTGAAGGTTTTATTAATAAACATTCACAGGACAATCTCAAGATTTTCAAAAGGGTGATTGAACATGAATCGGCAGAAAAAGAGGGGGAAATTTCTTGAGATTATTCGCTAATCTAGATGCGGAAAGGAAAATAGCTTATATATTAATCTGTTTAGGCTGTATTACAATATCCTTTAATGTCGCAGCCATAACAGCTGTTATCCCTGTTATTAGCACTGAGTTAATGCTTCCTGATTTTCAGGTATCAAAGATTATTCCGTATTATATGATACCTTATGGAATAGGTGCATTGATTTATGCGCCTCTAACAAGGAGATTTTCTTATCGGTCAGTATTGTTGTTTACTATGGGGTTATATGCAATTTCAAGTCTTATGTGCGGCTGGATATATTTTTTAGAGTGTTTTTTAATCGCACGTGTTGGTATGGGGATAGCTGGTGCAAGCGCTATACCGTTGGGATTGATGATAATAGGTGAGTTTTTCAATAAACAGATACGTGGTAGGCTTGTTGGGATATTTTTTGGATGTAGTTTTGTTGCTTCTGTTGTTGGTATATTTGTAAGCGGTATTTTGGATTGGCGTTGGCTATTTTTCATCCCTGCAATATTAGGAGCGATTACCTCGTTAAGTTTTATTATTCTTCCTTCTAGTATACTTAATAAAAAGCATAGGGCCTCAGTGAATTATTTGAAGGCATTTAGAAATTTAAGAATCAGGGAGGTATTTTTATTTATTTGTGTCATAAGTGCATTGTTTCATAGTGTGCGTAATTGGTTCGGTGTGTATTTAAGTAGGATTTATCATTTGGAAAAGTTTGCTATAAGTATGATATTTATCTTGGCTGCTTTAGGTGGGTTGGTAGGACAGCTTATAGGAGGGTATTTATCTGATAAAAAAAGTAGGAGGTTTTCATGTTACGTGGGGATATTGGGGTTATCGATAAGTACTATGCTTTTGGCAGGAAAGTATCCAATTGTAATTGTTGCGATTATAATGACTATGGTTTCTATGTCGTGGACTATAGGGCATAATGGTATTTCTACTGTGTTGACAGACTTCCCTGATAATGACAGGCCAGTAATTGCAAGCCTGAATTCATCTGTGCGTTTTGTAAGCGGTGGTATAGGTTTTTTTATAAGCAGTTATTTTGTAGAAAAGAGTTTTTCAGCATCTTTTCTTTTTATGGGGATATTGTTGTTTTTATTGGTCTTTGCCTTAAAACGGGTTGTGCCTGAGAGATGATATTTTTGTGTTCATGCAGACATAGGGGGATTCTATCCTGGGGTTAGTTTGTATAAAAAATAGAACGTGCACGCGTAGCGTGCTTATTTTAAGGAGGCTTTATAATGGATTTAAAGGGTAAAAATGCAATAATAACAGGTGCCAGTAAAGGAATTGGTAAGGCAATTGCTATGAGGCTTGCAGAGAGTGGCGTTAATGTTATGATAGCAGCTCGCACACAATCTACACTTGATGTAGCCGTCGAAGAAATTAAGTCAAGCTCGGATGTAAAGGTTATAGGAGTAGCTACGGATGTAAGCAAATTAGATGATTTAAAAAGACTTGTAGATACAGCATTAAATGAATTTGAGGCAGTAGATATATTAGTTAATAATGCAGGTATTTCAAGCCAATATCCATTTGATAAACAGCCATTGGAGGATATAGAAAGATTGGTTCATACTAATTATCTTGGATATGTCCGTTTAATCAGGCTACTTATACCACATATGATAGAAAGAAAACAGGGGGCTATCATCAATATGGTTTCAGGTTCGACACTTTGTGACCCATTGCCGAAGAATTTTATTACATATAGTTCTTTAAAGGTAGGGTTAAAGGCATTTTTAAAGGGATTATTCTGGGAGATGCGGGATCATGGTATCAAGGTTACCTCTATTTTACCCGGTGTGGTTGATACTGAGTTAACAGATAAATTGGACGGTATAGCTAAGGAACAAAGAGACAGATTAATGTCAACTGATACGGTAGTTGATATGGTTATGTTTGCTTTGTCAGTTCCTCAGAATGCTTGCCCTTTGGAGTTAGCTGTAATTAATCAACAGACTCCATGGAGTAAACCAGTAATTGATTATCAGCAACAGCAGGCGAAATAGGTGGAATTTTGATATGGTGAATAGCCGTAGATACTATTTTTAAGGAGGTGCGCTATGGATAAAACTGTAGCTGTATTTAAGAAGAATAAATTTCAGGAAATACGTGTTGGTATCAGAGAGTTTAAAGGTAATGATCTTATTGACATTCGTACCTGGACTATGACTCAGGGGACCGATGAGATGGTACCAACGGCGAAAGGAGTGTCAATTAATATCAGCCTTTTGGGAGAATTAAAAAAAGCATTAGATGAAGTAGAGTCGATATTAAAGGAAAAAGGCATGATTTGATTATTTATTAGTAGAATAAAAGGATATTTGTTATAAAAGGAGATAATTTGATATGAAGGTATCTATTATAGGTGCAGGAAATGTAGGGGCAACAACTGCTTTATTCCTTGCGCAGAAAGAGATTGCGGATTTGGTGCTTGTAGATGTAATTGAAGGTATGCCGCAGGGGAAGGCATTGGATATGCTGGAGGCATCACCTGTGCTTGGCTATAGTTGTGATATAGTTGGCACAAATTCTTATGAAGACATAAAGGATTCTTCGATTGTTATTATAACTGCGGGTCTTGCGCGTAGGCCTGGGATGGATAGGCTTGATCTTTTAAAAAAGAATGCAGGTATAATACAATCTGCAGTTGAAAATATATGTCAATATGCTCCAGATTCAATTATTTTGATAGTTACAAATCCTCTTGATGTCATGACTTATCATGCATTTAAGGTATCAGGTTTTAATAGAGAGAGGGTTTTGGGACAGGCTGGTGTGTTAGATAGCAGTAGGTTTGCTTCTTTTGTAGCAAAAGAGCTTAATGTGTCTATGCAGGATATCCATGCAATGGTCTTAGGAGGTCATGGTGATACTATGCTCCCTTTACCCGATTATACTACAGTTTCAGGTGTGCCAGTTGCACAGTTATTATCTAAGGATAAACTGGATGCTATAATAGATAGGACTAGAAAGGCAGGAGGCGAGATAGTATCTCTTTTAAAGACAGGGAGTGCCTATTATTCCCCAGCAGCAAGTGCTGCTTATATGGCAGAGGCGATTATAAAGGATAAGAAAAGCCTTATATCTGCATCAGTGTATTTGGAAGGAGAATATGGTTTGAGTGGCATATGTATAGGGGTACCTGTTATATTAGGTAAGGGTGGGGCAGAGAAAATAGTAGAAGTAGAACTTACAGAGGATCAGAGACAGAGTTTGCATAATTCTGCAGAGGTTTATAAAAAAAGTATTCAATTCCTTAAATAGCCTTATTTCACAAATCAACCTTGTTAAATAGTGAAAAATGCACAAATCAACAAGGTTAAATTGTGCAGAATGGATATTTTAAGGTAGGGAGGGGGTATCTTGTTAGGGTTTATAATACTTGTAGTTATTAATGTTGTAGGTATTGCAGTTGCAATGCTTGTTTTGCTCTCGGAAAAGGAAGGTGGGCCTTCTTTGATTAGAAGGATTCAGATGGCTTTGCTTGGTGTCAGGGAGCAGAGATATGATGATGGGGTGCAGATGGAGCACGAGAAAAGGGAGACTGAACAGAATAATAATGAAGTGGGTGATGTAGTAACGCCTGATATGTTGTTAAAGAATGTGGGAATTGAAGATAGCAGTGTTTCTTCTGTAGATTCGGATGTATTAGGTGTAAAAGATGAGGGTGTTGGTTCTGAGGAAAAGGGGCTTTCAGAAGAGGATGAGAAGCGTTTGGAGCAGGAGATTACACTTGCTGCAGAGTTAAGTGAGTTAAAGGAGAGGTTTGAGGCTGTTGAGAAACAGCTTCAGGAAAAGGAGAATGAGCTAGAACAGGTCAAGCTCTCTTTAAAGAATGAGATAAAGAATCGTAAGAGTTTTAATAAGATTAGAGGAGAACTTGAGAAGGAATTAAAGGAAATTAAAGATAAATGTCGTAGTTTAGAAAACGAAGCAGCAGAGGCGAATACTAGGATGCTGTCGTTTAAACGTAGGGTTCAACAGTTGGAAGAGAAGGTAAATAAACGTGAGAAAGAGTTAATGGAAAGGGAAGAGGAGATTGAAAAATTATCTTTTGAGAACGAGAAGCAAAAAAAGCGACTGGCAGAGTTAAGTGAGAAGATGAATAAGAGGGAAGCTGATATAAGAGAAAAGGATAAGATGATAGCTTCTCTTGCAAAGCGATTAAAACAGATGGGCAAGCCATCTTTAGATGAGGTGTCTTCGCATCAACGAGAGGTTAAAGAGGGGAAAGATATGGTTAATGAGGATGCAGAGGCAGTTGTTAGAGAGGCAGAGCAGATAGCTGCTGTTTCTTCAGAAGGTGGTGATGTCTCTGCAAATGATGGACAACAGGCAGATAATGCTACGGAAGCGGCTGATAGTTCTGGGAGGGAAGAAACAGTTGGAATTGAGGAAAGCACAGCAGATGAGCAGGCGCAGGCTCCAGAGCAAGACAGTGAGTCTCAAGTAGTAGAGACAGATGAGGGCTCTCAGCAGCTTATTGAAGAAGGAGGCAAGGAGGATGAAAAACTTAAAGATATAAGAAATATAGGTATTATTGCTCATATAGACGCGGGAAAAACTACTACTACGGAGAGAATACTTTATTATACAGGTATTATACATAAGATGGGTACAGTAGATCAGGGTAATGCAACAATGGACTGGATGGAGCAGGAACAGGAAAGGGGTATTACTATTACTTCTGCCAGTACAACATGTTTTTGGAAGAAGAAGCGGATAAATATTATAGATACCCCAGGCCATGTTGATTTTACAGTAGAGGTGGAGCGTTCACTTAAGGTCTTGGATGGAGCGGTTGTTATTTTATGTGCCACGAGTGGTGTGCAGGCTCAGACTGAGACTGTTTGGAGACAGGCAGAGAGGTATAATGTGCCTAGGATATTTTTTGTTAATAAGATAGATAGGTTAGGTGCAGACTTTGACAGGACAATATCTCAGATACATGACAGGCTTGGTGGCAATGCAGCTGCAATTCAATTCCCAGATGGAGCAGAGAATGATTTTAAAGGGATAGTAGATATTATAAATAGGCAGTACATAGTATATAAAGATGAGGCAGGTATGCAAATTGAGCGAAAAGATGTTCCTGATGAATTGAAGGAAAAGATGTATGCCTACAGACATACATTATTTGAACGATTGGCAGAGGCAGATGAAGAGATGATGGAGATGTTTGTTGCCAAAAAGGATATTACTCCTGAACAGATACAAGCAGCTATTCGCCGTGGGGTTTTGAGTGGAACCTTTTTCCCTGTTTTAGTTGGAACAGCATTGCATAATAGAGGTGTTCAGTTGGTTCTAGATGCAATAGTTGATTATCTGCCATCGCCGTTGGATATTCCTCCGGTTAAGGGTAAGGATCCTAAAACGGGTGATGAGCTAGAACGTAAGGCATCATTTTACGCGCCTCTTAGTGCACTTGTTTTTAAGATAGCATCTGATCCATATGTCGGTAAATTGTTTTATACAAGGATTTATTCAGGTTCCATATCTTCAGGAGAGACCATTTATAATTCTACACGTGGTAAAAAGGAAAGAATAGCCAAAATTGTTGTTATGCATTCTAATAAACAGGAGATTGTTTCTAGATCTGCAGCAGGGGATATTGTAGCATTGATTGGGTTAAAAGAGACAAAGTCAGGTGATACTATAAGCGATTATAAGGCGCAGATATTACTTGAGAGTATGAAGATTCCAGAACCTGTTATATCTATGGCAATAGAGCCTAAGAGTAAGGCGGATCAGGATAAGATGGGGTTAATACTAAGGAAATATTTAGATGAGGATCCGTCGCTTAGTAGTAGATATGATAAGGAAACAGGCCAGACTATTCTTTCAGGTATGGGTGAGCTTCATTTAGAGATTATAATTGATAGGATGAAAAGAGAACATAACCTTGATGTAAAGATTGGTCGTCCACAGGTAGCTTATAGAGAGACAGTCACGGAGAAGGTGGAAAGTGTAGAAGGAAAATTTATATCTCAGACTGGAGGCCGGGGGCAATATGGGCATTGTGTTATTACTGTTGAGCCAGCAGAAGAACCTGGCACAGGAATAAAATTTATCGATAAGATAAAAGGTGGTGTAATCCCTCAAGAATTTATTCCTTCTGTAGAAAAAGGTATACTTGCACAGGCGCAGACAGGTGTTCTTGCAGGGTATCCTGTAACAGATTTTGTTGTAACGTTGGTGGATGGGTCGTTTCATGAAGTTGATTCATCTGATATAGCATTTCAACTCGCAGCTAAAAGGGCGCTTATTTCTGCCCTTGAAAAGGGAAAATGTGTGTTTTTAGAGCCTATTATGATATTAGAGTGTGTTGTTCCAGAAGAGTTTCATGGTGCTGTTATAGGTGATTTGAACAGTAGGCGTGCAAGGATACTTGATATGGGTGTGCAGGGGAAATTAAAGACAGTAAAATGTGAGGTCCCGCTTGCTGAGATGTTTAATTATGCTAATGCCCTTCGTTCTCTCACTCAGGGCAGGGCATCCTTTTCTATGGAACCGGCCTTTTATGCTAAGGTCCCTCATCATATAGCAGAAAAAATTATACAGGAAAGGCAGGAGTCCAGTAAAGAGGAGTAATATTATGTCCTCTCCTACTAAATTCCCTTTTTTTTCTCCTGAGGTTCGTGTCGTTGAGGCTTCAGCAGGTTCAGGCAAGACATATGCTCTTGCCAAAAGATATGTTCAGTTAGTATTATCTTCTATAGGAGATATTGTCCCAGACAGAGCAGATCATATGCTGTCATCCTCATATACTCCTATTCGATCTATTCTTGCTCTTACTTTTACCAATAAGGCTGCCTTTGAAATGAAGGCGAGAATATTAGAATTTCTTAAAAAGATAGCATTTTCTGCTATATCTGAAGTCGAACGACAAGATATCATTAATCCTTTGCAGATAGATGAAGAGATCGCACGTAAACGGGCATTTGTTATCATGGAATCTATTATTCGCAATTATAATTTTTTTCAGGTTCAAACGATAGATAAATTTATTAATGCCATATTATGTGGATGTTCATTTAAGTTAGGGCTTACTGCTAATTTTAAGATAGTAACTAGACCAGATGATTATATTAAATATAGTCTGGATGAGCTTCTTGATAAATGTATGGAGGATAAACTGATATCAGGATTATTTGAGAGGTTTTTGCAAAATTACCTTTATTTGGAGAATCGTTCTGGTTGGCTGCCGAAGAAGGATATGTTGTCTATTATGCAGAGTCTTTTTGAAGAATATAATAAATATGGGTATGATTTTTTATCTGTATCGGGTTCCAGAGAGGATATAGGTAAGATAAAGGGGATGATCTTATCAAAGGCAAAAGAATTAAGAGAGAATTTGCCCGAAGGTTCGCTGGTTAAATTTAAAAATAGTTTGGATAATTTTATTAAAAAATCTGTCAACGGATTCGATATGGACGTTGTTTCGGATTTTTTCCTAAGGGAGAATTTCCCTGTTAGAAAGCGAGCAGTTGTCCCAGTTTATGTAGAAAACTTATGGCAGAAGTTAAGAGATGGGTTTAGGAAACTCTGTGAGAAAGAGGCAACAACAATGTTTAACCCTTATATAGATATTTTTTCTTATATATTAGATGAAATTAGACGATTGAGCACAAAAGAGGATGTAATGTTTTTATGCGAACTTAATAAGAAGGCAGGCGTATTATTTGATTCAGATTATATCACTGTGGAAGAGGTGTATTATCGGCTTGCCTCACGTTTTCGGCATTATTTGATAGATGAATTTCAAGATACAAACAGGCTTCAATGGAGGAATCTGGATAAGATGGTTGAAGAGGCATTGTCAACTGGTGGAACTTTATTTTATGTTGGAGACAAAAAGCAGGCTATTTACCGTTTTAGAGGTGGGGATGTGGAGTTGTTTGATGATCTTAAGAAAAGATTTTCTCATTTTAATATTTTTATTGATGTATTGAAAAAAAATTGGCGCAGTCAGAAGGCAATAGTTGAATTTAATAATATGGTTTTTTCACCAGAGAATATAAGTGCCTTTATTCGACAGAAGCAGGCATATGAGAGTTCTAAAAGTAAAAAGGGTATAGTATCTTTTACAGAAGAAGAATTATATGGAATCGAGGAGATTTTTAGCTCAGCTAAGCAGAACTGGTGTGATGAAAAGGATAAAGGTTATGTAAAGATAGAATATATAGAAGGGGAAAAGAAAGAGGAGAGGGAAGTTGTTATCAGAGAGAAACTAATTCCGCTTATTAATAATTTATTAAAAAGGTTTTCTTTATCATCTATAGCATTGCTTGCACGAAATAACTCCGATGTGGAACTGCTTACCTCATGGTTAATAGAAGAGGGGATAGCGGTTGAATCAGAACGCACTTCTAATGTTAAGGATAATGGTTTTATACAAGAGCTAGTTTGTCTATTGAGATTTTTAAATTCACCAATAGATAATATGTCTTTTTGTTCTTTTATTTTAGGCAAAATTTTTGTCGAGATATCCGGGATTAGTGAGGAAGAGATAAATAGTTTTGTTTTTAGTCTGAGAGACAGGATTCAGGGAGTGGATAATTTTTATGTATACAGAGAATTTCGCAATAGATATCCTGAACAATGGGAGAGGTTTATATCATCGTCTTTTAAGAATGTAGGGTTATATCCTCTTTATGAACTTGTTGTCAGTATATATCATGATTTGGATTGTCTTAATCGTTTCCCTGAACAACATGGTTTTTTTATGCATTTTCTTGAATTAATAAAGGCTCAGGAGAAAGAGGGACGTTTTGATATTTCTTCCTTTTTGGATTATTTTGAAAATACAGAAGGGGAAGATTTTTATGTGCATCTCAGTGAGCATAATGCAATTCGAATATTGACATTTCATAAGGCAAAGGGATTACAGTTTCCTGTGGTTATTATCCCTTTTTTAGGGATGGATGTTAACGTTGGTTCATCAAAAAGGTATCAGCAGTCTTACATATTGCGACAGGCAGAAGGCTCTCTACATTTGTTGAGGATAAAATCAAAATATTATCAGTTTTCAAAGAAGATATGGGAGATATATTCGGATGAATATAAAAAGGAATTTCTATCAGAGTTGAATAATGTGTATGTTGCAATGACACGCGCCTGTTATGAGCTTTATGCATTTGTCCCTGCCAAGGTAGGGAATAAGTGTAATTTTATACGGTTCCTGATTCCTGAAGAGATATATGAAGTTGGGGATATTTATGAATATAAGATCAAAGATAAAAAGAGTGACAGAGAGAAAAAAGACAGTAAGGTATTAATTGTAGCTCCTAAAAGGCCGGTTGACTGGATAGATTATTTGAAAGAAGAGATTTCACCCCCTACACGGATAAAAGATATAAATAGACAACAACAAGGAGATATCATTCATTATGCATTATCTCTTATTGGAAATTTGGCTGATTTTACAGATGTTAATAAAATTATAAACGAGATTATGAGAAAGGTAAGGTTAAGATATCCATATTTTGAGTCTGTTAGTAGATGTGAACAGATTATAAGAGAGATGTTAACTACAGAGACAATGAGGCAGTTTTTTTGTATAGACTCTGCAGAGGTTTTTACAGAAAAGGAACTGGTAGATTTATATGGCAATACAAATCGTATTGACAGATTGGTATTAAGACCATCTGAGGTATGGGTGATTGATTATAAGGCAACTGATGAGTTTAGGGAAGAATATTTTAAACAGCTGCGTCATTATATGAATATTGTTAAAGAGATTTATCCTGAACGTAAACTGAGGGGATTCCTTTTATATTACGAGGATTTTAGGGTCGAGGAAATAAAAACAGATATTTAGAGTGGGACTTTAAAGGTATAGGGTTTTTTATATGTTTTTAGCCTTACTTCCATTTTTAGGCCTATCTATTTTGGTTTATGCCTTTTACGCGCATTTACCAGAGTTAACACGAAGAGAGGCATTATTATACGCGGCGTCTATATTAGGGGGGGCTCTTGTTTTAGCTGTTGAGGTTTTGAGTGCTTTTCAATTATTAGATTTATATCCTTTGTTAATATTTTGGTTGTTGGTGATATTGGCAGGTGTAATTTTTATGTGGAGAGGATATCAGAAGAGAAGGGGTTGGGAGATAAATAATATTAAAAAATTTTTTGTTATAGAACTTATCTTTCTTTTTATGATTTTGTTTATTAGTATAGCAACATTTATTATAAGTATAATAGCTCCGCCTAATAATTGGGATTCTTTGACATATCATATGAGTCGGGTAGCCCATTGGATACAAAATAAGACGGTAGCCCATTACCCAACTACTATGCCAAGGCAAAATTTTTTCCCTCCTGGGAGTGAATATATCATTACCAATTTGCAGATTTTATCAGGGACTGATAGGTTTGCGTGTCTTGTTCAATGGTTGGCTATGGTAGGATGTCTGATAGGTGTTTCTGTGATTACGATGTATCTTAATGGTGATAGGATAGTTCAGATATTTTCAAGTCTTATTACAGTCTGTATTCCTATGGGGATATTGCAGTCTACAAGTACCCAGAATGATTATCTGGAGGCATTTTGGATGGTATGTTTTATGTCTTTCTTGTTGAGGGATAAAATCCCGTCATATATAACTACAGTTGCTTTAGGATGTAGCTTAGGTTTAGGTGTATTAACTAAAGGGACAGGATATGGATATTTCCTCCCGATGGTTCTATGGCTGTTGTATCGTATGAGGCCCATAGATAGACAAAGATTATTGAAGATTATGGTTTTATTCTTTATCGCATTTATTATTAATGCCGGATATTATGCAAGGAATCTCCGTACAGTAGGGTTCCCTTTAGGTGATAGAAAATTACTGAGTGAGCATGCAAATGAGGCTATAACAGCAGAGATTATTTTTTCAAATATAGTTAGAAATATAGGACTTCATTTAGGTACACCCATAAAAGAATTTAATAAATGGGAGGAAACACAGATATATAATTTACATAGACTACTTGGTATTGATATAAAAGATAAACGATCGACCTTTGGTGGAGATGAATTTCATATCCCTGTGAGTATACATGAAGATACGGCTGGCAATTTTTTACATTTTTTATTTATTATGTTTGCGGCTGTAATATTTATCTTTATTAATAGGAAAAATAAATTTCTTGCACAATATTTTTGGATCATTAGTTTTATGTTCCTAATATTTAATATAACTGTTAAATGGATGCCGTTCAATAGTAGATTACAGTTGCCCATGTTTGTCCTGTTTTCGCCTTTTATTGCCGTGGTTTTATCAGATTTGCCTTATAGAGGTTTTGTAATGATTTTTATTGCTATATGTGTATTTGCCTTTGCTATGCCATATGTGTTTAGAAATAATACTAGACGGTTAATATCGTCAAAGAAGGCTACGATATTTAATACCCCAAGGATAGCACAATATTTTATTAATGATACCACACGTAGAACTGATTACATTGAAGCAGTAGATTATATTAAAGAAACTACATGTAAAGATATAGGATTGATTATTCCTGATGATTACTGGGAATATCCGTTCTGGGTTTTACTTAAAGGAGGTAATAATAAGATAAATAGAATAGAACATGTATTTATTAAGGGAAAGTTCCTATCTCATGTTAATAGATATCCATTGGGCGATTTTAATCCCTGCATGGTGATTGCTGTAGGTCATTCATTAGATAGTCATATAGTATTAACAAACGGTGTAAGATATTATAAGGTATTTAGCAAAGGAACTGTTCAGGTATATAAACATGAAAGATGAAGCTGTTTTTAGTTTATTTCTGGGATAGATAATGTTGGTTTTTGATATAAGATAAAACTGGATTTGAGATAATAAGGATTGCTTTTATGGGGGAGGTTATTACATTTAGTTTTTGTGATAATTTTATTAAGCGGCTCAAAGAGTATATAGTTGAGAAATATATACTAGAGGGTCGTGAATTAAATAAGTTGGCTATAGTTTTCGGTGGGAAGAGACCTTCCTTGTTTTTAAAAAAATATTTGGCTGGATATTTGGGCAGGAGTTTTTCTCCTCCTATGTTTTTTACCATAGATGAGTTTGTCTCATATATTCTTGATAAGCATGAGTTGTTTTGTTCTATATCGGATCTTGATAACTGTTATATGTTATATACCCTTGCAAAGGAATTTACACCAGATATTGTAGAAGGGAGAAAACGGTTTTCCCAGTTTCTTCCATGGAGTAGAGAGATATTACGTTTTGTTAATAATATAGATATGGAGGATGTGGATAATAAGTCGTTGTGTAATATAGAGGCTAATGCACAAATTGGTTATTCTGTCCCTGATGATATAAATCAGTTACTTGAGAATATTAGTAGATTAAGAGATGCATATCATAGAAGATTGACAGAAAAAAATCAGTATTCGCGTGGATATAGATATCTGCAAGCTTCACGTGTGATAGATGAGGTATCTTTGGATGAATTTTCTCAGATATTATTTTGTAATTTTTTCTATTTTCATAAGACAGAGGAGAAGATAGTCAAATCTTTATATGATAGGGGATTAGCTACATTAATTTTTCAAGGAGATGAACGTAAGTGGCCTATTTTACAGCGAATGGCTAAGAGGTTTTGTTGTAATATAAAAGAAGGGACAGTCCCTTCAGATGTAGGTTCTAAGTTGCATTTATATTCTGTCGCGGATGTCCATGCCCAGACTGGGGTGATTCGAGAGATATTGCAAGATATAAAAGAAAAAGACAAGACAGTGATTGTTGTTCCTAATCCAGAGAATCTAGTCCCATTATTATCAGAGATAGGTGATGTTGCTGGAGAATACAATGTTTCTATGGGATATCCTGTTCAAAGAAGTAGTCTGTATATGTTATTTTTGTATATATTTAAAGCACAGCTTTCAAGAAAGTCAAGTAGATATTATTCCTCGGATTATCTTAAGGTAATATTACATCCATTGATGAAAAATTTAGATATTTCAGGTAACAATATCCCTGCTATGAGGATAATATCTCATAAAATAGAGGAGATACTTTCAGGGATAGAAACCACATCATTGTCTGGGAGTTTATTTATTAGGCTTGATGATATAGAGAATTCTGAAGAGTTATTTTTGTTAGTATCCGATATGTTAAGGAGATTAGGATGGAATGGTGATAGAGATAGCCTCAGAGAGGCTATAAACACAATGCATTCTGTGGCATTCTTAGAATGGGAAGGAGTGTCTAATTTCCGTAGTTTAGCAGAAAAAGTACGCCGTATTTTGAGCTTTTTGTTTGATAAAGGATTTATATCAAACTATCCATTAAATGCTACGATTGCAGAGAAGATTTTGTCTGTTAGTGATGAATTTGCTAAGGCATCTTTTGCAGAAGAGATTTTTACTCAAGAGGAATTGTTTAAAATATTTTTATCTAAGCTAGAACAAGAGATGGTTTCTTTTGTGGGGGCTCCTTTGAAGGGGTTACAGATATTAGGACTTTTTGAAACACGTTCATTGAGTTTTGATAATGTAATTATAATGGATGTTAATGAGGGCATACTGCCAAGTTTAAGGATATATGAACCCCTTATCCCTAGAGAGATTATGTTAAGCCTAAATTTAGATAGGCTAGAATTGGAAGAGGAGATGCAGCGTTATCAGTTTATGAGGCTTATATCATCGGCAAAAAAAGTCTATTTGGTATTTCAGGAGAGCAGAGATAAAGAACGTAGCCGTTTTATTGAAGAACTTATCTGGGAGGAGCAAAAGAAAACTAATACTGTAGAGTCTCCTCTTATTAATATAGCTGGTTTTAACGTAGCAGTAAATAACAGTAAAAGACGGGTTAAAAAGACCTCTGCAGTGTTACGATTTTTAGAGAATTATAGTTATTCAGCATCAAGTATTAATACATACATAAAAAATCCTTTAGATTTTTATTATAAATATGTACTTGGATTAAAACAACAGGATGATCTATTAGAGGAACCAGATGCCCGTTTGATAGGGACATTAATACATGGATTATTAGAACAGGCATTTAGACCGTTTATTGGCAAAAGGCCTGTAGTAGATGATAAGTTTAGGAGACATTTTTTTCGGTTATTTGATCATATGTTTGAACAAACATTTGGTCGTTCAATGCGTTCAGATTTATTTTTGCTAAAGACAGTAATGATAGAACGTCTTAGTAGATTTATAGATAATGAAAGCCTTAGGAATGTGAAAAAGATATTGTTTTTAGAGAATAGATTTGAAGATGAAATAGAACTTGTAAAAGGTAAGATTAAGTTTAAATATATTATAGATCGCATAGATCTTATGCAAGATGGTAGTATATTACTTATCGATTATAAAACAGGTTCAATAGAGGATAATCCTTATGCAAAAAATATTTTAGAGTTAGGAGACTTATCTAGAGAAAAAATAAAAGACAAGATAGGCTCTATTCAGATCCCATTATATTTTTATTATTTGGATAAATTGTATCCTGATAATACTATTAATGCATCTGTATATAGTTTAAGGACTTTAGAAATAAAAAAATATCTCAAGTCTAATAAGGTTGATAGGATAGAAGTTAATAAAGCCTTTTTGGAGCTATTAAGTTTTATTATAGATGAGATTTTAGATCCAGATGTTGACTTTATAGAAGATGAAGATTAGTCTATGAGGGAGATGGGATATTTATATTTGTGGCTTGCTGTTAGGTCCCGATATATTAGTTAAATATTACTCATTAATATATAAGTCTTTAAAAAGGGTGGATTAAAATGCAGAAAGAAAAGGATGAATTATTATCACTTTTAATCAAGGATGCTTATTTTAAGGAAAAGGTTATATTATCCTCTGGACAGGAGAGTGATTATTACATCGATGCAAGACGTGTAACATTAAGTGCAAAAGGGGCATATTTGTGTGGGAAAATAATATTAAATATGGTCAAGGAAGATAATATTAAGGCAATAGGAGGGCCTACACTCGGGGCAGATCCTATGCTTGGAGCAATAGCTGTTATTAGTTTGCAGGCAGGCAGGCCTTTAAATACATTTATTGTCCGCAAGGCACCAAAACCATATGGCAGGCAGCAACAGATAGAAGGCCCTTTTTTGAATAAAGGAGATGAGGTTGTGCTTATAGATGATGTGGCTACCACAGGCAAGGCATTGGTTTCTTCTGTTGATGTATTAAGAAATGCGGGTGTTGTTGTAGAAAAAGCAATATGTATTGTTGACCGCAGTCAAGGTGCCGTGGAAGCTCTCGCTGAGAAGGATTGTAGATTATTATCGATATTTAATATTTCTGATATCCTTGATAATGTATAAATTACACTTGCTTTTATCGCTTATTTCACAATTTAACAAGGTTGAATTGTGAAATAAGCAATAAGAAAGACAGGATGGTATAACTGATATGAAGAAGATAATATTAGCATCAGGTTCAAAACAGCGAAGGCGTTTATTAAAGCTGCTTGGACTAAAATTTTATGTAATCCCAAGTCAGGTTGAAGAGAAAACAAAGATTGTTTCTTCTTGTGCAGCACTTGTCAAACAAAATGCCTTGCTAAAGGCTTTGGATGTTGCTAGCAGGCTAAGAGAGGGGATTGTTATTGGGGCGGATTCTGTTGTATATACGGGGAATAGAAAAATTATCGGGAAACCCTCTACTAAAGAGGAGGCGAAACAAATATTAAGGCTATTATCTTCTTCTCCGCAATGGGTTTATACAGGGATAGCTGTCATTGACGTAGGGCAGAATGGAAAACTTATAGATTATGAAAAGACAAAAGTATTTATGAATCCACTAACAGATGAAGAGATAGACGCTTATCATAGCCGCGTTTCTCCTTTTGAAAAGGCAGGAGGTTTTGACATAGAAGGACTTGGAAGTATTTTTATTCATAGGATAGAAGGTTGTTATACTAATGTAATTGGGTTGCCTATGGCTAAGTTGGCGGAGATGTTGAAAAAGATGGGGATAAAGATATTGTAAGGTATCGTAAATAGGAGTATTGCCAATGATAGTAGTTAAGAAAGATGGCAGCAGGGTTTTATGTATTTTAAGGGGTATTTTTGTTTTTATAACAGGTATTTGGATTTTGTCTGGATGTGCAACAGAGTATAATCTTGCAACAGGCAGAGAAGAGGTCTTGTTATATGGTACAGAGAAGGAAATTAGTATAGGTGACAGTCTTGCTAAGAAAATAAAAGCAAAATATAAATTTGTTACAGATGCGAAAATAAATACGAGACTTGATAATATATTAAAGAGGTTAGTTAATGTATGTGATAGAAAAGATTTGGTTTATTCTGTGCATCTCATCGATGATGATATTGTGAATGCAGTCAGCCTTCCCGGTGGGTATATTTATATATTTAAAGGTTTAGCAGATAAATTGAATAGTGATGATGAGTTTGCAGCAGTTATTGCTCATGAGTTAGGGCATATTACAGCACGGCACGGTATTAAGAGGTTACAAAGCGCTTATGGTGCATTATTGGTTCAGATTTTGGCTGGGCAGGCGGGACCAGATGTCGCTAGAGGCATAACATTGGCATTAAATTCCATCTTTAGTAAATATTCTAAACAAGAAGAATTTGAGGCGGATAGATTGAGTGTAAAGTATGTTAAAAAAGCAGGATATAATCCTGAGGCAATTATTAAGGTTTTAAAGATGTTGCAGGAAGAACAAAGGCGTTCACCTGCCCGAGTGTATAGTTATTGGCGTACACATCCTTATATTACCAAGCGAATAGCAGTAGTCAATATAGAAATTACCGGGAAGGTAGGGTTTAAGGATTATTTAAATCTTACTGAATAGTATTTATAACCCTTTAAGACATTCGTTTTAAAAAAATAAGATAAGTGAATTGTAATAGAGAAAGATATCTATCATGGTAAAGAAATTTTGTATCATGTTGTTTTTATTTTTTATATTGTTATCTGCCTTTAGCATATCTTTAGCCCATGCTAAAAATATAGTTTGTCTGAAAAATTATTGTTTCAATGTAGATATTGTACAGAAAAGGAAGGATATGTTACAGGGATTAAAGTCCAGGAAGTCCTTAAAGGATGATGCGGGGATGCTATTTGTTTTTCCTAAGAGTGGAAGATATGGTTTTTGGATGAAGGATATGAACATATCGCTTGATATAATATGGTTAGATAGACATGGAAAAGTAGTTTTTATCGCCCATGATGTCCCCCCCTGTCATAGAATGTTCTGTCCTGTTTATAAACCAATAGCTAATGCATTATATGTTTTAGAGATAAATGCGGGGCTTGCTTCTCGCTTAGGGGTAAATATAGGTGATATTGCTAGAATTGGTATAGATCTCGAGGGAAACAACATAAATTAATTTAAAAATGTCATTATCTTTGAATATTTTTTTAGAGAGAATATACTCCGTTATTTATAATATCTAATCCTGCTTCCATAATTGTTTCAGAAAGTGTGGGATGTGGGTGTATTATTGTTTTAAATTCGTCTGCTTTTATGCCTTTCTGGATGGCTACTACAGTTTCTGCTATTAATTCTCCAGCGCTGTGCCCTACGATACTGGCCCCGATAATTCTATTTGTTTTTGCCTCTGCTATTATTTTAGTTAGGCCATCATTTTGCCCCATGGTTATTGCACGGCCGCATGCTGCCCATGGGAATTTTCCTATTTTAATTTCAATTCCCTTTTCAATAGCTTCTTTTTCTGTTGTCCCGCATATTGCTATTTCTGGATCTGTAAATATAACCGCGGGGATAACGGTATTTATTTTTTTTATGGTATTCCCAGTGATAGAAGATATAGCTATCCTTGCTTCATAGGATGCCTTATGTGCTAACATAGGAGAAGCACTGACATCTCCTATGGCATATATAGAATTATCGTTTGTTCGGCAATTTTTATCTCTTTTTATAAAGCCGTTTGTATCTATTTTTACTCGGGTATTTTCTAGACCTAGCCCTTCACTATTTGGAATACGACCTGTTGCTGCAAGAATTTTTTCATATTGTCGTTGAGAAATATGACCGTATTTATTTTTTATTTCTACCTGTAGACCACTAGGAGTTTCAGTTGTATTACATATCGTTGTTTCATATAATACCTCTACAAATATTTTTCGTAACCGCTTTATCACTACGTTGCGGATATCCGTATCAATTCCTTTAAGAATTGTAGGTAATACTTCGACTATTGATACCTTACTACCCAATCCTGCATATATACTACCTATTTCCAATCCTATATATCCTCCACCTATTATTAATAAGGATTCAGGTATATCATTTAAATTTAATGCTGTGTTGGCATACATTATTTTTTTTGATGCAGGGAGTATATCAAGTTCGAGAGGTTTTGCCCCAGTGGCAATAATAGCTGTATTAAAGTTAATATGTGTAATTTTTTTATTGGTATTTTTGATTTCTACTGTATTAGAGTTTAAAAATACAGCTTCTCCTTGAATGTATTTTATATGTTTTTGAGTACAGAGGTATTTCAATCCTGATTTTAACCTAGAAATAATATTTTCATTCCATTGCCTTAGCTTAGACAGATTTATGTGAGGTTGGGCAAAATCAATTCCAAATTTTTCTGCTTGTTTCGCTTGTTTTAATATATGGGTCGCATGAATTAAGGCTTTCGAAGGTATACAGCCTTCATTAAGACATACTCCTCCCAGATTATTTTTTTCGATTAATATGACTTTATAATTAGCTTTAGCTGCTAGGAGTGCGGCAGTATGTCCTCCAGGGCCAGATCCTATGACTAGTAGATCTGTTTTTTCGTGGAATTTCACTATAGGCTCCTCTGTGGATTACATAAGCTATTTTTTAATCCTAATTTCATTCTAAATTAGAGAAAGAAATACTCCTAAAATAATTAGGGCAAGATTTTAATTTTAAAGTTAATATGTTATTATGCCGAAGGTGGGATTTGAACCCACACGGGATTGCTCCCACACGCCCCTGAAACGTGCGCGTCTACCAATTTCGCCACTTCGGCGTTATTTTTAGATATTTTTTAGAAATTTTTATATTAAATTGAAAATAAATTCTACCATAGAGGAGTAGAGGCTTCAATTAAAAAATTAATGCTTAGGTTAAGATATTGTATAAGTAAAAGAAATAAATAAGATGTTTTTATATATATAAATATATCTAAAATATAGATTTTGTAATATGCTAGAATATATAAAGTTATAAAAAAAGATTGCTGTAAAAATTTTGTGTGGTGTTATTTTTGTTTGACCTCAAAAATATTCTTTGATATATTACTTGCGTTTATTTTTTATTTTATTGCTTTAAGAAATAATCAATTATCATGTTTTAAATGTAATATAAAAATATATTCACAGGCTTAACTAAAGGAGGTTTTTTAATATGATAGAACGCTATACTTTATCCAAGATGGGCAATATTTGGTCTGAAAAACATAAGATGGAAATAATGCTTAAGATAGAGATATTAGCCTGTGAGGCAATGTGTAAGTTGGGCATAATTCCCAAGAAATCATTGGATAAGATAAAGAAAAATGCAAAATTTGATATAGATGAGGTAAAAAAATTAGAAGAGAAGACAAAACATGACGTGGTTGCTTTTATAAATAATGTTGGTCATTACATCGGTGCAGAAGCAAGGTATTTACATATGGGGCTTACTTCATCAGATCTTTTAGATACTTCTCTTTCTATTCAATGTGTTGAAGCAAGCGATTTGATTTTGGCAGATATAAAAAAATTTCTTACTGTATTAAAGCAAAAGGCAAAAAAATATAAGGACACTCCATGTATAGCAAGGACCCATGGTGTGCATGCCGAACCTACTACCTTTGGACTTAAGCTTGCGGTTTGGTATGATGAGATGAAACGTAATCAGGAACGTATGGAACAGGCACGGGAGATGATGCGTTTTGGTAAGTTATCAGGTGCGGTTGGTACGTATGCAAATATAGATCCATTTGTGGAAGAATATGTGTGTGAAAAATTAGATTTAAAACCGGCTAATATTGCGACACAGATTATACAAAGAGATCATCATTGTCAGTTTGTTACAACTATTGCATTGATTGGATGTAGTTTGAATAAGATTGCAACGGAAATACGATTATTACAAAAGACAGAGGTACTTGAAGTAGAAGAGCCGTTTTTTAAAGGACAGATTGGATCTTCAGCTATGCCTCACAAACGTAACCCTGTTACATGTGAGCGCATATCAGGTATGTCTAGGTTATTACGAGCTAATGCTCAGGCTGCATTTGAAAACATAAGTTTATGGCATGAGAGAGATATAAGTCATTCCTCTGTAGAACGTATTATCCTTCCTGATAGTACGATAGCCTTAGATTATATGTTTCATAAAATTATTCCTATTATAGATGGGTTGTTGGTGTATCCTAAGAATATGATAGCCAGCCTTTCTAAGACACGCGGGTTAATTTATTCTCAGCGTATACTGCTTGAATTAATGAGAAAAGGGCTTACAAGAGAGGCAGCCTATGAGATTATTCAGCGATGTGCAATGCAGGTATGGCAGGAAACCTCAGATTTTAAAGATGTGTTATATCGTGACAGAAAAGTTAGAAAATATCTTAGTCCAAACGAGATAGATACTTTGTTTGATATCAAATATTATACCCGTTATGCAGATAAAATTTTTAAAAGAGTGGGGTTAAAATAATGGAAAAGAGAAATAAAATTTATGAAGGCAAAGCCAAAATATTATATGAAACAGACAATCCAGATCTTTTAATCCAGTATTTCAAAGACGATGCTACGGCATTTAATGCAGCTAAGAAAGGTGTTATAGAAGATAAGGGAATAATGAATAATAAAATTTCTACCAAGATATTTCAGTTCCTTGAATCAGCAGGGATACCAACTCATTTTGAGAGAAATATTAGTAATAGGGAAATGTTGATAAAGAAAGTGGAAATAGTCCCATTAGAAGTAATTATACGTAATAGAGCCGCTGGTTCCTTTTGTAGATATTTTGGTGTTGATGAAGGTACTCACTTGAAATGTACTGTATTAGAGTTTTGTTATAAAAGAGATGACCTTAATGATCCTTTGATTAATGAGAGTCATATTAAGGCATTGGGCCTTGCAACGGATGAAGAGATAGAAGAAATTAAAAAACATGCTATGAAGGTTAATGAATTAATGTGTGAATTTTTTGCTAAATTAAATCTAGAGTTAATTGATTTTAAGTTAGAATTTGGTCGTTATCACGGTAAAATTGTCTTAGCAGATGAGATTTCTCCTGATACCTGCCGTCTTTGGGAAATAGGCACGGGACGAAAGTTAGATAAAGATCGTTTTAGACATGAACTAGGTAATGTAAAGGAAGCATATCAAGAAGTCCTATCCAGAGTAACTAGTAAATAGAATAGAGGAGTATCATAAAATTTATTATACTGTTGATGCTATTCTGCACTATTTAACCAGGTTAAATAGTGCAGAATAGCAGGAAAGGTTTTATGTTTTGGCGGATTGAGGTAAAAAATAAGCATGGTATTTTTGATGCAGAGGCAGCGTCTGTTAAGAAGGCTGTTGAAGATTTAGGAATTAACTCTGTACAAAAAATAGATATTGTTCATGTGTATAACATTGAGGCGGATTTTAGGCATGCTGAAATAAAAAGGGTATGCACAGAACTCCTTATTGATAAAATTATCCATACATATTCATGTCATTGTCTTTCTTCACGAGAAGATTTTTTATCAAAAAAAGTTTTTACCTCTATTTCAGGAGAATATGTAGAGGTAGAGATTGCTTATAATCCTGGGGTAATGGATCCAGTAGAATATTCTGTTATAAAAGGTATCCGGGATTTAGGTTTATCTCCGGTGAAGGGAGTTTCTACTGCCAAGAAGTATCTTATTTATGGGAACGTATCTAAAAAAGATGTGAATGTTATTATTAATAAGTTGCTGTGTAATAGACTTATTCAGCATGTGGTCACATCTTATTCTTCACATATTTTTTCCGTATACGATAGTAATGCTACTACTAAAGATATAGAAATAACTTTGGCAGCCAAAGACAATATTGATGTTCTTAAGATAGATCTACTGCATGCCTCTAAAAAGAAATTGTTACAGATAAGTAGAGATGGACAACTTTTCTTAAATATAGATGAGATGTCTGCTATTCAGCGCTATTTTAGGAAATTGGGCAGAAACCCAACGGATTGCGAGGTTGAAACTATTGCCCAGACATGGAGTGAGCATTGTTGCCATAAGACGTTCAGGGGCAATATCCTTTATCAATATACAGAGAAAGGTAAAAAAAGGAACAGACTTATACGTAATCTCCTGAAATCAACTATAGTTAGGGCAACTAAAGAGATTAATAAATCATGGTGTGTATCTGTGTTCGAGGATAATGCAGGAATAATTAAATTTGATAAGGATTGGAATATTTGTTTTAAGGTTGAAACACATAACCATCCTTCAGCATTAGAGCCTTTTGGTGGAGCTAACACAGGGATAGGCGGTGTTATTCGGGATATTCTTGGCACGGGCCTGGGCGGTAAACCTATATGCAATACAGATGTATTTTGTTTTGCTCCACCAGATTTGGGGTTCGATGATTTGCCTGCAGGTGTACTGCATCCTAAGAGGATAATGAAAGGTGTTGTCAGTGGTGTGCGTGATTATGGTAACAAAATGGGTATCCCAACGGTGAATGGGGCAATCCTTTTTGATAAAGGTTTTCTTGCTAATCCTCTTGTATATTGTGGTACGGTTGGGCTAATACCCAAGAATAAAGTCAAGAAGTCACCTAGAAAAGGAGATCTTATTGTTGTTATCGGTGGAAGGACGGGTAGGGATGGTATACATGGTGCTACATTTTCATCAGGTGAGCTTACAACGGAATCGGAAGAGATATCCTCAGGAGCGGTTCAGATAGGCGATCCTATTCAGGAGAAGAAGGTTCTTGATGCGCTTATAAAGGCACGGGATATGGGACTTTATACTGCTATAACCGATTGTGGCGCTGGAGGGCTGTCAAGTGCAGTGGGAGAGATGGGTAAGGAGCTTGGTGCAAGGGTATACCTTGAGAGGGTGCCGTTAAAATATAATGGTCTTAAATACACTGAGATCTGGATATCAGAATCACAGGAGAGGATGGTAGTTTCTGTAAGGAGGAAAGATAAGGATAAACTTATAGAGGTTTTTTCATCAGAAAATGTAGAGGCCACAGTTATAGGGGAGTTTACAGGTACAGGCAGGCTTGAGCTTTTTTACAAAGGCATACAAGTTTGCGACATAGATATGGATTTCCTTCATAATGGTATTGCTGATGTGACAAAGAAGGCTGTATGGAATCCACCTAAGAAAATCTGTAAGAGAGTTAGTTATTCATCTGATTTGACAGACAAATTGAAGGAAGTCCTTTCACATTATAATGTTTGTTCTAAGGAATGGGTGATACGTCAGTATGACCATGAGGTTCAAGGAGGAAGTATTATAAAACCTTTGACTGGTTCGGATTGCGATGGGCCGTCGGATGCCAGTGTTATTACACCGTTACTTGGTTCAGTAAAAGGAATAGCTGTGTCTAATGGGATAAATATCAGGTATGGTAAACTTGATCCATATTGGATGGCAGCATCATGTATCGATGAGGCTATACGTCAGATTATATGTGTAGGCGGTGATGTTGATAAGATTGCCATACTGGACAATTTTTGTTGGGGCAACCCTGATAAACCAGATAGGCTTGGCAGTCTTGTCAGGGCTGCAGAGGGTTGTTATAAAACAGCTGTTGGGTATGGTGTGCCTTTTATATCAGGAAAGGATAGTCTGAATAACGAATATACAGATTATTTTTCTTGCAGTAATGATGGGAAGACAACTAAGAATGTTAAGCATAAGACTATCGCTATCCCTGCTACGTTGCTTATTTCTGCTGTAGGCATAATTGAGGATGTGAGGCGTTCTGTTACTATGGATTTTAAGCGTAGAGGTAATCTTATATATTGTGTAGGCAGAACATATGATGAGATTGGTGGGTCGATATATATGGATACCTTTGGGATGCTAGGGGATAATGTCCCTAAGCTAGATACTAAGTATGGACTAAAGGTATTTCGTGCTCTTACAAAAGTAGTGAAGAAAGGTTTAGTTCAATCTATGCATGATTGTTCAGAAGGAGGGCTTGCAGTTGCATTAGCAGAGATGTGTTTTAGTGGGAGACTTGGGGCTACTGTGCATCTGGACAAAGTTCCTTTCTATGGCGAAGATAGACGGAATGATATTATCTTATTTTCAGAGAGCAATTCAAGATTTTTGGTAGAGGTCAGCCTTGAACATAGAAAGGCCTTTGAGCATATATTAAAGGATATAGATTTTGAAGTTATTGGTCTTGTTGATGAGAGAAGGGAGCTTTTGGTATATGGGGTAGATGGCCAGTTATGCATTCATGCTGATATAGTGGAATTAAAAGAAAGTTGGAAGATGCCATTAGCATGGTAATTATATCTTACTGTATATTATGTATTCTGCACAAATCAACAAGGTTAAATAGTGCAGTAAGATATAAGGAGGAGGTAATATGCGAAGATTTAAATTAAAAAGGCGTAGTGATTATCATATGGAAGACCTCAAGATGGAGGATCCATGGAGGATTTTTCGTATTATGGCAGAGTTTGTGGAAGGATTTCATGAATTATCACAGATAGGGCCTGCTGTGACGTTTTTTGGATCGGCAAGAACAAAGAGGTCACATAAGTGGTATAAGTGTGCAGAGAAGACAGCATATTTATTATCAAGGCAGGGATATGCTATTATTACAGGAGCTGGTCCGGGTATTATGGAGGCAGGTAATAGGGGTGCTGCACGGGCAAAGGGTCTGTCAATAGGGTTGAATATAGAATTGCCATTTGAACAGATACCGAATCCTTATGTTAATAAATTGATAAAATTTCATTATTTTTTCTGTAGGAAGGTTATGTTTCTTAAATATGCCAAGGCCTTTGTTATTTTTCCAGGTGGATATGGGACATTGGATGAATCTTTTGAAAGTCTTACTTTGATTCAGACTAAGCGTGTTGATAAGTTCCCAGTGGTATTTGTTGGGAGTGAATACTGGAATGGTCTTTTAAAATGGTTTAAGAATTCGCTTCTTAAGGAAGGTAATATTAGTGAATGTGATCTTGATATTTTTAAGATAGTTGATACACCTGAGGCAGTTGTTGGGGTAATAAAAGAATTCTATGGAGACATGTCTTTACCTTATGGCCCAAATCAATAAAGTTAAATAGTGACATAAGCAGAGAGTGAGAGGAAGTTTTATGGCAAAGATTGTTCGTGTTTTAATATTACGTACTGAGGGAACTAACTGTGATCAAGAGACAGCTTTTGCGTTTAAGGAATTTGGTGCAGATGTTAAATTGGTTCATATTAATAGATTTATAGAGAAAAGAGATTCTTTGTTTAATTATCATATTTTATCCATTCCTGGTGGGTTTAGTTATGGGGATGATATTGCCTCAGGCAGGATTCTTGCAAATGAGTTACGGTTTTATTTAATAGATGAGATTATAGAGTTTATTAGAACAGGTAGGCTTATAATAGGTATATGCAATGGATTTCAGGTACTAGTTAAGGCTGGCATATTACCTGGGATTGATAGATGGACGGATAGAGGTAGCTCTCCTACACAGACTGCAACGTTGATTTCTAATGATTCTGGCAAATTTGAGGATAGATGGGTATATTTAAAGGTTACTGGGAATAGTCCATGGACGCAAGGTCTTTCAGATATAATTTATCTGCCTGTAGCACATGCCGAAGGTAAGTTTGTTGTAAAGAATAAGAAGCTCTTAAGACAATTAAAAGATAACAGACAAATAGCTTTTAAATATTGCAATGATCCCAGAATGAGAATAGATGATAATATTGTTCAATATCCAGCAAATCCAAATGGGTCAGTAGATAATGTAGCAGGAATTACTGATATTAGCGGTCATGTGCTTGGTATGATGCCTCATCCAGAAAGACATTTTCTTTTTCATCAACATCCTTATTGGAGACGACTTGGGATGGTAGGAAAATTTGGGGATGGAGCGCTAATATTTAAAAATGGTGTGGAGTATATAGAGAAAAATTTATTATGAAAATTGTTTATGCAGCGTATTACATATAAAAAGAGTGGGGTAGATATTGATAAAGCAGAGGCCTTCGTTAGGGCAATAGGACGTTCTATATCCTCTACTTTATCTGAAAATGTTATAAAAGGGGCCTCTGCATTTGGGAATTTATTTGCTATAGATAAAAACCAATATACAGCACCTGTATTGGTTTCTTCTGCAGATGGAGTTGGGACAAAGGTTCTTATAGCAAAACTACTGGGTAAGCATGATACTATAGGGATAGATTTAGTTGCTATGAATGTCAATGATATATTATGCTGTGGGGGGCGTCCTTTGTTTTTTTTGGATTATATAGCTTGTGGTAAATTAGATGTTGCTGTATTAAAGGATGTGGTGAAGGGAATAGCTAAAGGATGCAGGCAGGCAGGATGTAGCCTTATTGGAGGAGAAACCGCAGAGATGCCAGATGTTTATAAAAAAGATGAGTATGATTTGGCAGGGTTTGCTGTAGGTATTGTGGATAAAAATAGAATAATAGATAACAATCATATTTCTGAAGGGGATATAGTTATAGGTCTACCATCATCAGGGCTACATTCTAATGGATTTTCTTTAGTACGGAAGATCCTTAGCCTTAAACAGCAAAAGGCATTGGGCTCTCAGTTGCTTAAACCCACAAGGATATATGTAAAAGAAATTATCCCTATTTTTGATAAATTTTCCTATAAAGGCAAGGGAAAGGTATGTGCATTAAAGGGTATTGCTCACATAACAGGAGGGGCATTTTATGATAAGCTTACCAAGATATTACCTTCTGGTATGTGTTTTGAGATTAACAAAAAATCATGGCCTGTTCCAGACATATTTACGATAATTCAGACTGAGGGGAAGATAGAGGATAAAGAGATGTATAGGACTTTTAATATGGGGATTGGTATGGTTTTGGTGTTTGATAAACATTATATATCAGCAGCACGACAATTTTTAAGTCAGAGAAAAATAAGATTTTATGAGATCGGGAGAGTTATTAGGCAACATAACAGTAGGACTCGTATAAGATTTTTATCCTGCACAATTTAACCTTGTTAAATAGTGAAAAATGCACAAATCAACAAGGTTAAATTGTGCAGGATGTAAAATTTTCTAGGAGGAGATGTTTATGAAAGTACTAGTTGTGGGTTCAGGGGGAAGAGAACATGTTCTGGTATGGAAGATAAAACAAAGTAATAAAGTAGAGAATATTTATTGTGCTCCTGGGAATGGTGGTATCGCAGATATAGCTGAATGTGTAGATATTCAGGCTACAGATATATCACGTTTAGTTGCATTTGCAAAAGACAAACGTATAGATTTAACTGTTGTTGGTCCAGAGGCACCATTAGTAGAAGGTATTGTAGATGCCTTTGTTGCAGAAGGATTACGTATATTCGGTCCATGCAAAGCAGCTGCCCGTTTGGAGGGAAGTAAAGTTTTTGCTAAAGAATTTATGTCCAGACATGATATCCCCACTGCGGACTTTGAAGTATTTGATGATATAGATAAGGCAAAAAAATATATAAGTAAGGCAGAGTATCCACTGGTTATAAAAGCGGATGGATTGGCTGCAGGTAAGGGAGTTATTATATGTAATAATATGGAAGAGGCTACCCATGCCTTAGATGATATTATGAGTCATAAGATATTTAAATCCGCAGGCGATAGGGTAGTTATAGAGGAATCTCTTAAGGGAGAAGAACTTTCTATATTAGCAATAAGTGATGGAAAGACATATCGGATGTTTGAACCTTCACAGGATCATAAACGTATATTTGATGGAGATCTTGGGCCTAATACAGGCGGGATGGGGGCATATTCTCCGGTGCCTATTGCAACAGAAGAGTTGATTAATGAAATAGAACATGCCATCGTTTCTCCAGTTATAAAGGGAATGAGAGAAGAGGGAATATTGTTTAAGGGAATTTTGTATTGTGGTCTTATGATAACAGAAGCCGGCCCCGAGGTCTTGGAATTTAATGTGCGTTTTGGTGATCCTGAGGCTCAGGTGGTGTTACCACGGATGCGGAATGATATTGTAGAGCTTATGTTATCAGCCTGTGATGGCAGCTTGGATGGGGTATGTATGGAGTGGGATAGTAGAAGTTGTGTATGTGTTGTTATGGCATCCAATGGCTATCCGGGTAAATATGAGAAAGGCAAACAGATAATAGGGCTTGGTGATATTGTAGAGCAGGATGGTGATTATGTCTTTCATGCAGGGACGGTAAAAGATAATGATGAAATTATAACGGCTGGTGGTAGAGTATTGGGTGTCTCCAGTTTAGGTGATAATCTTGAGGATGCTATACAGCGTGTATATAAGGCAGTCGATAAGATTCATTTTGATGGATGTTTTTTTAGAAAAGATATTGGGGCTAAAGCTATGGCTTATAGACCAATAAGTTAGTTATGTATTTGGATGAAAGTGAGGTGTTTTATGGGAGATGTTAAAGTTTCTGTCATGATGGGAAGTAAATCAGACCTTCCTGTTATGGAGGCTTCAGTTGGGATTTTAAAAGATTTTAATGTGGCTTGTGAGGTAAGGGTTTTATCTGCACATAGAACACCTAAGGAGACAGTAGAATATGCTGAAAGTTTAAAGGATAGAGGGATAAAGGTTGTCATTTGTGGTGCAGGTGCCTCAGCTGCTTTAGCAGGGGTGGTTGCGGCACACACTACTTTGCCAGTTATAGGGGTGCCTATAGATGCGACGCCTCTTAATGGAATGGATGCGTTGTTATCAACAGTTCAGATGCCACCGGGGGTGCCTGTTGCAACGGTTGCAGTAGGTAAGGCCGGGGCTAAGAATGCAGCTTTATTAGCGTTACGTATTTTAGGGATTGAGGATAAGAATATTTCAAATTTGCTGTTGAACTATAAAGAAGAGCAGAGGCAGAAGGTTTTATCTACACCTATTAATAAAATTAATCTATAGTTATTTCTTTATTGCACAATTCAACCTTGTTAAATAGTGAAAAATGCATAAATCAACAAGGTTAAATTGTGCAATATAACAGTTTTGAGTTGTATATTATGGAGATAATAAAACTTGATCCGGAATATCCAGATATAGATAAGATTTCTTACTGCGCAGATATAGTTCGAAAAGGAGGGTTGGTTATTTTCCCTACAGATACGGTGTATGGTATTGGAGCGGATTTATTTAATAAGGTAGCTATAGATCGTTTGAGAAAGGTGAAACGAAGACCAGAAGATAAACCGTTCTCTGTATTAGTACCTTCAAGAGAAGCACTATTGGCATATAGTAGAAGTGATTCAACTTCTTTATATAAAGTTATTGATGCATTTTGGCCAGGACCGTTGACTGTTGTGGTAACTTCAAAGCTTGAAGGAGAAACTATAGGTCTACGTATGCCAGATAATATTATTGCTTTAAGGCTTATTTTTGAAAGTCGTAGTGTTCTTGCAGCTCCATCTGCAAATATAAGTGGAGAATCCGCTCCTGTGAATTGTCAGGATGCTGTGGAGCAGTTTAAAGGATTGGTAGATATTGCTATTGATGGTGGTGAGACGAAATTTAAAAGGTCATCTTCTGTTGTAGATTTGACCACAGATAAACCTGTAATGTTAAGAGAGGGAGTTATATCTATTGAGGAGGTTGAACATATAGCCAGTCGAAAGACAGTCCTTTTTGTGTGTACAGGTAACAGTTGCCGTTCTGTTATGGCAGAGTATTTATTGCGAGATAGATTGAAGGATAGAGATGATATAGAGATAACATCTGCAGGGACAGGTGTTTTTTTACGGTTTCCGGCAACGGATGAGACAATAGCTGTATTGAAAGAGGAAGGGATTGATGCGAGTGGACATTTTTCTCGTCCTCTGGACAGAATACTTTTAAAAAAGGCTGATTTGATTTTTGTTATGACTGCAAGGCATAGAGAGCAGGTTTTAACTATGGCACCTGAAGTTTCATCAAGGGTTTATTTGTTGAGAGAGTTTTGTGTTTCTAAACAGGATGTAAGAAATGGTTTGGATATACCTGATCCTATTGGGAAGTCTCATGAGGAATATAAACAATGTTTATCTATAATTAAAGAAGCAGTAGATAAGGTTTGTGATTTAGTGTAGCTAATAATAGTTTTGGATTTTTATGTAAGATAACTATTATATTATGTAAATTGATGAGGAGGAATAAATTGAAAAAAATATACATTGGTGCGGATCATAGGGGATATAAACTAAAAAGTAAAATTGTGACTTTTTTGCAGAAATCAGGATATAATGTGGTTGATGTTGGGGTCTTTAACGATGACAGACCTTTTGATTATCCTATAATTTCATATAAGGTAGCTAAGGCAGTGGCAGCTTCACGGAATAATATAGGTATACTTATTTGTATGACAGGATTAGGCCATGTGATAGCGGCTAATAAAATTTGCGGTGCTTATGCTGCTTTGTGCTATAATACAGAAACAGCAGAATATTCTAGACGGCATAATAATGCTAATATCCTTGTTCTTGGTGCTAAGTTTACTAAACCGTCAGATATTAATAAGATTGTTACCGTTTGGCTTAATACAAAATTTGATGGTGGTCGTCATCTGCGTAGGGTGAGATTAATAAAAAAAATAGAGAAGGGCGAGGAATTGTAATTTAGTAGGTTTAATATAGGTAAAAGAAGGTATATTTATATTTTTAAAGGAGATCAAATGAGTTATTTAAAAGAAATTGATCCTGAAATATATGATGCTATTAGTAAGGAACTTGTAAGACAACAAAATAATATTGAGTTGATTGCTTCAGAGAATATTGTCTCAGAATCGGTCCTAGAGGCACAGGGCTGTATTATGACAAATAAATATGCGGAGGGATATCCTTCTGCTCGCTGGTATGGTGGTTGTGAGTATGTCGATGTAGCTGAGAGCCTTGCTATTGAGCGTGCGAAGCAGTTGTTTGGTGCGGAACATGTTAATGTGCAGCCTCATTCTGGTTCACAGGCAAATATGGCGGTTTATATGGCTGCTCTTGAATATGGAGATACTATTCTTGCAATGGATTTGGCTTGTGGTGGGCATCTTACGCATGGGTTTAAGATTAATTTTTCAGGGAAATCGTATAATGTGGTTTCATATAAAGTTAATAGAGATACAGAACAGCTTGATTATGATGAAATTGCATCTCTGGCAAAGCAATATAAACCGAAGTTGATATTAGCAGGTGCTTCAGCGTATTCTAGGATAATAGATTTTGCTAAGTTTAGGGAAATATGTGATTCTGTAGGAGCAGTGCTTTTTGTCGATATGGCCCATATTGCAGGATTGGTTGCTACAGGTTTGCATCCTAATCCTGTCCCTTATGCAGAATTTGTGACGACTACTACACATAAGACTCTGAGAGGCCCTAGAGGGGGAATGATATTATGTAAGAAAGAATTTGCTAAGAAGATTGATTCTAGGATATTTCCTGGAATACAGGGAGGTCCCCTTATGCATGTGATTGCTGCCAAGGCGGTAGCTTTAAAAGAGGCATTAAGTGAGGATTTTAAGCAATACCAAACACAGATTGTAAAGAATGCAAAGACGTTTGCCGCTGCAATGGAGGAGCGTGGATATAGAATTGTGGCCGGGGGGACTGATAATCACCTTTTTATGGTGGATTTAAGAAGTAAGAATATTACAGGGAGTGAGGCCTCTGATGTCTTGGATAAGGTTAAGATAACAGTTAATAAGAATTTGATCCCGTTTGACCCGCAACCGTCCAGTATAACAAGTGGGATACGCATAGGTACTCCTGCAATAACAACACGTGGAATGAAAGAGGCGGAAGTTGAGCGTATTGCAGCCTTAATTGATGATGCTATTTTGAATAGGAATGACAATAGTAAACTAGCCGAGATTATGAAGGAGGTTAAGGCATTAACAATTCAGTTCCCAATATATAAATCTCTTATATCCCAATTTAATGTAGGATGATTTTGTGATAAGGAATGGATTGTGTGATGAAATGTCCATCATGTAATAATAGTGAGACAAAGGTGGTAGATTCGAGGTTAAATAGCGATGGTACCTCTATAAGGAGGAGGCGCGAATGCTTGAGGTGTGGCGGGCGTTTTACTACCTATGAATATATAGAACATCTTCCATTGATGGTAGTGAAACGGGATGGCCGGCGACAAACCTTTGATAGGGAGAAGATATTGGCAGGTCTTATTAAGGCATGTGAGAAGCGGCCTGTTAGTATAGATAAATTGGAGGATATGACTTTTGAGATAGAACGTATTATTCATAAAAAATTTGATCGTGAGATACATTCTAAGGATATCGGAGAGATGATTATGGAAAGATTGGCAGATTTGGATGAGGTAGCATATGTTAGGTTTGCATCAGTATATAGACAATTTAGGGATGTTAATCAGTTTATGAGCGAACTTCAGTCTATGTTTAATAAAAATTTGAATTCTTAGAGCAGATAAGTTTGATAATAAGTTTAGTTTTGTAGAATATTTTTTGTAGTGAGTGAGCATATGATTCAAGTAGAGTTAACTAAGATTATAATAGATGAGAAAAGGGACGAACAGATTATTGTCCTTAAAGAAAAGGGAGGAAGTCGGCAATTCCCTATTGTCATAGGTTTGGTTGAGGCCTCGAGTATAAAAATGAAACTTTCAGGATTGAAGCCCCCAAGACCAATGACGCATGATTTAATGGCAGAGTTACTTAAGAGTCTGGAAGTAGTAATGGATAGTCTTATTATAGATAAAATGGAGGAGAATACATTTTTTGCTAAAATCAAACTTAAGACAGCAGATGGACAGATAAAATTAGTAGATTGCAGGCCTTCTGATGGTATTGCCCTTGCTGTGCGTTGCGGTGCTCCTATATTTGTTGAGGAAGATGTGCTCAATAAAGTATTAATTTTTGATGATAACAGCTAATATCGATATATTTAACCTTGTTGGATTGTGGCGTTAAAGAATTCCTTTCGGTGTAGCATGCCTTTATCAGATATATATCCTCAATTAGATATCATATGTAATATATCTAAAAAAGAACAGATCCCTATCTTTTTGGTAGGAGGGTTTTTAAGAGATTTACTATTAAATAGAGATACTGCAGATCTTGATTTTGCTGTCGAAACAGACTCTTTAAAGGTAGCTAGATTATTTGCAAAGCAGATACATGGTGCTTTTGTATTATTGGATGGAGAGCGCGGTTGTGCTAGGATAGCAAAAAAGATAAATGGTATGTTATATACCTTTGATTTTGCGGATTTTCGTGCAGATACATTAAGGAAAGATCTTTCTCATAGGGATTTTACTATAAATACTCTTGTGGTAGATATCACCAAATTTAATAAATTCGATGATATTTTATCTTTTATAAAGGATTATAAAGGTGGGTTAAAAGACCTTAGAGCACGGCTGATAAGAATGGTATCTGCTAAGGCGTTTAAAGAAGACCCCTTAAGGATGTTACGGGCGTTTAGCCTTAAGGCTGTTTTAGGGTTTAATATAGAAAAGGCTACTTTAAGTAAGATAAAACAGGAAACCGAATTGATAACCTCTGTTTCATATGAGAGGATATGTACGGAATTATTTAAAATTCTTGATAGTAATCAAGCCGGAAAAATCTTGAAATCATTAGCAAGGCTGGGATTGTTGGATAAGATTATACCTCAAGTAAAAGTTATGTATGAATGTAAACAAAAAGGCACGTATCATCATTTAGATGTGTGGCAACATTCTCTAGAAACTGTAGTGCAGTTAGATAAGATTGTTTCTACTTATGAAAAAAAGAGATGGGAGGATATTGGTGGTAATGATATGATTGAGTATCTAACAGAATCGCTGGGAGGAGGGCGTAGTCGTAAGGCATTAATAAAATTGGCTGCGCTTTTGCATGACATAGGTAAGCCTGATACCAGAAGGGAAGAAAGAGGTAAATTATCTTTTCATGGACATGAGCGTGTTGGTCAATATATTGTAAGACATATAGCTCGTATGCTTAAAATTTCAACCAGAGAACGAATTGCCTTAGAGGATATGGTGCGATGGCATCTTCGCCCAGGATACTTATCGGATTTAACCTATATTAGTGAACGGGCAATCTTTCGTTATTTTCGTGATACAAAAGATGAGGCTGTAAGTATACTTTTGCTATCTATGGCTGATCAGAGGGCTACGGCAGGTCCGCTTACAACAGAAAGAGATCAGCAACGACATGAACAAATTTGTATAGAACTTATTAAAAGATATTTTGATAAGAAAAAAGAAGAACCTATACTCCGTCTTATAACAGGCAATGATCTTATTAATAGCTTCAAACTAAAGCCATCTCCTGTCTTTTCTGAAATATTGTCTGCTGTGGAAGAACAACAGGCATTGGGGAAGATTACCACAAAAGAGGAGGCATTGTTTTTTGTTAAGGAATTATTAAATGATAAATTAAAAAAATAGATAAAGAAGAGGTAATAATATGATAATAAGAGATACGGAATTAGATATCATAAATGATGATATTAACAGGTTGCAAGTAGATGCTATAATTAATCCAGTAGATATGGATTTATGTATTGGCTCAGAGTTTGATAGTGATGTTATTAAGAAGGCTGTTATGGAGATAAAGAATCGTGATGGACTTTCACTTGCTGATACAATAGTTATGCCAGTAGTTAATATGCCTTATAAATTTATTATTACTGTAATTGTTTTTGATAGAGCTGGATATACCGATGATATAATCATAAGGCAGGCATGTGCGAATGTGTTAAAACGTGTAAAGGAACAGGAGATAGCTTCTGTAGCTATCCCAGCAATTGGATGTTATAAATCGCGGTTTTCAGTTGTAGGCTCTGCAAAGATAATGACTCAGGAGGTGCTGAAGTTTGTTCGTGTTAATCCTTCTCATGTTAAGAAGATTTATTTTTGTATAGGAAATAGAGATATATATGATACTTTTCTTTCTACTATAACAGGTTATATAAGACATTTTAGAGATGATTTAGGTGCAGGGCCGTTTGTAACAGTTGATGTTATTATAGAATATGGTGACGGTATTGTTTTAATAGAACGGTCAAATCCGCCTTATGGCTGGGCGTTACCGGGTGGGTTTTTAGATTATGGGGAGAGTTTAGAGGATGCAGTGGTAAGGGAGGCAAAAGAGGAAACGAATCTAGATTTGAAAGATGTTAGACAGTTTCATACTTATTCTGCTCCTAATAGAGACCCTAGGTTCCATACTGTAAGTACTGTATTTGTAGCAAAAGGAGAAGGCGATCTTAAAGCAGGGGATGATGCGCAAGGAGTAAAAGTAGTGCCGTATAAAGATTTATTGCTGTTAGATTATGCATTTGATCATAAAAATATTATTCAAGATTATCTCCTTTTTAAATCTTAAGACATATATTTATAGCAGAGGTTGGAAGGTGATATTAAAGAATATAATGAATGGGTATCTAAGATGGAAAGCTGTATGTTAAGGCCAGAGTGGGATGAGATAAAAAAGGATATAGAAACCAAAAGAGCTGTTATTAAAAATACACAATCAGATGACCCAGATTTACGAAGAAAGGCATATGAAGACTTTAAGCAGATATATATGCAAGACAGGAAGTTAGAACAACTAATTAGAGTTGCATATGAGCAGTTGGATAAATTTACATTTTTGTTATCTTTAAAGGTTCAGATGGTTTTATCTACTGCATTTGACATCATGATAAGGCTATACAGCGAATGATAGTTACAAACGAAGTTAGAGGATGTAAATACATCACAGCTGTTGTCTGTTTATTATGTTAATAAAAGTTATTTGTTCAAGGTGGAATACTTGAGACATGGATAACAGAGATGCACAATAGTCTCTCCGCGGTTTATTCATGTTGTAATAATGTTGTATATAAGAAACTCATAAAACGAGGCGGGCACATTCAACATAAAGGGAAAGAATTTGGTTTGGCATTTAGTAAAGAGGAAAGAGAATTTATGAAGTTCTATACAAGAGTTCGTATTTCTTATAAATTTTTATTAGAATTTCAGCAAAGATATATACGAAACTAGATAAAATTGTTTTTATAATAGATTTAAATATATTGGAGATATTATGGTAGTCGAATATTTCCTTTCAGTAGTAGTGCCGATTTATAATGAAGAAGAAAGGATAGGCCCTTCTCTTATACGTATAGTAGATTATTTTGCTGAAAAAGATTATAACTACGAACTTATACTTGTTATGGATGGATGCGAGGATAATTCTGCTGAGATATGTAAAGGGCTGCTTAAAAAGATGAAAGGTCGGTTG
>CAZHWM010000003.1:0-3443 GCA_964535935.1 uncultured Planctomycetales bacterium
AATTTTTTAGGGAGTTGTATTTATGAAGAAAAAGATAGGTATTGTTTTGATTGTAATTAGTGTGATTGTCTTAATTGATATCGTTATATTTTGGTATTTGCATAGATCAAAATTGAAACCAGAAGATATGTTGCCTGCAGGTGCAATTAGTATTGTTCATTTTAGGGACCTCTCTCATATTATTAATGCTATCCATAATAATGGATTATGGAAATCCATATTAGGCCTAGATTTTAATGTTTTGGTAAAACATAAAGTTGTTGATCCTAGACTTGCAGCTGTAATTAAATTTTTTAAGAATCCACCCGGGGGGATAGCTACTACGGCATTTTTTAAAGAACTATTTAACGATGAGGTTATGATAGGGGTTTATCCTATAGAGTTTAATTTCAGCCATATAAAGGATGCTAAGTCTCCAATTACTTCTAAGATAGCAGATGAATTATTTTCAAGTATGTTTATTGTTACTCGGCTTTCACCTTCTTCTGATATAATGACATCCTTCCCTAATTATATCAAAAAATTTGTTAAAAATGTCATAGTAGAAAAAATGGAATATAAAGGCCATGATATCACTATTATACGATTTAACCGACAAAGGATTAGTTTTTCATATGTAAAAATAAAGAATTTCTTGATATTAGGAACAGGGGATAAGGCTGCTCGTATGTGTCTTGATACATTCACAGGGGCAAGACAATCTCTTTCTAATGATAAGATGTATCATAAAGCAAGTAAAGAGTTTTTAGATTCTGCTTCTTTTGATTTATATTTTAATATACATGGTTTATTTTCTATGTTTAAGGAACAGTCAAAAGATATCGTAAAATGGATAGACAAACAAATAAAATTTAGAATAGAACTTGATAGTGATGGTAAGGGGGCCACTGTTGCGGATATGGAAGAGAGGATAAAGAGAATAAAAGAAGGATTAAGAGATGTATTTGATAAGGTTCAAGGATTTGAGGTATTGACAGTTTCTGCAGACATTGACAATAGTTTTGTTGTAAAGGCGGATATGTTGTTTGATAAGGATAAATTAGTATCTGGAATGAAAGAAAATTTATTATGCCCACCAACAGATAATAAGACAATAAATTTTATTCCTAAGAAGGTTATTATGTATCAATGGACTAGTTGTGTGGATTTGGCTAGCCTTTTATCTGAGTCAGTAAATAGTAGCGGTGCTGATGAAACAGATGATTCTTCTCCTGCTGAGAAAATAAAGAAAGTAATGGAGATGAAGGGGCTAAATTTAGACGAAATCACATCAGTGTTAGGAAATGAATTAGGAGGTTATCTTTTTGATATAGAGAAGGTTGACTCTTTTTATGTGCCTGAAATGGTCTTTTTTGTTAAGGTAAAGGATACTGAAAGAACTACAGAATTATTGCAGAAGCTCTTGGAAAATCCATTTCTATCACTTAATGATGAGGATTATAAAGGATATATTATTAGATATTTTGTGTTACCTTTAAAGAAGATTCAACCAGCTTATTGTATTATTGATGATTATGTGCTGGTCTCTGTAGACCGTAAATTATTGTATATGGCCATAGATGCTTATATGGATAGGAAGTTATCTTTAGCAGGATATCAAGGTGGCAGATTATCAGATTTTTATTTTGATGATAAAGTGAGAACAGTTCAGTTTATAAGATTAGGGAGTATGGCGGAAAGATTACAAGATGTTGTAGAGTGGGGAATTGACTGGGTGAAGGAGAAAATAAATAAACAAGAGGCATTTCTTTCTGGTACGCAGAAGTTACTTGATGATGTAAAGGCAGAGGCTGATAGTAAACGAGATGAATTAAATAAAAAGAAAAAAGAACTTAAAAGATTGGAAGATATGTTTTGGGAAATGCAAACCCAACAAAATCAGGATACTACAACTATAAGAATAAAAATGGATAGTTTAAAAGATGATATTAAGGCACTAGAATCTGACATAGATGCCCTGGAGGATAAACAGGCAGAGTTGATACCGATTATTCAAGGATATTATTCAAAAAAATATTCAATAGATTCTCAGCAGATAGTTTTGGATAAATTTGTATATCCTGTATTACAGGGACTAGAGTATGTGGATGTTGTGATATTCAGTACTACATTAAAAAATAATAGTGTAATGGAGGCTACGTGGTATGTACATATGAGATAGATTTGTTATGCATTTTATTATTTATTTTAGGAAATATATGCTTTATTTGTAAGTTTTATAAACTAAAAATTTTTATAAGTTAAGGAGGAAGTACATGGAATTTTGTTATGGAGAGGGTATATACAAAGAAGGAGATTTTCAAGTAAAAGGGACAATTACCTTAAGTGAACATAAAATATTTCTTAAAGACGAGGGGGGTGATCTTACTCGTACATATATACCGTTGGATAAGATAGAGAGGATGAAAATAACTTCATCTGGTCTTGAGATATATGTGTGTCCTAGCCTTACCTTTCGTTATTCTGCGGTGATAAAAGGGAATAAATCGAGGTTAAAAGAACTTGCAAGGGATATTGCTAGGGGGGGTGGTTTGAAGAAGAGGTTTTTGGTAAATGAATGGGTGGAAGGCTAGAGGTCATGGGTAAAGAGAAAGGATTTTATTTATTTTCCTTTTGTTTTGTTCTGTTGTTTTTATGTAGTGGTTGCGCTATTCTTCAGCTTCCTGTAAAGATGGTGGAGGGAACCTTTTCTATTTTACATGAATTGCTTAAGATTGGTAATTCTTTGCCAAAACCACCACCATGGATATTTTGACAGAGTTAGAAAGATAGGTAATTTGTAGATGTTTAAGATAGTAAACAAACAAATATTAGCTACGCATGTAAAGCGATTGGATGTAACTGCCCCTAATATAGCCCGGAAAGTTTTGCCTGGTCAGTTTGTATCGGTATGTCCGGAAGAAGGAGATGAGAGGATCCCTTTAAGTGTGGTTGATTTCGATAGAGATAGGGGACATATTTCTCTTATTTTTCAAGAACGTGGGGTAACAACAAAAAAATTGGGTGCATTGCAATTAGGGGAGGAGATATTTTCAATCTTAGGCCCGTTGGGGAAACCAGCTACAATTGAGAAAGTAGGGTTGGTTGTTTGTATCGCTACAGGGGTGGGGACAGCTAAAATATTGCCTATATGTCGGGCATATAAACGAGTAGGAAATAAGGTTATAGGTATTATAGGTGCTCGAACTAAAAGGGCATTGATGCTAGAGCCACAAATACGGCTTTCTTGTAATAAGATTTATATTACTACAGAAGACGGTTCTTATGAACGGAAAGGATTGGCATCGGATATATTAAAACAGATATTAGAAGAATATGCCCCGGATGTCGTATATGCTATAGGTTCTGAAGAGATGATGTGTTGTACATGCGAGATGACAAAAAAAAGGGGGATTAAAACATTTGTTCATTTAAATCCAATTATGGTATATTGTCTTGGTATG
>CAZHWM010000004.1:0-125523 GCA_964535935.1 uncultured Planctomycetales bacterium
AGAATATAACCTTATAGAGAGTATTGTTTTTGCTATATCTACATCAATGGGGTTTGGTCTTGCATTGATTATATTCTCAGGCCTGCGTGAACAGCTTGAGTTTGCAGACATCCCGGAAGCGATGAAAGGTATGCCAATTGCGCTTGTAACTGCAGGATTGCTTTCTCTGGCATTTATGGGGTTTTCAGGGTTAGTGAGATAAATTTTTTTGAAATATAGAAAAATATAATTTTTGTGGTATACTATTTTATATTAGTAGAGAGTTTCCTTATGAGAGTTATTTATACTCAATAATAAAGGAGTATATATTTCTTTATGAGGAAAATTTATGAGTGAGGTTGATGAATAAGATATTATTAGAATATGAACATAATGGTAGTTTTTAGCCCTCAGTGCAGGTAATTCTGCATTGAGGGCTTTTTTGTTTATATAGAATTTTATTTTTTAAGAAAGGTTAGTGTTAAAAAATATGGCAAAATTTAGGATCGCAATAACAGGTGTTACTGGCCTGGTTGGCAGGAATTTGTTATTTGAGATTATTAAACAGAATATCAGTAATCTTGATAAATTAGAGATATTTGTTTTGGGCAGGCATTCTAAGTCGGCAGACATACGGGAAAGAATTTTTAATATTTTAAAGGACGATGGAGTTTACTATATTTCTTCTGATTGTAATGTAAGGGAAATGGTCCTGCAAACTATGGATTCGTTTATAAAGTGTATTTCTATTAAATTAGAAGAGCCATCTTTATCCTTGAAGGATGATGACTTTAGAAAATTGTCAAAGGAACCTATAGATATATTTTTCCATCTTGCAGCGTTGACAGATTTGAGGCATGGCCCTATAGTTGAAAGAAAAGTAAGAGAGATAAATGTAAACGGGACTTTACATATCCTTTCACTTATTTCGAGGCTTAATGTGGGGCAGTTTTGTTATGGAGGAACGGCATATTGTTGTGGTAATGTGAGTGGTAAAGTATCTCCTGATTTTATTAACCTTGGAGGTACTTTCAGAAATCCATATGAGAAAACAAAACTTGAGGCAGAGATGCTGGTCAGAGGATATGCCCGGATGACCGGCCAGAGAATTAAGATTTTTAGGATATCTGTAGTATGCGGAAGACTTATTGAACAGCCGCTTGGTGCAGTTAGCAAATTTGATGTGTTTTACGGATGGGCGGCGTTTTTTGGATGGATGAAACTTAGAGAGAAGGGGGTGAGTGAGGAAAATTTATTCAGGGAAAAAATAGACTTAGATATGAGAATTTGTTTTAATAAAGATAGTGGCTTAAATATTGTTGCCGTTGATTACGTCGCGAAGGTAATATGTTTGCTTGTTAAACAAAATTCTATAATAGAATGTCATATAACTGCGCCGAAACCAACACCACATTCTCTATATCTATTATATATGATTGATATTTTCAATATAAGGGGAGTTAGACATGTTGCAGAAATTCCTACACACCAAAATAGATTGGAGAGAAAATATTATAAGAGTGTTGGGAAATTTTTTACTCCTTACATTAATTCTATGCCCCTATCGTTTGATATTAGTAATTTAATTCCTATCCTCAAGCAAGGTTCACTTATTTGTCCTCCTATTAATAAGAAAAATTTAGCTATTTTAAGTGAATATGCTAAAAAGTATAATTTCGGAATAATTAAAAGGCAATAGCAATGATAATGAATATCTATGTTATCCCCGTATTATTGGGAGCTGTTTTTTCCTTTATCGCTGGATGTTTAATTTTGCGGGCAAATATAAGATCGTCGAATAATATTAGTTTTGCAATATTTTGTTTTGCTTTATTTGTATGGTTATTTGGATACGTGCTTGCCTATTCTACCGTAGAAGAGTCTTTAGCATTATTTTTTTGTAGGATTGCTTGTACAGGAGCGATGTTTACAGCCCCCGCTTTCTATCATTTTGCAGTATCTTATACTAAAAAGAGTAATGAATTCAAGTGGGTTTTATTTTCATATTTTATTATATTAGCGATGGTTCCTTTTTCTATGTCATCGGGATTATTTCTAAGCGGTGTATATCGTTATTTTTGGGGATATTATTCTAAAGCAGGTTTATTACATCCTGTTTATTTAATTATATTCTTTGGGATATTTTTGCGAGGATTTTATGTTTTGTATGTAAAAAAGCAACAGGTTCTCTCTCCGATAGAGAAAATGCAAATTAATTATATTTTTATTGCTTATACTGTGGCTTTGATGGGGGCAATAGACTATATCCCTAAATATGGTATAGAGATATTTCCTTTTGGTTTTATTTTCGAAATTATATTTGTTATTATTGTGGCCTATGCCACTATAAAATACCAGTTATTAGATATTAAAATAGCATTTACGCGTTTAAGCGTATTTATTATCGTTTATTGCCTTATTTTGGGAATACCTTTCGGTTGTACTATTTGGGGGCAAACTTGGTTGCTGAAAACTTTTGGCTCGAATTGGTTTTGGGTTCCTTTGATAACAATAACTATTTTTGCAACAGCAGGACCTTTTATATATATATATCTTCAACGGAGGGCAGAAGCTCGTCTCCTTGAGGAGGAGTTGAGGATTCAGGACTTTTTGCGCAGGGCCTCTTATGGCATGACCAATATACGCAATTTAAAAAAATTACTGCGTTTCATCGTGAATATTCTTATTGAAAGTCTTGGACTTGATAACGCTGTTATTTATCTTAAATCTTTTGAGAAAGGAGGTTTTATTCTTAAGGCAGTAGCACATAGGAAAAAGTGTCCTGTCCGTATTAAGGAGGATTCTTTTTTAGTTACTAAAATACTTAAGGATCGTTCTCCTATTGTGTTTGAGGAGATGAAATTATTGCTGGATGCTCAAGGTAGTTCAGCTTCTTCAGAACTTAAAGGTTTTGTCAAAGAAGCAGACGAGTTGGGAGCACATGTAGTAATTCCTGTGATAAGTGAGGAGGCCTTATTAGGTTTGATACTTTTGGGAGAAAGGCAAGATAGGAGTATATATTCTACAGACCTTATTAATGTATTGTCTGTTTTAGGTAATCAGGCTGCATTGGCAATTGAGAATTGTATTTATTTTGAGGCGGAGGCTAAACGAATTGAGGAGAAAGGATTTCAGGAAAGAATTGCGTCTTTAGATATGATGGCGAGTTCATTTGCCCATGAGATAGATAATCCTAATAGTATAATTATTAATCAGGCGGAATATTTAAGAGAACGATTGACTAATGATCCTGCTGTTTTAATGCCTGATGAGTTGAGGCAGGAGTTTAATAAGACGATTGATTATATCGTGGATTCGTCTAAGAGGGTATCAGGTATGGTAGAATCTATTTTAGAATATTCACGATTGGGGACAGGAGAACTGAAACCTTTAAAGATAAATGATGCAGTTGCATCTTTTTTAACATTAATAGGCCCTAGACTTAAAAATGAACAGGTTGATTTTATCGTTGACGTGGAGGAGAATCTCCCTTTTATTTTAGGAGATAAGGTACAGATAGAAGAGATTTTTATGAATTTTATGACAAATGCCTTGCATGCAGTAAAGGATAGAAAGGATAAAAGGATACGTATTAAGGTATTTAGGAAAAACGAAGATGTTATATGTATTCAATTTAGTGACAATGGATATGGTATTCCTAAAAAGATGATAAAAGATATCTTTCTTGCATCGGTTACGACGAAAGGCTCTTCGGAAGGAACGGGTTTGGGGTTATATCATGTAAGGAAGATAGTTGCCAGACATAGAGGGAATGTATGGGCACAGTCTGCGGGGGTAGGGAAGGGGGCTATATTTATCGTGGAGTTACCCGTTCATAAGGGAGATTTCCGTGATGCTCTTGATAAGGAGGGTAGAGTTAGAGGTGGGGATACAAGAAAGGTGTTTTGAGTCAGGTTATGTTATTAAAAATAAAAGGATATTTTTATTTTATTATTTTTTTTTTATCCTTGAAATCTGATTTATTATTTACATAATAGAGTTTATAATCATTTCCGTTTTCTCATTTTAAATTATTTACAGAATTAGTTAATAGATTTTTATAAAGATAGGGGTTAATATGATGAAATACCAGATGCTAAAAGTTTTAATTGTTGATGATGAGGAAGGTATTACTGATTTTATGGGGAAGATATTGAGGTTGAGAGGATTTTCTACTTTTGAGGCGTTGGATGGCATTTCTGCTTTAGAGATATTTAAAAAGGAACGGCCTCATATTAATATTTTAGACATACGTTTAGGGAATTCTTCTATTGATGGATTGGGTGTTTTGGAACAGATAAAAAAGATTGATCCCTCAGCTAGATGTATTATGGTAACCCGTGTTACAGATGAGACTGCTATAAATAAGGCGAAGGAGTTAGGTGCTGTTCATTATTTATTGAAACCCATTGATGCTAAGGAATGGGTTGGTGTAGTACTTGAGGTGGCTGATAGTATCCTAGAGGGGGAGAATAATGGCAAATCCCATTCCTAATGAGACAGAGTTATATGAGCGTATAAAAAGAGAACAGATACATATTCATCCTTTAATTTGGGATGTTATGTATCATTATCTAGGTGATTATATATCAGTTATTAATCTTATCGCTTCTTTTTATATAGAACAAAATGTCCCTATGCCGTTAAGAGATGCTCGGATGATATTAGCCTTTACTCATAGGATAAAGGATGTGGTAGATAAGATATTACATCCTACTACTATTTTAGAAGAAGATGGACAGTTGGATAAGATAAAGGGTAAAAATATATCGTTACATCCGATCATTAAGGAATTTTTTACTCATTATATTTCTAATGATACGTATGGGATAAATCTTTGTGTTAGTTTTTATTTGGACCCTCTAGATGAACAGCCTATACTTGTTGAGGATGTAAAAAAGATATTAGAATATACATCAAGTATGAGGGAGTTTCTTGAAAGGTTAAGGGAGGTTACATCTCCTGATTAGTAAAAATTATAAGTAATATAGATAGATATTAATAAATATTATATGAATAAGATTCTTAGAAAACAGCAGATATGTGAAAATGTCTTTAAATTTAGGGTATATGCCCCTTTGATTGCGGAGGCCCGTAAACCTGGGCAGTTTATTGTTTTACAATTACATGAATTTGGAGAACGTATTCCATTAACTATAGCAGATGCAGATATCGAGGAGGGTAGTATTACTATTATATTTCAGGTAGTAGGCAAGACTACATACCTACTTTCAATGCTTAATGAAGGTGATGTTATTGCCCATATTGCAGGACCTCTTGGCAGGCCTACTTACATAGATAATTTTGGTACTGTGGTATGTGTTGCTGGAGGGATAGGTGCTGCTGTTATGTATCCTATAGCGACAGCTATGAAAGAGAAAGGTAATGAGGTTATTGTGATAATGGGGGCCCGTTCTAAACAGATGCTTGTTTTGATAGACGAGATTAGATCAATAGTTGATAGGCTGGTAATTTGTACTGATGATGGTTCAGAAGGTATTAAAGGTATTGTTACATCTCCGTTGGAAGAGTTTTGTAGAAATAAGAAGAAGCCAAATCTTGTTGTTGCGGTAGGGCCTGCTGTGATGATGAAGGCATGTTGTGAGGTTACACGAGTTTTTGGAATAAAGACAATAGTTTCACTAAACACAATTATGGTAGATGCAACTGGTATGTGCGGAAGTTGTAGGGTTTCTGTTGGTGGACAGACTAAGTTTGTGTGTGTTGATGGTCCTGAATTTGATGGGCATTTAGTAGATTTTGATAATATGATTGCAAGACAGAATTCCTATAAAGAACAGGAACAGGAGGCGTATAGAAAATGTAGGCTTAATTTAAAATAATGTTAGATTTTTTATTTATTATATTTATTATATTATTATATGAATGAATTTGCGTCAGATGATGACTTAAAATATAGGAACCTTGCACCCAAAGAACGGCTGACTATTCCACCGCAGGATATGCCTCAGCAGGATGTAAAGAATAGATGCAGGAATATGTTGGAGGTGGCCCTTGGGTTTTCTGCAGAGGCAGCTAGAATGGAGGCTGCACGTTGTCTTCAATGTAAAAATGCCCCATGTATAGAAGGATGTCCTGTCAAGATAAATATCCCAGGATTTATTAAGGCAATAGCAGAGGGGAATAATGAAAAGGCAATTCGTATTATTAAGGAAAGTAGTATATTACCTGCTGTTTGTGGAAGGGTGTGTCCTCAAGAAAAACAATGCCAGTTGAATTGTACAGTAGGTAAAGCTTTAGGAGATGTTGGTAAGGCTGTTTCTATTGGTAGATTGGAGAGGTTTGTTGCAGATTGGGAGAGAGAAAACGGAAGTCTTTCTTTCCCTGTCATAAAAGAGGAGACAGGTAGAAAGGTCGCGGTTATAGGTAGCGGACCTGCGGGTATCACGGCAGCAGCTGATTTACGCAGGGAGGGGCATAAGGTAGTTATATTTGAGGCATTGCATAAACCAGGTGGGGTCATGGTTTATGGTATTCCTGAATTTCGTCTTCCTAAAAAAATTGTAAATACGGAACTCGATTTGTTAAAGCGGATGGGAGTTGAGATAAAAACAGATTTTGTAATAGGCAGGACAAGGACTATTATGGATTTACTTAGAAAGGATGGCTATGATGCGATATTTATTGCTGCAGGGGCAGGTCTTCCAAGATTTATGGATATAGATGGGGAGAATTTAGTTGGAGTTCTCTCTGCCAATGAATATCTTACTCGTTCTAATCTTATGTGCGGATATGATAGACATAGATCAGATACTCCTATGTTCGATTCTCATAAGGTAGCGGTTTTAGGCGGTGGTAATGTTGCTATGGATGCGGCGCGTACAGCTGTAAGATTAGGAGCTGAAGAAGTACATCTTATCTATCGTAGAAGTGAGGTTGAGATGCCTGCTAGAAAAGAGGAGGTTGTGCATGCAAAGGAGGAAGGGGTCATTTTCCATTTTCTACAAAATGCTAAACGTATTATTGGAGATGAGAACAGAAGGGTAAAAGCATTAGAATGTATGAGATATAAATTAGGTGAGCCTGATGAAACTGGCCGGCGTAGACCTTATCCTATTGAGGGAAGCGAGTTTTTCATTGACGTTGACACTGTGATTGTAGCTATTGGAACTACCCCTAATCCACTTATACCTCAGACAACAGAGGGCTTGAGGACCAAAGATTCTGGGACTATAATTGTGGGTAATGATGGAGCAACGTCTATAGAAAGGGTTTATGCAGGTGGTGATATTGTACTTGGTGCTGCTACTGTTATCCTTGCTATGGGGCATGGCAGAAGGGCAGCAGCAGCTATTAATAGAAGATTTAGGGAAGGCTAGTATATTAACTTTATTTAAAGAGGGGGAATAATTAAACTTGTTAATTGTGATATAAGGATATATTATGAGTATTAATAGGTATGTAGCGCGGTATTGGAGAAAGCTAGATGCTAATAAAGTTGAATGTATCTTATGTCCGCGACATTGTATATTAAAAGAAGGCAGCAAGGGGTTTTGTTCGGTAAGAAAGAATATAGATGGCAACCTGATTCTTTTGACATATGGTAAGTGCATGGGGTTATATGTTGACCCTATGGAGAAAAAGCCGCTTTACCATTTTTATCCTGGGAAGAATATTCTTTCATTTGGTAGCGCTGGATGTAATCTTGCATGTAAATTTTGCCAGAATTGGCATATGAGTAGGGCAACAGATGCGATAAATAGCAGTATTAAAGCCGACCCAGAGTCTATTGCATTAGCAGCTAAAGAGCAAGGATGTGTGGCAGTTGCCTTTACTTATAATGACCCTGTAATATTTGCTGAGTATGCTATAGATACAGCTAAAGCATGTAGGGATTTAGGGATTAAAACGGTTGCTGTTACTGCTGGATATATAAATGAGACTCCCCGTAGGGAGTTTTTTTCTTATATGGATGCAGCTAATGTAGATTTGAAATCTTTATCTGTTGATTTTTATAACAGATTATGTTCCGTAGAACTTCAGCCTGTATTAGATACCCTTGTTTATTTGAAGGAAGAAACCGATGTGTGGTTTGAGATAACCAATTTGGTTATACCTAATGAGAATGACAGCCCTCAAGATTTGGAAAGATTGTCGGAATGGATAGTAGATAATCTGGGAGATAATGTCCCTGTGCATTTTTCTGCATTCCATCCAGCCTTTAAAATGTTAGAATATCCTCCGACACCGCCGGAGACTGTAAAAAAAGCGAGAGAGATAGCGATATCAAAAGGTATTAAATATGTATATACAGGTAATATTTTAGACGAAGAAGGGGCAAATACTTATTGTAAAAGTTGTGGTCGTTTGTTGATTTCACGTAAATGGGCTGGTGAAGTAGTTTTGTATATGGAGAATGGAATATGTCCTGGCTGTGGAACAGTTTGTGATGGCTTTTTTGATGTAAAGAATAGTATGTAGGAAATGGAATTTATTTTTTATATTGTGGAGATTAGAGGGTAACATGATAAGGATTATAAGTTGGAATGTTAATGGTATTCGTGCTGCAGATAGGAAAGGTTTTCTTGATTGGTTAGAAGAGACTAAATCGGATATTGTATGTGTCCAGGAGACAAAGGCACATCCAGATAATCTTCGCAAAGAACTGTTATCTCCTGATGGATATAAAACCTTTTGGGCTGCTGCTGAAAGGAAAGGTTATAGTGGGGTGGGAGTCTTTACGAAGATTAATCCTTTGTCTGTATCGTACGGTTTGGGGAAGAGGGAATTTGATGCAGAGGGACGTCTCATAATGCTTGATTATGGTGAGTTTATTTTATTTAATATATATTTCCCGAATGGAGGGACTGGTAATAGGCGGGTTCCGTTTAAGTTGAGGTTTTATGATTGCTTTTTGGAGAAGGCAAATAAGTTAAAGGCAGAAGGTAAAAGACTTGTTATATGTGGAGATGTTAATACCGCACATCAGGAAATAGATCTTGCAAGGCCTAAAGAGAATGAAAAGAATACAGGGTTTCTTCCAGAGGAAAGGGCATGGATTACGAAATTTATCGAAAATGGATATATAGATACTTTTCGCTATTTTAATAGAGAAGGTGGCCATTATACCTGGTGGGATTATAAAACAAAGGCACGTGAGCGTAACATAGGTTGGAGGTTAGATTACTTTTTTGTATCAGATAATTTTATTGATCAAGTAAAGGCTTCTAGGATATTAAAAGATGTTATGGGCTCTGATCATTGTCCTATAGAACTGTTATTAGATATTTAATAAAATAAAAATAAAATAGGTGAACTAGATTATGTTTTCATCGGTTTTTGGAGATAAATATTATTGCGGAATAGATATAGGCTCCTCAACGATAAAGGCATGTCTGCTGAAAAGAGAACCTTCTGATAGATTAGAGGTCCTGGGAATAACTGACATAAGAACATTAGGATTTAGAAAGGGTATGGTTACTGAATTAGAAGAGCTAACAGAATGTGTCCAAACTGTTGTTAGAGAATTAGAGAATATTACAGGTTGTAGGATACGACAGGTTTGTTTGGGTATTAATAACTGTTTAATAGATGTAAAGCGTATTACTACGGTTATTCCTCTAACCGAGAGGGGGCATAAGGTTATAACATCTATGGACGTAAGAAAACTTAGACGGCAAGCACGATTGTTAGGAGTAGGGATTGATGATGAACTTTTACATGATATCCCTCAGGTTTATCAAATTGATGGCACTGCTTCTGTCGTCAATCCATTAGGACTTTATGCCCGTAATTTGGGTGTTTCCTCATTGATTATTGTATCAAATGCTAATCGTATACGAAATATAATTAAAGCAGTAAATCATGCAGGGTATGATGTGCTTGATGTATGTTTGAGTATATATGTTTCCTCAGAATTTGTTTTGAATTTGCAGGAAAAAAAGCGGGGGTGTATGTTTATAGATATTGGAGCGGCTAGTACAGATATTATGGTTTTTAAGGATGGCATTTTGAAAGAGTTAGTAAAACTTCCCATAGGAGGGGATGATTTTACTATAAGTATTGCTAATAGATTTGATTTATCCTTTGATTTGGCAGAACAGTTAAAAATATCTTATGCCACAGCATTTAATGTGGATAGACATAGCGATGAGGAGATACTTATTAAGAAAGAAGGTAGATATATATCGGTTAAGAAAAGAGAACTTTATCTTGCTGTAAAGGATAAGATTTCTCCTTTAGTTGATGGTATTTCTTGTGTATTAGAGAAGGCCAGAGAAGAAGATAGAATTGAATGCGGTATTATATTGGTGGGAGGGGGAGCCCTTTTATCTGGTTTAATAGAGTATATAGCAGAAGAAACGAAAGAGTCGGTTAATCTGGGGAAGGTTAGGGTTTTTTCTAAAAAATTATTGCCAAATTTAATATTATTTTCTTCTGCTTTTGGTTTGGCTAGTTATGCGAGTCAACAGGCGTCTTTATTAAAGACCTCGTCATCGAAAGGGGTAGGTTTAATCAAAGAAACTATTAATAGAATAAGAGAATTGTATGTGGAATATTTTTGAAAAGAGATTTGTCATATTTTTTTTATTTTGAAATAGGGATGTTATTTATTTTTCATCCTTAGTTTAGCAATATGATAATTGATATCTTTGAGAATGGTTCTTAACAGTTGAATACTGTTAAATATATATAATGTCCAAAACGATAGCAGGAGGATAAGAAGTACGATAATGCTTGTATTAAGGGATTGGGTTATAAGGATTTGTTCTATGATGGATTTTTCTGATATTTGGAAATTAAGATCAATTATACGTATTGTGTTAAATAACCAAAAAAGAAATATTATAACAAGGACAATCTGGAAGAATAATAGATAAAAATGTCGCATTATCCATTTTGCAGTAAGGTTATCCAGATATCTAATTTTGTTCATTAGCTCTTTATATGTCATATTTCCTCCTGTTAGATAATTTTATCTGTCATTGTCTTTAAATCAACTATTTTTTATAATATCTTTTTCATGCATATAAGGAGAATAATGCTTTAAGGAAAGGGGATGGGATGATTATTACTAATATAGATTCGGTTCCTGGGATGAAAATAGTTGAACATTATGGAATCGTTCAAGGTAGTACGGTCCGTGCCAGGCATGTTGGGGCGGATTTTGCCGCAGGATTAAAAAATATGGTAGGCGGTGAGCTTAAAGGATATACAAAACTACTGGAAACGGCAAGGGCAGAGGCATTGCATAGGATGGAATCGCAGGCAAGAGAAATGGGTGCTAATGCAGTTATTAATGTGAGGTTTGCTACATCAGCTATTAGTCAGGGCGCAGCAGAATTGATGGCATATGGTACGGCTGTTAGAGTTCAGTAAAAATGATTTAGGAGGGATTATATGTTTAATTTTATGTTTTTTCTTATCCTTATTGTTTCCGCTTATGCTATTGGTTCTTATGTCGAAATCAAACATTACAGAGATATAAAAAAACGAGAGCTAGAGTATATGCGATTGCCTGTAGTTACCTCTAAGGATATAGAGCAGATAAAAAATATAGAAGAGGCTGGGATGGTCTATGGTTCTGTGGTGATATCTTTAGATTATTTTAAGCGTTTTTTTGCTGGATTACAAAATTTTTTTGGTGGACGTATACTCGTGTATGAGTCTCTTTTAGAGAGAGGAAGGCGAGAGGCTATATTGAGGATGAAGCAGCAGGCAAGGACAAGGGGCTTTGATGTTATTCTTAATATGCGATTTGGAACTTCATTAATAGCTCAGATAACAGCTCGGAAAAATAATAATATTGGGTGTTTTGAGGTTTTAGCTTATGGTACGGCAGTTAAATTAAAGAAGTAAATGTTTTTTTGGTGTTAATTTTTATTTAAATCAAGAAAAAATTTTTTTATTTTTTAATTAAAGATATATTTTAGGATAAATTTAAATATTAGGAGGAATAATGGAGGAAACAGTTATTTTACCACAACCACATGGGGGATGCGGACTTGTTAACAGGATGGTTCCGGAAGTGGAACGACAGCATTTTAAAGAGGAGGTACTCCGTCATAGTAAGTTTTATACTATAAGCGATGCTGATTTAGCTACTTTTTATCGTATTGCAGATGGGACGTTGTCCCCGCTTATCGGCCCGATGGGACAGGACGAATTTTACAATGTGCTGGAAAACGAGGTTATAGAACGAAACGGAAGCCGATATGCATGGACTATCCCTTTGGCTTTTCCTATGACGGATAGGGAGAAAGATAGTTTTTGTATTGGTGAGACTGTTGCGGTAAAAAATAGGCAAGGTGAGGTTATAGGCACGATAGAAATTACTGATATATATGAGTTTGACAAACCTTTTTATAATAGATGCGTGTATGGAACAGAACGCACAGATCATCCTGGGCCAAGGATTGTCAATAATGATGAGAGGCGATATTTGATGGGTGGTAAGATTTGGGCGCTTCCAAGGGTGAACAACTCTTTTTATAGTAAATATATGCTTACTCCAGAGGAAACCCGTTTGCTTTTTCAAGAGAGGGGATGGCAGAGGATAGTAGCATTTCAAACGAGAAATCCCCTGCATCGGGCGCATGAATATGTTATGGTTTATGCGATGGAGAAGTTAACAAAGGAAGGGTTTTTCACAGGTGTTGTGCTTAATCCGCTTGTAGGCCAGACAAAGAGCGATGATGTACCGGCAGATATCAGGATGAAGACATATGAGGTTCTTATAAATGACAGGCTCATAGGCCAAGGCGATAAGGATGAAGAGTTTTGGAAGGGAAAGGCATATGATTTTAATGACCAGTTTTTGTTGATAGGCCTTGATATAAAGATGTTTTATGCCGGCCCTAAAGAGGCTGTAATGCATGCTATTTATCGGCAGAACCATGGATTTACTGATATTATAATAGGTCGCAGGCATGCTGATGCCCCCTTTGATGATAAGAGCCAAGTATGGGGTGATTTCGATGCTCAGCAAAAGTTTGATAATCTAAATGGCGAACTTTTGATAAAGCCATTTAAAGTGGGTTTTGCTGCTTATTATGAGGAACTAGGTAGGGTGGGCCTTGTAGATGAGTATAAGGATAAAGGCTATCATCAGATAAGTATTTCTGGTAAAGATTTAAGGCGAAAACTCCATGCAGGGGAAGATGTCGATGAGAGGATTATACGCAAACCCATAGCAGAGATACTGACCAAGTTTTATAAACAAAGAGATGAAAAAGAACAGGTAAGCAAGAAGAATATTACATGGCACGATACCAAAATAACTAAACAGATGAGAGAGTCAGTGAATGGTCATAAAGGCTTAGTTGTATGGTTGACAGGTCTTTCAGGCTCTGGAAAATCGGCTATTGCAGTTGAACTTCAGGCAATCTTGTTTGAGAGATCTATTAATGTATATATACTTGATGGAGATAATATAAGGCATGGGCTTAATAAAAATTTGGGGTTTTCTCCTGAAGATAGAGCAGAGAATATACGGCGGATAGGGGAGGTAGCAAAATTGTTTGCGGATGCAGGGTTTATTGTGATTACTTCATTTATTTCTCCCTATAAGAAAGATCGGGATGCAGTAAGGGCCCTTCTTGAAAAAGGCGATTTTATTGAGGTCTTTGTAAATACATCTTTGGAAGAATGTGAGAGAAGGGACCCAAAAGGCCTTTATAAAAAGGCACGTGAAGGACAGATTAAAGAATTTACAGGTATATCCGCTCCCTATGAACCACCGGAGTCTGCAGAGATAATCATTAATACTGAGAATGAGACTAAACAGGAGAGTGCTCAGCATATAGTTGAATATTTGGAACGTAACGGATATATACCTTCTAAAAAGTAATTTGAATTTTTTTGGGGGTAATAGGGCTTTTTAGCTTTACTATAAAACATTAGTCCGTAAGGATAATGTCTTTCCTCCAATTTTTTTATTTCCTAACGTAGATTTGTAGTTGGGAGACTGTTTGTTATGGGGATTGAGGGATATTTTACAATAGGCGTTGTCGTGTTTATGGTAGTGGCCCTTGCTATGGAGATTACCAGTGCTGATGCCATATTGTTTACGGCATTGGTGCTGCTTATATTAGGGGGGGTTATATCGCCCGCAGAGGCCTTTGCTGGTTTCTCTAATCAGGGTCTTGCTACTGTGGCAGTCTTGTTTATTGTAAGTCAAGCAGTAAAGAATACAGGAGCTATTACTCGTATTAGTAGTCCCATTATTTTTAATGACGGCAAAAGAGGTATACCTTTTTTGATGCTTAAGATGATGATACCTGTAACCTTTTTTTCAGCTTTTTTAAACAATACTCCTATTGTGATAATATTTATACCAATTGTAAAAAAATGGGCAGAGAAATTGGGGTTGCCGGCTTCAAAGTTTCTTATTCCATTATCTTATGCCGCTATGTTTGGTGGTGTTTGCACATTGATAGGCACATCTACAAATTTGGTATTGCATGGGCTTATGCTTGACCATAATATGACGGGGTTTTCTATGTTTGAACTCTCCCGTATAGGTATACCAACTGCTTTGGTTGGATTGGGGTATATGGCCTTTATTGGTTATAGGTTTCTTCCTGATAGGCGGGATATTATGGAGGTTATAGGCAGTAATAGAAAGGAATATGTTGTAAGGATGCGTGTTAAACCTGGATGCGAGTTGATAGGCAAAACCATACTTGAGGCAGGGCTACGCAATCTTAAGGGGTTGTTTCTTGTAGAAATAGAGAGGAGAGGTAAATCATTAGGCCCTGTCTCCAGTAATGAGATAATTGAGGAGGGCGATCATCTTTTGTTTGCTGGTATCACCTCTGCAGTTATTGATTTATGTGACATCCCCGGGCTTGTTCCTGTCGAGGCTGATCTTCATAATATACGGGGGTATTTGGTTGAGGCTGTTGTTTCATCTAACTCGCCTGTAGTTGGCAAGACTATAAAGGAATGTTCTTTTAGAGGCAGATATGGGGCAGCAGTCTTGGCTGTGCATAGAAATGGTGAAAGGATTTTGTCCAAGATAGGTAGTATCAAGCTTCGCCCCGGAGACACTCTTTTACTTTTAGCAGCACATAATTTTGTTAATAACTGGAAAAATTCACAGGATTTTTATTTGATATCTCCCCTTCGGCCTGTAAAGCCTAAGGTATATCATAAATCTTATCTTGTTTTGGCTATATTGATCATGATGATTTTTGCTGCTACATTCGGCAGGTATCTCCCTATGGTTGGAGGTGAACATATAACTATGCTTCATGCTGCGCTTGTTGCAGCAGTATTGTTGGTAGCATTTCGTTGTGTTAGTGTAGAGGAGGCAAGAAATGCTATTAGATTTGATGTCCTTATTACTATTGCCTGCGCACTTGGCATATGTAAAGGCCTCCAGAATAGCGGTGTGGCAGAGACAGTTGCAGGTTTTGTTATTAATGCTGTCCATGGCATAGGCCCAGTTGGGGTGTTGGCATCAGTATATATTCTGACTGCTCTTTTTACATCTCTTATTACTAATAATGCAGCTGCAGCATTGGTATTTCCAATAGCATATTCAGCTGCCCTTAAGATAGGGGCAGATCCAAAGCCTTTTTTTGTTGCTGTGGCAGTGGCAGCTTCTTCCAGTTTTCTTACACCGATAGGATATCAGACAAACCTTATCGTTCAGGGTGCAGGAGGGTATAAATTTGGGGATTATTTTAAGGTTGGCTTTCCTCTCAGCCTGCTTTTTTTCCTTGTTTCAATGATAGTAATTCCTATGTATTGGAGATTTTAATTATTTTTTTAAATATACCTTTATAATTAATATTATTATTTTATTCTAAAGGATTATTTTAAGCTTTATTTAGTTATCAGAATATTCTGTTATTATTTTAACTATTATTTTTGCCGCATTTATACTAGCGCCACCTTTCCCAAGTAGTGCTTTCACTTTTTTTAATTCTTTTTTTGTTTGAGATATTATGGCTTTGTTGGTGATATAAGGTCTAATAGCTTTTGCTATTTTTTCTCCTATAGCAGAGAATTGGACGCATTCTGGAACAATACGTTTCCCTGCCACGACATTAACCATTCCTATGTTAGGTATTTTGATGAGTAGTTTTGCAATAATCCATGTTATAAATGATGTTTTGTATACTACAACCATAGGTTTTTGGAGTATAGCGGTTTCAAGAGTTGCCGTACCTGAGGCTACCATGCAAGCATCACATGAATTAATTACACTATATCTGTCTTTTTTTGCTATTTTTAATATTAATGGATTATTAGAATGAAGATAATCTTTTAAATGAGAATTTATTTCACGTTTTGTTATACTTTCTGCTTTTATTATTACAAATTGGATATTATGGAGCTGTTCATTAAGGATATGTGCAGCCTGTAGCATGACAGGCAGATGTCTGCTGATTTCTTTCTTTCGTGAGCCAGGAAGGAGTCCTATAGTTATTCGGTCTGTATATAAGTTAAGGGAAGATAGAATTTCGTCTCTTGTTTTGTTTGTCTTAACAGTGTCTAGTAGAGGATGGCCTACGAATTTTACATCCATTCCGAATTTGGAATAAAGTTCTTTCTCAAAGAGGAAGAATACAAGTATCTTATCTGTATACTTTTTTAAAAGATAGATACGTTTTTCCTTCCATGCCCATACCTGAGGACTTATATAGTATATTACTTTACATGTAGAAATTTTTTTTATTTGTTTTGCTAGTCTTATATTAAACCCCGGATAATCTACTAAGATTACTGCAGATGGCTGTTTTTCTTTTATTTTTTTTAGGATAAGATTGAATATTTTTTTAAACTTTATAATATGTCTGATAACTTCGAAAAAACCCACTACAGCTATATGGGTCATGTCATAATATATATTTACTCCTGCCTTTTTCATTCTTGGTCCACCTAAACCGGAGAATGACACAGAAGGGTCTAGTTGTTTTATTGATTTTACTAAGTTTGATGCATGGATGTCCCCAGAGGTTTCTCCAGCTATAATGATTATATGTTTAGGTTTTTTATTTTTCATAATTTTTCACGAGTATCTATTATTTTTCTATTATTAAACTGAAATTTAGGCATGAGCCATTGGTATGGTATTGTTAGATTTTATTTTTTTTGTTATTTCCAATGCTACTTTAAGCGCATCCCTTGCCTCTTTGCCAGAGATAATAGGATTTTTGTCTTGCTGAATACAATCAATAAAATGTTCCAGTTCTTTTTTTAAAGGTTCTTTTTTTTCTATGGGAAGGCTGTGTTTGAGTATCCTGTTCTTATGCTTTTTATATATGAAGGCTTCTTGTTTTACATAGTCAAGTGAGATATATGAGTCGTTTTGAAATATACGTATCTTTCTCATAACATCATCTGATATCCTGCTCGCAGTTAAATTGCAAACACATCCATTTTCGAAGGTAATTCTGACGCTTGCAATATCCTCAAGATTTGTAAGGACATTGACTCCTACGGCTTGTATGTCTTTAATGGATGAATTGATTAATCCTAAGATAATATCAATATCATGTATCATTAAATCCATTATGACTCCGATATCAAGTGATCTATTAGGAAATCTATTTAATCGGTGGCATTCTATAAATAGAGGGGAATGAGTAAAGTGTCTTATAGACTCAAAGGCGGAGTTAAATCGTTCTATATGTCCTATTTGTAATTTAAGTTTTTTTGTATTTGCTAAAGATATGAGCTTGTTTGCCTCTTCTAAAGAAGAGGTTATGGGTTTTTCTATAAAGGTATGAATATTATTGTTTAGGAAGAATTCGGCAATCCTAAAATGAGATTCAGTGGGTACACATATATTTACTGCATCGATTTTATCTCTGAAATATGTATAGTCGTCTGTAAAGTATACATTATAATGTTCTGCAATCGTTTTTGTCCTGTCTTTTTTTATATCGCAGATACCTATAATCTCAATTTTTTCTGGAAGTTCATGATATACCTTGAGATGTCGTGAACCTAAATGGCCTATTCCTATGATTGCTACTTTTATTTTTTTCATAAAATGATTTTTTATTAAATATTTTTATGTTGTAATGAATAATTTTTATGAATTTTATACTATCAAACTATAACAAATACCTCGACAAAAGTCAATTGGTATGGTATTATCCATTTTTTAGTGAAAAATTTATGTTGATATTTTTATTACAATACGCTTTTTATGAGAAGGAATATTAAGGGACTAATGAATTTTTAATTATAAAATTTTGTTTTTTAGCTTTATTATTTAATGGGAGTGGAATTTGTAAAATTCAGTGTATGAATTAGTCTTGAATATCATTTGGAAGGATATATTTATGATAAAAAATTATCTCAAAATGCTGCGGTTTTTACGAGGCTATGAAAAGTTGTTTGTCCTGGCGGTTGGTATTATGTTTATAAGTAGTTTTTTTGAAGTTTTCCAGTTGGGTCTAATGGTCCCTTTGGTCGATGTGATTTTTACTCATAAACAGATAAGAGTCCCTAATTCTCATTTGCCCCAGTTTATTTTAGATTTAATTAGTCGGCTTAATCATATGGACCCACATAAGGCAATAGTCCCTTTTTTGTTTGTTACTATATTAGTTATGTCAATTAAGAATTTTATAATATTTGCTTATTCTTTCTTGATGAGTGATATTTCTCAAAGATTAATGAGGGATATTAGGTATAAATTATATGAAAAAATACAAAATCTGTCTCTTGATTATTTTAGCGCTAAAAGGACCGGAGAGTTAGTTTCTAGAATTACATTTGATGTGAATATAATAGAGAATGCTGTTTCTTATGGGCTTATTGATCTATTTAAACAATCTTTTGTAATTATTATTTGTATTATTACTGCCTTTTCAATATACCCTCAGGGCGCCTTGATAATTTTTTTAGTTTTCCCGCTTATTATTTATCCATTAAGCAGAATAGGGAATAGGCTTAAGGCTATATCAAAAGGTACACAGGAAAAGATGGCGGATATAAATGCTCATCTTCTAGAGACTATTTCAGGGGTAAAACTTATTAAGGCCTTTTGCACAGAAGATTATGAGATAAATAAATTTAAAGGACAAAATCATGAGCTGTATAAATTGAAGATGAAGTCGGTTAAGCGACTTATTCTTATATCTCCTATTACAGAGATTATTGCTACAGTGTGTGCTTGTGTAGTCTTATGGATGTTAGGTAGAAAAGTCATGGAAGGGGATTTATCGTTTGGAGTTTTTTCTATGTTTTTAGGTTCTATTATGACGTTGGTAAGCCCTATAAAAAAATTAGGGAATGTGAATGCATTAATTCAACAGGCATTGGCCGCCAATGAAAGAATATATAGTGTATTGGAGAAGCAGCCTTCTGTGAAGGAAAAGAAGGGAGCGATTGTTGTAGGAGAATTAAAACGTTCTATAGAACTTAAGGATATATGCTTTCAGTATGATAAGAATTCTGGAATAGTACTTAAAAATATAAATCTAGAGGTAAAAAAAGGAGAATTGATTGCTATTGTGGGGCCAACTGGTTCCGGGAAGACCACTTTAGTAAATCTTTTCCCGCGTTTTTATGATCCTGTTAAGGGTACTGTTTATATGGATGGTATAGATATAAAAGATGTTACATTAAAATCATTAAGACAGCAATTTGGGATAGTTTCTCAAGAAACTATTTTATTTAATGATACAGTAAGGGCTAATATAGCTTATGGTAGAATGGATGCTGCAAAAGAGGAGATAGAGGAAGCGGCAAAAAAGGCTTTTGCGCATAGGTTTATTCAGAATATGCCGAATGGTTATGACACAATTATAGGTGAACGGGGATTTCGTTTATCAGGAGGAGAAAAACAGCGTATTGCTATTGCCAGAGCTATATTAAAGAATCCTCCTATTTTGATATTGGATGAGGCTACTTCACAGTTAGATTCAGAATCCGAGAAATATGTTCAAGAGGCACTAGATAAACTTATGCAGCATCGTACAGTAGTAGCTATTGCGCATAGACTCTCTACCATTAAGAAAGCAGACAAGATTGTGGTTTTAGAAAAGGGTAAGATTGTAGGGGTTGGCTCTCATTATGAATTATTACAGAATTGTTCATTATATAAAAGGCTTTATAATATGCAATTTCAGATTTAATATATCCATATGAATTTCTATATATTTCTTATAGCTTGACTATAATAATATATATTGGTAGTATATAATATTAGACTTAAATAAATTCTTTTCTAAAAATATGTCTTTCTAAGGAAGAATCCCTTAGAAGAATTTTTAAGGGCAATATGCTAAGGAGGAGTTAAATATGGTTTTGTTGAAGTCAAGGAAAGCTCAGATTATTGATGATTTTAAGACACATGTCAAGGACACAGGGTCTCCTAGTGTTCAGATTGCGTTATTGACAGAGAGGATTAATTATCTGACAGATCATTTTAAGAAGCATAAGAAGGATTTTCATTCTAGGCGCGGTTTGTTGATGATGATAGCTAAGAGGAGAAGGCTTTTGGCCTATTTAAAGAAAAAGGATACCCAGAAGTATCAAGAAACTATTAGTAAATTGAATTTGCGAAAATAGAATTAGAAAAAGGATTTTCAGATTGTATTGTGCGGATATTTTGTTTTTAATTGTGGAGGATAATTAGTAAGAGATATATATTTTCTTATTATAATTATAATGGGAGCGAGGGTATTTTTTGTGTTTTAGTGCAAGAATAGGTAAGTAGAACAGGATAAATTAAGGGGGTTATTTACATGAGTTTAGAGCGAATTGAGGTTTCTTTTGGGGCGCAAAATTTGATTCTTGAGACCGGAAAGTTAGCAAAACAGGCTAATGGGGCTGTGATGGTTACTTGTGGGGGGACTGCTGTGTTGGTAACAGCATGTATGTCAGCAAAACCAAGGGCAGATATAGATTTTTTCCCTTTAATGGTAGAGTATCAGGAAAAGACCTATTCTGCAGGTAGAATCCCTGGAGGGTTTTTTAAAAGAGAAGGTAAACCTACTCAAAAAGAAATATTAACTGCGAGACTTATTGATAGACCTATCCGACCCCTTTTCCCTGAAGGTTTTTTTAATGATGTACAGATTGTGGCTACTGTGCTTAGTAGTGATGGAGAAAATGACCCTGATGTTATGGCCATTGTAGGAGCATCTGCAGCTCTTACTATTTCTGATATCCCATTTGATGGACCTATAGGCGCAGTAAGGGTTGCTATTAATGACGGGCAGTTTGTTTTGAACCCTACATATGAACAGCGTGATAATAGTGAGATGGATTTTATCGTTGTAGGCAGGGAAGATGGTATTGTTATGATAGAGGGAGAGGCAAAAGCGGTTCCAGAGGAGAAGATATTAGAGGCGTTGGAATTTGCTCTTGAGAAATTACAGCCGATTAGAGAGATTCAGAATGATTTTTGTAAAAAGGCTGGTAAACCAAAGGCTCAGGTCCAGTTGTTTTCTGTGCATCCTGGATTGAAAGACAAGATAGCATCTATTATTAATGGCAGGCTTACTGATATTTATAAAATAGCAGACAAAGAACGAAGAGAGGATGCATTAAGGGATTTGCTAGAAGAGGTTCTTTCTGATATGTCTGTGTTTGAGGAGTTTAAAGTGGGTGAGCGTGAGGTGACAGAATCTGATATAAAGTTACTTTTTGATCAGATTGAGTATGATGAAGTAAGGCGTCTCATATTTGAGGAAGGTCGTAGGGCTGATGGAAGGGGCTTGAAGGATATTCGTGATATATCATGCGAGGTCAATGTCTTGCCAAGGACGCATGGCTCAAGCCTTTTTACACGGGGGCAGACTCAAAGTCTAGCAGTTGTTACATTAGGGACCCGTAGGGATGAACAGATGGTGGAGGCCTTAGATGGGACAACATATGAGAATTTTATGCTTCATTATAATTTCCCGTCTTTTAGTGTAGGAGAGACACGACCTATGAGAGGCCCTGGGAGAAGAGAAATAGGTCATGGTGCTTTGGCAGCTAAGGCTATAAGGGCGGTTCTCCCTGATAAGGAAAAGTTTCCTTATACTATTCGTGTCGTTTCGGAAATACTAGAATCTAATGGTTCTTCAAGTATGGCAAGTGTATGTGCTGGATGTTTAAGTCTTATGGCTGCTGGGGTTCCTATTAGGGAGGCAGTGGCAGGGATTTCTATTGGACTTGTTACGGGAGAAGATGGAAAATATTGCCTTTTGACTGATATTATGGGGCTAGAGGATCATTTCGGTGATATGGATTTTAAAGTAGCTGGCACACGAGGGGGGGTCACTGCAGTTCAGTTAGATTTAAAGATAAATTCTGTTACAGTAGCATTGCTTGGCGAGGCTATACATCAGGCAAAAGAGGCCCGTATACAGATATTGGATAAGATGCGGAGTGTTATCGAGAAACCTTATGACGATATTTCTATATATGCACCTAGAATAGTGGCTATGCATATTCCCTCTGATAAAATAGGAGAAATAATAGGCCCTGGAGGCAAGACTATAAAGAAGATAATAGATGAGACAGGTGTTGAGTCTATAGATATAGATGAGGATGGTAAGGTGTTTATAGCGGCTGTTAATAAAGAAGCAGCAGAAAAGGCGTTAAAATATATTGAAGGGTTAGTAGAAGTCCCGGTGATAGGCAAGACGTATGATGCTGAGGTGGTAAAAGTGACTAATTTTGGTGTTTTTTGTGAATTTTTACCAGGTAAACAGGGTCTTGTTCATGTCTCTGAGTTCTCCAATGGGTATGTAAAAGATCTTTCCAAGATGGTCAAGGTTGGAGATAAGATTAGGGTTAAGGTTATAGATATTGATCAGATGAATAGAGTGAATCTTAGTAAAAGACAAGCAGATCTTGACCGGCAATAGGATTACAATAAAAAGGTAGCTAAAAGGGCTTAGGAGATGGGATAAGGTTTTTAATCCACATCAAAAGGCCATCATATGAAGCAAGAGCATGTAAATGAAATTAAGGCAATTGTTATACTTGCGGTGGGGATGATACTTTTCGCAAGCCTTATCTCTTTTGTGCCTGAGGACCTGCCATGGTATAGCTCTACTCCAAATCATCCTACTCAAAATTTTATAAGTATTACCGGGGCGTATATAGCAGGGGCCCTTTTTTTTGTGTTTGGGTATAGTTCATATTGTTTGGTATTTTTATTGTTATATTTAAGCTGGAGATATTTTTCTTCAAGAGAATCCATGGTTTCTTTTTATAAATTTTTAGGTATAGTTGGTCTGTTATGTGTTTTAAGTGCATTGGCAGGTGTTGCTGGTAGCCATGATATGGTATTGCGTTTTAAACGAGCTGGTATTTTGGGCATGGTTGTATCTGATTTTCTTATTAGATATACAGGGAAGACAGGAGCATATTGTATATTATTTGCACTGGCAGCTCTTGTGTTGATATTGACAGGAGAATTTTTAATAGTTCCTTTTTTTGTTAATATTTTTGAAGGGGTTCACTCGATTTTGTCTGGGATTATTTCAGTGGTAAGAGAAAGGAAGTTTATGTTACCTTCTTTTAATATAGGTTCTCTCAAGGGAATGTTAAAGACTAACAGGTCTACAGAAGAAGATATGGTGGAGGAGAAAGAGTATGAAGAGGATGATGAGGAAATTGAGGAAGGGACAGAAGAGGATGAAGAAGAGGAAGGCCTAGAGGAAGAGGCGCAGGATGATGACTCAGAGAATAGTATCCCTACTGGAAGTAGTAGACGTTCAAGAAAACCTAAGATAAGAATAGCAGCTATGGATACGGGTAAAGTCGATATGCCTAGGGAACAATTCTCCGAGATAGTAGGAGAATATCGCCTGCCGTCATTGGATTTACTTGATACCCCTCCAAAGATATCTGCAACTAAGATAGAGAATAGTCTGATCTCTCAATCAAAATTGCTTGAGACTACTCTTGCACAATTTAATGTTATAGCCAAGGTGGTGGATGTTGAACGAGGCCCTGCTATTACAAGATATGAACTTGAACCTGCACCTGGAGTTAAAGTCCAAAAGTTTACAACCCTTTCTAATGATATAGCCTTAGCAATGAAGGCAGCGGTAGTACGTATCGTTGCTCCTATCCCAGGGAAGAATAGGATAGGAATAGAGGTTCCAAATAAAGATTCATCTTTGGTTTATCTTAAAGATGTACTTATGACTTATAAGTTTAGGCAATCGCGTTCAAAATTGAGTCTGGCTCTTGGTAAGGACCTTTCAGGTAAAGCATTGGTTGCGGATTTAGCTAGTATGCCACATCTTTTAATAGCAGGCACAACAGGTTCGGGAAAGACTGTATGCGTGAATTGTATTATTATGACAATACTTTTAAATGCTACTCCGGATGAAGTTAAATTTGTAATGATTGATCCTAAAATGGTAGAACTTGCACAGTATAATGGAATACCTCATTTGTTATGTCCACCTGTCACTGATGCAAAAAAGGCCTCAGGCGCATTAAATTGGGTTGTAGCTGAGATGGAATCCAGATATAAAGAATTGTCTAAAAAAGGTGCGCGTAATATAAAGGCATATAATTCCAAGGGGAATCATATGCCTTATATAGTTGTTGTTATTGATGAGCTTGCAGATTTAATGCAGGTTACTGCAAAGACGGTGGAGAGCTCTATTACAAGGCTTGCTCAGTTATCTAGGGCTGTTGGTATTCATCTTATATTAGCAACGCAGAGGCCGTCTGTAGATGTTATCACAGGTGTTATCAAGGCTAATTTCCCGGCAAGGATATCATTTAAGGTAGCATCGAAGACAGATTCTAGAACTGTTCTGGATATGAACGGAGCCGAGACACTTCTAGGGAAAGGAGATATGTTGTTTATTCAACCGGGTGATGTTAAGCCCATAAGGGCACAGTGTTGTTTTGTTTCGGATGATGAAATAAATAGAGTTATTCAGTTTATAAAGGATCAACAGGGACCGGATTATGATGATAGTATATTAGATCAGCAGAAAAATACTGTGAGAGGAGGCGGTAAGGGAGAAAAAGATGAATATTTTGATGAGGCAGTGAGACTTGTGATTGAAACAAATCAAGCCTCTGTATCTATTTTACAAAGACGATTACGGTTAGGTTATACACGTGCGGCAAGGCTTATTGATATGATGGAACAAGAAGGAATAGTAGGGCCTTATTGTGGGAGCAAGCCAAGACAAATATTAGTGGACAGAGAGAAGTGGTTGTTAGAGAATATGAAGGATAATGGATAATAGATAATAGTTCTTAATGAATTTATTATCAGAATTCAAGAGATAAGAGGGAGACTATGCCGGAACAGCAAGAACAAGACAAATATGCCATGATAGGGGCTATGTTAAAAAAGGAACGTGAGGCACGAGGTCTATCTCTGGAGATAGTGCACGATGCGACAAAGATACCTATGGATGCACTTAGGGCAATAGAGGAAGGATATACTATTAGAACATTATCTTCTTTTTATCTTAAAGGTTTTCTTAAAATATATGCCAGATATTTAAACGTTGATATTTCAGATATATTGGGGTCTGGGGATAGTTTGAGTTATATAAGGGAACATTCTTCACTTCCTTCAGAAGAAGATGATAATATTCCTTTGCAGTGGTTGCATGATATGGTCTCAACTATAAAACCTATTCATATTGGGATGTTGATTGCTATTGTTGTTGGCTGGATTATCGTCTCAGGAATATATAGATTTTTTGTAAATAAAAGAGGTGTAATCCAAAGAAAGGGTATTCCAGTTATAATCGGTGATAAACAAATACAAAAACAAGGATTTGCTCATATCAATAAAGTATCTAGGTATAAAGTAGACAGGCAAGGAAATAAAAAAGATAGTTCAAAAAAAATATCTGTTAAAAGTGTCTCTAGGATAAATCGTGGTTTGCGTCATATTAATAAAAAGAGAAAAAAGGCTAGGAAAGTTAAAAATGTTTATAATAAAAAACACAAATTTCCTAAAAAGATACCTCCCAATGTAGTTAGGACAGTTAATACAAAGTCAGCATATACTGAGTCCTCATCAGTATATAAACAAGAAAAGAATATTGTGCTTACTGTAAGGGCAAGGAAGAGAAGCTGGCTTCAGGTAAAGGTTGATGGAGAGGTTGTTTTTCAATCAAATTTAAGGATGGGGGCCGTTGAGACATGGTTGGCAGATAATAAAATAGAGATATCCGGTAGGAATATTAATCAGTTGGAATTTGAGTTGAATGGGAAGATGATAGGCACATTAGGTAGAAAAGATAGAAGGGCCAGAAGAGTAATTATCACGAAAGAAGGTCTTTCTGTAACAAGATAGGTATTTGAATATGTCAAATAATAATGGTAGGTTAGGAAATGTAGGGATTATTACTCTAGGATGTGCACGTAACATTGTTGACTCGCAAAAAATTATTGGGAAATTTAAAAGGAATGGATATGAGTTTGTATCTGATATCAAAGATGCCGATATGGCTATTGTCAATACGTGTGCGTTTGTAGAGGATGCGAAGTTAGAGTCCATAGAGGCAATATTAGAGCTTATTGAATTAAAAAAGAAAGGTAGATTGAAAAAGATAGTAGTTGCTGGTTGTCTATCTCAGCGCTATAGGGATGAACTTGCAAATGAGTTTAGAGAGGTAGATGAGTTTATAGGGGTGGAGACTTTGGATAGAGATGAATTGCCAACGGATATTTCTTTAACTCCAGCACATTTTGCCTATTTAAAAATTTGTGAGAGCTGTTATCATAAATGTAGTTTTTGTGTTATTCCTAAAATAAAAGGGAGATTTTTATCAAGAAGCATAGATTCTATATTAGAGGAAGTGCGGAAATTAAATAAGAGAGGCATAAAAGAACTTAATATAATAGGTCAGGACATTACTGCTTATGGTATAGATATTTATGGAGAACGTTCGTTAGCACGTCTTTTGAAATCTATCATATCAGTAGCAGAAAACATAGATTGGATACGTTTATTATATATGCATCCTGTTAATATAACAGATGAGTTAATAGATCTTATTGCTTATGAAGATAAGATATGTAAGTATGTTGATATCCCCCTTCAGCATATTAATGATGATATACTTTCTAAAATGAATAGGAATACAAATAAGAAGTATATTTTGGATTTGATAAGAAAGATTAGAGACAGGGTATCAGATGTGTGTATACGAACGACTTTTATAGTAGGATTCCCTTCGGAGACAGATGAACAGTTTTCAGAATTAATGGAATTTGTAGATGAGATACGTTTTAACAGGCTAGGGGCATTTATTTTTTCTAGAGAGGAAACTACACCAGCTTATTCTATGTCACCTCAAATCCCGGATGAGATAAAAGCTATGCGTTATGATGCTCTTATGCGTTTGCAGCAGGAAATTTCTTCCTCCCTTATGCGAGGTTTTATAGGGAGAACTATTAAGGTATTGGTTGATAAACAAATAGAGTCGGAGTCTGATGTGCCTGAATATATTATTAAACATCTGCCAAAAGGGATAAATTATATAGGTCGTAGTGAATATGACGCGCCTGAGGTGGATGGTACAGTTATTATAAATACGGCTAATAAACAGTTGCATTCAGGAGAGTTGGTGACTGTAAAGATTAATAAGGCATTTGAATATGATTTGTTAGGGGAGTTGATATGACATTGCCTAATATTCTTACGGTTTTTAGAATATTTTTAACATTTATTTTTATAGCATTATTGCTGCAAACAGGATTATGGCCGAAAATAGCAGCGACTATCGTGTTTTTGATTGCCTCTTTTACTGATTATTTTGATGGATATTATGCTAAGAAACATGAACTGGTGAGTAATTTTGGCAAGATTATGGATCCCATAGCAGATAAATTTTTGATGCTATCAGCTTTTTTTATCTTTTCAAAGATGAATATTATACCTTTGTGGATGGTTATTATTATTGCGGTTAGAGAAATATTTATAACGATTTTTAGATTATATGCCTTAAGTAAAGGAGCTATACTTTCAGCGGAGGTAGGAGGAAAGTGTAAAACAGTATCACAAATATTAGCTATTATAGTTATATTGACTTTTATTATATTAAAAGAATTATCTCATTCAGTCTATGTAAGGGATATATTGTCGGTAAGTATATATGGAATATATATGATGATGTTTATAGTTGTAATTATGACTTTATATTCTGGGCTGTCATATTTGTGGAATAATAGAGGTAGTTTTGTTTTTTTACAAGAAGATAGTATGTAGGTTTGATAGAATAATAGGCAGGGGTTATATTTAAGCAGAAAGATTAATTAATGTATATTGTTTTTTAATATGTTAACAAGATTATTGTCTACTTTTTTTTATATAGGATATATTCCAATTGTTCCTGGAAGTGTGGCCAGTGCTGTTGCTACTGGTATGTGTTTATTGTTATATGAAAACACTTTTGCATATATAGTAATTTTTGTTATGGTGACTGTGATAGGTTTTATCGTAAGTGGGGAAATGGAGCAGCTTGAAGGGAAAAAAGATCCTAACTGTGTAGTTATAGATGAAGTGTCAGGTATTATGTGTGCTTTTTTTATGTTGCCGGCAACCGTTCCTGTTGTCATCACTACATATTTTCTTTTCAGGGCCTTTGATATGTTTAAGATTTATCCATGCAATAGAATTGAGATGATGGGAGGTTCTGCTGGTATTATGTTAGATGATATAGTGGCAGGTATATATACAAATCTTGTAATGCATCTTGCATTATATTTTAAATTAGTTATAGGTAATTATTAATAATTGTTTTGATGTGTCTTATCGATATAAGGGCTTCCTGCCAGTAATATTATAGTTAACACCGATAAAGGATAGAAGTGTAATAATAATCTTGATAATCCCATCATATTTAAATCCCCTGCTATCCATACATAATTGGCAGTAAAAAGAGCCACTAATGCATATTCAGTAAAAAACAATAGTATTACAAATATAATGGATAAAGCTGTTTTTTTATTATAAATATTTTCTTTTAAACGTAGCAAGCTGATAAAGAATACTATCCATACTATACTCCAGTTTGAAGATAGAAACATATTTCTTAAGAAAACAATGATTATATGTGGGAAGAGCAACAGTTTTGATAAAGTAAAGTCAAATACAGTTTTGTCACTTTTTATAACATTATGTGTGATTTTATATATATGATAACTTAGACAGATACTTGTTGCAGGTATAGTAAATATAATAATTTGTTTTATCTTCTTTTTTATAGGATAGTTTTGTCTTAGAATTATTAGTAAAAAAAATAGTAATAGTATAGGTAAAAAAGCAGTGCCTTCCAGTTTTGTAAATGTAGCAAATCCTGCAAATAGAGATGATAAAAGTAAGATGGATGGGGACTTTGTTTTATCCCATAGCAAAAGTAATATTATTGTAGAACAGTTGTAGTACATAAGAAAGAAGTCCCTGTAAGATATGGTTGCATGGTATACAAAAAGATTAGATGATAATAATATGCTAGAACCTATCAGTGCCCATAATCTATTTGTATATATTTTTAAAAAACTATAGAATATGCCAAGAAAGGATATGAATGCGTAAGGAAAGATTATCTTAATAAGTTGGTCATCCCAGTGTCCGAGATTAATTGCCACCCATGTTTCAAGAAACGGCACAAGAAGGGGATATGTTTTATGAGGGAGGAGATTAAGGTTTGGTAATTTACCCTCAAAAAAGAATATTTTTGCCTTAAACGCTATTGTAGCTAGGGCATCCCATGTATATATAGGAATGTTTGTTGCCTGCCAAAACACAAAGAATATATTATGAGCTATATAACAGAGTAGGATTGTATAAAGAATGGTTTTTGTTATATGGGTGCTGACATAATATTTGACATTGGAGATAGAGAATAAGGTTGTGGCAGGTAAATTTTTTGTAGATGGACGACAGTATTTTCTACGAATGAATAATCTTAGAGATAGACTTAATATTAACAATATTAATGGCATTTTTATTGTAATTATATTAAATCTGAGACCAATTATAGCTATGAATAACATCCATATCGCTAATACTCCCATCCCTAGCCCATATGATAGAGATATTTTCATCAATGAGTTTATTTTTTTATTAATTAATATGCTTAATATAATATACCCAAGAGTAGTGGGGATGAAAATACTAATAAAAACATTAATCCAATCTATCATTTAATACGTCCTTTTTTATAGCAACAATAAAGTTATAATCTGGGCTTGCAAATATTAACTTATATTCTTTTGGAATATAATTAAGTGGATTTTTTTTATAAAAAAGGATAATACTATCCTCTTTAGAATTGTTTTTATATCTAAAAGATATAGTAGGGTAAAGATAATACGATAACGCACGATGAAAGAACATATATGGATCCTTGTCTTGCTTTTTATCAGTTAATAATGTAGCTGTATGTCGACCTTTTACTAAATTTTTTACTTCTTCAACATAGTGATAAAATGATGGAGCTATTGATATATATTTTTCTTGAGTTGTTTTTCCTTTTAGGTAATGGAATTGTTTTCTTAGAAAATTATCTCGACTTATTTGCTGAAGGAGTGCAATGATAAGTATATAGGCAACACATATATTATTTATTATTTTGGGAAACGATACATTTTTGCCATTGTTTTTAAGAATTTTATAAAGTAGGAATGATGTAAGTGATAAAAATATTATAAAGAAGCACCAGAATATCTGAATATTTAATTCCCCTATTTGGGGTGGGATGCATATATTTTGTGATGGGATATAAAGTCTAGTTAGCATTTTGCTTAAAAATACGTCTAAGGGAATAGGCATTGTTTTAATAATAAGAAAGAATGTAAACAAGGATATGGTTGCTACTGTTGTGTAGATAAGGTATTCGTAAAATAAAAAAGAGTGGTTTTTTAATTTATTTTGTTCCATATGATTACAATTTTTTAAATAGCCCTTATATATATCTCTTCGTATATCGGCCCTGTTGGAGTTAGGGTGCTTTTGAATAAGGTTATATTGGTAATCTTTTGTTTTATTCCTTTAGGGATTGAGATTTGTTCCATACATTCTATAAGCTCATGCAAATTTTTAGAGGTTTTTACTCTTCCTATTGTTATATGAGGGGTAAAAGCCTTTTCTTCTTTGGGAATACCGATTGTTAACAATGTCTCATTTAGGTAATTTGCTATATTTATTAATACAGGAGTCTTTTCTGTTACTCCGACCCATATTATGCGCGGTTTTTTTATATTAGGGAAGAGTTTAATACTATCTAATTGTATTGAGATATTATTAGTTGGAATCATTTTAATAATTCTTTTTACAGCATTGAGTTTATTTATCTCAATATTTCCTATAAATTTTAGTGTTAGATGTAGGTTCTTCGGCTCAATCCATTTTATTGAACAGTTTATTTCTTTTAGCTGATTTTGTATGTCTTTTAATACAGAACGGATATCTTCGCTTAATTTTATTGCTATAAAACTACGTATTGTATTTGCCATTTTCAATCATACCTGATTTAGGAATTTATATGTTTTTGGGAAGAGTAGTTGTGTAGCAGTTTGCATGGATATGATTACCATCCTGTTAAAAATTCAGAAAGAAGTCTTAACGCCTGTGTTGTTGCCTTTGATTTGATAGTTGTACGCTTGCCTTCAAATATACATTTAACACATAGTGTTTCTATAGGTGTATTGATTGCTATATAGACTAGCCCAACAGGTTTTTTTTTCGTTGCGCCATCAGGTCCAGCAATGCCTGTAATACCTATTCCAAAGTCAGTCTTGAATATATTTCTAACTCCTTCTGCCATGGCTATTGCTATCTGGTGGCTTACAGCTCCATACTTTTTTATATCTTTTTCATCTACATTTAGTAATTTTATTTTAGCTTGATTACTATAAGCAACCACTGTCACTTGTAGGAAATTGGAACTGCCAGGAATATTTGTTATACGGTTTGATAATAATCCCCCTGTACATGATTCAGCAATAGCAAGGGTCTTTTTTTGTTTTATTAATAGTTGGGCTATTTTTTCTTCTGTACGCATATATAAAGTAATATATTTATGTAAATATAGATTTTATATTATATATAAAGACAAAACCCTTGACAAGGAATAAATTTTAGAATATAAATACACAATACTAAATATAAATATAACATATTTTTAACATAATACCAAAAATTGGGGAGAATTATGTTTAATACTATAGAAGAGGTTTTAGAAGATTTAAGACAAGGGAAGATGGTTATTGTTATAGATGATGAAGGTAGGGAAAATGAAGGGGACTTGCTGTGTGCAGCAGAGTTTATTACTCCGGAAAAGATTAATTTTATGGCAAAAGAGGCTAGGGGGCTTATTTGTGTCCCTATGCAGGAAGAACGGCTGGATGAATTAGAGTTACATCCTATGAAAGTACATATAAGTAAAAAACATCGAGAATGCAATACAGCATGGACTATATCTGTTGATGCTGTTGAGGGTGTTACAACAGGTATATCCGCTGCAGATAGGGCTAGGACAGTTAAGGCCCTTATTGATCCTAAGTCCAAGCCGTCAGACCTTATTACGCCTGGACACTTGTTTCCTTTACGTGCGAGAAAAGGAGGAGTATTAGTCAGGGCAGGGCATACTGAGGCATCGGTTGATTTAACAAGATTGGCAGGGCTTTATCCTGCAGGAGTTATATGTGAGATAATGAATGATGACGGCACCATGGCTAGGACCAAGGAATTAAAGGTGTTTGCTAAAAGACATAACCTTAAGATATGTACTATAGATAGTCTGATTGAATATGTTCGAAGATATGAAAAGCTTATTGAACGTGTGGTAGAAACAAATTTACCTACTAAACATGGAGAATTTAGGCTTATAGGATATAAGTCTACAGTTGATGAATTTTTTCATATAGCGCTTGTTATGGGTAAGGTAGATGATGGGAATCCTGTGTTGGTAAGGGTGCAATCAGAGTGTCTAACAGGTGATGTTTTTGGTTCTTTAAGATGTGATTGTAATGATCAGCTTCATGCCTCTTTTAAAGCAATAAAAAAAGAAGGACGAGGAGTTGTTTTATATATGAGACAGGAAGGTAGAGGCATTGGTTTGGTTAATAAATTGAAGGCATATCATTTGCAGGATCATGGTCTGGATACGGTTGAGGCTAATAAAGCTTTAGGATTTTGTCCAGATCTAAGAGATTATGGGGTTGGTGCTCAGATATTGGTCGATCTTGGAATAAAACATATACGGCTTTTAACCAACAATCCCCGTAAGATTGTTGGACTTGAAGGATATGGACTGTCTGTTGTTGAGAGGGTTCCTTTGAAAATGCCTCATAATCCTGTGAATGAACGATATCTTAAGACGAAGAAGGAGAAATTGGGGCATTTATTGTGATGGGTATTTATTATGGTTAAGATTATAGAAGGAAAATTGACGGGCAAAGGGAGAAAGATAGCAATAGTTATATCAAAATTTAACGAGTTTATCACTAAACGTTTACTTGACGGATGTCTGAATGAGTTATATCGTTTAGGGGTAGGTAAGACAGATATCACGGTTGTTTGGGTTCCGGGGGCATTTGAAATTCCAGTTGTTGCCTTGAAACTTGCAAGGAAAAAGAGTATTGATGCAGTAATTTGTTTAGGGGCCGTTATCAGGGGAGAGACCTTTCATTTTGAGTTGGTAGCTAATGGGGTTGCTTATGGTATTATGAGGGTTTCATTGAAGACAGCTAAACCTATTATTTTTGGAGTGTTGTCTACAGACACGGTTAATCAGGCATATGCCAGATCAGAAGAAACGGGAGATAATAAAGGAAGGGATGCAGCAGATGTGGCTATTGAGATGATATCTGTTATGTCCAGATTACGATGAGTTTTTGCAGAAGCAATTAAAAGGTGGTATTAGATGAGGAAGAGGACACAGGCGAGGGAATGTGCGCTTAAAATTTTGTATCAGGCAGACATAACAAAACGGGAGATACATTTAGCAGCTGCCAGATTTTGGTCTGAGAGGGATAAGATAGATAATAATATTAAGGCCTTTTGTGAACGTATAACTACAGGAGTAGAACAACGATTAAAAGAAATCGATAATAAGATATCAAAATATGCAACAAACTGGCAACTTAAACGTATGGCCGTTATTGATAGAAATGTTTTGCGTATTGGTGTATTTGAAATACTATTTGCTCCAGATGTCCCTCCAAAGGTAGCAATTAATGAGGCTGTAGAATTAGCAAAGAAATATGGAGATATGGAGTCAGGTAAATTTGTTAATGGTATTTTGGATAAAATACATAAAGCAGAACCTGCCTGTTGTAAAAAAGATGTTGGTTCAGACAAATAGCGTGCTGTTTACTTGTTGAAAAGACTGTTATTCATTTTATGTCTCTTAAGTAACAATCCTTACAATAATTATTAAAAGTATCAATAAGGAATATCTATGAAATATGCAGACCTTCATATCCATACCAATTTTTCTGATGGAAGTATGTCACCCCAGGATGTTTTGCAAGCAGCTTATGATAATGGTATAGATTGTATTGCTATATCAGACCATGATACTATTATGGGCATTCCTGTGGCTGTTCAGCATGCTAAAAAATATGGCATAGAGGTGATCCCGGGGATAGAATTATCTACTGAGATAAACGGCAAGGACGTGCACATACTTGGATATCTTTTCGATTATAACAATACATTTTTGATAGAAAAGCTTAATCAAATGCAAAATGTACGTATTGATAGGATGCGTAAGATGATAGATAAACTGAAGGAGCTAGGGATAGATGGCATTAAATTAGATGAGGTTTGTGCATTAGCAGAATCAGATTCCGTGGGACGGCCACATCTGGCTATGGTGTTGAAAAAAAAAGGAATTGTCCCTGATATAAAAAAGGCATTTGAGCGTTATATTGGCGATGGTGGACCTGCTTATGTCCCTAAATATAAGCAAACCCCTATAGAAGCAATAAAATTGATAAAGAGTGTAGGTGGCGTGGCTGTGCTTGCTCATCCTATGCTTACTAATGTTGATGAACTTATACCCCAATTTGTAAAGGCAGGTCTTGTAGGGATAGAGGCATATTATCCTAATTGTTCTGAGAAGGTAATAGATTTTTATAAACGTATCGCAGCAAAACATGATCTAGTAGTGACCGGTGGTTCAGATGCTCATGGAGAAACTACTATGCATGCGCCTATAGGGAAGATAAAAATACCGTATGAATTGGTAGAACAGTTGAAACAGGCGAAACAGAACCTTGCTGTTGTTGACAGATAAGATATGCAAATAAGATCTAATATCCATACATCAGATGAAGAATACATGAGACGAGCGTTAGTTTTAGCAGCTAGGGCCAAAGGAAGAACATCGCCTAATCCTATGGTTGGAGCTGTTGTTGTAAACTCAGGTAAGATTATAGCTGAGGGATGGCATATTAGATGTGGCACGGACCATGCAGAAGTGGTGGCGCTGAGAAAGAGTGGACATAGGGCAAGAGGGGCTAAGTTATATGTAAACTTAGAACCATGTTGCCATTACGGCCGAACACCACCGTGTGTTGATAGAATAATAGATAGTGGTATCGAGGAAGTTATTATTGCCATGAAAGATCCCAACCCTCTTGTTAATGGTAAATCAATACGTATTTTAAGAAAAGCAGGGATTGTAACAAAGGTTGGGATATTAAGAAAGGAAGCAGAAGAATTAAACGAGGCGTTTATTAAATACATAAAAGAAAAGATGCCGTTTGTGGTTGCAAAATGTGCTCAAAGCTTAGATGGGAAGATAGCCACTGCAACAGGGATGTCAAAGTGGATAACTTCTGAGAAAACACGTTTATTTAGTCGCAAGAAAAGAGATGAGTTTGATGCTATTCTTGTAGGAATAAATACTGTTATAAAAGATAACCCTATGCTTTCAGGTGCCAAGCGTTATGACCTTAAGAGAATAATACTTGATACCAAACTTAGAATACCATTAAATTCTAAAATTTTAAAAGAACCTATATGCCAATATTGTATTATTGCAACAACATCAAAGGCACCATCAAGCAAAATAGAACAGTTGCGAAAAAAGGGAATTACTGTTATAGTATCTCCTGAAGAAAGAGCAGGGGTTGATTTAGCTTGGTTATTTAGAAAGATTGCTTCTTTCGGCATAATAAATATCCTAATAGAAGGCGGTGCAAAGGTAATAGGGAATGCCTTAATGCATGGTTTAGTGGATAAAATGCATATCTATATAGCACCTAAGATTATCGGTAGTCAGTATGCCTTAAGCTCTGTTGATGGGCTTGATACACGTGATGTAAACAAGGCAGTCAAGCTGAAGAGATTGAATTTAACAAATATAGGAGATGATATTTTTATAAGAGGCTATGTTTTCAGGAATAGTTGAAGAAACCGGCGAGGTAGTAGAAGTTATTCAAAAACAAAACCTCTCTGTGCTGAAGATTAAGGCAGATAAGGTACTTAAAGCTACCAGAGTAGGTAATAGTGTTGCAGTAGATGGAGTGTGTCTTACTGTTACAGAGATAGATAAAAAGGTGCTTACATTTGATGTAATGTTGGAGACGTTAAGGAAGACTACTTTAGGATATCGTAGTATAGGGGATAGGGTTAATTTAGAGCGTTCTTTAAAGGCAAATAGCAGGCTTGACGGGCACTTTGTAACCGGGCATGTAGATGATGTTGCAGTGATAAAGAAGATAATTACAGGTGAAAATTATACAGAGTTTCAGATAGGGTTAAAGAGGTCTATAGCAAGGTTTGTTGCGCAAAAGGGGTCAATAGCGGTAGATGGGGTAAGTCTTACTATAGGAGAGGTTAAAAAAGACAGATTTTCTGTTTATCTTATACCATTTACCCTTCAAGTTACAACCCTTGGGGAGAAAAAGCAGGGGGATAAGGTCAATATAGAGGTTGATATATTGGCCAGGTATATATTAAACCAAAAGCGATTTTGATGGCAAATAAATAATAATATATAGTCTTACAAAAGGAGAAGAGATATGGAGTTAGATGTCCTACAGATACAGAAAATTATCCCACATAGATTTCCTTTCCTGCTCATTGATAAAGTTGTGTCCTTCGAGCCAAATAAGAAATTGGTAGCTATAAAGAATGTATCTGTCAATGAACATTTTTTTGTAGGCCATTTCCCTGAAGAAAAGGTAATGCCAGGGGTGCTGATAATAGAGGCAATGGCTCAGGCAGGCTGTGTATATTTTTACTATAGCAAAGATATGCAAGATAAAAATCTGGTGTACTACCTTGCAAAGGTTACGGCCAAATTTTTCTCACCTGTAGTCCCTGGGGACCAGCTTAAACTTGAAGTAGAGACTATAAAAATGATGAAAAAAGTAGGTTTTCTTAAGACACGGGCATTGGTTAATGATAAGCTTGTTGCAGAGGCAGAGATTGGGTTTTCAATAAAAGAGGCCGGAGAATAATCTTTATCGGGGCGTAGCGCAGCTGGTTAAGCGCGCAACGTTCGGGACGTTGAGGTCGACGGTTCGAATCCGTCCGCCCCGACCATTCAAGACTTTGAGAAATTGGAAACGATTGTTTACTCGATCCTCTCTCCAGAGATGAGCCTCGTTTCGCAAAAACCTTGTATTTCGGCACTAAATCAATGGGTGGGCGGAAACCAAACAAGATTTTCCTTTCAGCATTCAGGGGCAGATTCATCACTTATGTTCTAACATGATATGTGCTATCTAATGTTTATCTACATAAAGACTATCAAGTGGACTTTTGGGAACATTGATCATATCTCTTAACATATGAGTATATACTATCGTTGTCTCAACATATTTATGCCCCAAAAGATCTTGGATCTGTCTTATATTGACTCCATTCATTAAAAGATGGGTGGCAAAACAGCGTCTTATAAAATATAATTACGAATATTGACAAGCAGATATTAAAATTTGTTTGCGTAATTTTAAAGAATATGATACCTTACGCAATGTAAGGGAAACAGTCCCCTCAAAAACGAAGTTCGTCTATTAAATGTTAGGGGATAAAAAAGGAAAGAAGATGCCAATTTTCTGTAATAATAACGGTAAGCTAAAAAAGTTATCTGTAAAGTCTGTTAGCACGGAGAAAGAACTTCAGTCTTTGATAGAATTGAACTTGGATGAAGTTCTTGGAATGTATTTTCTTGAAACAGAATATATTACCACTGAAGTAGATGATAGAGGTGTTGATTTTGTAGTGCGCTACGAAAACGGTCCCTTTCTTTCTATTCAAGTTAAATCAATTAGGAAAAAAGGCTATGTTTTCATGCAGAAGGAGAAATTTAAATTATCACCTGATTTGTATTTAGCTCTTGCCATTCTCCATGAAGGAGTTGAACCAAAACTTTATCTTATCCCTTCTGAAGCATGGAAGAAACCGAATGAACTAATAGTTGAGTATGATTATGAAGGGAAGAAAAGCAAGCAAGAATGGGGGGTGAACCTTTCTAAAAATAGAAGATTATGTTTTTCCCAAGATTTTGGCAAAGCTAAAAAACAAAAAGACATAACAATGCGCCGCATTGGACGGAGTTTCCACTGCGCTCTCATCTACGCCAGTGAGCTTGGGTTATACTTCAATATATTTAGTGATAGGGGTAAGAGATGACATTAGAAGAGTTTAAAAGAAAATTTTACGAATTGAAAAATAAAAGTTATGTCAAATCACTTAGACGAGGACCTACAGGAATAGGCTATACTTTTGAAACATATCTTGGGATTGAAGAAAATAATCTCGCTCTTCCAGATATATCGGGTGTGGAGATAAAAGCACACCGTTCAAATTCTAATAATTTGATAACATTGTTTACCTTTAACCGTAAAGTATGGCAAATCCCAGCGTTAGAAGCTATTAAAAAATATGGTAGTTATGATAGGAATGGAAGATTAGGACTTTATTATACAATGAGTTTAACACCAAATAGTGCTGGATTATTTTTGAGTGTGGAGGATTCAAGTATTTCTGTGCGGCATGTATCTGGGGAAGTAATTGCTGTTTGGGATTTATCGACATTAGCTCAGCGTTTCCAAGAAAAAATACCTGCCCTACTGTTTGTTTCTGCTTTAACAGAGGAAAGGGATGGAGTAGAATATTTTTATTTTTATCGTGCCCAATTAATGAAAGGCACTTCTCCAGAATTACTTGCTGATCAATTTAGAGCTGAAAATTTAGTAGTTGATTTGCGATTACATGATAAGGGAACAAGAGCAAGGAATCATGGAACAGGATTTAGAGTTTATGAAGATAAGTTACCATTACTCTTCAAGGAAATTAATGACATCTAGGAGCCATTATGGAAATTGCAACAAAAAAGTATAGGGATACTTCATGGGATTTCGTTCAAGCAAATACAAAGACATATACACATTGTTTCCATAATTATCCTGCGATGATGATTCCGCAGGTAGCAGAAAGGTTGATTACTGAATTTGGTAAGAATGCAGCATTATTATTTGATCCTTACTGCGGAACAGGCACCTCTCTTGTAGAAGCAAATTTAAAAGGTATTAACGCGATAGGGACAGATTTAAATCCCTTAGCTCGATTAGTAGCTTTGGCAAAAACAACAATATTAAATATACAAATTTTAGATTTATATTTAAAAGAATTTAATGATTTTATTTTTAAGCTTCTATTTGGTCTGGGAAAACCTAATGTCGTAGTCTCAAATTTTAAAAATATAGATTATTGGTTTGATAAAAATATCCAGAAAAGATTAGCTATTATTAAACATTTTATAGAAAAGATAGAAGATAATAAAATAAAAAATTTTTTTCTTGTTGCTTTCAGTGAAACTGTTAGAGATTGTAGTTGGACAAGAAATGGAGAATTTAAGTTATATAGAATCTCTGAGAAACAAAGGCAAAAGTTTAATCCTGATGTTTTTTCAATTATGCTTAATAAATTATCAAGGAACAAAAAAGGATTAATAGAATATATTGAAGTAGTAAAAAATAAAAGGGTATTTACTAAAATTTATGATTTTAATACTGTTTATGAAAAAAAACATATACCCGAGGAAACCGTAGATTTAGTTGTAACTTCCCCACCTTATGGTGATAGCAGGACCACAGTGGCTTATGGACAGTTCTCTCGTTTATCTAATCAGTGGATTGGTATTGATGAAGCTAACCATGTAGATAAAAAGTTAATGGGAGGTAATATAAGAAAAAATTTTGAAAAATTTGGAATTAATATTGTAGATGATGTTTTAACTGAAATATCAAAGTTAGATGAAAAGAGAGCTATGGAGGTATATTCTTTTTATAAAGATTATTATAAGTCAATAAAAAATGTGGCTTCTTTAATTAAGAAAAATGGTTTTGCTTGTTATGTGGTTGGTAATAGAAAGGTGAAAGGCGTTACTTTGCCTACTGATGAGATTACAAAAAGTTTTTTTGAAAGTAATGGTTTTTTACATATTGAAACAATGATTAGAAGTATTCCAAATAAAAGAATGCCTAAAAGAAATAGTCCCACAAATCAAATGGGCGTTACTGATAATACTATGAATTATGAATATATTGTAATAATGGAAAAAATAAAAGCATAACAAATCCGTTCCACCTGACTGCTATTTTATTGGCGCTTTATACCGGGGCAGGTGAGCTTAGGTTAGGCTAAAAAAGATATGAAACTTGACGCACAAGTTACGGGAAATATAGGTCTCTACTACACATGTTACCGATTGTCGAGAATGGGATGGAATGTAATGCCTACAGCTCGCAATGCACGCGGCATAGATATAATTGCTTATAATAGGAAAGTCACAGAGTTTATAGGAATTCAAGTCAAGACGTTAAGTAAGCGGAATCCTGTTCCATTAGGTAGTACTCTTGAAAAAATCATGGGGGATTATTGGGTAATTGTGAACAATGTCAGTAAAGGACTGAATGCTTTTATCTTACTCCCTAATGAGGTCAAATCATTAGCGCACCGAGGAGAAAAAGAAGGACGGGTTTCATATTGGTTGCAACCTGTCTCCTACGATAATGAGCAGTTTAGGGAAGCATGGCACAGGATTGGATATGGTCATGAATAATGGGCCTAATAAGCCAGTGTAGCAGACTGCTAATACGCTGTGTCCTTCAGGCTAGCGTATTGTAGGTTGGTCCTTCGAAGGACAAGATATGAGTAAAAAAATAAAACAAAGGAGGTAGAGCATAAACATAATCAATTATTATTTTTTTGATGATAATTATTACATAGATTATGTTTAGGTTGTTATAGAATAATTCATCGCATGGAGTTTGTGTTTGAAGTTGTAGGAGGTAGATTACATTACCTTTACAAAATTAAAGGAAAGATATTTAAATATTTCTTGGAAAGGGAGGGAATATGATGAAGATTTCAGTTGTGAAAGATGTTGAGCCTGTAGATACTCCCCATAAGGTGGATGTAAAGAAGCTGTATGACACAGAGCATGCGCAGATTATGCATATAGCATTAAAGCCGGGTGAGAAACTAAAAAGGCATATTACTCCTGTTGATGTTGCCTTTTATGTGTTGGAGGGTAGGGGAATAGTTGAGATAGGGGAGGAGAAAAGGGATGTTTGTTCTGATACTTTGATAGAGAGCCCTGCTAATATAGTTCATTGCTGGTATAATGAGTCTAATGAATTGTTGAGGATTTTGGTAATAAAGGCGCCACGACCGGTTAAAAAAACGGTATTGCTTTAGTCTTTTACCATATAGGATTATTTACACCAGCAGGCATACCTTTAAAATGTCCTATCAAGCGGACTTCGCGTATAAGTTCTATCCCAAATTTTTCCTTTACGAGTCCGTGAATTTTTTCTGACAGGTCAAATATCTCTTGTGCGCTTGCCTTGGCATCTGGGTTGATTATAATGTTAGCGTGTTTTTCAAAGAGGCCTGCTTTGCCTGAGTCGAGTTTTCTTGCACCTGCTTTTTCTATAAGTTTTCCCGCGGATTCTTTTTTTGACTCATTATTTCTTGTAGGGATGTTTTTAAAAAAGCAACCTGCACAGGGGGTTTTCTTTATGTCAGGATGTCGTTCCATGCGTAGTTTTAATATTTGTTCCCGTTCTTCTTGCAGGTATTTTTTATCATAAGCTTTTAATGATAGACGTACAGAAATTATGATCAGTCCATTATTTTTTTTAAATATAGAATCTCTATAACCGAACTTTAATTCATCCATATAAATAGTTTTACATGAGGCGGAAGAGTCTATAACAAAGACTGACTTAACAGCATCCCCTATCTGCTTACCAAATGCACCAGCGTTACCTACAATAGCCCCTCCGATAGTTCCGGGTATCCCGCTTAAGAAATTTATACCTGTCAGCCCCTTTTCTGCAGCAAACTGACATACATCATCAAGGATTGAACCAGCTGATATAATAAGTTCATTGCCTTCTTTTTTTATAATAGAAGGTGAAGACAGATATTGTATGACTATCTGTCTTATTCCTTTGTCAGATACTAATATATTTGAACCTCCGCCAATAATTATGAATTCTATTCCTTTATTAACAAGAGCTGTTATGGCTTGTATTATTTGCTCTGGTTTTCTGCATATTATAATTGCAGGACATGTTCCGCCCACACGAAAGGTTGTATATTCTGCTAATCTTGCATTTGGTTTTATTTCAATACCGTTTATATTATTTAAGAATGATAAATCCATCTTATTTGTTGCCTAACTTATGCAGTTTTGCATCTGGATATTTAGTTTGAATTTTTTTTATTACTTCATCTACAATATAGCTTGGGACAGATGCCCCTGAGCTTATTCCAATTTTGGATTTTGTGTCTAATATATTAGTGTCTAATTCTGTTGCCTTATCTATAAGAAGGGTTTTTACCCCTGCATTTTCTCCAGTCTCTCTTAATCTATTACTGTTGGAACTGTTTTTTGACCCGCATATAATAATTATATCGCAGAATGTTGCCAATTCTTTTACTGCTTGTTGCCGTTTTTGTGTTGCATAACATATACATTCACTTGAAGGGGCCTGAAGATAGGGGAATTTTTGTTTTAGCTTTTTTATTAATTTATCTGTATCATCGATGGATAATGTGGTTTGTGTAAGGTATGCGATGGGAGTATCAGAATTAAGTGACAGCGATTCTATATCTTTTTCATCTTGTATGATATGCAGGAGATTCTCTTTGATATATCCTGAGGTCCCAATGATTTCTTGATGTCCCTTATGGCCAATAAGGACAACATGATAATTTTTTTTTGATAATCTCATAGCCTCTTTATGTACCTTTGTAACTAGAGGACAGGTGGCGTCTATAATTTTTAGTTTTCTCATTTGCGCTTTTGTTATGGCTGCTGGTGGTACTCCATGTGCACTGAAAATTAAAGTAGCAGATATTGGAACATCATCGATATCTTCTACAAAAATGACACCTCGTCTGCGAAAATCATCCACAACAGAGGTGTTGTGTACTATCTCATGGTATACGTATATAGGCAGGTTGTATTGTTTTAATGCATCTTCTACAATATTTATGGCATTAGCAACACCTGAACAAAATCCATGGGTACGTGCAAGAAATATTTCCATTGCTTTGGCTTTCTCCTCTTATTATAATGAAAATATCTTAATGGAATGACTAGTCTGGTTGTATGATATTAGCTGGCAATGGTGATTATACCATTACATTTTTTGTATTAAAATAGCATTTGTTGTTATTTTAATAGGGGAATAGTTTATGTTAAAGAAACAACATAGAAGAAAGACCGTTGTGGTTAATGTTGGGGGTGTGTATATAGGCGGCCGGCATCCGATTGTTGTACAGTCTATGACAAATACTTCTACTGCAGATATAACCGCAACTTTTAACCAGATAATTGAGTTAGCTATAGCAGGTGCTGAGATAGTAAGGGTTACCATAAATGATGAGAGGGCTGCTCGTGGAATTGTTAAGATAATTAAGAAGCTAAGAGATAGTGGATATGATATTCCTATAGTAGGTGATTTTCATTTTAATGGTCATGTTGTGTTAAAGGCTGTAGCTGAATGTGCTAGATTGTTGGCTAAATATAGGATTAATCCGGGTAATCTGGGCAGGGGGCGTAGGCACGATAAAAATTTTGCTGATATTATAAAGATTGCTATTGCTAATCAGAAACCTATACGAATTGGAGTTAATGCAGGCTCCCTTGATAGAGATTTATTGACAGAATTACTTGCAAAGAATTCTACATTAAAGAGGCCTCATAGTATTGCGTCAGTTATTCGAAGGGCAATGGTGGAAAGTGTCTTGAGAAGTGCAGAGTATGCAAGAAAATTGGGATTAGGAGAGGATAAAATAGTTATAAGTGCGAAGGCTTCTAATGTAGAAGAGCTGATAGAGGTAAATAGTATGTTGGCTGATAGGTGTAATTATCCAATCCATGTGGGGTTAACAGAGGCAGGTTCTGGAGTAAATGGTATAGTAGCAAGTTCAGCAGCTGCATCTATTTTACTTTATCATGGGATAGGTGATACCATACGTGTTTCTTTGACTCCTTCAGATGATGCTTCAAGGTCTTTAGAGGTAGATGTCGCTCGTAACATACTTCAGTCATTAGCATTAAGGTATTTTTCCCCAAGGGTGGTTAGTTGTCCTGGATGTGGGAGAACAGATAATAGGCATTTTCAACAGTTGGTGGAGTATATAAATTCTTATGTACAAAAAAGGTTGCCTTTTTGGAAAGAGCATTATCCAGGAGTAGAGAGGATGGTAATTGCTGTTATGGGCTGTGTTGTAAATGGTCCGGGGGAGAGTAAGCATGCTGATATAGGGATAAGTCTTCCGGGCAAGGCAGAGCGTTGTAGCGCTATGGTATTTAGTGAAGGGAATAAGATATCGATTCTTAAAGGTAAGAATATAAAACAAGAGTTTATAAAAATATTAGAAGATTATATTTCTTCTAAATATGGAAGAAATTAAGCTATATTGATAATGGCATTGTTTTTTCTATTTTCCTATTTTTAAATACAACATATTCACTGTATCCTGCTGCTAAGGCCAATTCAACTGCTTGTTTGAATTCCCAACCGACCTGTTCGGGTAAATGTGCATCTGAACCAAATGTACATGGTATACCGCTTTGACAATAGATTTTTAGATCTTTTAGAGAAGGATATATCTCTTTTACAGGTTTTCTTAATCCAGAGGTATTTATCTCTATAGCTACTCCTGATTTTTTAAATATCTCTGCGGTTTTTCTGACCACATCAGATAGATCATCAGAAGGTCTATGCCCAAATTTTTTTACAAGGTCCACGTGTGCCATGATGTCGAATAATCCAGAATTAGCACTTTCTCTAAGGAGTCTATAGTAATTCCTATATACGTCATTTACATTTTTTTGTTTCCATTGTTGTATTTGATGAGGATGGTCAAACGCCCAGTCGTTAACATAGTGAACTGAACCTATGACATAGTCATATGGATAATTTTCTAATATTGCCTTAGTATCATTTTCATACCCTGGGATAAAGTCTGCTTCTATTCCTATCTTTACTTGTATGTCCTCTTCATATGTTTTTCTTACATCTTCTATCATTTTGTGATACTCTGGAAGTTGAGAGAAGTTCATGGTAAGGGTAGGGTCGTTATGAGATACAAGCGGGGCATGGTCTGAAAAGCCAATTTCTTTTAGACCAATTTTAATTGCATGGTGTATATATTCAGAAGGTTCCCCTTGTGCATGTCCGCAAAGTTTTGTATGTAGATGATAATCTAATATAGGAATCATTGTCTTTTCTCCATAGTTCCCTTTATATGTTTCTGTAGCATATGATATTTATATAGGACAAATTTATTGTTAGGATATAATTTAAGCATGGTTTCATAATCTGTCAATGCATTATTCAGCAAACCTGCATCTATATAGGTCTGTGCACGGTTTAAATAACCTAAGGGATTCTGGGGATTGAGTTTAATAGCCTTTGTATAGTCGGCAATTGCTTTTTTATATTGCCTTTTTTCTGAATAGAGGTTGCCACGATTAATATATGCGGGCATAAATCGTTTATTTATAGATAAAACAACAGAATAATCCTTAATTGCTTCATCAATTTTATCTATTTTGGACAATATTGTTGCTCTGCCAAAATATGCCATAAAATATGAATGATCTATATTAATAGCTGTAGTATAGTCTTTGATAGCAGATATAGGTTTATCAATAGCTGCTTCATATTTTGCCCTCATAAAGTAGCCTATTGGTGAGTCAGGATATTTGTTAATTACGTCAGACCATAGGCTTAAACTGTTTTTCCATACCATACATCTTTGCCATGTTGAAGATATTAATAACGTTATATAGCTTAGAGCAATACAGATAGCAATTATTTTTTTTATTTTGCTTTTAATTATGATTTCTGTGAATAGTTTATTTATTAGTTTTGCAATAATAAAAAAAATACCAATAGATGGTATGTATAGAAACCTTTCATATACAAATGAATCGTTCATAGCAAATATATGCATGGTAGGGGCTATGGTAATAAGAAAAAATGCAAATCCAGCTTTTATTTGCTTATTGAGTTTTTTATTTGAGAAAATGAGAATACACAGGATTATAAACATAATAGGAGAATATCTTTGAAAGGTAGGCAATGACCCACCATAGTCTGATGGGAAGGGATGGTATGCAGATAGTTTAAAAGGACATAGAATTAAGAAAATATAGAAGAAAATAGCAGATGTTGAGAAAATAAACTTCTCGATAAATGGGAATCGGAGACTGTTAGGAAATGCCTGTTGTAAATGAACAGCTACAAGTGTTATTAGGCCAAATAAAAAGGACAATAGAAAGTAAGGTGTCTTTTGTTTTATATCAGTTATTGTAATTTTTTCTTTATATGCATAATCGATTATTAATAATGCTATTGGCAAGGATACAGCAGATGCCTTAGATAGAAGTGAACAGAGGAATAAAGCAATACTTACTTTTTTATAGTAATTAGTGTTTTTTGGGGTAGCAGTATTAAAATGTTTTACATAGAAAAGAATAGCAGATAGATAAAAAAATGCAAACAGAACATCTTTACGGGAGGATACCCATACTACAGATTCTGTTTGTATAGGATGTAATCCAAACAGAAGGGATACAATTGTACATACCAATAGTGGTTGATGCAGTCCCTTTAATAATAGATAAAATAGCAAAAAGATATTTGTTAGGTGTATTAGGAGATTGGTGAGATGATATATAAACGGTTTTAATCCAAAAAAATGGTATTCTATAGCGTATGTAATAAATGTTAGAGGATGATATTTCCCTTGATAATGAGAAAACGTTATATGGAATAAATTGTCAATAGAGAATTGTTTTATTAAGGGATTGTTTATTAATGTAAAAGGATCATCCCAATTAACAAAATCGTTTGTTAAAGATGGTAAAAAGGCGATTAGACAGATAAATATTATAAAACTTATTATTAAAATATTTTGGGGTTTATATCGGTGTATTATTTTTAGCATGGATGAATTATAGCATGGATGTATTTTATTTATAAGATGGGTTTTGTAATTTTTTATTATAGTTAAATATTTTATTAATCCATATAAGGAAGGTACTTTTCTCTCTTTGTGTTACAATTTATTATTCTTATTTTTTTAATAAGAATGCAATAATATGTTGACATTTTTCAGTAAAATGTTATACTTCTATTTCATTGAAGAATATGTATTAGTAACCTCATATAAAGGTATATAAAATAAACTATGGTAGAAAAAACTTATATGTTAAAAGAAAAGGATATCAACCCGAGTTGTTATCTGATTGATGCATCTGGGAAGGTATTAGGTAAAGTGGCAGTTAAGGCAGCAGAGATTTTACGTGGGAAGCATAAACCTACGTATACCCCGCATGTTGCCTGTGGTGATATGGTAGTGATTATTAATGCAGAAAAGGTAAGAGTAACTGGTAAGAAGATGGAACAGAAAGAATATCAGAGATATTCTGGATTTCATGGTGGCCAGAAGGTTTTAAAATTAAAAGAGCTTCTTGCCAAGTCTCCCGAACAGGTTTTGCGTTTGGCAGTGAATCGTATGATTCCCAGTGGTCCTCTTGGGAATAAAATAAGAAGACGACTTAAGGTTTATGCTGGTGCTGAACATCCTCATCAGGCACAGAAACCCATTCTTTTGGAAGTATAGGGTTAGCAAATAGAAGAATAATGGTTTAATATAAATCTTTAATTTTGGAGAGAGCAGGGGCTATGGTGGAAATAGTAAAATATGGAGCAACAGGTCGAAGAAAAAGTTCTGTAGCAAGAGTAAATATTACTCCGGGTACAGGAAGAATAGTTGTTAATAAGCGACCGTTTGAGAAATATTTTCCAAGAGAGGTTGATAGGATTGTTATTTTAGAGCCTATGGCTATCACGAACACACTTAATAAATTTGATGTGGAGGCAAAGATTACAGGTGGTGGGATTACAGGTCAGGTAGGTGCCTTCAGGCTGGGGTTATCAAGGGCGTTGGCATTATGCGATCCAGAGAATAAGGCAATATTGAGAAAGGCTGAGATGTTGAGGCGCGACCCAAGGATGAAAGAGAGGCAGAAGCCAGGTCAGAAAGGTGCAAGGAAGAAGTTTCAGTGGGTTAAGCGTTAGTTTACATTAGCAGCAACAGCAAGAGTTGTTTTGAACTGTATTTATTCAAATAAAATTTAGAACCGTGTTAAAATGCACGGAGATAATGAAGTTAAATAACCTATCTCTGAGGGATGGCTGTTGTAAGCTACGGATATACCCATGGCTTTTACAGTCATAAAAAAGTTGACGAGATAGGTTTTTTATTTTAATATACTTATCATTTATATCGTCGGATCAAAAAAATAATAAAATTTTATTATAAGATATGATGGTTATATCTTTTAAGAATAACTACGTATGGTTTTTTGTAAATAATATACGATAGATTGGGCATAAAAAAATAGGAAAGGGTTTGATTATGATAAGAGTAGGGATTGTAGGGGTAAGTGGCTATACAGGTACTACTATATTGGAGCTATTATTGAGGCATCCAGATGTGCATATTTCTTATGTAAGCGCTAATGATGTTTCTGGTAGGTTGCAGGATATTTTACCTCAGTTAAAGTATGCTCCCAATCTTGAGGTTAAAAATTATGATGATGGTCCGGCAATAGAGTTATGCGATGTTGTTTTTTTGGCCGTTCCACATAGAGTGGCTATGGGGATAGCGCCGAAATTGATTAGGGCAGGTAAACGTGTTATTGATTTAAGTGCAGATTATAGACTTGATAAGGCAATCGAATATAAAAAGTGGTATGGGGTAAAGCATATAGATCAGGCTAATCTCCGTAAAGCAGTTTATGGTCTGCCTGAATTGTATAGGATTAATATACGTGATGCAAAGCTAATTGCAAATCCTGGTTGTTATCCTACAGCAGCTATATTGGCATTGGCACCTATTGTATCTGTATATGGAGCAGATATTAGTTCGATTATTGTTGATGCGAAGACAGGGGTAAGTGGGGCTGGGAGAAAGGCTAATCTAAGTTTAATGTTTTGTGAGGTCAATGAAAATTGTAGGGCTTATAAAGTATTAAAACACCAGCATACCCCAGAGATTGATTTATATTTGTCAAAGATTTCGGCAAAACCCATTCATATAGATTTTGTGCCCCATTTATTGCCGATAAATCGGGGTATATTGGAGACGATTTATGTTAGACTGGATCAAAAAATTTCTTTTTCTTCTTTGGTGACTATTTACAAAAGGTTTTATAAGACTGAACATTTTGTCCGTATTTTCGATACAGGCACACAGCCAGAGTTAAAGAATGTAGTACGTAGTAATTATTGTGACATAGGATTAGAGATAGGAGATGATGGTCATATAGCAGTTATAACAAGCGCAATTGATAATTTGGTCAAAGGTGCAGCAGGACAGGCAGTACAGAATATGAATATTATGTATGGAGTTAAAGAAGAGACTGCATTAATATAAGAGAAGGTGTATTATGAACATAATAAAAGGCGGAGTAACCAAACCACAAGGATTTAAGGCTAACGGACTTTGTTGTGGGATAAAGCGTTCTGGAAAGCCCGATCTGGGATTGATTTTTTCTGAAAAGGAAGCAGTTACGGTAGGGGTTTTTACCAGAAATTCTATTAAAGCTGCACCTCTTAAGGTAAGTCAACGACATTTAAGGGATAATAAGGCAAGGGCTATTATTGTTAATAGTGGTAATGCTAATTGTCTTACTGCTTGTGGTATTGATTATGCAGAGCGGACAGCTAAACTTATTGCAGAAAAACTTAATATAGGCGTAACAGATGTGGTTGTAGCATCCACAGGTATTATTGGGAAACCTTTGCCTTATAAGAAAATAGAGAACTCTGCATCAAGATTAGTTGAAGGGTTGAGGACACGTAATGCAGATGAGTTCGCTAGGTCCATTCTCACTACAGATACAAGAACGAAACAGGTATGTGTCCGTCTTTCTGTCGGCGGTACTCATGTTACTATTGGTGCTTGTGCAAAAGGGTCAGGTATGATTGCTCCTGATATGGCAACCATGTTGGCTTTTATTACCACTGATGTTGCAATTACTGCTAAAATGTTAAAACTGGCTTTAAAAAAGGCAACAGAACGATCTTTTAATTGCATAAGTATTGATGGATGTATGAGTACAAATGATATGGTAGTAGTTATGGCTAATGGTTTAGCCTCTAATAGGTTGATTGGATGTGAGGGGCAAGATTTTGATTCGTTTTGCAAAGGATTGGAGTTTGTATGTCTGGAGCTTGCAAAAAAGATAGTTTTGGATGGGGAAGGTGCCACCAAGTTTATAGAAATAAACGTGAATGGTGCCAAGACTTCTACTCAGGCAAAAAAGATTGCTATGGCTGTGGCTAATTCCAGTCTGGTTAAGACTGCTGCTTATGGCAGTAATCCTAATTGGGGGCGTGTGGCAGCAGCGGTAGGCTCATTAGGAATTTCTAATATTACTGAAGAGACAATGAAAATAAATTTTTCTCCTTTCTCTAGAAAAAATATTACTATAAGTATTGCTCTATCTTTAGGAGATGGAGAGGCTACTGTTTATACCTCTGATTTAAGTAAGGAGTATATAGAGATAAATGGACGATATAATTAAAAAGGCTGCTGTTCTCATTGAGGCTATCCCTTATATACACGCATTTCGCAAAAAGATATTTGTGATAAAGTATGGGGGCAGTATATTAGATAATGATGGAATTAGAAAAAATGTTCTTGAGGATGTAGTTTTTTTAAGTTATGTAGGAATTCGTACAGTAGTAGTTCATGGAGGAGGCCCACATATAAGTAGTCGTTTAAAAAAAGCAGGCTTGAAGTCGGAATTTCATCAGGGCATTCGTGTTACAGATGAAGCAACTCTTAGGATAGTAAGTGAGGAGCTTAGTAAACTTAATAGGAAACTTGTTAAGGAAATAACGGACTTGAAGGGAGATGTTACTGGTTTAGAGGGAGATGAGAATTTAATTCGTGTTAAGAAGCGTGAGGCATCTAAGGATTTAGGTTTTGTTGGCAGTATAACCTCTATTGATAAGAATGCCTTTGATGTTCATTTACGCCAAGGACTTATTACTGTTGTTTCCCCTATGGGAATTACTGAAGATGGGCAACTTTATAACATTAATGCAGATGAGGTTGCCAGTGCTATAGCAATTGAGATGAAGGCAGAGAAATTGGTTTTACTGACTAATGTCGTAGGTGTTCTTCGTGAATCTGATAACTCAGAGTCTCTTATTTCTACTCTTACTGTGGATGAAATAGAGGATCTTATAAAAATGAATGTTATTCAAGGAGGGATGATACCAAAGGTTAATGCATGTATTGAGGCTCTTGAAGGTGGTGTTAAGAAAACACATATTTTGGACGCAAGAATACAGCATGCGCTTTTGCTTGAGTTTTTTACCAATCAGGGTATAGGTACCCAGATATTGAAGCAATAAAGTATTATATAATATATAATACTTTATTATACAAATAAATTTTGTAACTTTATAAAAAATATATAGTTATTATAATCATGAAGAAACAGGACATTATTAGCAATTATGATAAATATATCCTATCAACATATACACGAACGCCTGCGATTTTTGTTAAAGGTAAGGGAATGACGCTTATAGATATATCAGGGAAGAAATATCTTGATTTTTTCCCTGGATGGGGTGTGAGTAATGTAGGCCATTGCCATCCGAAGGTTATGAGTGCTGTGCGTGATCAGGTTTCTAAGCTAATTCACATACCTAACAATTTTTATCATCCAAATCAGGTAAAACTAGCAAAAGAAATTATTCGCTGTTCATTTCCAGGCAAGGTTTTCTTTTGTAACAGTGGTGCAGAAGGGTGTGAGGCTGCTATTAAGTTTGCAAGGGCATATGGTAATAAATGTCCTTCGTCGCAGGATAAGAGTAAGCTACGCTATAAGATAATAACAATGAAAGGGTCTTTTCATGGTAGAACGTTAGCTGCACTTGCTGCGACAGGGCAGGAGAAATATCAACAGGGGTTTCATCCATTGCCTGAGGGGTTTAAGGCAGTAGATTTTAATGATATCAATGCATTATCTTCTGCTGTTGATGATGAGACAGTTGCAGTAATGATGGAATTGGTGCAGGGAGAAGGCGGGGTTAATGTAGCTGATAAAGAATATGTCAGGGCTGTTAGGAAGTTGTGTGATGAGAAGCAAATTTTGCTAATTTTCGATGAGGTCCAGACAGGTATGGGGAGGACAGGTGAGATGTTTGCGTTTAAGCATTATGGGGTTACGCCTGATTTAATGGTATTGGCAAAGGCATTAGGAGGAGGTTTACCTATAGGGGCGTTGGTGGCAAAAGAAGAAATAGCTGATACCTTTAAACCTGGAATGCATGCCTCTACTTTTGGTGGGAGCCCATTGGTGTGTAAGGCAGCATTGGGTGTATTTAAGGCAATACATTCAGATAAGATGCTTCGTAATGCTAGAGAGATGGGTGTATATATGATGGAACGGTTGCAAGAGTTAAAGAATATATTTGGTTGTATAATAGATGTGCGCGGGCTTGGTCTAATGATAGGGATAGAATTGGATAGAGATGGGGTACCAATAGTTGATGAGTGTTTTAAGAACGGTCTTATTATTAATTGTACGCAGGGCAATATTTTGCGGTTTATGCCTGCATTAAATGTAGGCAAGAAACAGGCAAATAAGGCATTGTATATTTTAGAAAATGCCTTTAAAAAAATAATGGGGTAAAATACAATATTGTTTAATTTATATTTTAAGTATATAAAATGAAAAGAGACTTGATAAGCCTTAAGAACCTTACAAGGCAAGAGATACTTGGTATTATAGAACTTACAGAATCTTTAAAGAATGGAGAATTAAAAGAGTGTGGCCAACTTAATGGGCAATCAGTAGCCCTTTTATTTCAAAAACCATCTAATCGGACCCGCGTCTCTTTTGAGGTCGGGATATGGCAGTTAGGAGGCAATTGTATTTACTTGGGGCCTAAGGAGATACGACTTGGCGTAAGAGAGTCGGCAAAAGACGTTGCCAAGACATTAAGCAGATACCTTGACGCCATTGTGGCAAGGACATATACTCATCAGGATGTTGTAAACTTGGCAGAGAATGCAGATATACCTATTATAAATGGTCTTTCAGATATGTTTCATCCGTGTCAGGCATTAACAGATATTTTTTCAATAAAAGAGAAGTTTGGCAGGATAGATGGTATCAAGATAGCTTATGTGGGAGATGGTAATAATGTATGTCATTCATTAATGCTTGCATGTTCTAAGATAGGAATGGATATCAATATTGCTACACCTAAAGGATATGAACCAAAACAGGAAGTTGTAACACTTGCAAACGAATCTGCATCATTGACAGGTGCTAATATTACATTAACTAATAATCCAGAACAGGCAGTCGAAGGTGTAGATGTTGTATATGCAGATGTATGGGTGAGCATGGGGCAGGAGGCGGAAGAAGAAAAAAGATTGACAGATTTTGAGGGATTCCAGATTAATTCTAAACTTATAGAATTTGCAAATAAAAATTATATCTTTATGCACTGTCTGCCAGCACATCGAGGGCAAGAGGTTGCTGATGATATTATAGATGGCCAACATTCCATAGTCTTCGACCAGGCAGAGAACAGACTACATATGCAGAAGGCTATCCTTTTATTTTTATTAGGCAGAAATTAGTAGAAGTGTTTTAGTGCAATTTTAAATTAAGGTTGGGCTATTGAAAGATTTTTATAGATTTTATTTGGACTGAAAGGGATACATATGAAAAAGATTATTCTTGCTTATTCCGGGGGATTGGACACTTCATGTGCGATTAAATGGCTGAAAGATAAAGGCTATGATGTTGTTGCCTTTATTGCAGATGTTGGGCAACAAGATGATTTCAAAAAAATAGAAAAACGTGCACTTAAAACAGGTGCATCGAAAGTCTATGTTCTTGATCTTAAAAAAGAGTTTGTAGTAGATTATGTTTTCCCTGCATTAAGGGCGTCTGCAGTTTATGAGAAAAAGTATTTGCTTGCTACGGCTCTTTCTAGACCATTGATTGCCAAACATCAGGTCAAGATAGCTCGTAAAGAAAAGGCAAAGGCTATTGCACATGGATGTACAGGCAAGGGAAATGACCAAGTAAGATTTGAGGCAACAGTATCTCTTCTGGCCCCTAAACTTGAGCAGATAGCGCCTGTGCGCATATGGGAGTTTAATACACGAGAAGAAGAGATAGAGTATGCCAAAAAATATAATATCCCGGTTGATGTGACCAAGAAAAGCCCTTATAGTATTGATAAGAATCTTTACGGTAGATCCATTGAATGTGGTGTGTTGGAAGATCCATGGCATGAACCGCCAGAGGAGATATATCAGATGACAGTATCTCCTGAAGATGCGCCGGCCAAGCCGGCATATATCGAGATAGATTTTACTCATGGACTACCCAAATTAGTGAACGGTAAAAAATACAGTCCGGTTGATTTGATATGTATGCTTAACAGAATAGGTGGACAGAATGGTGTGGGTCGTGTTGATATGGTTGAAAACAGATTAGTAGGGATAAAGTCTAGAGAGATTTATGAGAATCCTGCAGGGACCATATTGCATATTGCACATGAGGCATTAGAAGACCTTGTCCTTGATAGGGAAACACTTCATTATAAACAGGCATTGTCTATGAAGTATGCTGAATTGGTTTATTATGGATTATGGGAAACACCGTTGAGGTGCCAATTGGATGCATATTTTTCTGAAGTTCAAAAAGAGGTTACAGGTACGGTTAGGCTAAAACTTTATAAAGGCAACTGTATAGTAGTAGGCCGCAAATCTCCTTATTCAAGATATAAAGAAGAGATGGCTACATATGGGGATAAAGATGCCTTTGATCATAAAATGGCAGAAGGCTTTATTCGGCTATGGACAATGCCATTTCAAAAATGAAAAAAGATAAAAATACAATTACAGCAAAATTTTGGGGGAGCCGTTTTTCAAAAAAAACAGATAAACTAGCAGATAAGTTTAGTTTTAGTATCTCATATGATAGCAGACTAGGAGTATATGATTGTCTTGTAGGTATTGCCCACGCAAAGATGTTAGGGCAATGTAAGATAATAGGTAAAAAAGACAGTCAGGCTATCGTATCAGGACTAAGGCATATCCTTCAGCAGATAAAAAAAGGCGAATTTGTATTTGATCCAACAGCAGAAGATGTTCATACCAGTATTCAATCCGCACTTAAGCAGCTTATTGGCCCTGCCGCAGACAGGCTACATACTGCACGTTCCAGAAATGATCTTATAGTTTCTGACATGAAACTATATTGCAGGGATGAGGTCTCCTGTATAGTTGAGGCGGTTAAAAAATTGCAGGTTTCCATTGTAAGATTTGCCGAAAAAAATCAAGATGTAATTATACCTGCATATACTCATCTACAATCAGCTCAGGTGGTGTTGTTATCTCATCATATGTTGGCTTATGTAGAGATGTTTCAACGCGATAGGGAGCGGCTTTTGGATGCCTTTAAGCGTATGGATACAATGCCGTTGGGGAGCTGTGCATTATCAGGCACATCCCTTCCCATTGACAGGGGCTCTGTTGCAAAACAATTAGGGTTTGGATCACCAACACCTAATAGTATAGATTCGGTAAGCGACAGGGATTTTATTATTGAGTTGATATCAGCGTTGGCCATAATGCATATGCATTTTTCCCGTATAGCAGAAGATCTTATTTTATGGGCGACAAGTGAGTTTAATTTTATAGACATAGATTTTTCAATGTGCACAGGCTCATCAATTATGCCTCATAAGAAAAACCCTGATATATTAGAGCTTATTAGAGGAGAGACTGCGGGTGCATACAGCAGGCTTAATGAGATACTTGTCCTTATGAAAGGCTTGCCATTCACATATAATCGTGACATGCAGTTGGACAAACCGCCTCTTTTTTTGTCAATCGATAAGGCAAAAGATATACTTGAATTGTTTGCAAGGCTGTTTTCTGGACTTAAGGTAAAAGAAGAAATTTTATCTAATTGCACAAATAACGAGTCGTTCTTTTCTGTTGATATTATGGAATACTTGATAAAGAAAGGTGTTGCATATCGACAAGCACATGACATAGTGGGGTCTATGATAAGAGAATGCCTTGATAAAGGACGTAAAATATCATCCCTTACAAAAGAAGAATTAAAGAGATTCTCACCTGAATTTGATGAGGATGTAAAACAACTTCTAAATCCTCAAACCTCTGTTAAGATTAAAGCCTCCTTTGGTTCAACAAATCCGGGAATGGTTAAAAAACAGATTGAGGCATGGAAGAAGAGGTTAAAGTGAAGCTATATTTGTATAGGTATTTTGGAGATGAGTTATGTTATAAAATTACTCCGTCCGTTTTATATAAATTTAGGCAAAAGATATATAAAATTTTCGAAGATATATTTCCTTGATACAGGTTTGTTGTGTCATTTTTGGGGATACGGTCTTCTAAAGAAATAGGTTTTCATGCATTAAGAGGCGATATATTTGAATCCTTGAAAGTAGGTTTTAATAAAAGAATAAAAAATTTTTAAAATGGTGTTTGTTTTTATAAGTGGAAAAATTTTAATAAAGACCAAAAATATTTTGGCTAAGAAATTAAAAAATCCTTTTTTGACGAGGAGGTTGTAATATTTAATTAATTTGACCGGGCTTATCAGTTGTGATACATTGTACTTGAGGTATAAACTTCTATAAGAATGTAGAAGTAATGCATTATTTTTGAGGTTGCTCACATAAAGAAAAAATAGGATGGAATTTAATGGTAGTTGATAAAGACATGCATAAAGATAATTTTATATTCAAAAACAAAGAGTTGTATTGCGAAGGGGTTAGAGTTGCAGATATTGCCAAGGAAGTCGGAACGCCTTTTTATCTTTATAGTTATAAAGCATTAGTTGACCGTTTTAATGAGATTAAGTCAGCCTTTAAAGAGGTTTATCCTGTTATTTGTTTTTCTATGAAATCAAATAATAATATAGCTGTCTTAAAGGCATTGGTGGATAAAGGGGCAGGGTTGGATATAGTTTCAGGTGGGGAGCTTAAAAAGGCCTTGATGGCGGAGTGTCCTGCTGAAAGGATTGTATTTGCTTCTGTAGGAAAGACATCAGATGAGATAATCTCAGCAATTAAGGCTGGTATATTATTTTTTAACGTCGAATCCATAGCAGAGCTGGAAGAGATTAATATTTTGGCAGAGAGGTTGGGTAAGAAGGTTCAGGTAGTATTGCGTATTAATCCGGATGTTGAGGCAGCTACTCATGATGCCATTAAAACAGGTACGCTTGAGAAGAAGTTTGGAATAGATTTGATGAATGCATATAAGATATTTATGTCAAAAGATACATATCCTAGTCTTAAGTTAAGTGGGATACATATACATATAGGCTCACAGATTACATCTATACGTCCGTTTGTCTCTGCAATAAAAAAGACGGTTGCATTTATAGATAGGCTTAAAAAAGATGGCATTTGTCTTGAATATTTTGATATAGGCGGTGGGTTTGGTATAAGGTATAAGGATGAAAAGCTACAGCCTGTTAGCAAGTTTGCTGCGGCAATAATCCCATATCTTAAAAAGGCAGGCTTAAAGATAGTTATAGAACCTGGCAGATTTATAGCAGGGAATGCAGGGATTTTTGTAACGAGTGTTTTATATTTTAAAGACAATGGTGTTAAAAAGTTTTTTATTGTTGATGGTTCTATGAGTGAGCTTATCAGACCCTCGCTTTACAGCGCGTATCATAAGATAATCCCTGTGAAAGAAACTACAGTAAAAAAGATAAAGGTTGATGTTGTTGGCCCTGTTTGTGAAAGTGGTGATTTCTTGGGAAAGGATAGATTATTGCCTGAGCTTGATAAAGGACAGCTGCTTGCTGTGATGAGTGCAGGAGCATATGGTTATGTAATGGCAAGCAATTATAATATGCGTCCGCGACCCGCTGAGGTCATGGTGAAAGGCAATCGGTTCGATATAGTAAGAAGGAGAGAATCTTTTAAAGATCTTATTAAAACAGAAAAAATACCGGAGTTTTTAAAAGATGAAAACAGTTAAATTCACAAAGATGGTTGGGGCAGGTAATGATTTTATTGTTGTGGATGCGCAGACAGGGATGAATTACAAACGTCTTGCCAAGCTGATATGTGATAGGAAAACAGGGATAGGCGCTGATGGTCTTCTGGTATGGGATAAGTCAAGGCGTGCTAATTATAAGATGCGTATAATTAATAGTGATGGCTCTGAGGCAGAGATGTGTGGTAATGGCGTACGGTGTATGGCAATTTATATACTTCATGAAAAGCAATTTAAGAAGAGGGAATTCAGGGTTGAGACAAAGGCTGGTATTATACATTGCCATACAGATGGAGCAAGTGCAGCGGTCCGTTTATCTGAACCGTTTGGTTTACAGGAAGACATCCCTTTGAAGATTAATAGGAGAAAGATACGGGTAAATTATATTGATACAGGTGTGCCGCATGTGGTTATTTTTGTTGAAGACATAGATGGTATTGATGTGCCTAAAATCGGAAGGGTTATACGTATGCATAAAAGGTTCTGGCCTAAGGGCGTAAATGTAAATTTTTGCGAGCAGGTTGATAGAAAGACGATATCTGTGCGTACATATGAAAGGGGTGTTGAGGATGAGACATTGGCATGCGGAACAGGGAGTGCGGCATCTGCTATAATTACATATCTTAAGGCTAACCCAAAGGTTACTAACAAGACTAATGTAGGGATGAAAGTAAAGACATATAGTGGTGAGATTTTACGTATTAGTTTTGATTTGGTTGACAGGCGTGTTACTAATGTATGGCTCAAGGGAGCTGCAAAGTTTATTGCCAAGGGCCAGTATTATTGGTGAAAAAATTTTAGGATTAACTGGTAATATTAGTTAAGTAACAACGATTACGGAATTATATAGTATAATAATATAGCAAAAACAAGGAGAGGTAAAGATGTTTAAAGGTTCTATAGTTGCATTGGTTACACCGTTTAAGAATAACCGTGTGGATGAGAAGAAGCTGTCAGAATTAGTTGAATTTCATATAAAAAAAGGGACTGATGGGATTCTACCTTGTGGGACAACAGGTGAGTCGCCTACATTGTCTCATGAAGAACATAAGCGCGTAGTTGAGGTGTGTATTGAGGCTGCAGCTGGCCGTATTCCCGTTATTGCAGGCACAGGGTCTAATTCTACAGCAGAGGCTATTGAGCTGACGAAGCATGCTGCTAAGGCAGGGGCTGATGCAGCCCTTGTTGTAACTCCTTATTATAATAAACCTACGCAGAAGGGGTTGTATTTACATTTTAAGGCGATTGCTGATGCAGTTGATATCCCTATCATTCTTTATAATATCGCAGGCCGTACTGCAAGGAATATCGAGACCCCTACTGTTGCAAAATTAGCCTATGATTGCAAAAATATTATAGGAGTAAAAGAGGCTTCAGGTAGTCTTGATCAGATGCAGGCCGTTAAATTAGCATGTCCTAAAGATTTCCTTCTTATTTCTGGGGATGATGCATTAACACTTCCAATTTTAAGTGTAGGGGGGGTAGGGGTTATATCTGTTGTTGCGAATATAATTCCTTCTGATACTGCTAAGGTTATTAAGCTATTTGAGCAAGGAAATATAAAAGAGGCTCGCAGGCTTCATTTTAAGATGTTACCTTTAATTAAGGCCATGTTTCTTGAAACAAATCCTATCCCTGTGAAGAAGGCAATGGATATTCTTGGTCTATGTTCATCTAAATTGAGGTTGCCACTCTGTGATATGAGTGGGGAGAATACAAAAAAATTAAAGACAGCATTGAGAGAATATGGGGTGTTGAAATGATGGTTTAATTAACAAAGAGAGAAAGGATCTTGGTTATGTTGAAGTTAGCAGTTACAGGTTGTTATGGTCGTATGGGGAAAAGAATTACCCATCTGGCCTTAGAAGATAGTGCTTTTAAGGTTGTTTGTCTTCTTGAACATGCGGATAGATGTAGGGAAACGGATAATGTGGCAGGTATTAGTGTTGGCAGTAATATTGATGCTGTTAAGGATGCTGATGTTCTTATTGATTTCACAACACCTGAGGCTACTATGGAGAATGTTGCAAAATGTCTGGAGCATTCAGTAAAGATGGTCATAGGGACAACAGGCCTTAACGTTGAACAACAGCAGAAGATAAAACAAGCATCAGAAAAGATAGCTATTGTATTTTCATCTAATATGTCTGTAGGCGTTAATATCCTTTTTAAACTAACACAGATAACAGCAGCTAAGACAGCAGGTGTATATAAGATTAGAATAGAAGAGGCGCATCATGTGCATAAAAAAGATGCTCCGTCAGGTACGGCAAAAACACTGGCAAATATTGCTGAAGAGGCATCTTCAAACAAGGTTGAGGATATTAAATCTATTCGTGAAGGTGAGATTATAGGTGATCATACAATCACTTTTGAAAGCGATGAGGATATTATTATCCTTTCTCATCATGCAAAGACTAGGGATATTTTTGCAAAAGGTGCTTTGGTTGCAGCAAAATTTGTGTTTGAGAAGGATAATGGCCTATACAATATGCAAGATGTATTAGGTTTAAATTAAGCTATATTTTAGATGTAGCTTTTGTATGGATATTTTGGTAGAAGAAAAGGAGATATTATCTATGTCTTTTGAGATTGAATTTTCCGATAGATTAAAAGAATTACCACCCTATTTGTTTGTTGAGATAGATAAGGCTAAGAGGAAGGCATTAAGTGAGGGACGTGATGTAATAGATCTTGGCATAGGTGATCCGGATTATCCTACACATCCTCATATTGTAGAAGCATTGAAGAAGGCTGCAGAAGATGGGGACAACCATCATTATGCATTGGATAGCGGTATGCCAGAACTAAGGCAGGAGATTGCCTCTTGGTTTAAGAAGAGATTTTCTGTTGAGATGTCTCCGGATACTGAGATATATCCACTCATAGGATCTAAGGAGGGGTTGGCTCATCTGCCTTTGGGGATTATTAATCCAAAAGATAAAGTGCTTATAACAGATCCCGGATACCCTGCCTATCAATCATCTATTATCTTTGCAGGAGGCAAGATTACTTACATTCCTTTAAAGGCAGGCAATGATTTCCTTCCTAATCTCTCGCAGGTAGAAAAGATTAATGGTGTAAAGATGATGATAATTAATTACCCTAATAATCCAACAGCTGCGGTTGCAAATAAAAAGTTTTATGAAGACTTGGTTAATTTGGCGAAAGATAAAGGCTTTATTATTGTTTCAGATATGGCCTACTCTGAGGTATATTTTGATGACGAAAAACCTATGAGTGTATTTGAGGTAGATGGGGCAAAGGATGTTGCGATAGAATTTCATTCTTTCTCAAAGACTTATTATATGACTGGCTGGCGTATTGGATGGGCAGTAGGAAATGGAAAGTTGATAGCCACGCTTGCTAAGGTCAAGTCTAATTTTGACTCAGGCATATTTCAGGCAATACAGATCGCAGGTATTGCTGCTCTTAGAAGTGATGATGAGATAACAGAGGATATGCGGACACTTTATCAGGAGCGTAGAGATTATTTGATAAATGGATTAAGAAGTTTAGGATGGAAAATACCCGCACCAAAGGCAACGTTTTATGTATGGGCAAAGATACCTAAGGGGTTTTCTTCTTCTATGGAGACTGCTAAGACATTTTTAGAAAAGGCAGATATTATTGTTACTCCCGGTAATGGTTTTGGCAAGGAAGGCGAAGGGTATGTTCGTATGGCATTGACTGTTTCTAAGGACAGGATTAATGAGGCAGTAGATAGGTTAAGAAAGGTATTATAGTAATAGGTGAATTTTTTATTTAAAGATTTTTAGTCTATGCCTATAGCGTATCTTGGTTTGGGCTCTAATGTTGGTCGACGTAAAAAGAATATCCTTATGGCGATTTCTCTTTTAAATAGAAGAGGGATAAAGGTGTTGAATTGTTCTTCTATTATAGAGACTGAACCAATAGGAGGGCCTCTTCTGCAAAGAAAATATCTTAATGCTGTTATTAGGGTGAAGACTGTCTTATCCCCGTTGGGTTTATTGGAAGCTATAAAACATATAGAACATTTTCTTGGTCGTGTAAGAACAATAAAAAATGGACCTAGGACTATTGATATAGATATTCTTCTTTATGGTCATACAGTTATGCATACTCCTGAGTTGACCATTCCTCATCCCCGTATGTTTAGCCGTGATTTTGTAATGGCACCGCTTATGGAGATATATCCTGAGGTAAAAGGAATGTTTTATGCGTATAATTAGAAAAATAAAGACCATTCAATCGTTAGTGAAAAAATTAAGACAACAAAATAAAAAGATTGGTTTTGTCCCTACCATGGGGGCGTTACATGAAGGTCATTTATCTCTTATACGTCGTTGCCGACGAGAGAATGATATAGTAGTCTTAAGTATATATGTTAATCCCACTCAGTTCGCTCCGGGGGAGGATTTTGATAGATATCCAAGGCAAGAAAAAAAAGATAAATTATTGTCGAGGAAGGAAAAAGTTGATATAATATTTTATCCGACGGATAAAGAAATGTATCCCGACGGTTATCTTACTTATGTAGAGGTGAAGAAGATAACAGAATGTTTATGCGGGCTATCAAGACCAGGACATTTTAGAGGAGTTACGACAGTTGTTTCCAAACTCCTTAATATTGTTTTGCCTGATGTATTATATTTGGGACAGAAGGATGCTCAGCAGGCCGTAGTATTAACTCGAATGGTCCAGGATTTAAATTTTCCTGTTAAGGTAAAGATATGCCCTACTGTGAGAGAACCTGATGGTTTGGCAATGAGTTCACGTAATAGTTATCTTGATCCTATTCAGAGACAAGAGGCTGTTGCACTATATGCTTCATTGAGACAAGCAAAAAGAAAAGTAGAAAACGGGAGTAGAAATGCATCAGATATAGTAAGTTTTATTGAATCGTATATTAGAGAGAATACGTCAGCTGATATTGATTATATAGAATGTGTTAATGTAGATAGTTTAGAAAGATTGGATGTCGTTTCCGGCAAGGTAATGATAGCATTGGCTGTCAAATTTGGGAATACACGGCTTATTGATAATATTATATTTAAGGTATAGAAGGTTAATATGCGCAGTAAAAGGATTAATATAGGTATTATTGGATGTGGTGCAATAGGTTCTCGTATTGCCGAAAGTGTTAAAAAGGATATGACTCGGCAGGCTAAGGTTAGTGCCTTGTATGATGTGGATGAACAGAGAGCAATGGCCCTTGCGCGTAAGTTGTCTATCAAGGGAGTGGTAAAGAGTTCGTTGCAAGAGGTGGTTGATAATTGTGATTTAATGGTTGAGGCCGTAAGTGCAGCTAATACACGTAGCATAATTCGAACAGCCCTTCTTGCCAAGAAAAATGTTCTTGCCATGAGTGTCGGAAGGTTATTGAATTCCCAATCTTTGTTTGATTTAGCAAAAAGGCAGGGATGTTCCATCCTTTTACCTTCAGGCGCGATATGCGGTATAGATGCAATAAAGGCTGCTGCTATTGTGGGAATTGATTCAATTACTATTACTACACGCAAACCACCAGCAGGGCTTGCAGGTAATCCTTATTTTGAAAGTAAGGGTATAAGGTTATCTAAAATAAAAAAAGAAACATTGGTCTTTGAGGGCAGTGTAGATGAGGCAGTAAAGTATTTCCCTAGAAATATTAATGTTGCTGCTACATTGGCCTTGGCCTCTGGTGTAAAAGACAAGATTATAGTTAGGATTTTGACCTCACCTAAATATGTTTCTAATACTCATGAGATTGAGGTGAAGGGCAGTTTTGGCCGAATATGGACACGTACCGATAATGTAGTGTGCCCAGATAATCCAAAGACTAGTTATTTAGCGGTGTTGTCTGGGATGCAGACTTTAAGGCAGTTTTGTTCTGGGATTGTAATAGGTACGTGATTTTATAGATTTGCGGGAGGAGGATCCTGCCCTTCTAAAAGGGGATCTAAAAAAATTTGGAACAATATTGTTATTTTTAGGATATGGCTGTAAAGATAACCTGAAAGGAGGTGTTAGGCATGGCCAAAAAAGTAGCTAAGGTAGGCATAAAAAAAGAACCGGGGTATTTGTATTTTGTTGATAAGGATGGTGATGTATCATGTGCGGTAATGGCTCGTGGGACTAAGAAAGGCGGCAAGCCGAAGAAGGTTGCAAAGGTAGGAATAACAAAAGAGGCAGGGTATTTGTATTTTATTGATAAGAATGGAGATATATCATGTGCCAAGATGGTACGAGGTGGGAAGAAAAAGAAGACGGCTGCTAAGAAAACAGCTGCTAAGAAAAAGACAACCGCTGCAACTAAAAAGACTGCTGTTAAGAAGACAGTAAAAAAGGCCACAGTAAAGAAGACTGCTGCTAAGAAGACAGTAAAAAAGGCCATAGTAAAGAAGACTGTTGCAAAAAAGAAGGCTTCAGCTAAGAAGGTCTCTACAAAGAAGAAGGTAACCAAAAAGGCTAGAAAGAGATAGTAAATAATTTTTTTATAGAGGTTTTGTTTATAAAGCCACAAGGAGGTCAGGATCGGTTACTCGATCGTTGTTGTGTTTTGACATCCTTGTGGCTTTCTGGTTTTTTTGTAACTATCTATATAATAACATGTTAGGGCAATGAAATCTGATTATATTGTTATCCGTTCAGCAAAAGAACATAATCTTAAAGGGATTGATCTTAAGATACCAAGGAATAAATTTGTTGTTATCACTGGATTGAGTGGTTCAGGAAAGTCTTCTTTAGCTTTTGATACTATTTATGCTGAAGGACAGCGTAGATATGTGGAAAGTTTGTCTGCATATGCAAGACAGTTTTTAGAACAGTTGCGCAAACCTGATGTAGAAGCTATTGAAGGGTTATCTCCTACTATTTCTATTGAGCAGAAGACTACTAGCCGTAATCCCCGTTCTACAGTAGCCACACAGACTGAGATATATGATCATCTGCGTCTATTTTATGCAAGGGTTGGGGAACCTTTTTGTTATAAGTGTGGTAAGAAGATAGAACGGCAGTCTGCACAGGAGATAGTTGAACAAATATTACACGCTAAAGAAGGTGAGCGTGTAATGATATTGACACCTATTATTCGTGGGAAAAAAGGGGAGTATAAGGATATTTCAAAGAAGATAGCTCGGGCAGGATTTTCACGGTTCAGGGCAGATGGCAAGATTTATTCAGTTGGCGAGAGTATCAGTCTGGATAGGTACAAGGTTCATCATATAGAGGCAGTGGTAGATCGTATTACAATTAAACCCTCAATAAAAAAAAGATTAACAGATTCTGTAGAAACTGCCTTGCAGATGTCATCAGGTATTGTTATAGTTTACTATGAGACTGAGCAGATGGATAGAATTTTTAGCGAGAGGTATGCGTGTATCGATTGTGGTATTAATATAGCGGAGATGTCACCGCGTATGTTTTCGTTTAATTCTCCTTATGGAGCATGTGAACATTGTAATGGTTTGGGGACAAGGATGGAAATAGATCCTGAATTGCTTGTTCCGGATGAGAATAAACCATGGATAAATGCTATAGCTCCTTCCAAAAGAGGTAGGCGAGCTTATCTTATGTATTACCGTTCTGTTATGAGACAGTTGGCATCAATTTATGGAGTGGATACACATATACCGTTTCATAGTCTTAACAATAAGTTTAAAAAGCTACTTTTTTACGGCTCTAACGATGTTATATGGGGGAAGGTTTATGAAGGCGTTGTTAATTATCTTGAACGGATGTTTAGGACAACGGATAGTGATTGGCTTAAGGATGAATTATCAAAGTATATGTCTGTGCTTTCATGCCCAGTATGTAATGGAGCTAGGTTAAAGAAAGAGGTATTGGCGGTTAGGATAGCAGGGGTTAATATAGCAGAAGTAACAGGTTTTTCTATAAAGAAGGCAAGGGAATTTTTTTCTAAGTTAAAATTCCCTAAAGAGAAAGAGATAATCAGTCAGCCCATTTTAAAGGAGATATGCAGGCGGCTTGACTTTTGTATTAATGTAGGGCTTGGTTATTTAACCCTAGATAGAAGAAGTTCCTCTCTGTCTGGAGGTGAGGCTGAGCGTATACGTTTAGCCACTCAGGTTGGTTCCGGGTTAGTAGGAGTTATTTATATACTGGATGAGCCAAGCATAGGTTTACATCAGAGAGATAACGAACGACTTTTAAAAACTCTTCATTCATTACGAGATATTGGTAATACCCTTATTGTAGTGGAACATGATGAGGCAACCATAAGAAGTAGTGATTATGTTATTGATTTAGGCCCTGGTGCAGGAGAGTATGGAGGAGAGGTAATATATGCAGGCAAAGTTTCTGGTTTATTAAAGAGCAATCGTTCTTTTACAGGAAGATATTTAAGTGGTCAGTTACATATTCATACCCCTACTCAACGTAGGGAAATCAAGAATTGTAAATATTTGAAAATTATAGGGGCAAGAGAGAATAATCTTAAAGATATAGATGTGGCTATTCCGCTAGGAAGGTTTGTGTGTGTCACAGGTGTCTCAGGGTCAGGAAAATCTACTCTTGTTGAGGAAATACTTTATAAGGGATTGGTCCAACGACTTCATAATTCTAGGCAAAAGCCGGGGTTGCATAAAAAAATATTGGGTATAGAATATATTGATAAAGTAATAGAGGTTGATCAATCTCCAATAGGCCGTACACCAAGATCTAATCCTGCTACCTATACAGGAGTATTTAGTCATATTAGGCAGCTTTTTAGCCAGCTGCCAGAATCAAAGATGCGAGGGTATAAGCCAGGACGGTTTAGTTTTAATGTTAAGGGAGGTCGTTGTGAGGCATGTAAGGGGGACGGAATATTAAAGATAGAGATGCATTTCCTCCCGGATGTATATGTTGAATGTGAGGTTTGTGGTGGCAAAAGATTTTCTGAGCAGACATTAAGTATTGAATTCAAAGGCAAAAACATAGCAGATATTCTTGATTCTTCTGTTGGAGAATGTATGAAAATTTTCGATAATATACCTCCTATAATGAGAATCTTAGCCACTTTGTATGATGTGGGGTTGGGGTATATAAAATTAGGTCAACCAGCCCCCACCTTGTCGGGCGGAGAGGCACAGCGAGTTAAACTTGCGAGTGAATTATGCAGGCAGTCTACGGGAAAGACATTTTATATCTTAGATGAACCAACAACGGGGCTGCATTTTGCAGATGTAGATAAACTCCTTTCTATATTGCATAGATTAGTTGATAAGGGTAATACAGTACTTGTTATAGAACATAATATGGATGTAATTAAAAGTGCTGATTATATTATTGATCTTGGACCAGAGGGCGGAGATAGTGGAGGGGAGGTTGTTTTTGCTGGAACACCAGAGGATTTAGTTAATCATAAGCAGTCATATACAGGAGAATATCTTTCAAGAATATTAAGCTAAGAGTTCAATAGAGATGAAAAAAAATATTTTTTATAAGAGACAGTTAAGATTGATAGTTGCAGTGTTATTGTTGATATCTCTATGCATAGTAACAAGGGTATATGCAGTTCAGGAAGCGAAGGAGTTATTTTTTGTCGCTCAGGAGGCATTTGAGGATGGTTTCTATGATGTAGCTATTCGTTATATTAACCAACTTTTGGAAAAATATCCTGATACGGAACGTAATGTTAAAGCGAAATTGTTGTTGGGGCAATGTTATTTTTTTAAAAAAGAATATTTAAAGGCATATGATACCTTTCATGATTTACTTCAATACACAGAGTTGAAGGACGCGACCTTGTTTTGGTTAGGGGAGACTTATCTTAAGGGAGCGGATTATAAAGAGGCAGAAAAACATTATAAAGAGTTAATCGAATTGTATCCTGATTCTATATATACGCCACAGGCATATTATTCGTTAGGCTGGCTTTATTTTGACCAGAAAGAATTCAAGAAGGCTGGTAAGATGTTCAAAAAGTTGGTGCATAAATTTCCAAAACACCAATTATGTGAAGAGGCAAGATTTAAATTAGGAGAAATTAAATTTGATCGAGGTAAATATAAGGAGGCTTTACGATATTTTGAAGAATATTTAAAAGCCTATCCTCAGTCTACCCGGAGGGCTGATGCATATTTTATTATGGGGGAGTCTTGTTATAGCCTTAATGATTTCCTTACAGCTATTACTTATTATACTAAAGCGGCTGATATAGCATATGATAGTAATTTGATATTAATGGCTAAGGTAAGTTTAGGCTGGTGCTATTTAAAGCTTGGCAAGTATAATATATCTCAGAAATATTTTGATGCCGCAGAAAAATTTGCTAAACAAAAGGGGATTGATTCAGATGATATATATTTAGGGAAAGCGAGTTTATTTACAGAAACAGGTGAGTATAAAAAAGCATTGGATGCATATTCCCAATTGATAGAACGGTTCCCTAAAAGTAAGAGGATTTTTGAGGCATATTTGGGTAAGGCAAATACTTATTATAAATTAAAACAATACTTATTTGCTATCCGTACTTATAAAGAATTAATTAATAAGTTATCCGTCTTGGATAGAGGAGCAAGTACAGTTGCAGGTAGTAGGTCTACTAGAATGTATTATGGGCAAGGTGCCACGGCATCTGAGATTGTAAATAATCATAATAGTCCTTTATTAAACACTTCTTCATTGTCTTATACAAAACATCAACCACTTTCTAAGGATTATAAGGATATATTAGAAAAGGCATATTTTGGCCTTGCTTGGTCATATCTAAAATCAGGTGATGTTGATTCCTCTATAAAGATATTTCGTACAGTAAAAGATAAAACCGATAATGAGATAGTAGAAATAAGTGCTCTAGCCCAGATAGGAGATGCTTATCAAGATATAGGACAGTATAATAAGGCAATAGAAGTTTATGATGAGATATTAAAGGAATATTCTAATAGCCCTTATTTAGATTATGTCCAGTATCGCCAGGGAATAGCTCTTTTAAAATCTGATAAAGTAAAGGCTGCAGTCCTTTCTTTTGAAACTCTTAAGGCAAATTTTCCGGAGAGTAAATTTCTTAAAGATGTAAAGTATTACTTGGCAGTGTCATATTTTAAGATGGGGGATTGGTCAAATACGATTGAGCAAATGAATGATTTCATAGCTTCTTCCTCTGAAAAGGATAAACGTTCTATAGGGGAGGCCTATTATATTCTGGCATTAGCAGAGTTTAATATAGCTGAATATAAAAAGGCCTTAAAGAGTTTTAATTATATTATTAAACAATATAAATCTGAAGATAGGTTGATTGGGAAGTCAGAGATAGGGATTGCTAAGTGCTATTATAGAATAGGCAAGGTAGATGAGTCGATAAAGAGATTTAAGATTTTGGTTTATAAATATCCGAATTCTTCAATAGAGGCAGATGCGTTGATTTGGTTAGGGGATTATTATTTAGGAGTTTCGGACTTTGATAATGCCATTGATTATTATTCCCAATTCGTTAAGGAGTTTCCTGAGCATAAACAGATAAATATGGTCCTTTACGATTTGGGACAGGCATATTTTGCAAAAGAGGAATATGATAAGGCCTTAAATGCTTTTAAAAGAATTGACAGGAAAGACATTGAATTGTATGCTAAGGCAAGACTTGTTATTGCAGAAATATTTTCCCGTAAATTGGAGCCAGATGCTGCTATAGATACATACAATAGCATTATAAAAACTTCTCCAGAATTTAAACGTGATGCCTATGTGAAGATAGCGGAAATTTATAAGGGATTGGGAGAGTATAATAAAGCTATTGCTGCATATAAATCCGCTCTTTCAGCAAAATTAGGACGTAGCAGAACAGAGGCAGTCGAGATACGGTTTCTTATTGGTGATGCTTATGAGTTGATGGGTAATCCTTTAAAGGCAGTAGATGAATATTTTAAAATACCATATCTTTATAAAAATAAAAAACATTGGGTTGTTAAGGCATATCTTAATATTGCTAAGGTGTTCGAGAATGAGGGGAAGTGGTCTGAAGCTAAAAAGATATATGAAAAGATTATTGGGTTACATACCGATGAAGCAAAATTTGCAAAAGAGAGAATTGAGTGGATGAGAGCACATAATTTGATTGGATGGGAAGGATAGCCCTTTCAAAAGTTGTAGGTTTTGTCTTGGTTTTTATTCCCAGATTGTGATTTATCTTTAATTAGAATAAGTAATTAGGAGGAAAAGCTAATGAATGGACTTTGGCAGATGAATATATGGACTATGATAAAGGCGGGTGGCCCAATTATGATTCCAATATTGTTGTGTTCTTTTTTTGGTGTAGCTATTATTATTGAAAAATTACTATATTTTAGAAGTATTAAGGACGATATAGTTAGACTTAAGCAACATGTCTTTGAGTTTATTAAAGAAAATAGAATGAAGGAAGCGATAGAGCTTTGTGATAGAAGCCCTTCCCCGGTTGCTAAGATAATGAAGGCAGGTATTATTAAATTCGGTTGTTCTAGGGAAGAGATAAAGGAAAGTATGGAGGATGCGAGTTTGTTTGAGATCCCAAAATTAGAAAGTAAGATAAGCGCCTTGGCAACGATAGCACATATAAGTCCGTTATTAGGGCTTTTAGGTACTGTTACGGGGATGACTGCTAGTTTTAGTATGATACAGAGACAGGCAGCTTCTCTTAATCCTGTAACTCCTGGTGATTTGGCAGGGGGTATCGGAGAGGCGCTTTTGACAACAGTAGCGGGTCTTATTGTGGCTATTCCTGCTTTTGTCGCATATAATTATTTTGTAAATCGCATTAATCATTTTATCTTGGATATGGAGAGGGCAGCCACTGAGTTGGTTAATTATATGTGTCAAATTGCAGAGCAAGGAGTTGATTAGTTTTAAAATAGCTTTAATATTTAATAATATTTAACTTAAGATAACAAATGAAATTTAGGAGACATACCAAATTAGAATATGGGTTGGAGCAGATAGATATAGCTCCTCTTATAGATGTAATTTTTCAGTTGTTGATATTTTTTATGTTGTCTTCCTCCTTTACTTTTCAGACTGGAATTAAGGTGAGTCTGCCAAAGGCAGTGACTAGTGATGCAATAAAGGATGAGAATCTTATTATAACTATTACGCGTGAAAATGTTATTTATCTGAATGGTAAAGTAGCAACTATGGAAGAATTACGGCATCAGCTTAGCAAAGCAGCAGACAATGGTAGGGCATTATTGATAAAGGCAGATAGACGGGCATCTGTAGGTAGAATAGTTGATGTCTGGGATTTGTGTAGAAATTTGGGTATTGAGAAGATAAATATAGCTACAAACCAAGGAAGCTAAAGGATTAGGGAATAACATTAGGGGTTGATAAAATTTTAGGTGGAATTAATTATTTTTAAGATATGTCACTACGACAACATGGATTGTTCCTTTTGTCATTAACGTTTTCAATATTCGCACAATTTTTGCTATTTAAAAAGATAGTGATTGTGCCGATAGAGTATCATCCAGGGGAAAAACCCCAGATAGTATTTTTAGGTGCAATTTTAAAAAATGTGAGGACTCCATTGATAACGACGGATAACTATGTAAGCAAGTATTTTGTTTATAATGATATAATACCTATTTCAAATGAAGATTTTCGTAATATATTAGTAGATAAACCTATTTGTTATGTAACAGATGAAGGGAAATATCCTAAGGGTTATCCCCCAAAGACAGTGTTTCCTTTAAAGCCAATAGTAGAAGATAATGAAACTTTAGACATGGAAAATAGTGGTATCTTAAAGATACAACCATATCTGCCATTACGATTTTATATAAAATGATACAACTTACTATAAATACTGCTGTTGCTATTTATGTTTCTTTTTTTATTTTTCTTGTATTTAGTTTATGGTTATTTTATGATTATAATGAAAAAATTGGCATATATGACGTTAAGTTTTTAAGACAGTGTCCATTTTGTACATATTTATTTTTTTATTATAATAATAAAGGAAAGGATGAAACTATTTTATGTCCGAGATGTAAAAGTCATTTTGAATATATACCCAAAAAATGAGATAGGGACATTTATTTGATGGCTTATTATGTTAAAAGAATTAAGAAAGGATAATGAAGGTGTTGTTTTTGTTACGGTTATAATGATAATAACGGTAGTGATAGCACTTGTTGTGAGTATATTAGGGCTAAATACTACACGTGTTAAAACCACAGAAAGTGAGATAAGACAGATACAGTCGGAATTATTGGCTGAAGGGGCCTTAGATTTATTTTTATCAAATCAACTTTCAGATTCCGCAGGGAATTTTATTAGTGATTCCCTATATATAGGTCCTTATTTATTTAATATAAGTGCTAATCTTTATAGTAGTGGGACAGGTATTTTTGGGACTTCAAAACTGAATATAGATGTAGTTTATTCAGAATAAGATGTTGTTTAATACTACCTTTAAAGATAAACTGGGAAGATGATGGAACAAGGAACACAGATAGGTATGTTTTGGGCTAGTAATTATTTGTTTTTTGTAGAAGCCCGAGGGATAGATATCGTTAAGACCTTTAAAGTTTCAATTAAAGCAAAGCTATCTGGCGGGATAGGTGTAGCTAAGATAGAGGAGGGTATACAGTTGGCTTCTATCCCCCCAGAAGATCTTCCTGATAATAGTCTTATTAATATTTCTTTGCCCGCACAAGATATTCTTTTCCGTTCTTTTGTTGTTCCATGGGTAAGTGCAAATGAGATAAAGTCAGTGGTAGAGTTTGAGGTTTTGAAATATATTCCATTTAGCCTGGAAGATTTGGTTTATTCTTTCCATTCTACAGTATGCACCAAAGATAATCTTCGATCATTGCGTATAATTTTTGTTGGTATAAAAAATACGGTGTTACAAAGATATTTGAACTATGTAAGGGAGGCAGGTAAAGAGCTTAATTATGTTGAACCAGGGGCAGTGGCTTTAATTAGAGGTCTTTTGGTCAAGGATATTATTTCCATAGAACAAACTATTGCTATCGTAGAGAAAGATGATAAGGATGGAAAAATAATTATAACGACTCAGGGTGAACCGTTGTTTGTTAGAGAGTTTCAATTAAGACCAGCTTATGAAGAAGGGGAAGAGGATAACGATAGATGGAGTACTCGACTTATAGATGAGGTGAATATTTCATTGGATTACTTTTGCAGACAGGAAAATATGCCAAGTGTAGAGAAGGTTATATTTTTATCGATAATCCCATCCGATATAGTGATAAAGAAATTAGAGGGGAAGATATCGTTACCTATACAGGTAGTTTCTGTTCAGGAGATATTTCATGATGATGGACTTAATTCAATAAGTTTTCTAAAGGCTTATGGTTCTGCTGTAGCGGGACAGAAACTTCCTGTATATTTTGAGTTATCAGGCGAGAAGAAAAATCCACATATTCAAATTTCGTCTTATGATGAAGGGTTGGGTTATAAAGAAATTGCTAAGACAGCGGTAGTGTGTGTATTGGCTATTATATTAACTTTGGTTGTTACTAATAATTTGCTCAGGGAACATAGACATAAGATTGATATGTTAAGAAAAGATTTAGGAGAATATCAAAGTGTTTCCATAGATAAGGTTAGGGTGAAGAACATAAATTTAAAAAATAGATTAAAAATGTTAAAAGATATTCGCTTAAAGAGTGATGTCCATTTTTTTTTAAAACTCATACCTACGCTGTTGCCATCGGGGACATGGATTAAGGATATAGATATTACTTATTTAGATACATTTAAAAAAAATAAAAAAGGTAAAGAGTCAGAAGGGGGGAAAGGGGAAATTAGTATTAGTATGTCAGGTTATGCTTACTTAGATGACATAAAGGAACAGTTTAGGCAGGTTAATGAATTATTGAAGAATTTAAAGGATGAAAAACGATTTTCAAGATTTTTTGATAATATTAATTTAGAAACTAATATTACAAGATTAGATGATTACACTGTGACAGTGTTTAAGATTCAATGTAGATAAGGAATATATTTTATTTATAAAAATTGTGTTGTTTATAGTCTGTGGAGAGGATGGATGAATATAAAAGATCTAAGTAAGATAGATGTAAAGGATTTAAAGGATATAGATTTTAATGCACTTTTAAAGGATCTGCAGGGACGCCCAACTCTTTTAGTTAATATTTTATTGATTATTATTACTTTATTTGTAATAATACAAATTATAGTAGGGTATAAAACTAAAGTAAAAATTATACATAAAGAGATTCCAACTTTGGAAGAGAAGAAACAGGTGATCCAAGAGGCACAAAAGATAAAAAAAAATTATAAAACATTTTGGGATAAGCTTCCTCCTACAATATCTAAGGATAAGTTTATAGAATTAATTTCAGATTTGGCTATAGCTAATAATATACAGATAATTTCTTTGTCACCAGTTGATAAAAGAGATGATGAGAATAAGGAGATACTGACCACATCTTTAACTATTTTGGCTACTTCTAAGAATAATTATGATGATTTATTATCATTTATTAAGGCATTAGAGAATACTCTTTATGCAATAAGAATAGATGAATGGACTGTGAAGACAGGTGGACATGTTTTTCATCGCTTTTCAGCAAAAAAGCAGGATAGTAGTTCTATAAAATCGAGGTTGAAAATTACAGCAATTAATCTTAAACATGATTAGACTATTTGTTATATTATATTTTATTTGTTATTTGGGATTTTTTCAAATAGGTGTTTTATGGGCATGGACATATAATCCATTTAAACCCAAGTTGCCTGAATGGCCGGGAAAAAAGACAGTTCCTCACAAAAAGAAGAAAAAGATTAAACCTAAAAAAATACGACCCATTCTACCTAACCCTATTCCTTCTATCAAAAATGAATATCATAAAAAAAATAAATATTATAGGAAAAAAAAGATAGGGGATAAAAGATCTAAACAACCAGTAACAAGACAAAAATCATTAAGTCCAGTTCCTCCTTTGCCAAGATTAGAAGTTACAGGTGTGGTTTGGAATAGTGATAGGCCCCAAGCTATTATTAATAATACAGTGGTAGGGATTGGGGATATTATTGAGAATACTAAAATAAAGGTGGTAGATATAAGAAAGGATGCGATTGATATAATATTTGCGGGAAAGAAAATTACTATTACTCCATGAAACTTGACAGGATGTTTTATTAGAAGTAAAATAATATTTTCTAAAGAAGGCAAGATAAAAGGAGTTTTTTTATAATGATAAAAAAAATTATAATATATATTATTATAATAGGAATAGCTGCGCTATCATGGTGTTTCAGAGTTTTTGCAATGGAAGATTATTATTCAGATTTATACGGTTATGAAAAACCTCAGAAAACAATCTCAATGGATTTTAAAAATGCCTCTTTAAGTGATGTGCTTAAAATTTTTTCTCAACAATCAGGACTCAATTTTATCGCATCTGCTGATATTTCTAATAAAAAGATTAATCTCTATCTAGATCACGTACCAGTAGAGGAGGCACTCGAACGTATATTGTCTGCTAATAATTTAACCTATGAGATAAAAGAAGGAAGTAATATTTTTGTGGTTAAAAGACTACAGAAACCGGTTAAAGAACTAATGACAAGAGTATATAGATTAAAATATGCAACTGTATCTAATTCTAAATTGAATTTTACTTTAAGTAAAGATCCAGAGTCTGGGGGTGGGACTCCTTCATTTAATAAGAGGAGAGCAGATGGTATTGTTGCCGCTGTAAGAGCACTTCTTACGCCAGATGGTCGTTTAGTAGAAGATAGTAGAACAAATAGCATTATAGTTACAGATGTGCCTAGTGTTTTCCCTGAAATAGAACAGACAATAGCTAGGCTGGATGTAAAGGTACCCCAGATATTAATTGAAGTTGAGATGTTGGATGTTTCCAAAAATGATATTGATAAATTAGGAGTGGAATTTGGAGAAACTCCAGTTGCTTTCAGTGGAGGAGCTAGAGAGGATGTTTGGCCGTTTAATACTGATAATGCTAAGGATGATGGATATTCTATTGGAAGCGATAGGTATCAGACAAGTAAGATTGATTTTACTGGACTTAAATTTTGGCTTAGTTTTTTAAAAAGTTGTTCAGATACTAAGAGTTTAGCTCGCCCCAAAATTCTTACTTTGAATAATCAAACGGCTATTATTCAAATTAAAACAGACGAAGCGATAGGAGTGGCTTCTGTGACAACTACAGCAGGATCTCAGGGAATAACTACTGCAGAGGCGGAGCGAGTTGAGACAGGGGTGATTCTTAAAGTTACGCCTCAAGCTAACCTTGCTACCCGAGAGATAGTTATGGCTATAGAACCTAGAGTTATAGCAACAGGAGAAGACGTCACTTTTTCTACAGGAGCAGGGACAGCCTCTTTTAAGAATCCAGAAGAACGTAGTACACGTTCTATTCTACGAGTGAAAGATGGGGATACTGTAATTATTGGAGGGCTTGTTCGAAGTGAGGCTTCTAAAAAAAAGTTGAGAGTTCCTTTATTAGGGAGTATTCCTATATTAGGTATGGCATTTAGGAATAAGGATGATTCAGCTAAAGAGAGAGAATTAATGATATTTATTACTCCAACCATAATTGATGATACCCTGCCACAAAGGGTTGCCTCCGAAGAGTTTATTAGAGAAAGAAGTTTGCCTGCCCAAAAAGTAATGGCAATTAATAAAGAATTTTCACGTTTTTCAAAATAAGTAATAGAGGGGAATTTATGGCCCGTCTTAGATTAGGTGAGATTTTAGTAAAACAAGGTCTCATTACAGAAGAACAATTACAGAAAGCTATTGAGACGCAGAAAGTAGAGAAGGGACGTATTGGTGAGATTTTAATAAAGTTAGGTATGATTGATGAGGAGGGTATGACCGCTGCATTGGGGGCGCAGTTAGGGATTCCTTATTATACCTCTAATAATCCGGATCTATTGAAGCCACAGGATGATCAAGAATTAGAAAAATTAGTGCCCGCGGACTTTGCCCATAAAAATTGTGTCTTGCCACTTTCAAAACATATGAATTCTTTGACTTGTGCGGTATATGATCCCTTGGATTTACTTTTGTTAGATAATTTGCGTCGTATTACAGGTTGTACAATTAATTTGGTTATTGCTCCGCGTTCTGTTTTGCAGAAGGCTATTACGAATTTTTACTATAAGAGTTCCTCCGGAGAAGGCAAGAGTTCCATGCTTGATCAAGAGGTGGAGAAGTCGTATAGCCATGAGGGAGAGGATGGTCTTATAGCGACGGCAAATTATAGCCCGGTGGAAGATACGTCTTCAGATCTTAGTTTGGATAGAATAATAGAAAAGGCAGAACAGGCACCAGTTATTAAATTGGTGGACTTGATTATTCGTCAGGCTATAGATGAGAGGGCTAGTGATATTCATATAGAACCGTTTGAGAAAAAGATAAGTTTACGTTATAGAATAGACGGTAGGTTATATAATATTCCTCCTCCTGCTCCACATTTCCATTTACCCATAGTATCAAGGATTAAGATTTTGGCCAAATTAGATATAGCAGAAAAACGGCTCCCACAGGATGGTGCTATAACAGCTAAGTTAGAGGATAGAACTGTAGATATACGTATATCTACTATTCCTACAGTATGGGGAGAAAAGGTTGTTATGCGTATTCTTGATAAAAGTGCTACACCGCTTGAATTATCTTCTTTGGGTTTTGATGTAAAACAAGTGGACCTTATAAAAAAGGCTCTTAAAAGTTCATATGGTTTATTTTTTGTAACAGGACCTACGGGTAGTGGTAAGTCTACAACTCTATATTCTTCTTTAAAAGAGACTTTTGACCCACATAAAAATATCATGACAGTTGAAGATCCTGTGGAATATAAGATGGATGGGATAAATCAGGTAGCAGTCCGTTCAGAAATAGGCTTAACATTTGCAACTGCATTACGTTCATTTTTACGTCAAGACCCTGATATTATAATGGTGGGGGAGGTTAGAGATCTTGAGACCGCTTCTATATGCGTAAGAGCAGCACTTACTGGACATTTTGTATTAAGCACCCTTCATACTAATGATGCTGCCTCTGCTATAACACGTTTGATAGATATAGGAATACCGCATTATTTATTAACACCTTCATTGACCATGGTTGTAGGCCAGCGGTTAGCAAGAAAACTTTGTCCTAAGTGTAAAGAACCTTACGAGCCATCGGCAGAGAATCAGAGTGATATAAAATTTAAAAGTGATTTAATATATAAGGCTAAAGGATGTGAGCAGTGTAATAATACCGGCTATAAAGGCCGTATTGTTATAGCAGAGGTGTTGCCTGTGGATGATGAAATTCGTGCTCTTATTACAAAGGGTGCTAGTAGTAATGAGATAAATGATGCAGCGCGAAGGAAAGGTATGACCACTATATTTGAGTCGGGAATAAGGCTTGTTGAACAAGGTATATCAAGTTATGATGAAATATGTAGGGTGAGTATAAGTAGTTAGTTTTTTATATTTGTCTTTAGGAGAATTGTCTTATGCCTAAATTTGTTTATATAGTAAAGAATAAGGAAGGGAAGAGTTTTAAGAATGTAATTGAGGTAGAAAATAAAAAGATTTTGATTTCTAGGTTACAGAAACAGGGCTATTTTATTGTAAGTATTAAAGAATTATCAGATAAAAGAATCTCACGTAAAAGAAGAAAGAGATCAACTAAAAGAAAATTTTCTCATAACGGGGTCAAATTAGATGATTTATTGACGTTTTCAAGACAACTGGCCACAATGTTAAATGCGGGGGTAACCTTGGTTAGGGCATTAGATGTTGTTTTATCACAGGCACAGAGTAAGAGGTTTTATGAGATCTTGACAAAGGTAAAAGAGGATGTAGAGCAAGGGAAACCTTTAAGTAGGGCATTAAGTCGTTATCCTGATGTATTTAGCCAATTCTGGTGTAGTCTTATAGAGGTAGGAGAGGCATCTGGAACATGTCCTAATGTGTTGGAGAAATTAGCTTTTTACTTAGAGCAACAAGCGGCATTTAAATCTGCTATTATTTCAGGTATTTTGTATCCTGCTATTTTGTGCTTTGTAGCAGTTACAGTTATTGTAATATTCGCATTTTTTATAGCCCCAAAATTTCAACAGATATACAATAGTATGCATGCGAGTTTGCCTGTATTTACAAGGATTATTTTAAATGTATTTGATTTCTTGAAGGCCAAATTTTTATATATAATAGGTTTTCTATGGATTTTGGGTATAGCGTTCAAACAATACATTAAGACTTATAATGGAAGGCTTCAATTTGAAAACTTTATTTACTCATTACCGAAGATTGGAGAAATATATAAATTGATAGTCGTAGAACGTTTTTGTTCTCAGATGTCTATTTTAGTTGAATCAGGCGTTCCTATCTTGCAGGCATTGGATATTACTGAAAGATTGGTATCTAATCAAACATGTGCACTTATTGTAAATGATATAAAAGAAGGTGTTAAGGCAGGCGAACTTATTGTAGCTCCTATGGGACGAAGTGGGTTTTTCCCCCCGATGGTAATTCAGATGATAATGGTAGGAGAAGAAACAGGTGAACTCAGTCAGATGTTAAAACATGTCGCAGATTTTTATCAAAATAATGTCAAGACATTTATGGAAAGATTTTCGACCGTTATTGAGCCTATTATGATTATATTTATGGGGCTTGTTATTGGTATGTTAGTGATGGCAATGTTTTTACCATTATTTAATATTACTCAGATGGCATAGAGAATAAATTTAATTTTATCTTTTGATTTTTCCCCATTTAGTATATACTATCTTCGACGTAATTATATACATATTTGCGGATTTTTTAGGTTAAGATAAAGAAAGGGAAAAATAAAAGAATTCTTTTTTGACACCAGCAGATAAATATCTTATACTTTTAATAGCATTTAGTAGCAAAAGGAGAAAGTGGGGAAAAGAGAGTAATATATAAGGGATAATAAAAATCAAATTTAATAAAGAAAGGAGAAGGTAAAATGAATCTTAAGAGCAGAAAAGGCTTCACGTTATTGGAACTTATGATCGTACTAATTATTATTGGTGTATTAGCCAGTCTTGCTCTTCCACGTATGTTTGGTATGGTTGAAAAGTCCCGTGGTAACGAGGCTATGAGTTTTATTAGAGAGATAAGAAATTCTCTTGAAAGATGTTATACAGAAAAGGCAGGGACATATGTTGATTGTGATAATTTTTCTAATTTAGATGTGGACCTTTCTGCACCCAATCAGCATTTTACATATACAATAACAGGTGTTAGTACCACAGGATATACAATTACGGCAACAAGAAATACTTTAGACGGTGGAGATGGTACAAGTACTATAACTGTTACTCAAGACTCCAGCGGTTATACGAGGACAGGGACAGGTCCATGGTCAAGCTGGCATTAATAAATATAATTTATATGATATGAATGTTGGACTGGTGGTGTAATTATTATGTAACAAAAAGATAAGGTAACAGAAGGCATCGAAGCTCTGATATAGGGGTAAAGGGTTTCGATGTTTCTGTTTATGATTGGTTTTATGGATAAAGAAACAATTGGAGTAACTTTGTTTGAATTACTCCTTGTAATTATAATTATAGGTGTAATCGCTGCCCTTGCGTTTCCTCGTTTCTTTTATGTTATAGAAAAGTCCCATGCCTCTGAGGGAGTGGAGGTCCTTAGGTCGTTGTTAGCAGCACAGAGGTTATATGCCTTTGACAATAATGGTAATTATGCGAGTTCTTTAAATTCTTTAGATGTGACTATCCCTTCTTTATCTTATTTTAATCAGCCTAATGTATTTAACAATGCAGCTGCTGTAGCTACTATTCAACGTAATACAGGTGCATATACCTTATCTATTAACAGTAATGGAGATATTTCATGTGACGTCCCCAGTATTTGTAGTAAGTTAGGTTTTTAGTCTAGGTAAATATTATATTTAGTTCCTTAAGAAACTATGTTAAAGGTACTTAAAGAAGATGGACAGTCTATGGTAGAGGTAATTGTAACTGCTATTATCTTTATTATAGCTACAGTAGGTATTATGTCTACCTTACCTGTGTTAGCCCCTAAGGGCAGGGAGGTTGATAAAAGAATAACGGCTGCATATATAGGAAAAAGTGTTATAGAGTCGTTAAGGAATAGTATAGATCCAACGACATGGGATGACTCTACTGGTCCTTTGGCCACAGGAGTGCTACATACTATTTTAAAAGGTAGTAATAATGAATATGTAGTAAATTATTATTTAGTAGATCTCCCTGGAACAAACGTTAGACAGATTTTTATGAATATTTATTATCCAGACTAGTTATGAGCAAATATATTGAGGGGCTGACTTTAACAGAATTATTGGTTTCTACTATCCTTATAGGCATTGTAATGTTAGGGGTTGTTGGGTTTAGTTTGTCTATAAAACAATTTCAGGATTCTGCAAGTAGAACTACTACTTTGCGTATGCGACTTGCTTCTGCGATGGATCTCCTTGTCGAGGATGCCAAATTAGCTGTAGGAGATACTATAAATCCAGGGATAGCTGTATATCAGAATTCGACTGATCAATCTATTTGTTTTAGACATGATGTAAACGATCCGTCATCATATGCTGATGATATTTGGATATGTTATTATCATGGTACAACTTATTCGCTATACAGGTATGTAGGCACATCATCAGCTAATGTGCCTTGTTCATCAGCATCTACATGTTCGGTTGGAACTACTTCTATAGAACATGTTATTGATCTGGTGCATGAAGGCGACGGAGAATTTTTTCAGTTTTTAAGTGACGGTAGTATTGAGTTTACTATTAAGACTTCTTATGAGCCCAGCAAATTATCACATCCTATAGATAATCCGGAATATAGTCTCACTACTAGAGTAATGCCGTTGGCTCATAGTTGAACTTATTCTTCTATTATTTTTGGGTCGGTAGCTCAATTGGGAGAGCGCTTGGTTCGCAATCAAGAGGTTGGGGGTTCGATTCCCCTCCGATCCATAAAATATATATAAGGATATAGATGTTTTAGATGTAATAAATAAAAGTTTGTTTTTTTTCGTATAAAGAGGTATAATAGTACCTGTTTACTTAAAAAGAGATTTACTATGAATAATTTACTTAGAATATCAGAAGCAACCTTATTGGCCCTTCATGGAATGGTCTATCTTGTCCATCGCGCAGATAGAGATATTGTCTCTATAAAGGATATGGCCGTGGCATTAAATGTATCAGAGAATCATTTGTCTAAAGTATTTCAGCGTATGAGTAAGGTGGGATTAGTTAGATCTGTTAGAGGACCTCATGGAGGGTTCCTACTTGCTATGCCTCCAACACGGATAAGACTATTTGATATATTTACTGCAATAGAAGGAGAGTTTAAAATAGAAGAATGTCTTTTGCCAAAAAGAATATGCCGAAAGAATATGTGTATATTAGGTCAGCTTATAGGTAATATTAATAAAGAAGTCCTTCACTATTTAAAGGTAAAAAAACTATCCGATTTTAAGGGTATTTATAAAAGGGATAAGACATTATAATGAAAAGAGGATAAACAGAAGATAATAAAGATAATATAAATGGAAGTCACAATAGTTTAGGAACATTAGGAGAGATTATGAAACAGGAAAATTTATATGATAAAAAATTAAAGGATATGCTTGTCAGTGAGATGCAGAGGATATTTGGTGAGGATATTCGGCGTATCAATCATGCTATGAATGTGTTGAGTTATGCGTTGAAAATATTAGCTAAGGAAGGAGGTAATGGCAACGTGGTTGTGGCTTCTGCTATCCTTCATGATATAGGTATTCATGAGGCAGAGAGGAAATACGGGGACTGTAGTGGTGTATATCAGGAAATAGAAGGGCCGTTGATAGCAGGACCTATTCTTAAAAGAACAATGATGTTAGATGATGATATTAAGCATATACTTAAAATTATAGCAAATCATCATTCTGCCAGAGATATTGATACTTTAGAGTTTCGTATTTTATGGGATGCAGACTGGCTTGTTAATTTTTATGATTTATTGCCTGCGTTTAAGGGGAATAAGGAGTTACTAGAAGAGAAAATAAACCACATTTTTAAGACAGTGACTGGTAGAACTATTGCCAAGACAGAGTTTATTATTAATAATAAATTAATTAAAAAAGGAGGAAATGATGTTTTGTTTTCAATGTGAAGAGACTGCAAAAGGAAGTGGATGTACGATTAGGGGCGTATGTGGGAAAGAATCAGCTACAGCAGCCTTGCAGGATTTATTAGTAGAGGTATGTAAGGGCATCGCTCAATATGTAGTGCGTTCGGGTAGACGAGATACTGAAGTAGATAGGTTTATTTTTCGTGCTTTATTTTCTACTCTAACAAATGTAAATTTTGATCCTGTTCGTTTTCAACAGTTTCTACAAGAGGCGATTCAGATGAGGGATCGGGTAAGAGATAATGGCCCTCTCCTTGAAGGAGCGGCCTCCATTGTTTTATCAGATTCCTTAGACGAATTAATAAAACAGGGAGAGCAGGTTGGTATAGAAAAACGTAAACAGGAATTAGGTGAGGATATAGCAGGTTTGTATGAGCTTATCATATATGGTCTTAAGGGTATTGCTGCATACGGATATCATGCGTCTATTTTGGGAAAGGAATCTGATGAGATATATACATTTGTACACGATACATTAGCATTTTTGACAAGACCGGAGTTTAGCATAGATGAATTATTTGAATTAGCTATGAAGACAGGTGAGATTAATTTAAAGGTTATGGAGATACTTGATGAAGGGAATACTGAGGTTTATGGCCATCCTGAACCTACACAGGTAAGGGTTACTCCTAAGAAAGGAAAGGCTATTTTGGTATCAGGTCATGATCTTAAGGATTTGGAAGAATTGTTAAAACAGACAGAGGGTAAAGGCATAAATGTATATACACATGGAGAGATGTTGCCATGTAATGCCTACCCCGGACTTAAGAAATATCCGCATTTGGTCGGTAACTATGGTGGTGCATGGTGGCAGCAGGTGAATGAGTTTGACCGGTTTCCTGGGCCTATCGTTATGACAACAAATTGTCTGCAGCAGCCACGCGATTCGTATAAAGAGCGTATTTTTACTACAGGTGTAGTTGGTTGGCCAGGGGTAAAACACATTGAGGGGTATGATTTTTCTCCTGTAATTGAGGCGGCACTTGCGGCAGATGGTTTTACTGAGGATATGGAAGAAAAATATATAACTATAGGTTTTGCCAGAAATACTGTTTTGGGAGTAGCAGATAAGGTTGTTGAGGCAGTTAAATCAGGGGCAATGAGGCACTTTTTCTTAGTGGGGGGGTGTGATGGTCGTAAAAAAGGAAGAGAGTATTATACAGAATTTGTTAGACTCATCCCTGATGATTGTGTTGTTCTTACATTAGGATGTGCTAAATACAGAATTAACAATCTTCAATTAGGAGAAATAGGAGGCATTCCAAGATTGTTGGATTGCGGACAGTGTAATGATGCTTATTCTGCTATACAGATCGCTATTGCTCTGGCAAAGGCATTTGATACTGACATAAATAGTCTTCCTCTTTCGTTAAATGTGGCATGGTATGAACAGAAGGCCGTGGCTATATTGCTTACTTTGTTATATCTTGGGATCAAGAATATTAAATTAGGACCATCTTTACCAGCATTTATATCACCATCAATATTAGATGTACTTGTTGAGAGGTTTAATATTTCGGGGATTACTACACCAGAAGAAGATTTAAAACAGATGTTAGGGAAGATTTAGTCGTAATGGAAAGGTTATAATAACGCTCCGTTTAAAAGGTGCGCCATTAAAATGGCGCACCTTTTATTATGGCAGTATTTTAAAATAATATGATTAAAATTTATAAGAATACTATTACTAAGAAATAGTTTTTGCATGTCTATATGTAGGGGCATTTTTTGGGGTTTTACCTTTTCTATTATGGTATTCTAGATAAGTGAGGGGGGTGCCTTTACCAAGAGAGATAGTATCTATGATGTTTGCGATAAAAAGAGTATGGGTCCCTATATCTAATTTTTTTGTTACCTTTGCCTCGATTGCTGAGAGAGTATGTTCTGTAAGTATAGGACAACCTGTTGTCCCTATTTTAAATGAGATATTAACAAGTTTATTCACATCTCTTCCTGACTTGAAGCCGAAAGGGAGGATATAATTCATAGGAGCTGATTCTGATATAACAGATACAGCTAGGACCCCACTTTTTCCTATATATTCGTGTGTTAGATTATCTTTATGTATCCCCACTGCAATCCGTTCTGGTTCAGCAGTAACTTGAAAGACAATATTCGCTAATTGGGCGTTTAATTTCCCGTTGAAACAGGAGGATATTATATAGACTCCATAGCTAAGTGTCTGTAATACATATTCGTTAATTTTAGTCATTTTTATCATTTTCAATACATATTTTATTAAGCTGTGTGCCTATTGAACGCCCAAGTTGTTGGCAGGATAGAAGATCTTCATTTTTTGGAACATATTTTATTTTTATAGGTTCGCTGATAAGCTTTACTTCCATATCTTCCAATATTTGTTTTATTTGACTTGTCGCCTCCCCACTCCAGCCATATGAACCAAATACAGCACCTATTAATTTTGTGGGATTTAATCCTTTTATATAAGTTAATAGGTCAGCAACAGTTGGAAACATATTATTGTTTAGAGTAGGAGAGCCTACAATTAACGCTCCAGCCTTTAGTAATGCTGCAGCTATATCGCTTCTATGAGATGATTGCAGAGGATACAGTGCAGCGGTCGCACCTGTTAGCTCAATTCCCTCTGCAATAGCACGGGCCATAACATCTGTAGTTTGCCACATAGTGTCATATACGATAACAGCAGTCTTAGATATTGTTTTTTTCGATGCCCATGACGAGTACATATTTGATATCCATTCTATATCCTTTGAACTTCGGTATATAGGGCCGTGATCAGGAGCAATTATATCTATTTGTAGATTAATAGAATTTATTTTTTCTATAAGTTTTAAGATAAACTTGGAATAGGGCATGAGTATATTTGCATAATATTTACTTGCCTCTTCGCAGAGTATATATTTATCCATTTCATCTGCAAATCGTTTGCCAGAGGCAAGATGCATACCAAAGGCATCTTGCGAAAACAGAATTCGTTTTTCTTTTAGATAGGAAAACATACTGTCAGGCCAATGGAGCATGGGTGTATTTATAAAAGATAAATTAAGGTCTCCTCCTATATTAAGCTCTGATCCATCTTCAGCAGTTATTATGTCATTTAATCCATAGTGTGCATTAAGTGCTTTAACTCCCATCTTTGACGCAAACACTTTTTCTGGATTGACTTTGTCTATTATCCATTTAAGTGCACCTGTATGATCTGGTTCGGCGTGGTTCGAGATTATATAGCAAATATCTTTTGGATTTATGACAGAAGAGATCCTTGCAAGCATTTCATCTCTGAAAGGGAATTTTACTGTATCTATTAAAGTAACTTTTTCACCTATGATAAGATATGCATTGTAAGTTGTCCCGCGGCTTGTATTATATCCATGGAAGTTTCTTGTAGTCCAATCTATTGCTCCAACCCAGAACACATCGTTTGTAAGCCTGACAGCATTGAAGCTTGAGGTGGTAATGTCTGTTCTCTTTGTCATATTTTTTCTCCCTTTAGGGAAAAGATGATAGTATCTTTTTAGTCGTATAGTTTTATTTTATTGACTTTTGCTAGAGGGAGATTGCTTGGTCCTTGTAGCCAGTTCACGATCTATCATAAACATGCCATTTTGTGAGCCTTCTATCAGTTTAAGTTGTTGTACAATAGCCTTTACAGAGGCTTCTTCTTCAACTTGTTCATTTACGAACCATTGCAAAAAGACTTCAGTTGCCAAATCATTCTCTTTTCTTGCAATATCTACGAGTTCTGATATCATTGCTGTTATTTTTTGCTCATGATTATATGCTGCTTTAAATGCATCTAAGGCAGATTCCCATTTTAAAGGAGGGTTTTCTATGGCTTGTAATATTACTCTTCCATCACGTTCTTTTATATAATCAAATATTTTTTCTGCATGGATTATTTCTTCAGTATATTGTATTCTCATCCAGTTAGCCGCACCGGGCATATCTATGGAATCGAACCATGCAGACATAGCAAGATAGAGATAGGCAGAATAAAACTCGGCATTGACTTGTTTGTTTAGGGCCTCTTGCATTTTTCCTGTTATCATTCTTAATTCCTCCATAATCCGTGCAGATTACAGTATGCACGTACTTCTATTATATTTATATTTTCATCTGCATTAATTTCAAATTTTGCTTCAGGGATGTCCCCAGGATTAAAAAATTCCCTATATGATTTATTTCCTGTGTTAATTTGTATCCATTCTATATAATGTGCATCTTCCATAGGATGGGGGCTGCTGCCTACTTTTACAATAATCCCATTTGTTGTTTTCTCAAGAATAGGAACATGTTTTTCTGTAGAGGCGTCTATGGAATTCTCTGTGCAAAGTGTCATTGGTTTTTCACAACATACCAGAGCAGGTTTACCTGTATGGACTACTTCTACTATGTTACCGCATATTTCACATTTGTAGATTTGAAGTTTTTTTACAGTCATGATCTTCCCTCTTTTTGCAGGGTTTATATAATATAATAGATTTATAGGCAAGATTTAATGGGCTTGCTATATTTATGTAGAGATATTGGCCTATTACCAATTTTCCCCAAGCAGTTCAAAATGTGCCTGTGGATGTGCACATGCTGGGCATTTTTCAGGGGCCTCTTCACCTTCATGGAGGTAGCCGCAGTTTCTGCATCGCCATATTACTTTACCATCTCGTTTAAATACTCTACCTGCTTCTATGTTTGCAGCAAGCTCTTTATAGCGTTTTTCATGTTGTTTTTCTGCTACTGCTATTGCCTCAAATATTTTTGCTATGTCTTCGAATCCCTCTTCACGTGCTATTTTGGCAAACTCAGGATACATTTTTGTATGTTCATAGTTTTCTCCTGCCGCGGCGGCTTTGAGGTTTTCTAGTGTTGTCCCGATTATACCTGCGGGGAATGTTGCGGTAATTTCGACTTCCCCACCTTCGAGCAACTTAAATAATCTTTTAGCATGTTCTTTTTCTTGATTTGCAGTTTCTTCAAATATAGCTGCCATTTGAATCAATCCTTCTTTTCGCGCTTTGGCTGAAAAGTAGGTATAACGGTTGCGTGCCTGTGATTCACCTGCAAAAGCTGTGAGGATATTTTTTTCTGTTTTTGTTCCTTTTAAAGACATTGTATTGCCCCCTTTTTTTTGTTTGTTATAGATTTATAGAAATGGCACTATATCCATTTCATCCCTAATGCCAAGTCTAGTTAAAGCAAAGTCATATTTTACGGGATCATTAGGTTGTATGTATTTGAATTTCTCTGTAATCTCAATAGCTGTTTTAAGGTCAACATTTTTTCTTTTTGTGAAGCCAAGGGTATGTGCTATCGTAAACATATGTGTGTCAACTGGTACGATAAGTATAGAAGATGGAATACCTTCCCAGCAGCCCGGATCTACTTTATCACTACGTACCATCCATCGCAAGAATAGATTGAATCTTTTGCAAGCACTTCCTTTAGAAGGGGAGGGAATAAGAAAGTTAATCTTATTACCAGAAGCCTTTTTTATCTCCTCACAGAACCCCATTAGCGCATAAATTATTTTGGGATGTTTTTTATTGTTAAGATGAGATTTAAATCCTGTTTCCAAAGAACCATATTGTTTGATTATCCCTCTTATTCCAATGAGTAATGAAAACATGTCTTCTTCTGTTGTAAATCTATATTTAAATCCTAATATATCTTTTTTTATCTCAGAAGGAGATTTCGTCATTAAATATAGCCTTGGTCTTTTCCCTAATATATTTAGGATTTTTTGTACATTTTTTAATATTTGGTTTACTTTCCCGTATGCCAAGCTGGATGCTATTAATCCAACGATTTCTTGATCCAATCTGTCTTTATAGTTATATAAAAATTCAAGAGGATCAGGATGTATAAATTTGTAATGATTATAATAATCGTATAATCTATTGAGTTGTATCTTTAATTCATCAGTGTGGCTCAGTTTTTTGTTTTGTTTTTTGTAAGTCATTGGATTTGTCTTTACATTTAGGACAGATTCCCCAAAATTCTACATTATGTTTAACCATTTTATAACCATATTTTTTTTCGATGATTTTATCTACTGCTATATTTTGTTTTAGAGATATATCATCTATTTTTCCACAGTTTGTACATTTGATATGATAGTGTGGATGAGTATGACTGTCATAGCGAGCAGGACTCCCATCTATATCTAGTTTTAGTATTACTCCTTCATTCACTAGTTTTTCAAGATTCCTATATATTGTACTTAAGCTTACTTTAGGTAGTCTTTTTTTTACTTTTTCATAAAGTTCTGTTGCATCAGGATGTGTGTATGTTTTTGTAAGTTCTTCTATAATAATCTGCCCTTGGGTTGTTTTTCTTGTTTTTTTTATATTATTTATCATAGTTTATTATCGCTAATGCTAATCATTAGCATTAATATATATTTTTTATTAATTTTGTCAAGTTATATTTAAAGAATTCAAGGATCCCAATAATTATTGTTATTTTTTTATTGATGTTATAAAAAATATTAATGTATTGTATATTTTATTTGAATGTTTTTAAAATAGTTTATAAAATTCTTGTTTCTGATTATGATATATTTTAAAGTTTTTATTTATGTTAAAAAACGACAGAAATATTATTTAACATTTTACAAAATTTATTTTTACAGAACTATACATATCTTAATTTTTATATATGGAATGGGTATAATTTATGTCAGAAAGGAACAATGGTAGGATTGCTTTTTTAAATTCACCTTACATATTAAAAGAAGATTTTCATCAACATATGCCACCGCTTTCTCTTCTCTATCTTGCTACTTACATGAAAAGCAATGGATTTGATGTACGGATTTATAATTTAGATAGGTTTGTTAGGGATAAAGGATTTCGATACCTAGGCTATAATCTTAATAGTTTATTTAATAATCTTTCTTTGTTTAACCCTCAGATGATAGGCATAACATGTCAATATTCCGCAAGATGGCCATTTGTACAGAGGCTGATTGAGATAATTAAAAGATGGTTTAAAGATATTCCTGTTGTGATAGGTGGAATTCATCCTACGTGTTTCCCTGAATATTGCCTCTGTTCAAGTAAGGCAGACTACATAATTTTAGGAGAAGGCGAGTTTAGTTGCTTGGAATTATTTAAACATGTTCTCTCAAGAACGACACCTTCTGGTTTAGATGGTGTGGCTTTTAGAGATAATAGTAAAATTATCTGCAACCCAAAGAAGAGTTTTATAACTGACCTTGATACTTTGCCTTTTCCTGATTATTCTTTGATTGATATAAATAGATATAAACAGCTTTGCAGGAAAGATTATATAGCTCAATTAAAGGGAATGTATTTCCCAGTTTTAACTTCTAGGAGTTGTCCTAATCAGTGTAGGTATTGTAATTTATATCTTGTGCATGGTAGAAAATGGAGGGCGAGAAGTCCTGATAATGTAGTTAAGGAACTCAGCTATTTGGTGGAAACATATAAGGTAAGACAGTTTGCATTTGTAGATGATAATTTTTCATTCTCAAGAGAGCGTACTATTGCTATACTTAAAGAGATAGTTAATGGTAAAATAGGTCCTATTAAGTTTATCCCTTTAAATGGCTTATCAGTAAAGACTTTGGATGATGAGGTTATATGGTATTTAAAGAAAGCAGGAGCACTTGAGGTATCCTTAGCGATTGAATCAGGAAGTGAATATATAAGAAATACTGTTTATAATAAAAAGGTGTCTACGAAAAAGATAATAGAAGTAGTGAGGGCATGTAAAAAATACAATTTAATATGTAAGGCCTTTTTTATGGTAGGTGCACCAGAAGAGACAGATGATACTATTAAAGAGAGTATAGATTTGATGCGGGAGATTAGAATACCTGCTAGTTTTAGTATTACAACTCCTTTTAAGGGGACAAAGTTATATGATTATTATATGAAAAAAAAACTTATTAGTGAAGACGAGCTTAAGCGAGGTTACTTTTTGGATCTTCGTTTACCTATAGGAAATACAAAAAGTTATACGCAGATTATTCAGTGGAGAAGAAAACTTATGATTTATAATATATGGTATTCGTTACCGGAGCTACTTAAACACTCAAAACTACTTACATTTCATAATTTTAATAGACTTTTGGCAACGGTTTTATTTCCAAAGAAACTTACTATGGATATTATAAATTATGCTATGGATAAGTATATGCCGTTATTTCGATATCGAAAAAATGTATAAATAGATAATGATATTTTGTATTCGGTGATTATGGGTTGTTGCCCTTGCTATTTTGAAATAGTATTTTTATAAATTTTAGTTAAGCAGGAGTGAGTTATGTATAGGTTTTATTGTCCAGGGGTAAATTTTAGCTCCACATCAGTATGTTTATCTAATCCTGATGAAGTGCATCATTTGCGGATAGTGTTAAGGTTGAAGGAAGGAGATAAGATATATCTGTTCGATGGCAAGGGGAATGAGGCAGAAGGTATTATTTCATCAGTTGGGATGAGAAAGGTGATAGTTAATATTATTTCTGTTAAACAATATATAAGAAATTCACCCGATATTATTTTGGCATGTGCTGTGCCTAAAAGAGGGAAGTTCGAGGTTATTGTAGAAAAGGCAACAGAATTGGGAGTGACTGAAATTATCCCGTTAGAGACAGAGCGAACGGAGATTATTTTCAATAAAGATAAATTATTACATAAGCTCGAACGTTTTAAAACAATAGCGATTAATGCATCAAAACAATCTGGGAGAAGTATTATTCCTATTATCCATACTCCTATGGAATTCTCAGTGGCACTTGATTTGTTGACGAAGTCAGGAGTTGCTATTATACCAAGTCTTATAGGGGAACGAAAAAATTTATTATATATTTTAAAAAATTTGCAGATACCATCTAAAATATCTTTTTTTATTGGTCCTGAAGGAGACTTTACAGAAGCCGAGTATGAGATGGCTAAAGAGAAAGGTTGTGTTCCTGTGAGCTTAGGTAATACTATATTAAGGGTAGAGACAGCTGCTATTACGGTTGTTGCCTGTGCACACCTATTTTTTTCTGTGGATAGCACAAAAGGACCTTTATTATTGTAAAACATATGCACTTATTTAATATTTTGCGTACATCTTTTAATAGCCTTCGTAGACCGGCAGTTTTGATATTTTTTTTAGCCTACATTGTTAGGCTTTTAATGAATGATGCATTGATGAGGCATTATTTCTTCTATTTTAATCCCAGTTCAGATGTCATTTATTATGATAATTGGGCAAGGGATATAGTTTATCATAATTGGATAGGCAGGGATGTGTTCTGGGGAATGCCGTTATATCCTTATTTCTTGGCAATACTTTACTCTATAACATTTTCTAATCCATATTTAATACGTATTATTCATATTTTAATTGGAGCAGTTAATTGTAGTCTTACATATTTGGTTGCCAGTAAGATATTTGATAAAAAGGTAGGAGTGGTTGCAGGAGTCCTTGTTGCAACTAATTTTACCTTGATTTGTTACGATTGTCTTATGATGCCAGTAGGATTAAATATTTTTTTGAGTTTAAGCATTATCTATTTTTTCTTACATAGAGAGCAAATGAAGAAAAAGAGAGAGTGGTTTTTTTTAGGAATTATTATTGGTTTGAGTGCATTAGGCGATGGGAAGATGTTGTTATTTTCTTTGGGTATTATTGCTTATTTTTTTGTGGTTTATAGGCATAAACTACAGAAATATGTATTGAGAGCGTTAATTCCGTTAGGATTGGGTATTTTTATAATTTTATCAGGGGTTGGATTAAGAAATAAACTTATAGGCGGGGATTGGATATGGATAAGTGCCCAGAGTGGGTTAAGTTTTTTTGTTGGGAATAATCCAGATGCCAATGGAGTCTTTAGTAATCCATCATTCATAAGACCTGATCATAGGGGACAGGATGAGGATCAAAAAATTATTGCTAGCAAATATGCAGGTCGTAGTCTAAGACCGTCAGAGGTATCATATTTTTGGTTTAAAAAAGGGATTAATTATATTTTATCTTCGCCAATATCTTATAGCAGACTTTTATTAAAGAAATTTTTACTTTTTTTTACTGATACAGAAGATGCCTATGATATGGATATGCTTTTTTTGCGTGACTGGAAGAATATGCTCGATATTAATCCTTTTAGTATAATCTGTTATCTTGCTATACTTGGCATTCTTTTTATGAGAAAAAAATATAAGGAGAGTATTTTTATTAATATTATGATATTAAGCCAGTTAGTTTTTACATTAATTTTTTTCCTTACTAATAAGCATAGGGCATCTATTTTGCCATTTTTAATTATGTATGAGACTTGTGCATTATTTTGGTTGGTAGAGCAAATAAGAGAGAGAAGATTATTAAGAATAACATGTGTTGTTATGTCTTTTTTTGTATTTGTCTTAATATTTAAGCCCAAGCAGGTGGCTTCTAATATGATCGATTTCTTAAAGAATTCCAAAGAATGTGTGGTTTATGGTAGAAGGAATAATTATAAAAAGGCAGTAGAGGCATGTAAGAAGGCCTTGGCCATAAGGCCATATGATACGAATACATTGTATAATCTTGCAAATATTTATCTATTTAATAATGAATTTATAAAAGCAAGGCAATATTATAAGAGGGTATTAAATATTAATCCATATCAGGTTGATGCTATGTATAATCTTGCATATATATATAAACAGAAAGCAGATTATGACCGTGCCTTGCAATTATATAAATATATTCTTACTTTGAGAGAGAGTATAGATGTGCATTATCAGATGGCATCTATATATCATATTATGGGTAAGTGTGATAAGGCTAAAGAGCATTATCTACGTATTCAAGAGCTTGCCCCTCAGTTGGCCAAGAATATAGGGATTAGACAGGCCATTGCAGTTTGTAAATAGTAAGCTGAAAGAAATTATTGGTTTTTATTATAAAAAGAGATATTTGGGAATCTTAAGTATATAATTTCTTAATCCACTTTTTTGTAATATTTTGTGAGCATTAGATTTTTTTTATATGTATTAATTTTGAAAACATTAAGAAATTTAAAGCTTGACAGCATTTATTTTGTTTGTTATATTTGATAATGAAAACCATTATCAAATAGAAGGGATAAAAAATGTCTGGTAATATGAATGCGAAACGACCGTGGTGGCATGGAAGATTTAGAGGATGTGGATATAGGATTACTGCAAGTAGGGAGGTTATATTGAAAGTGTTGTCGGAAACCAAAAAGCATCTTAGTGCAGAAGAAATATTTATTAGTGCTCATAAACTTAATCCGGCTATAGGTCTTACTACTATATATAGGACATTAGATATATTGGTGAGTATGGGACTCATTTCTAAATTTGATTTTGGCGATGGCAGATCGAGATATGAGTTATCAGAAGGTCCAGATGGTAGTAGACATCACCATCATCTTATATGTACATCGTGTAATAGAGTTATAGATTATACTGATTTTATAGATGAAGAGGTTGATTTATTAATACGGACAGAAAAAGGGCTTTCTGAGAAATATAATTTTAAGATATCACATCATTTAATTCAATTTTATGGTTTGTGTAGTAATTGTCAGAAGCGTAGTTAGCGATTGTTTTTTGTTTGTTGAAAACAGCCAATTTTTATAAATATTGATGAAAACGGTTATCATTATTATTAATATGTCTTTAAATTTTTACATTAAAAGGATATATATTTAAAGAAAGGAGGTGCTGTATGCCAAGAGGAGATGGGACAGGTCCGGCAGGTGCAGGCCCCATGACAGGTGGCGGTTGGGGATATTGTGCAGGATTTAATGTCCCTGGATATCTGAATGTAGGTGCCGGGGGATTTGGTTTTCCTTCTGGTCGTGGACTAGGATTAGGCTTGAGGGGCAGGAGAGGGTTTAGAAATATGTTCTATGCAACAGGTCTGCCTGCTTGGGCAAGAGGAGAATATCCTCAAAAACAAGATGCCTCTGTATTGAAAGCCGAAGAGGAGGCTTTAAAAAAGAGGTTAGAGGCAGTTCGTAAGCAACTTGATAGTTTAGAACAGTCATAAGATTAATAGCTTAATGCTATTCTGCACTATTTAACCTTGTTAAATAGTGAAAAATGCACAAATCAACAAGGTTAAATAGTGCAGAATAGCGGAATAGGGAATTTAGTGAATTGTGAAGGGAGTGATTATGCGTATTGCAATTTCTACAGATAACGGTATGGTATCTGCACATTTTGGTAGGTGTCCTGTTTTTACGATTGTAGAAATAGAGAATGGTAATATTCTTAAAAAAGAACAAATAGAGAATCCAGGTCATCAACCAGGGCTTATACCGCAATTTTTACATGAGAAGGGGATAAATTGTATTGTAGCAGGTGGTATGGGTATGAGAGCAAAGGGTTTTTTTGAGGAGTTTGGTATAGAAACCATAACGGGTATATCAGGAAGTGTTGATGATGTTATAGATGAACTGATTAATGGTACTTTGAAAGGGACAGATAGTTTGTGTATTCCGGGTGAAGGAAAAGGTTATGGTTTGGATAAACAGATATGCGATCATGGTTATAACCATGGTTGTTAATTATGATGGTGGGGGAGGTATTTATGAAAATATGTGTCACATCAGAAGGAAATAATTTGGACGCTATGGTTGATCAGCGTTTTGGCAGGTGTGCCTATTTTATTTTTGTTGATACAGATACTATGGAATATGAGTCTGTGGAAAATACTAATGTATCAGCAACTGGTGGGGTAGGAATTAAATCTGCCCAGCTTGTGTCTGAGAAGGGGGCTAGTGTGGTATTGACTGGGAAAGTTGGACCCAATGCTGCTAAGGCATTAGAGGCAGCTGGCATTGAGGTTATCACAGATGTATCTGGTCCGGTGAAAGATGCTATAGAAAGATATAAGGAAGGTAGGGGCGCTTAGTTGGATAATGAGCTTATTGAGAATTATAATAAATATACTGAAAGATTCTTACTTTTTAAACGCTTTGGTTATGATATAGAGAAGGAACGACAGGTTATTATAGAAAAGGCATTACCTTTAAACGGAAAGATACTAGAGATAGGCACTGGTAAAGGGTATTTGACTCTACAGTTAGCACAAAATGGTTATAAGTTTGTTTCGATAGATATTTCTAAGGAAGAACAGAGATTTGCAAAAATGAGGTTGAGATATTTGGGGTTGGAGAACTATGTAACCTTTTTGGTATCAGATGCAGGAAATACAGATTTTTCAGATGGGGAGTTTGATGTAATTTTTTCAGTTAACTTAACCCATCATCTTAGTCAACCTTTTAATGTTATAGATGAAATGATAAGGATATTATCGCCTTCCGGTAAGATAGTTTTAAGTGATTTTTCTGAAAAAGGCTTTGCCTTGGTGGATAATATTCATAAAAGTGAAGGGCGGGTTCATACAAGATCTCCTTATGCCCTTAATGAGATAGCAGATTATTTATTGAAAAGGAATTTTAAGATTGAGGAGTATAGAGGTATATTTCAGGATACTTTTATAGCTACAAATAAACAGATAAGGTGAATTTATGATTATTTCAATTGCCAGTGGTAAGGGGGGAACAGGAAAGACTACCGTTGCAGTGTCAATGGCGTTGTCTTTGAATAATGTCCAATTTCTTGATTGCGATGTAGAGGCTCCTAATGCGCATATTTTTTTAAATCCACGTTTTTATAAAAGAACTTCGGGGTATATTACTGTACCGAAAATAGATGAAGACAAATGTACTTATTGTGGAAAATGTGCTGAGGCTTGCAATTATAATGCTATTGCTGTAATGAGCAATAATGACAACAGCCGTAGGCGTATTTTACATTTTCCTAATCTTTGTCATGGGTGTGGCGTGTGTGGCTACGTTTGTCCTGTAAATGCTATAAAGGATAGTAAAAGAGAGATAGGTATAATAGAAGAAGGTGGTGTAGGATGTGATATTGAGTTCATTCATGGGGAATTGCATATATCTGAGGCTATAGCATCTGCCTTAATAAGGCAGGTTAAAGACCTTATCAGAAAAGAAAAGCTGGTTATAATTGATGCTCCACCTGGTACATCTTGTCCTGTTATAAATGCAGTCTCAGGCAGTAATTTTTGTATATTGGTGACTGAACCAACTCCCTTTGGTTTTAATGATTTTGTATTGGCCTCAGAATTGATGAGGGAAATGAATATAGCCTTTGGGGCAATTATTAATCGATGTGATTTGGGCGATAATAAAGTAGAGGAATATTGCAGAAAAGAGGATATTCCTATATTGTTGAAGATACCCTTTGGGAAGGATATAGCAGCTGCCTATTCAAAGGGGGAGCCTCTTGTAAAGATACTGCCAGAATATAAACAGATATTTAGGGATATCTTTTACAAAATAGAAAGGATTTGCAAAGCGTGAGGCAGGTTATTATACTTAGTGGCAAGGGGGGGACAGGTAAGACTGTTATAACAGCTGCTTTTGCCTATCTAGTACATAATAAGGTATTGGCAGATTGTGATGTAGATGCGGCCAATATGCACATACTTTTATCCCCAGAAATAAAAGAACGGTATGTTTTTCATGGGGGACAGCGTGCTTTTATTGACAGTTCAAAATGTCTAAGATGTGGTAGGTGTAGGCAGTATTGTCGTTTTACTGCTATTAACGATAATTTTTTAGTGGATGGTAGTATGTGTGAGGGGTGTGGGTTTTGTAAATTAGTATGTCCTGCAGAGGCTGTATCTATGAAAGAGGTAATATCTGGAGAATGGTTTGTATCATCAACTAGATATGGGAAGATGGTTCATGCCCGGCTCGGTATAGCAGAGGAGAATTCGGGGAAATTGGTTGCTTTGGTGAGAAAGAAGGCTAAACAGATAGCAGAGGAAGATAATTGCGATTGGGTTATTATAGATGGTCCACCTGGGATAGGGTGTCCTGTAATATCTTCTTTATCAGGAGTAGATTATGCATTGGTTGTAACAGAGCCCACCCTTTCAGGGTTGCATGATGCGGATAGGGTTATAAAAGTTGCTAGGCATTTTGGTATATCTGTAGGTGTTGTTATTAACAAATATGATTTGAATAAAGAAATGGCAGATAAAATAGAACGCTATTGTGATCAGAACAATGTGGCCTTTTTAGGTAGAATAGCATTTGATAGGGCTGTTGTGGATGCTGTTGTCTCTGGTAAAACTATAATGGAAGTCTCAGGTCTTGATGCTTCTTATGAGATTACCTGTATTTGGGATAAAATAACCCAGGGATTGTCTAATTAATATATAAAATTTATAGAATGAGAGGTTTTGTATATATGAGGACATATCTTGAATGTATTCCATGCTTTTTAAGGCAAGTGTTGGAGATTGGTAGGTTGATTACATCTGATGAAACGGTGCATAAGTCTTTGATTGATGAAGCCTGTATGCTTGTTCCGGAGATTTCTATGAATATGCCTCCGCCTGAGATAGCCCCACGTATTTATAGTATGATTAAGGCTAAATGTGGAGATAGAGATTTTTATCGGGATATAAAGGAAAAAAGCAATAGAATGGCATTAAATCTTTATCCAAAATTAAAGAGAAAGATTGAGGCATCTGATGATAGACTTCTTACAGCTTTAGAGTTAGCTATAATGGGTAATATAATAGACTATGCAGCTAAAAATACATTAGATATCGATTCAGAGATAGAAAAGTTGTTTAATGGCGAATTAGACAGTATTAAGAAGACAACGTTTCATTATGATTTATTTAGGGAGGATTTAAGTAAGGCTAAAATAGTATTGTATTTAGGAGATAACGCAGGAGAAGTAGTTTTTGATAGGGCTTTTATAGAGGAGTTTTATAAGGAGAAGGAGGTTTTCTTTGCAGTTAGAGGATCTGCAGTAATCAATGATGTATTGATAGAGGATGCACATGTAGCCGGTATTGATAAAGTGGCAAAGGTTATTTCAAGCGGTGTGGATACTCCTGGGCTTGTTTTGAATAGATGTTCAGAGGATTTTTTACAGATTTTCAGAGAAGCAGATATTATTATCAGTAAAGGGCAGGGAAATTATGAGGCATTAGATGGTGTTGATACTGATAGACGGATATATTTTCTTTTCAGAGTTAAATGTCCGGTGATTGCCAAACATGCAGGGGTTAGTTTAGGAGAGATAGCCTTGCTTAAAGGTGATAGATAAGGAGGGATAAGTTGTAAATGAAGATAACAGTATTATTTAATAGTAGAGCTGTTAGTAGTAGCTTACAGGTAGGATGGGGATTTTCTGCTCTTATTGGAGATAATATTATTTTTGATACAGGAGAGAAGGGAGAGTTTTTATTTCATAATATTAATGCATTAGAGATAGATTTAAATATAATTACTACTGCTGTTATATCACATGAGCATTGGGATCATACCGGAGGCTTATGGCAGTTACTTGACTATAGAAAGGATATAGATGTATACGCCTGTCCGGGTTTTAGTGATGAGTTTAAAAATAATGTTCGTCTACATGGTGGGAGACTTTTTGAAATGGAGAGTTTTTATGAGATAACTCAGGACATCTGGGTTACTGGAGAAATCCCCGCTGTATATAAACGGGAAAAGACCCCAGAACAGGCCTTGATTATAGACACTGAAAGAGGGCTTATTGTGATAACAGGATGTGCGCATCCAGGTATTATTAATATGCTGAATATTATCTCTGAACACTTTCAAGGTAGGCCGTTATATGCTGTTGTGGGAGGATTTCATTTGCTAAACAAGCCAGCATCTGTTTTTAATCTAATCGTAGAGACGTTTAAAGATATGGGGATAAAGAAGGTAGGGCCTACGCATTGTACAGGAAGTGAAGCAGAGAATGTATTTAGACAAGTTTACAGAGAAGATTTTTTTAATATGAGTGTTGGTACGGTGTTGAATATTGGTTATTAGTTTTGTAATAATCTGAGTTCTTTATAATTTTTAATTTAAAATATCTTTAGCTGTGGTCTTGACAAAATATATTTTTTTTGGTATATATTAGCAGTCTAGCTTTAGGAGTGCTAAAATTATATTAATTAAGCAGGGAATTCAAAATAATTATAATTTTCTTTGAGTGCTTATCATATAATTACTCATCTTTAAAAATATATTTAAGGATTATTTTTTCTTAAATATTTTACCTCTATTTTATTATAACTCTTAAATTTTTGTTTGTTTTTATTTATATCTTTAAAAAGGAGGTGTATTATTATGGATGCTGTTAAGGTGTTTATTATTGGTATAGGAAACTGTGCCAGTTCTTTAATCCAAGGAATTCATTATTATAAGAACAAATCTGCAAATGATGCAATAGGGCTAATGCATTGGAAGATAGGTAACTATTTGCCTTCTGATATTCAGGTAGTAGGTGCATTTGATATTGATAAGAGAAAAGTGGGTAAAGATGTGCACGAAGCGATATTTTCTTTGCCCAACTGTACGGCTGTATTTTGTCCTAATATCCCTCCTTCAGGAGTAACGGTGCATATGGGTAGAATTTTAGATGGTTTTTCTGAACATATGAAAAATTATAATGAGAAAAATACATTTGTTTTGGCAGAGAAAGCAGAGCCTAATAAAGATGAGGTCGTACGTCTCTTGAAAGACAGTCAGGCAGATATGGTACTGAATTATCTGCCTGTTGGATCAGAAGAGGCTACTAAATTTTATGCTGAATGTGCATTGGAGGCAGGTGTGGCATTTATTAATAATATACCAGTCTTTATTGCAAGTGATCCTATATGGGCCAAACGGTTTAAGGAGAAGAATATCCCTATAGTAGGTGATGACATTAAAGCTCAACTTGGTGCTACTATTACACATAGGACACTTACTGATTTATTTAAGAAACGAGGTGTAAAACTGGATAGAACCTATCAGCTTAATACTGGGGGAAATACTGATTTTCTTAATATGCTTAATCACAGCAGATTGGCATCTAAAAAGGAATCTAAGACTGAGGCAGTGCAGTCTGTTGCTGCTGAACGTTTAGATGAGGAGAATATTCATGTTGGTCCAAGCGATTATGTCCCATGGCAAAAGGATAATAAGGTATGCTTTCTACGTATGGAAGGAAGGTTATTTGGAGACGTACCTATGAATTTGGAATTACGGTTATCTGTTGAGGATTCGCCAAATTCTGCAGGAGTGGCTATTGATGCTATACGATGTACAAAACTTGCGCTTGAGCGTGGGATAGCTGGTGTATTGGAAGCTCCTTCTGCTTATTTTTGTAAGCATCCGCCAAAACAATATCCTGATGATGAGGCATTTCGTAGGGTAGAGGCATTTATATCAGGAGGAGATAGTGAGTAAACTGAAATGCCTCATTATTGCTGCTGGCCGAGGCAGCAGGCTTAAACAGGAATGTGATTGTAAACCTTTATACCCTTTGGCAGGTATCCCGTTAATTGAGCGTAGTATAAGATCTGCCATGGAGGCAGGTGCTGATGATTTTTATGTAGTGGTAGGATACAAGGCTGATGAGGTAAGTAGTTTTTTATCTGTCTTGGCTAGCAGGTTAGGTATTAATATTACTACCATTTATAATGAAGAATGGGCAAGTAGGGAAAACGGCTTCTCAGTACTTAAGGCTCAGAGATATCTGGGGGAGCCGTTTCTCCTTCTTATGTCCGATCATCTTTTTGCTCCTTCTATTGCCTCAGCTGTTGTTTCGTGTGGGGTATGTAAGGATGAAATAGCATTAGCAGTTGATAGGGATATAGATAATCCTAATATAGATATAAATGATGTTACTAAGGTTAATGTATGCTCAGGTAAGGTTAAGGCTATAGGTAAGGATTTGATTGAGTATAATGGGTTTGATACAGGGGTTTTTTATTGTTTTCCTGCTATATTTAGTGCTTTGCATAAGGCAGTATCTTTATCTGATAGTTCTTTGTCAGCTGCAGTAAAACTGATGGCAGATAATGCTAAGGTAAAGGCAGTAGATGTTAGTGGTTCTTTTTGGATTGATGTAGATGACTCCAATAGTGTTAGAAAGGCAGTTTCTGGATTGTTAATTAATTGTGCAGGTAAAGGAAATGATGGGCCTGTTTCTAAATGGTTAAACAGACCGTTATCTAGACGAATTTCGTCTATACTCATAAATTACCCTGTTACACCTAATCATATAAGTGTATTTTCGTTTGCTATTTCTGTTATTGCTGCCTTATTGTTTATGTTAAATGGATATATTTCATTGCTGATAGGTGGCATTTTAGCCCAGTTTGCATCTATTGTGGATGGTTGTGATGGTGAGATAGCACGTATAAAATTTATGCGAAGTTGCTACGGTGGATGGCTTGATGCGGTTTTAGATCGTTATGCAGATGCATTGTTGTTGTTTGGATTGATGTGGCATGAATGGAAGAGATCAGGTATGGAGATAGTTTTATTAGTAGGTTTTGCTGCAGTTATTGGTTCATTTATGCTTAGCTATACTGCAGACAAATATGACGGGCTTATGAGAGATAAGTTTTCTCCTTCTGTTTCCGGTTTAAGGCTGGGACGCGATGTGCGTGTTTTTTTGATATTTCTTGCAGCATTGTTTAATAAATCATATTGGGCATTGATTATAATAGCAGTGATAATGAATTTAGAAACAGTACGTAGGATGATTGTATGCCGTAAATAATACTAAATTAGATATTGATATTGGGGATTTGACAGGACTAAAGTTTAATGTTAATCAAAGGGGGGATAAGCATGGGTGATAAAAGAAAAGAGACATTTGAGTATAAGGCAGAAATGAAGCAGTTGCTTCATTTGATTATACATTCCTTATATACACATCCGGAGATATTTTTAAGGGAATTGATATCCAATGCATCTGATGCCTTGCATAAGGTTCGTTATCTACAGTTAACTAATAGCGATATTATCGATAAAGACAAGGACTTAGAGATAAAGATTAAGGTAGATGAGACAAGTAGAGAGTTTTCCATAGAGGATAATGGTATAGGCATGACAAGAGATGATCTTCTTCAGGGAATAGGTACGATCGCCCGTTCAGGGACATTAGAATTTCTGGAAAAGATGAAAAAGGAGAATAAAAATGTGGGAGAGCTTATAGGTCAGTTTGGTGTGGGGTTTTATTCGGTATTTATGGTGACTGATAAGGTTGTTGTTGAAACAAGACATGCGGATAGTAATTCAAAAGGGTTCCGGTGGGTATCTTCAGGAGAAGGTAATTTTACTATAGAAGAGATTGATAAACCATCGCGAGGTACAATTATATCTTTTAAGTTAAAGGAATCTGCTAAGGAGTTTGCTAGAGAATCTAGAATAAAAGAGATTATAAAGAAGTACTCCAACTTCGCTGATTTTCCTATATATGTAGGTAAAGAAAGGGTCAATACTATTGAACCGTTATGGAGGAAGAACTCATCTGAACTTAAACCTGATGAGCTGAATGAGTTTTATAAATTTATTACGAATGATTATGAGGAGCCTTTAGCATATCTACCCTTGTCAATTGAAAGTGTTGGTGCGGAGTTTAAGGCCTTGTTGTTTATTCCTAGAAAGGCTCCATTTGAATTGATGCGTCTATCCCAGCATAAGACATTACAGTTATATAGTAATAAGATTCTTATAATGGATGACTGTAAAGATCTTTTACCTGAGTACTTGCATTTTATACGTGGGGTTGTGGATACTAACGATATCCCTTTGAATGTCTCACGGGAGATGATTCAGTCATCTGATGTTATTGGTAAAATTAAAACCACATTGACAGGTAAGATACTTCAATGGTTACAGAGGATGGCTAATAAGGAGAAAGAAAAATATCTTTTGTTTTATAGAAGATTCTCTCCATTGTTTAAGACAGGTGTTAACTCTGATCTTGCAAATAGACAGAAGCTTATAGATCTCCTTAGGTTTGAAAGTTCTAAATTAAAACGGGCTGAGATGACATCATTTAAGGAATATGTAGGAAGGATGAATGAAAAGCAGAAGGAAATATATTATTTGTCAGGCGATAGTAGGGAACAGGTAGAAGCTAATCCTAATTTGGAATATTTTAAAAAGCATGATATAGAGGTGTTGTTCCTTCTTGAGCCAGTAGATGTTTTTGTGGTTCCATCTATAGGAGAGTATGATAAGAAACCAATAAAGGCTATTGATAAGGATGATCTTGATCTTAGTGCATATGGGGAAGATAAACAGCAAGAGGATAATCTTTCTAAGTCTCTTATAGGGTTATTTAAGGATACATTAAGAGATAGGGTTGAAGATGTGAGGATTTCTCATAGATTGGTTGATTCGGCAGTAGCATTATTAACATCAAAGGCAGGGATGGATAGACAGATGGAACGTGTGATGAGGATGATGGGGCAGGATGTTCAGTCATCAAAGAGGGTTATGGAGGTTAATATAAATCATCCTGTAATAAAAAATTTATCAAAAAGGTATCTTGCAAATGCCTCAGATCCTTTTATCAAGAAATGTATTATCCAGTTATATGAGAGTGCACAGCTAATGGATGGTGAATTGCCTTCTCGTGCGGATTATGTGAAACGTATGATGGAAATTATGGAGGAGGCAACTAAATAACAAAATGTGTATAAGATAGAATAAGAGGGCATAGCTTTTTTAAGTATAAATATGATATTTAAGCTATGCCCTTTAGATATGGAATGTTTTTTGTTATATCAATAATTTTGTGTGGATGTTATTATTCTTGAATTATGGCCTCTACAGGGCATACTGCAGCACATGCTCCGCAGTCAGTGCAGAGATCAGGATCGATAACATAAATAGGATCGCCTTCGCTGATAGCTTCTACAGGACATTCTGGTTTGCATGTCCCGCATGCTGTACATTGGTCTGTAATTTTGTATGCCATAATATTACTCCTTTTTTAGTATATTTATATTTAGTTAAAACTTAATTTATTTTTTTACGGGTTGTATTTTGTCACATATCTCATGTTTAATTAATCTTACTACAAAAAAATAATATGACAATATAATTTTGATAATAATTTTTTTTGTTTGATAAAATTTCACTTTAACGGAAAGCTACTCTACAGTATAATAAAAAATTAATATAATCTTTTAATAAATATAAATTTTATAGGAGTATGTAAGAAAGAGGGTTGTATGAAATTATTTTATTATATTATTATTTCAATAGTGTTAATGATTACTCCTATTGCTACTTTTGCCCAGACTGGAAAGCAGGTTTTTCATATGGCATTTGATAATTGTAATAGATATAAAGATGTGGTAGTTGATGAGGTGTTGTCTGTTAATACATTCAGGTTAAAGGATGGGGAGAAGGTTAGACTTATAGGTCTACGTGTACCAAAAGAATTTGTATTGAAAAAGAAAGATAAAAAGAGACGTGATAAATATGGGTTTGTAATTAAAGAAAAAGAGCCTCCATTTACTCCTTTTAATGAAAAGGCTATTAATTTTGTCCGAAATTTAATAGAAGGTAAGCATGTCAGGCTTGAATTTGATGTAAAAAAGACAGATGAGAATTATGTTACATTGGCGTATGCTTTCTTGATAAAAGATAATACCTTTGTCAACGGAGAGATATTACGTCAAGGATTTGCCTACTTGTCATTAGGGCCTTTAAATAAAAAATACGAGAAACAGTTAAAGTCAGCATATCAGGAGGCGAAAAGAGAACTGCGAGGTGTTCATGGTCAATAATTTATTTCTTATCTTTTGGCCTAATTCTTATCAGATATCTTTTTCTCATAGAACGTGATTGGGAAGTCAGGAAGCATTTTTAAGGCATATTATGGATTTAGTTGTTTCGGTTAAAAACAGTATTATATGTAATGGATTGGTAAGTGCGGGGGATAAGATTATTATAGGTGTTTCTGGGGGGCCGGATTCAGTTGCTCTTCTTTATGCTATGAATAGGCTTAAATATGAATTAGGGATACAGTTGCATATTGCTCATTATAATCACTGTATGCGTAAATCTTCTGATGCAGATCAGAGGTTTGTTGAAGCTTTGTCAAATAGGCTTAATATATCATGTACGATTGGCATATGGAAAGGTTATAATGATAATCTAAGATATGGTTCTTTGGAAGAGTCGGCACGGAAAGCACGGTTTGATTTTTTTATTCAGGTAGCACTAAAACAAAATGCAGCGGCTGTTGCATTGGCACACAATGCAGATGACCAGGCAGAAACTATATTAATGCGTATTTTAAGAGGGACCGGAGCCCTAGGTATACGTGGCATGTTGCAGGACAGAAAGATAAACAATGTTAGGTTTATAAGACCTATGTTACAAGTAAGTCGTTGCGATATAGAAAGATATCTTAAGGACAATAATATATCATTTAGGATAGATCCTACCAATAAACAACTTAAATTTTTTCGTAATAAGATAAGACATAAATTGCTCCCACTTATTGAGGCTGAATATAATAGTGGTGTTAAAGGCGTTTTATCAAATCTTGCAGATGTTGCGGCTGCTGATTACGATTATATTGAACAGCAGGCAGAAAAGGCCTTTTTAAAGATAGTTCAGTGTAAGAAAAAAGGTGTGTATATAGACTTAAAACGATTTATGAGAAAGCATGTTGCTTTAAGGAGAATGATTTTACGTATGGCCATAGAATATGTTAAAGGAGATATTAGGCGTATAGAGCTAAGACATATGAAAGAAATAGAGAATATGATTAGGAATCGTCCTGTTGATAGTGTTGTTAATCTACCTGCAGGAATTAGTGTAGTAAAGGTTAGTAAAGATATTGTAACCATAAGACAAAATTGAATTTTATGCTAAGCTAAGAAATCAGTTATTTTAAATATTTATAGTAATATTTCTTGGAAAGTGTATTTAATTCCTTGCATAAATTGTATAATAGATTATAATCGTTAACAATTGGTAATAAAAAAATATAATGTAATTAATTAAAAATATAAATTATAAAAAGTATTATTAAAAGAAAGAAGAACAGACAATGGCAGAATCAGAATATAAACCAGAATTAAATAAACGAAGAGTAAAAAAACGGTTGGGGAAAAATAATCAGCCTGCTGGGAATTGGCTATTTTGGATATTGGCCTTTACGTTTTTAATAATAATGAGTCAGCCTGGGCCTATGACAGGAGGGATTGGTTCTGTAAAGGAGATAAGTTATAGCGATTTTTATTCAAGTCTTCTACATAATAAAGAGACAGGTAAGATACAGAGCCTTGAATTAATTGAAGATACAGAAAATATAATCAGGGGAAAATTTAGTGATGGTTCTAGATTTGAGGTAAATATTCCAAAAGATGATCCTAAGATTATTGAATTGATAAGGAAGAATGTGCCGGAATTTTATGTGAGGCCTCCACATACTTTATTGGGTAATATATTTTTTAATTTTATGCCGGTGTTTCTTATTATAGCATTTTTTTGGTATCTATCTAATAGAGGGGCACAGATAGGTAATAAATTATGGTCTTTTGGAAAGTCTCGGGCAAGGATGAGTACAAAGGATAACAAGGTTACTTTTAAAGATGTTGCAGGAGTGGATGAGGCTAAAGAAGAGTTACAGGAGGTTATAGAGTTTTTAAAGGATCCTAAGAAATTTCAACGTTTGGGAGGTAAGATTCCCAAAGGTGTCTTGTTGATAGGTCCGCCTGGAACGGGTAAGACTTTGTTAGCAAAGGCAGTTGCCGGTGAGGCAGGAGTTCCTTTCTTCTCCTTAAGTGGTTCTGATTTTGTTGAGATGTTTGTGGGGGTTGGAGCATCTCGTGTCCGTGATTTGTTTGAGCAAGGTAGAAAGGCATCTAAGACATCAGGTAAAGGGGCGATTATATTTATCGATGAAATTGATGCTGTGGGTCGCCAGCGTTTTTCAGGTATAGGTGGCGGCAACGATGAGAGAGAACAAACTTTAAATGCCCTTTTGGTAGAGATGGATGGGTTTTCAACTCAAGGGGGGCTTATACTTATAGCTGCTACTAATAGACCTGATACATTAGATCCTGCTTTGTTAAGACCCGGTAGGTTTGATAGGCGGATAGTGGTGGGATTGCCAGATATTAAAGGCCGGGAAGGCATATTAAAGGTGCATGCAAAGGAAATAGTGTTGGATAAGGATGTTGATTTAAAGAAAATAGCAAGGCAGGCGGTATATTTTTCAGGAGCAGATTTGGCTAATGTGTGTAATGAGGCTGCACTTTTGGCTGCACGAAGAGGTAAATCTGCGGTAGGAATGGACGAATTCTATGCAGCAGTTGAACGGGTTACTATGGGACCAGAGAAAAAAAGTAGAACCATTTCAAAAGAAGAACGAGAAATAACAGCATATCATGAATCTGGTCATGCCCTTTTATCTCTGTTAATTGATGAGGTCGATACCTTTACCAAGGTATCTATTATCCCTAGAGGAATAGCAGGAGGATACACTCTTACTCCACCAAAAGAAGATAGGCATTATTTAAATACAAAACAAATAAAAGGGCAGATGGCTGTAATGTTAGGGGGGATGGTCGCAGAAAAACTACATTTTGGTGATACTTCTACGGGTGTATCTAATGATTTGGAGAATGTAACAAAGTTGGCACGTAGTATGGTGTGTGATTATGGTATGAGCGAGGGATTAGGGTCGCTTTCTTATGGTCAACATGAACATGCGCGTTTTTTAGGTAGGGATATTTTTGATCAGAGATTATATAGTGAGGAAACTGCAAAAAGGATTGATGAGGAGATGCAACGAATAGTGAAAGAGGCATATGCACGAGCAGAGAAGTTGTTAAAAGAAAATATAGATAAACTTGATTTATTGGCTACAAGGCTTATCCAGAAAGAGGTTATAAGTATAGAAGAGGCTATGGAATTGTTGGGAATAGAATCTAAGGATGAAAATAAAGAAGCTGACGAGGATAATGAAGATTCAATGCAAGAAGGTGATTCCAATAGCTCAGAACAATCAGAAGAGTCGGGTGAAGAGGGAAAAGATTTTGAGAGTACCCAATCAGCAACTTAAGAGAAAAAGAAGATGGCGTAGAGATTTTGTTGTTTGCTGTGGTAATTATAAGTTGTCTCTTGGAAAACGTACTGTTGTGATGGGTATAATTAATTGTACTCCTGATTCGTTCAGTAAAGACGGGTGTCTGAGTCCATCATATGAAAATCGGGATAATTTTGTCCATAAGGCAGAACGTCGTGCATTAAAATTTATTAAAGAGGGTGCTGATATTATTGATATAGGTGGTGAGTCTAGCCGACCAGGAGCAAGTCGTATAACTGCAAGAGAAGAGGCTGAGAGGGTTATTCCTGTAATTAAGTCGCTTGTCAAAAAGATACGGGTGCCTATTTCTGTAGATACCTATAAACCCCTTGTAGCTAAAAAGGCACTGGATGTGGGGGCATGTATAATAAATAATATTATGGGGACAAGATTGGATGATAGATTGCTGTCTATGGTAAGAGATTATGGGGCAGCAATAATATTGATGCATATTCGCGGCACGCCTTCTACTATGCAAAAGAATATTTCTTATAATAATCTTATAAATGATATTATATGTGAACTTAAGGATTCTATTAACAGGTGTTTGGATATAGGTATAGACCCGGCTAGGATTATAATTGATCCAGGCATAGGATTTGGCAAAACGGTTGAAGATAATCTTAAGATAATAAATAGATTGGAAGAATTTGGAAAATTAAAATATCCTATTTTGATAGGTCCCTCACGCAAATCTTTTATAGGAAAGATACTTGATAAACAAGTAAATAAACGGCTGGCAGGGACTATAGCCTCTGTATGTGCATCGGTTGTTAGAGGAGTACATATTGTTCGAGTACATGATGTCAGGGCAGTTAAGGAAGCGGTTACTATAATGGATGAAGTGCTAAATTCTGAATAATTTTATATAGTAAGGGCGTGTGTTGTTATGTCTCTTTCTGTAGTATGGGGAATAATAAAACCAGGACTTGAGATAATAATTTTGTGGATTGTATTTTATAGAATACTTGTTTTTTTTGAGGGAACAAGGGCGTTTCAGGTTTTGAAAGGTATTACTTATCTGCTTGTTATATTTTTAATATCTCAGTTATTAGGTTTTGAGATATTAAACTGGCTTTTGACCAAATTTTTTGCTATATCAATAATCGCCTTTCTTATTATATTTCAACCTGAATTAAGGCAGGGATTGGCACGTCTGGGACAACAGCATCTTTTTTCTATAGGCCTTGAGGAATCTGAGATAGTAGAGATCATAGAAGAGATTGTGGCTGCAGTACATAAACTCTCACGTAAGAAAACAGGTTGTCTTATAGCTATAGAGAGAGAAACTAAGCTACGACCTTATATTGAGACAGGGGTACATATAGATACTAAGATATCATCTGAATTGATACAAAGTATATTTAATTCACAGTCGCCATTGCATGATGGAGGGCTCATTATACGGGGGGACCGTATGGTCGCTGCATCGTGTCTTTTCCCTCTTTCTGATAATCCTAATTTTAATAAAATAATAGGTACTCGACATAGGGCAGCACTCGGTATTACGGAACAGACAGATGCTATAGTGGTGATGGTTTCGGAAGAGACTGGGGATATTTCTCTTGCTGCTGATGGGAGGTTTATTCCAATTGTAAATAGAGAACGACTTGTCAATCTGTTAAAAGGACTTTTGGTTAGAGAACGAAAAGGAAAGAAGAAATCATGAAAGAGAAATTATTATATAATTTAGGATTAAAGTTAATTGCATTGGGGTTGGCTATTATAACGTGGATTTACGTTCATGGTGAGTTGGTTAAGTAAGAGATAAGTAAGAGAAGTTTTTTACTAAATATGAATAGAATTAGATAAGGAGAATTTAATATGCCTAAACTAGGAGTGAATATTGACCATGTTGCGACCTTGCGGCAGGCAAGAAAAGAATTTGACCCTGATCCTGTGATGGCAGCAGAGGTTTGCGAGGCAGCAGGTGCTGATAGTATTGTTGCACATTTGCGGGAGGATAGGAGGCATATTAATGATAATGATATTGTTTTATTGAGAAAAAAAATAAAGACAAAGTTTAATTTGGAGATGTCTATTAATAAAGATATTGTTGATATTGCGTGTAGGATAGTCCCTGATGAAGCAACTCTAGTACCGGAAAAGAGAAAGGAGTTGACAACAGAAGGAGGGTTGGATGTAGTACGATATTTTACAAGGATAAAAAAGGTTGTTCAACGACTCCATGATAAAGGCATTGAGGTTAGTTTGTTTATAGATCCAGAAAAGGAACAGATAGATAAGGCAATACAAACAGGGGCACATATTATAGAATTACATACTGGAGAATATGCAAGAATGACTAACAAACGGGATATATCACGTGAATTTAATCGAATAAAGAAGATGGCAAGGTATGCAGCAGGTTTGGGGTTGACAGTTAATGCTGGTCATGGCTTAAAATATAATAATACATCTGCCATAGCAAGTATAGAGGAGATAGCAGAACTTAATATAGGGCATTCGATTATTTCTTATGCGGTCTTTGTAGGACTTTCAAGAGCTGTGGTTGAGATGAAAAGAATTATTTGTTCTGCTTCTGACGAGTAAGATAATTTTTTATAAAGTATTGTATATTTTATAGATTTTTTGAGTTAAGAAAGAGTATGATACAAGGGACAGGTATAGATATTATAGAGATATCAAGGATAAAAAAGGCAATAGATCGATGGGGTGAGAGGTTCCTTAAGTATGTTTTTACAGAGAAAGAAATCAAATATGCTATGAGATATAAGTATCCAGAACAGCATTTTGCTGGTCGTTTTGCAGCCAAGGAGGCTGTTTATAAGGCTATAGGGGATAGTCCTGATATTAGCTGGCAGGATTTAGAGATATTAAATGATGAACATGGCAGACCGTTTTGTTTTTGTAGAAAGAAAGATTTTAGATATAAGATACTTGTTTCTATATCCCATACAAGTTCATATGCCGCTGCCAATGCTATTATAGTAGAAGGATAGTTGTCTTATTTTTTAATATATAAATAATTATAAGAAAATGAGATATTTATGAAGTTGCCTGATGTATTGTTGCGTAGAGAGATTGATGCATATAAAAATATGTTTGGACATGTTTGCGTTATAGCAGGTTCTGCCCAGATGCTTGGCGCAGCAGCGCTTTGTAGTATATCTTCTATACGTTCAGGAGCAGGGTTGGTTACTTTAGCTGTGCCTGAGGAAGTTAATTTATCTGCCCAGGCCAAAATAGATAATAGTATTATGACATTACCTTTAAAGCAGACAAAGGATGGAACGTTACATTTATCAGCGTTTAGACAGATAAAGAAAAATTTTTCTACTTTTGATGTAATAGCTATTGGCCCTGGGTTGGGAAGAAAGCCACCCACTCGTTCTTTTATATTGAAGATAGTAGAAAGTTCTCCTATTGCTTTGGTTATTGATGCTGATGGGTTGAATGCAATTTCGTATGATATAAACCTTTTGAATAAGACAAAGACATTAAAAATACTTACTCCTCATGTAGGAGAGATGATGGTGTTGACGGGTAAAGATAAGCAATATATATTGGGAAATAGACAGGTAATTGCGAAGGATTTTGCAAGAAAGTATAATTGTATAGTATTGTTGAAGGGGCATAATACTATAGTTGCTTCTCCTGATGGTGATATATATGTAAACAATACAGGTAACCCAGGCATGGCAACCGCTGGTAGTGGGGATGTATTAACAGGTATTATAGCTGCGTTTCTTGCCCAAGGTATGGATGGTTTTAATGCAGCGAAATATGGAGCTTATGTCCATGGTAAAGCAGGTGATTTAGCCGCTAAGGTTTATGGTCGAGTTTCTATGATTTCTTCTGATATAATAAAGTTTTTGCCAGAGGTCTTTAGACAGGAAAGAATAAAATAAATTATATTATTCCCCCCGTTTTTTATAGGAGTTTTTTATGAAACTGATTATCCAGATACCATGTTTAAATGAAGAAGAAAGTTTACCAGAGACTATAAAACATCTTCCAAAGCATATAGATGGCATAGATGAAATCGAGATATTGGTTATTGATGATGGTAGCACAGATTGTACCTCAGAGGTTGCTAAACAATGTGGTGTTCACCATATCGTAAGGTTTACTAAAAGGAAGGGATTGGCCTGTGTGTTTGCTGCAGGACTTGATGCAGCATTAAAGCGCGGGGCGGATATTATTGTTAATACAGATGCAGACGGTCAGTATAAGGGAGAGGATATACCAAGATTGATAGCACCTATTTTAAAAGGAGAGGCAGATATAGTTATAGGAAATCGTGATATAGAGAATATAAAACAGTTTTCATGGATAAAAAAACGACTCCAAAGAATAGGTTCTGCTGTTGTCAGGCAGCTTGCTGGCTCCACGGTAGAGGATGCTACTACAGGATTTAGGGCATATAATAAGGAAGCAGCCTTGAGACTTAATATTATCTCAGAATATACTTATACGCTTGAGAGTATTATACAAGCAGAACACAAGGGATTGGCAATAGCTAATATTACTGTATCAACTAATGAAGTAAAGAGAAAATCTAGATTATTTAGGTCGATTCCTGAATATCTAAAACGTTCTTTTATAACTCTTGTGCGTGTATATGCTATGTTTAACCCTTTTAGGTTGTTTATTACATTAGGCTCGATATTTATATGCGCTGGGGTATTAATAGGATGTAGATTTTTGTTTTATTTTATGATGGGAGTGACAACTGGGAAGATTCAGTCTTTAATCCTTGCGGCAATATTTACTATTATTGGTTTTCAATTATTAATTATAGGAATAATTGCAGATCTTATATCTGCAAATAGAAGGTTAATAGAGGATACTTTATTAAGGGTAAAAAAGATAGAATTAAAATTAAGACAGAAGGATGCATAATAAAGAATGGAAACAATAAATAAGAATAAGAGAGTAGCTGTTATAGGGGCTGGTAAGTGGGGGAAGAATTTAGTGAGAATTTTTTTTGAAATAGGCGTGCTTCGTGCAGTGGTAGATAGTTTGGAAGATAACATTTCTTTTGTTAAAAAAAAACTATGATATACCATTAATATTTTAAGATTATAAAGAGGTTTTGGATAGAGAGGATATAGATGCTGTAGTTATAGCGACCCCAGCAGCCTTACATTATGAAGTGGGCAAGGCTGCTTTAGAAGCTGGGAAGGATATTTTTATGGAGAAACCATTAGCCCTAAATGTAGTTGAGGCAGAAGAACTGATAAGACTTGCTGATACAAAGAATAAGATACTTATGGTAGATCATATACTTCAATATCACCCAGCAGTGATTAGGTTGAAAGAGTTGATAGATTCAGGGGAATTAGGAAAACTTCAATATATTTATTTTAATAGACTCAACATAGGTAGGCTAAGGAGAGAGGAGAATATTTTATGGAGTTTTGCCCCGCATGATATATCTATTATATTGGGTATAACAGAAAAAGACCCTATAGATGTACGTGTATTTGGGGAGGCATATTTACAGGATGGTATTTATGACACTACTATTACGGATTTGAGTTTTCCTAATAGATTGAAGTCCCATATATTTGTCAGTTGGTTACATCCTTTTAAGGAACAGAAATTGGTAGTTATAGGTAGCGAGAATATGGCTGTTTTTGATGATACATCACAAGATGAAAAATTAACACTTTATCCACATAAAGTTCAATGGATAGAACATGTTCCTGTTGCGGCTAAGGCTGAAAAAATAGTTGTGGAGATAGAGAAAAGGGAACCGTTAAAAGAAGCGGTTTTGCATTTTTTACAATGTATTACAGACAGGTGTAACCCCAAGACTGATGGTTTTGAGGCACTTGCTGTATTAAAAGTAGTTCAACGGGCCCAAGAATATCTTGACAGGAGAACCGTTAGGTGAAAAAGAAAGATTATTTTGTCCATACGACAGCATGTGTAGATAGAGGAGCAAAGATAGGAAAGGGGACAACTATATGGCATTTTTCCCATATATTTAAAGGCGCTGTTATAGGGGAAAGATGTAAATTAGGACAAAATGTAGTTGTTCATCCAACGGCTGTTTTAGGTAGTAATGTGAAGATACAGAACAATGTATCTGTTTATGATGGAGTTAAGTTGGAGGATGATGTTTTTTGCGGACCATCATGTGTCTTTACTAATGTTATAAATCCTAGGGCTGCGATTCCTAGAAATTCAGAAGAGTTTTACAGAAAGACTATTGTAGGGAAAGGTGCCACTATAGGGGCTAATGCCACTATTGTATGTGGTGTTACTATAGGTAAGTATGCATTTATAGGCGCTGGGGCTGTAGTTACTAAGGATGTTGGTGATTATGAACTTGTTTATGGTAGCCCTGCACGTAGACATGGATGGATGTGTGAATGTGGGGGAAAATTGCAATTTATTAGGACGAAGGCAAAATGTAGTTGTTGTGAACGAGAGTATAAAAAAGTTAAAGGCATTGTAACGAGAGTTTAGTATATGTATGATGATGAGAGTTTTTATTTGTAGGGGGGTTGTGAAATAGTAAAGAATTTTAGAGTGATAGAGTTAGTTGCCCTTAATAGACAATATCAAAGATATAAATTGGATATTGATAGACAGATTAAGGAGGTCCTAGATAGTGCTTCTTTTATAATGGGGGCTAAAGTAGAGGAACTGGAAAGACTTCTGTCCGGCTATGTGGGGACGAAGTTTGCCATAGGTTGTTCCTCTGGAACAGATGCATTGTTATTGGCACTTATGGCATATGGGGTGGGAGAAGATGATGAGATTATAACCACACCATTTACATTTATCTCAACAGCAGAGGTTATTTCGTTTTTAAAGGCAAGGGTAGTATTTGTTGATATTGATAGTCAAACCTTTAATATAGATCCTGCAAAGATTGAGGCAGCAATTACGGAACATACGCGCGGTATTATAGCTGTGGACATATTTGGACAGTGTGCAGAATATGATTATATCAATTCTATCGCTGCCAAATATTCTTTATTTGTCATTGAGGATGCAGCTCAGTCATTTGGGGCAAAATATAAAGGTAGAAGGTCGTGTTCATTGGCGGATGTAGCTTGTACATCTTTTTTCCCTGCTAAGCCTTTTGGTTGTTATGGAGATGGTGGCATGGTATTTACAGATAATGAAGAAATCGCAAATGTTATATATTCTTTAAGGGGACATGGTAAAGGTACTCATAAGTATGATAATATAAGAATAGGACTGAATGCACGCTTAGATACTATTCAGGCAGCGGTTTTATTAGCGAAGTTTCCTTATTTTCAGAATGAGCTTGATGGACGTAATAGAATAGCAGAAGTATATACAGAAAGACTTAAGAGTAAGGTGATGGTCCCTATTATTGAAGGACATAATTTTTCAGCCTTTGCTCAATATTGTATTCGTTTTGAAAAGAGAGATGATTTGCATAGTTATTTAAAAGAGAGAGGCATCCATACTGCGATATTTTATCCAAAGCCGTTGCATTTACAGCGGGCATTTGCTTATTTGGAATATAGTCTCGGAGATTTTCCTGTGGCTGAAGAAGTCTCAAGGGATATCCTTGCTTTGCCGATTCATCCTTTTCTTTCATTAGAAGAACAGGATGAAATTATAGAGGCAATACTTTCTTTTTAATATGAGTATCAATGGAGGTTATCATGGGAGAAGTTAATGTTAAGGGGAAGAGTTTGAATGAGTTATCTATCTTATGTCATAGTATAGCGGTAGAAAAAGGATTCTGGGAAGGAGAAAGGAATATAGGAGAGTTATTGATGCTTATAGTAACTGAGGTCTCCGAGGCTATGGAGGCGTATAGGATACAGAATGATGCTAATTTTAGGGAAGAGATAGCAGATACCTTTATAAGGTTATTGGATCTATGTGGAGGGTTGGGGATTGATATAGAAGAAGAGATAGAAAAAAAGGCTAGGAAAAATAAAAATAGACCTTATAAACATGGTAAGATATGTTAATATAAAGTAGTATTTAAAGTATTTTTTATTGAATTATATAGAAGTATCTTAATAAAAATATTATAAGGAGAGCTTTATATGGATATAGAAAAAGCATGGAACAAGGCTATTAGGAATACAGAGATTATACGTATGCGTATAGCTTCTTTAAAGACTAATTCTCAGACTAGAGTCCCGTATGTACTTTTATCAGAGTCAGTTATTAATGAAGGAGATACTATTGTAAGGAGAGGGGAAATAGTTGTAGAGAGACCAGCTTTAATTATTCCACCGAATAATCCCCAGTTTTATGGTTTTGGATTTGATAGTGATATAAGTATAGATGAGAATTCATTAATTAATTTTTTGCTTGTTCGGGGGATAACCTTACCTTCTTTAAGATATGATAATAAAACCAGTAGTCTTGATATATTTGAGGGTGGTTTATCAAAGGCAATAGAGTATTATAACAATTTATTACAACGACAGGAAGATGTGTATGCCGGGTTGGTTTCCGGACCAGAGGACTGTTGGCAGTTTTCACTATTGATATTTATTTGTGCACAAATAGCACGTAATCTTGATAGTGATATTAAAAAATTGATAGATGAGTATTTTAGAAGAGAGAAGGGAGAATAATCGATTGAATGACTATGTTAATAAATGGGCATTAAATGATAGAGAATGGTTGGTTTTATGAAGAGAAATTTCTGTTGTTTAATTATAGTAATATTTCTTTTAACACTATCGTCCCTTTATGCAGATGAAATAGTTTCTGTAAAGAAAGTCCTGCCCAATGGTCTTACAGTTATAGTAAGTAAGATCCCTGCGAGTCCTTTTGTTTCTTTATATGCCTTAGTTAAGACGGGTTCTGCTACAGAGGGGAAGTTTTTAGGTTCAGGCATATCTCATTTTGTGGAGCATTTGATGTTTAAGGGCACTTCATCAAGAGGTGTTGGAGAAATTCCTGCCCAGATCAAGGCAATGGGCGGGACAATAAATGCCTCTACTGGCAAAGATTTTACTGTATATAAGATAACAGTGCCTTATGAGTGTTTTGATAAGGCGCTGGAGATTTTTTCAGATATGTTAATGCATCCTGTTTTTGATCCTAAACAGATGGAGAAGGAACGGGATGTTATTTTAAAAGAAATGAATCTTGATAAAGATAATCCTGATAGATATTTTAGCGACATTACTTTTGAGAATGTATATGTAAGACATCCCTATAAATATCCTGTCATAGGTTATATCCCCTTATTCGCTTCAATTAAGCATAGTGATGTGCTTGAGTATTATCATGCAAAATATGTCCCAAATAATATGATTTTTTCTGTAGCAGGTAATGTTGAGCCTACTATAGCTATATCCAAAATAGAGCATGCATTCCGTGATTTTAAACGTGGAAGGTGTATTATAAGAAATCTTGTTAATGAACCTTTTCACATTACAAAACGCATATACGAAGAGGAATATCCTACCGATTTGGCAAGACTTTCTATATCTTTTATGGGGGTAGGGATACTAGATCATGATTTATATGCTTTAGATGTGCTGGCAATGATATTGGGACGCGGAAGGAGTAGCAGACTTTATCAGAGTATTTATAAAGATAAATCTCTTGTGCACAGTATATCAGCATCTAATTATACTCCTATCGATAGAGGCGCTTTTGAGATAGATGCTTTATTGGAGGCAGATAAATTGCAGGCAACAATAGATGCTATTTTTGTTGAAATAGATAAGATAAAAAAAGGTGGGGTAACAGATTTTGAACTTAATAGGGCAAAACGACAGATATTGTCTGAATATATAATGAATAGACAGAGGTCGTCTGATGTGGCCTATTCTCAGGCATTAGATGAGGCATATACAGGTGATTATAGATTTTCTAAAAGATATGTTGAGCAGATAAAAAAAGTTACCCCAGAGGATATAAAAAGGGTAGTGAATAAATACCTTATTGAGCAAGGAGCTACTATAGTTATATTAAGACCTAAGTTGAAGTCGACAGTAAAAAACACTTCACGGATTGATAATGAGATAAAAATAAAGAAGTTTACATTGTCTAATGGCTTAGTTGTACTTATACGAGAAGATCATCGTTTTCCTTTAGTAAGTTTACAGGTGGTATTTAATGGAGGAGTGCGCCAGGAACCGGAAGGGCTTAACGGCTGTTCTAAGCTTATGGCATCTGTTTTATTAAAAGGCACTAAGTCCAAGACACAACGACAATTAGCTGAGCAGATAGATTCTTTGGGTATGAATGTCACTACATTCTCAGGGACGAACAGCTTTGGTATAAAAATGAATTTTCTGTCAGAAGATGTAGCAGATGCGTTTGCTATTTTAGAAGATATAATCAAAAATCCTATATTCCCAGAGGATGAAATAGAAAAAACCAAAGATAATATGAGAACGAATCTAAAAAAACGGGATGAGGATATAGTAGGTTACAGTGTATTTGAATTAAAGAAGTTATTATTTAAAAATTCACCTTTTAGCCGGGATAGCAATGGAACATTTTATTCTATTTCTAAGATTACACGTAAGGATATAGTTGATTTCTATAGAAAATATGTAGTCCCTAATAATATGGTGGTATCAATTTTTGGTGATGTGAATGAGACAGATATCTTAAGGTTAGTAAAAGAAAAGTTTGGTATGCTAAAAAGGAAAGAAATTAAATTAAACAAATATAACCAGCAGCCTATCATGCATTTAAAGCAAAAGAAACTATATATGCATAAAGATCAGGCTATGGTAGTGTTTGGGTTCCATGGAGTACGTATATATGACGAAGATAAATATGGATTAGAGGTATTAGCATCTATTATAGGTTCGCCTTTTAATGGTAGACTGTTTCATAGAATAAGGGAGGATAATGGATATGCTTATGCTGTTGGAGGTAGATCTATTCCCGGGTTAGATACAGGATTTATTTTATTTTATGCCTTGACTAGCAAGGGCAATGTTAACAAAGTCAAGGAATTGATAAAGGATGAAATTTCTTATCTTCAGAAGAACTATGTCAGTGAAAAAGAATTAGAAGATACTAAGAATTATCTTAAGGGTAGATTTAAGTCTATGATAGAGGTGAATGCCTCTTTAGCTTCTTTAGCAGGGTTTAGTGAATTATATGGGCTAGGTTATGATAATTATAAACGCTATGAGGCTGCTATTGATTCGGTTACAAAGGAAGACATACTTAGATTGGCTATAAAATATCTTGATCTAAACAGGACAGTTATAGTGGTTACTATGCCTAAGGAAGACTCAGTTATAGCTAATGTTAGGGCAATTAAAGATAGATAAATTAATCAATTTTATAGGAAAATGGGATTAAGTATGGATAGAAAAAGAGAACAGGAATTAAAGTTTGAGATTATAAATCTTTTGCAGGGCAAGATGGATTTGTTGCAGGCCCCAGAAGAAAGGGAAGAATTAGTGAAAGGAGCGCTTGCACAAGCGCTCTCTAAAACAGAGTTTTCGGATCTAATAGTAGAATTTTCCGATGAGAATAGGAGAATTGAATTTATAAAGAATTTTCTTTCCTATGGTATCCTTACAGACCTTTTATGTGACTTTCATGTTGAGGATATAATTATAAATAATTTAAATGTTATATATATTCATCATTCTGAGAAAGGATTTGTCCCTACAGGTAAAAGGTTTGAAGATAGAAGAGATTTAGAACTTTTTGTTAAAAAACTTTTGCTTTTTGCAGGGAAAGGTAGTCATGTTCAGAAGATAATGGATTTAGAATTGCCTAATTTACAAGGGAGGGTTAATATTGCCTTGTCTCCTTTTGGTCCTCAGATAACCATTACTAAAGCAAAACAGACTCCTTTGAGTATAATAGACCTTATTCGGGTAGGTAGTTTAAATTATGAAGTTGCCGCCCAGTTGTGGATGTATTTAGAAGGACTGTCTATTCGTCCTGCTAATATTATGATTGCAGGTGGTCCTGGTGTAGGGAAGACAACACTTCTAAATGCACTTTTTAGTTTTATCCCAGATACACATAGAATAGTTACTATAGAAGACACCTTAGAGCTTAATACATTTTTAGAAGAAAGCTGTTCAAGGCTTGAAAGTGATGAGACCCTTACATTGGCAGACTTGGTAAGAAATAGTCTTAGGATGAGACCAGAGAGGATAATAGTAGGTGAGGTAAGGGGGCTAGAAGCACGGGACATGATAACGGCTTGTAATATAGGCAAATATTGTATTGGAACAATACATGCCCTTACCTCTAGAGAGGCTATTATAAGACTTCAAAATGAACCTATGAATATCCCTGAGATGTTGGTTAATCTTATTGATGTTTTTATTGTATTAAAGCGATATCATATACAGGATAAATTATTTAGGGTTATTGATGAAGTAAGTGAAACTAGTGGAATGGAACAGGTTAAAATACTGTTAGCTAAAGTATATAAATTTAATTATGAGACAAGGACTATACAACGTGTGGCCCCGAGTACAGTATTTCGTGATAAATTAGCACAACATTCAGGGATAACAGCTAAAGAAATCATGCAGGAGCATGCATTACGGACATTTTTACTTGAACAGCTGGATAGGAGGAGTATGTCTACATTAAAAGAGGTCTCCTCTTTTTGTAGAGCATATAATCATGATAGGGATGCAGCAATAGCTAGTTTAGGGTTTAACCGCAAGGAGCTTTTAGGAATAAAATAAAAAATTAGAATCATAACCATGTCATTATTCTACAATCCTAAAAAAAGAGGTGTGCCTGTCTGGGTGCAAATAGTCCTGATATCCGTACCTATTATACTCATTATTTTTGGTTGGGTTGCATTAAAGAAAGTAGCAAAAGAAAAGAAGATGATGAAGATGAAACAGCATGAGAAGGACATTTTTGATGAGATTAAATAGATGTAAAAGGTATTTTTTGTAATTTTGGATATCATGACTATAGAATATTGTCCTTTTTTACTTTCATTTATATATATATATTAAATATTTTTGTAACTTTTTTAGCCCTGTTACGTTTAAAAAGTAGCAGAGAGGTTGAACCTGCTTTTGGGGTATAAGGCAGGTAACATGCCGGCCGCGGTCAAATTTTGGATTGAATTTTATGGATGCAAAACAAGATGAAGAGCTTATTGTCGAATATCAGCAAGGCAATCAGAATGCGCTAAATGAAATATTTTCCCGCTATAAAGGTAAGATTTTTAACTTTGCCTTGCGCCTTCTGCAGGATAGAGCTGAGGCAGAAGACGTTACTTCTGATGTCTTTTTAGCGCTTTCTGCAGGGAAATATACTAGGAGTACATCTGCACGGTTATCCACATGGCTGTTTATAGTGGCACGTAATGCATGTATATCCCGTATGAGGCAACGTGGTAGACATATTGGGTTATGGTTTAAAAGGGATGAAGGTGATGACTGCCAGCAGTTGGATATACCGGATAAGGAGAACATTCCTTCTGAACAGTTACAGAGGCAGGAGGATGCTGTTTTGGTAAAAAAGGCAATAGCCAAACTACCTGCATTGCAAAGGCAGGCATTGATACTAAGGGAATACCATAAGATGGATTATGCTCAGATAGCCCAAGTCCTTGATTGTTCGTTGGCAAATGTCAAGATATTAATATTTCGTGCAAGAGAGCATCTGAGAAGGGATCTGTCTGGTTTAATATTAGAGGAAGATAATAATGGATCACAGTAAGATAAGACAATTAGTGAGTGCATATTATGATGGGCAATTGTCAGAAGAAGATAGTGCCTTTGTAGAAAGGCATCTTAAAGAGTGTGCATCCTGCAAAAGGTATTTGCATACCTTAGGGAATATATCAAATTATTTAAAAATTTGGGAAGATGAAGACCTCTCTCCTGATTTTGAACAAAATATCAATCAGACTCTGTTTGGAAATGGAAAAAACAAGGGGGGAGATATGAAGAGAAAATTTTCCTTATCAACTATAGCCACATGTTGTATATGCATTATATTTATTATAGGAATTATTACGATACAACGATATATAAATTATAGAAAGATAGCTATGCCTGTAGTGGGAGTAACACAGTCTCAGGGCCTATTATCTTATAACAAAAATCAGTATAATAGTGAACCGAAACAGCTTGATGTTGCAGTATCAATAGTTAAAAAAACAGAAGAGATGATTACAAGAGCACAACCTGAACTAATGGCTAAAAGACAAAATTTAGCCAAATTATCTGTGCCTGCCGCTTCAGTAAGGAGATTGGCTATGGCTGAACTGAAAGATAAGGAGGTTGCACAATCACTACATCCAAGATTGTTGGAGGCTAGAGCGTCTATAACCCCAGTAGGTGGTGGTATGCCGATGCTAATAGAAGAGAGGGAAATAGCTGCCCCTATAGACAAACGATATAATCCCAATTTTAATACAGAAGAATATGATAGGATATATGAAAATGAGTTTCTTACTGTAAAAGAAAACCCCTTATCCACTTTTTCTATTGATGTGGATACAGCTTCATATAGTAATATACGTCGTTTTCTAAACAATAACCGAATGCCCCCTAAAGATGCAGTTAGGATAGAGGAAATGATTAATTACTTTAGTTACGATTATCCTAATCCTAAAGGAGATAAGCCTTTTTCTATAACTGTAAAAGCTGCAAAATGTCCGTGGAATAAAAAACATGACCTTTTGTTAATAGGGCTTCATGGTAAGAGACTTGATCCTGAGCACCTGCCACCAAGTAATTTAGTGTTTTTAATAGATGTATCTGGGTCTATGGATATGCCTAATAAACTTCCACTTTTAAAGACAGCATTCCGTATGTTAGTAAATCAACTCAGTGACAACGAGCGTGTGGCTATAGTAGTGTATGCTGGTGCAGCAGGGAAGGTACTTGATTCCACTCCAGGTTCAGATAAACAAAAAATATTAGATGCAATTGACAATCTTAGGGCAGGTGGCTCTACAGCAGGTGGGGCAGGGATAAAATTAGCTTATGAGATTGCGCAGGAGAATTTTATTAAAGATGGCAATAATAGAGTTATTTTAGCAACAGACGGCGATTTTAATGTTGGAGCCTCCTCAGATGCAGAACTCATAAGACTTATAGAAGAAAACAGAAATAAGGGAATATTCCTCACTGTTCTTGGTTTTGGTACTGGTAATTACAAAGACGCTAAGATGGAAAAATTAGCAGATAAGGGAAACGGCAATTATTATTATATTGATACATTAAAAGAGGCCAAGAAGGTATTAGTACATGAATTAGGCTCTACTTTGTTTACGATTGCGAAGGATGTAAAGATACAGATAGAGTTTAATCCTGCAAAAGTTAAGGCATATAGGCTTATAGGTTATGAGAATCGTATTTTAGCAAAAGAGGATTTTAATGATGATACAAAAGATGCTGGGGAACTAGGCGCAGGTCATACTGTAACTGCACTTTATGAACTAGTTCCTGCTGACTCAGAGGAGAGTTTTAGGCAGGTCGATGATTTGATATATCAAAAACAGGAGATTAAACAGAGTGATGATCTTCTTACTGTAAAATTGAGATATAAATTACCAGATGGTAAGGAGAGTAAGTTGATTAAAAAGAGTATAAAGGCCTCTGAGGTAACGGAAGCACCTAAGGGTGATTTTCTTTTTGCTTCTTCTGTAGCAGAATTCGGACTTTTATTAAGGGATTCTAAGTTTAAGGGTAATGCCACATATGATGATGTATTAAAAAACGCAAAGGCATCTAAGGGTAAAGATAGATATGGTTATAGGCAAGAGTTTATAGAATTAGTTGAGAAGGCTCAGATGTTGGATTTCTCTTCCTCAGATGGGAAAATACAGTTTAAATAAACTATCCTGCACAATTCAACCTTGTTGATTTGTGAAAAATGCACAAATCAACAAGGTTGAATTGTGCAGAATGATTTTTTAGGGAAGGATACTTTTGCTCTATGTATCACAAACGCAACTTTGACAATTGTAAGCGAAAAAGAGGTTAATTCCGATAGTTTTTTCGATGAGAGGTTAATGGAATTAGCCATTTTTTTTGCAAAAACGTAGTGCAATATTTAAAATAACTGCTTCATTATTATGTTTGACACAGCGAGCATCAATACT
>CAZHWM010000005.1:0-45277 GCA_964535935.1 uncultured Planctomycetales bacterium
GATATATTGGAGAGGTTTAGGAATCCTGATATGAATCGTTGGGGTAAGGTTGGACAGGATAAGGATAATACTGGTAATAATTATAATACTTATTCTAAAGATATTAGAAGGACGAATAATCACATCGGTGCAGTTGTTGTAGTTTCTTCATCTGTGAACGGTAGTCCTGAGGATCCGGTATGGCGGCAATATTATGAGAAGAAGTTAGCGAATGCTGATAATGCTTATAAACAGAAAATTATAGCTAAGCTTAAGTCTGAATGGAGTGGGTTTAAAAAGATGGTTGAAGAAAATCCAGGCGAGTATCCTGTATGGGATGCCTTGCTTAACGATACTGCTTTGGCCCTAAGGTAATATTTTGCAAAGAGTTTTGTCTTGACTCTAATATATGTGTGGTATATAGTCAAATAAAGCAAAGTTGGAAGAATAAGATATAGTATAAGTAGTGTTTGTTTATTATGGCATATTTTTTTTATCTTGTTGGGGGTTATTATGAAGACAGCTCTTTCTGCAGAACAAGCCAAGAGATTGGATAGTATTGCTATTAAAGAGGTTGGTATTCCATCGATTATTTTAATGGAGAATGCTGGACGTTCTTTAGCAGAGGAGGTTAAAAGATATGTAAAGAGAATTGAAAGACCTTTTGTTTGTATATGTTGCGGTGTGGGGAATAATGCAGGTGATGGATTTGTTGCGGCAAGGCATTTACTAAATGCGGGGATAAAAGTAAAGATATTTTTGATTGGTAGCTCTGTTGGGCTTAAAGAAGATCCCAATCTAAATTTTCGTATATTAAAAAGGTTAGGGTATTCGGTTATAGAATTGGATACAGATAGTAATCGTTTTTTTGCTACTTTATCCCGTTCTCTTAAGAAAGCGGATGTTATTGTTGATGCTGTATTTGGTATAGGTCTTAACCGTAATATTTCAGGGCATTTTAAGGAGGTTATTGATTTGATTAATGCAAGCCGAAAAAGGGTGGTATCTGCTGATATACCTTCAGGTCTGGATGGGACAACCGGTAAGGTATATGGTGTATGTGTTAAGGCACATGCTACAGTAACCTTTAATTTTGCAAAAAAGGGCTTGTTTAAGGCAGAAGGCCCAAAGTATGCAGGCAAGGTAATAGTTGCTGACATTGGGATACCTGCGACATTAAGGCGTAGATTATAGCTATAGGATTGTGATAGTAAATTTATGGCAGTTACCAATAGGACGATATCAATCGTTTTAAAGGTTTTAAGAAATGAGCTAAAGGGGCTCCCAGAACCTTCAGTAACTTTGGTTGGGAAGAAATGGAAAGATCCTTTTCACGTACTTATATCTTGCATTTTAAGTTTAAGGACAAAGGATACAGTAACACTGCCAGCGTCGGAGCGTTTATTTGCCTTGGCTGATAGTTCTGCTGAGATGTTGAAATTAAGCTCAAAGCAGATTGAGAAGGTGATTTATCCTGTTGGATTTTATAAAAGGAAAGCTAAAACCATTTTTGATATTTGTCAGCGATTGGAAAAGGAGTTTGATGGAAAGGTTCCAGATGATTTAGAGGTGTTGTTGACATTTAAGGGGGTAGGCCGTAAGACTGCTAATCTTGTCTTGACAGAAGGTTTTAATAAGCCTGCAGTGTGTGTTGATACGCATGTACATCGTATATCAAATAGAATTGGATATGTAAAGACTAAAACACCAAACGAGACGGAGAAGGTATTAAGACATAAGTTACCAAAAAGACATTGGATAGAATATAATGCTTTATTAGTTGCTTGGGGACAGAATATCTGCCACCCGATTTCTCCGTTATGTTCTTATTGTAAGATACGCCAGTTTTGTGCAAGGGTAGGAGTGAAAAATAGCAGATAGTTTTAGGCTAAGTATTATTCTGCACTATTTAACCTTGTTGATTTGTGCATTTTTCATTATTTAACAAGGTTGAATTGTGCAGAATAGGTTGTTTATAAATCATTTGAGGATATAAGATGAGGCTGTTTGTATATTTTTCGGAATTGTTAGGTATAAGGGTTATAGATGCAAATAATTGTTTTGTGGGAGAATTGTATGATATATGTATGCATCTAAATGAGGATGTTTTTCCTAGAGCGAAAAATGTCGTTCTTAAGCGGGGAATTTTTCATCGAGAGTTTGCTATTATTCCTTTTAGTGAAATACGTGTTATAGAAAAAGGATTTTTTAGACTTAAGGTAAATGCAGATAATATTAAGTTTCAGCGACAGAAGATACGATGCGATTTTTCTTTGCGTTGTGATATTTTGGATCAGCAGGTTGTTGATACTCATGACAGGAAGGTAGTCCGTGTTAATGATGTGCATCTTTTGCAGGTAGATAATCAGTTGTATCTTGCACATGTTGATGTCGGGTTAAGGGGATTGGTGCGGCGTTTGGAATGGGATGGAGTTGTGGATGCAGTTGTCAGATTTTTTGCACCTAAGGCGGAATATCTGTTTAAAGAAGAGCTTATCTCTTGGAGACATTCTCAGGTCTTGAGTTTGGGGCGTGGTGGGAATGTGCTCCGTTCGGATATGGCGCGTAAGAAGATAGCCAGAATTCCTCCTACAGATTTAGCGGACATTATGGAGGATTTAGATGTCTTCGAACGGCTTTCTTTGTTTAAGTCGTTTAACAAAGATTTGCAGAGGAAGGTCTTTACGGATATGGCCCCACAGGAAAAGGAAGAGCTTATTGACCAGTTAGATGATAAGGAAGCTGTAAATCTTCTTGAGAATATCCCTGCTGATGAAGCTACAGATCTGCTTAAGGCCTTGTCAAAAGAAAAACGACGGCAGTTGATGATGCGGATGCATACTGCTACCTCTAAAAGATTACGAAAACTTTTGGGCTTTGAGGAGAATTCTGCAGGTGGTCTTATGACTACAGAATATTTGTATTTGGGACCAGATGCTACAGTTAAAGATGCATTTGATAAGATAAAACGGAATGTAGACTATCCAGGTAATATTTTCCATATCTATATAGTTGATGAGAAACATAGATTATTAGGAGCAACTTCATTAAGACGTTTTATTAATTTATCGGAAGATACATTGCTTATAGATACATGTTATCCCCAGAAGATTTTTGTTCGGACAGATGATGATGTGGAGGAAGTAGCTTTGCTTTTGGAAAAGTATAAGTTTTCTTCTATACCGGTATTAAATGAGGAGGATGTTCTTCAAGGTGTCATTACTATTGATGATGTTATGGAAGAACTTATATCATTAGCATGGAAAAAATATGAGGGGCAGTTGTGATGAAGGCTATATTTAGTGCGATAAAGAAATCAAAAGCGGTAAAAAACCTTCTGCTGTTTCTCGCAGTGATGGGGCCAGGGATTATTACAGCTAATGTGGATAATGATGCAGGTGGTATAGCAACTTATTCATTGGCAGGTGCGGGCTTTGGTTATGGTCTTTTATGGTCGCTTATACCTATAACTATTGCACTTATCATTGTGCAAGAGATGTGTGCGAGGATGGCAGTTGCTACTGGTAAGGGGTTGGCAGATCTTATTCGGGAAAATTATGGTGTGAAGGTTACCTTTTATCTTATGTTTACTTTGCTTCTTGTCAATATGTCTAATGTGATGGCAGAGTTTGCAGGAATAGCAGCGAGTCTTGAAATATTTCATATTAGTAAATTTATTTCAGTCCCTTTATCTGCGTTTGCTGTATGGTGGTTTGTAGTAAAAGGGACATATAAATCGGTAGAGAAGGTCTTTTTGTTTGCATGTTTTTTTTATGTGGCATATATTATATCAGGATTTATTGCCAAACCAGATTGGGCGGAGGTTTTGCGACAGACAGTTCTGCCCAGTTTTCATTGGAATCTTAATTATACGGTCATGCTTGTTGGGCTCGTAGGGACTACGGTTGCCCCGTGGATGCAGTTTTACCTGCAATCATCAATTGTAGAGAAAGGTGTTACCATAGAAGAATATAAACATATAAGACTTGATGTGGTCGGCGGATGTATTATTGCTCCGGTTGTTGCGTTTTTTATTGTTGTTGCGTGTGCTGCTACTTTATTTAAGGAAGGTATTGTTGTAGACTCTGCTCAGGCAGCTGCGTTGGCATTAGAACCTTTAGCAGGCAAATATGCTACATGGTTGTTTTCTTTTGGATTATTTAATGCATCGATTTTTGCTGCTTCCATATTGCCTATTTCGACTGCCTATAGTATCTGCGAGGGAATGGGTTGGGATGCCGGTGTGGATAAACGTTTTGAGGAAGCCCCTCACTTTTTTTGGCTGTATGCCCTTATGATTATAATTGGGGCAGGCGTAGTATTGATACCCAGATTTCCATTATTGGAGGTGATGTATTTTTCCCAGGTAGGTAATGGTTTGCTTTTACCGTTTATTCTTATTTTTATGCTTATGCTTATTAACAATAAGGAAATCATGGGGGAGTTTGTTAATAGTCGTAGCCTTAATATTGTTACGTGGGTTACGGTTTCTGTTATTATTGTTTTGAGCCTTGTAATGGTAGTCTTTACTTTTCTCTATCCAGAGAGTATATTTTAAATCAGATGAAATTTTATTTTACTTTTTATATAAAAATAATATAATATCTTTTTTATTAAAATATAAATATATTATAAATAATTTAAATTCTATTTAAAAAGGTGGTGATATAGTTGGTTATAGAAGTCAAGGTTTCTGATCCGCATCAGTTTGAGAAGGCTATGAGAATGTTTAAAAAGGCCTGCCAGAAAGATGGGTTTATGATAGAACTAAAAGAAAGAAGGTTCTATAGTAAACCGTCAGAAAAAAAGCGGCATAAAAAAAAGAAAAAGAGATAGGTAAACATTGTTTTATAAATTTGATAATCTTACGGCACAATTCTGTTTTCAGGTTAGGTAGGTAATATCAGAGTATATTGTTTATTTTATATTAAGATACCTGTGGGGAGGATTGTGCTGTAAGAATTTTAGCAGGAGGATATGGATATGGAAGCTAATGCCTCTAAGAGAATAGCAGTTTTAGTAGAGGATTTATATCAGGTTTTGGAAGTATGGTATCCTATATTACGTTTAAAAGAGGAGGGAATAGAGGCAAAGACCGTTGGGACAGGTAGTAAAGATGTATATGGTAGTAAAGAAGGCTATCCAGTAAAGGTAGATTTTAGTATAAATGAGGTAAAGCCGGAGGATTTTGGTGGGGTTGTTATACCAGGTGGTTTTGCTCCGGATATATTGAGAAGGTATGACAAAGTAGTTTCTTTTGTTCGTGAGCTTTATAACCAAGGCAAGGTAGTTGCCTCTATATGTCATGGAGGATGGTTGCTTGTTTCTGCTGGTATTTTGAAAGGAAAGAAGGCAACGAGTTTTTTTGCGATTAAGGATGATCTTATGGCTGCTGGTGCAGATTATGTTGATGAAGAGGTGGTAGTGGATAAAAATCTTATTACTTCCAGAAAGCCGGAAGATTTAACTGTATTTGTTGTGGAAATTATAAAATTATTAAAATCATAACTATTCTGCACAAATCAACCTTGTTGATTTGTGCATTTTTCACTATTTAACAAGGTTGATTTGTGAAATAAGAAGAAATAAGCAGGAAAATAGGATGATACAAGTTAAGAGGGCATTAATAAGTGTTTCAGATAAAAAGGGTATTGTTTCTTTTGCAAAGGGACTTTCTTCCCTTGGTATTGAGATTATATCTACTGGGGGGACTGCTGCCCAATTGAAGTTGCATGGTATACAAGTAAAGGATGTGTCTGAATATACGGGTTTTCCGGAAATGCTTGATGGTAGGGTTAAGACTTTGCATCCTAAAATACATGCAGGGTTGTTGGCATTGCGTTCAAAATCAGAACACATGGATGATCTTGCACGACATAAGATCGGTCTTATTGATATGGTTGTGGTTAATCTTTATCCTTTTGGGAAGGTAATAAGTAAAAGCAATGTTTCTTTTAATGAGGCTATAGAAAATATAGACATAGGCGGACCCTCAATGCTTAGGTCTGCTGCTAAGAATTTTCATAGTGTAGCTGTTATATGTAGGCCTGAAAGATATGATGAGATTTTGTCAGAGCTTCAGCGTAATGGGGGGTTATTGCCGGATTCGTTGTTGTTTTATCTTGCAGTTGAGGCCTTTAGACATACTGCAGAATATGATCGCATGATATATGATTTTTTGGCAGGGCGGCTAAGTGGTAAGGTTATTGATGAGGTGGCTTTGCCATCTAGTATTATTATGAGGCTTTCAAAGTTACAAGATCTTCGTTATGGGGAGAATCCACATCAGAAAGCAGCGTTTTATAAAGAATCTGATGTAAAAATAGGGTTCTCTAATATAAAACAGTTGCACGGGAAGGAGCTGTCTTTTAATAATTATTTAGATATGAATGCCGCAGTAGAGTTTGTTCGTTTGTTTAAGGAACCAGCAGCTGTTATTATAAAACATAATAATCCTACAGGTCTTGCTGAGTCGGATACATTAATAAATGCTTATAGACAGGCATATAAATGTGATCCAGTTTCTTCTTTTGGTGGGATTATAGGGCTTAATAGAAGAGTTAATATAGATGTGGCAAGGGCGATATTATCTAGCGGATTCATGGAGTGTGTGGTAGCCCCTGGATTTTATAAGCAGGCGGTAAAGATTCTTTCTGTAAAAAAGAATTTGCGGTTAGTAGAATTTGATTTTGCTGGTGCAGCAGAAGATAACAGTTTTGATTTTAAAAAGATTATTGGAGGGGTTCTTGTTCAGGAGAAAGATAATCGTGAATTATCTGTTGATGAGCTTAAGATTGTTACAAAGAAGAAACCTACGCCAGCTCAGATAGAATCCATGTTATTTGGCTATAAGGCTATTAAACATGTACGGTCTAATGCTATACTTTTAGTGAAGAAAAAGAGGCTTGTAGGTGTGGGATGCGGGCAGACCAGCCGTGTGGAGAGTGTCAGGATTGCTATAGCTAAGGCAGAAAGAGAGGCAAAAGGTTCAGTGCTGATTTCAGACGGATTTTTCCCTAAAATAGATAATATAACTCTTGCAGCTGATGCAGGAATTAAGGCTATTGTTCAGCCGGGCGGCTCAATTGCTGATGAGGATGTTATAGCTGAGGCAGACAAGATGAATATTGCTATGGTTTTTTCTGGAGTACGACATTTTAAACATTGACCTTCCATATGTCCTATCTTGACTGTTTTGTTAATTATGAGTTTTGTTTAGAAAGGTTATCTTTAAGAGACTTCAGTCTTTATCGTGTTGAACGCCTGTTGTCTTCTTTGTGTGTACCAGTCTCAGGTATGAAGGTTATTCATATCGCTGGTTCTAATGGTAAGGGCATGGTTGCTAATCTTACCGCATCTATTTTAAAAGAGGCAGGATATAGGGTAGGGCTTTATACTTCCCCACATATACAGGATATAAGAGAGAGGATACGTATTTTAGATAAGGATAGAGGGAGTAGTGATAATAGATGTCTTTTTGCTGATACTATTACTGCCTCAGAGCTTGATGATATAGCAGAACAGATACATGTGTGTATTGAAGGAATATCGGACAGAAAGGCTAATAAATATTTTACTTTTTTTGAGGTTTGTACTGCTTTGGCATTGTTGTATTTTTATAGGAATAATGTTGATTTTGTTGTGCTGGAAACAGGATTAGGCGGCAGGTTGGATGCTACCAATGTAGTTAGTTCTATAGTAGCAGCTATTACTTCTATTAGTATTGACCATGTTGGTATTTTGGGAAATACCTTAGAGAAGATAACTGCTGAAAAGGCTGCAATTATTAAGGATAGTAGTCAGCGGGTAGTTATATGTAAACAGTCCCCAGAGGCCATGGCGGTTATAGAGCGTAGGTGTAAGAAATTCAAGATAGAACCATTACTCGTAGGTAGAGATATTACATATGATATAATTAGCTCTGATATAAATGGGACGGTTTTTGATATAATTGATACTCTAGCGGATAAGTTATATTCGGGCCTGAAACTTTCTATAGCAGGTTGTCATCAAGTTGCAAATGTAGCTACTACATTTGGTATTATAAAACAGCTTAGGCAGCGGGCTGAAATCATATCAGATGATGCGATTTATCAAGGCATTTTATCGGTATATTTGCCGTGTAGGTTTGAGGTAATAAGCCGAAATCCATATATTATCCTCGATGGTGCTCATAATAAAGCGGCTGCAGCTGCATTGGCAGATACAGTTTCTAGAGTGGTATCAGCCCGGGATGTTACGATTGTTTTGGGTATTAGTAAAGATAAAGATATCTCAGGCATAGCTAATGAACTTAATAGGATAGCAACAAGGGTTATTTTTACCATAGCTAATCACCCACGAGCGGTAATTGTTTCGATAGATGAGGCAAGAGCTATGTTTCCGGGGAAAGATGTTTTTTTCTCAGATAATGTTAGAGAGGCGCTTGGCTTAGCTATGGATAAAACATCGATCGATGGATGTGTGCTTGTTACCGGTTCTTTTTTTGTAACAGCAGAAGCAAGATTATTTTTATTAACAGATGCAATAGATGATAGGTTTACTTTTTAATCTGTTGTATTGTAGTGCAGAGTCCTAGCCATGTAGGTTGATTGATGATAGAGGTTTTTATTCTAAGACAAAGCCTTGTCCTGTAATATTTCTTTCTATTGGAAAGGTCAGTAAATATTTTATTCAATTTTTTAGTTAAGAGGTTGTGTTGTTTTCAATCAAGATAAATAGATATTTTTAAGGGAGATAAGTATGGAATTGGGATTAAAGCAGGAGGACACAATTGTTGCTATATCTACGCCGTTAGGTAGGGCTGGAATAGGTATTGTAAGGATGAGTGGAAGGGATGCTTTGTCTATAGCTGATAAGATGTTTGTCTCAAAGAATAAACAGCGGCCGTCGCAATTTAAAAGTTTTTCTGTTCATTATGGAGATGTTGTTAGACTACAGGAAGGTAGTGATAATAATACTATCATTAGCGTAGATAAAGATAATGCGTGTTATGAGGTTATAGATGAGGCATTGCTTACGGTGATGCGTGCGCCTAAGAGTTATACTAGAGAGGATGTTGTTGAGATAAGCTCTCACGGGGGAATAGCCTGTTTAAAGGCCATATTATCTCTTGCTGTGAAGTTGGGTGCACGTTTAGCAGAGTCTGGAGAGTTTACCAAAAGAGCGTTTCTAAATGGGAGGATAGACCTTGCTCAGGCTGAGGCTGTAATGGATATAATTAATTCCAAAACGGAGGCTTTTTTAAGGATAAGTACGTCTCAACTAAAGGGTGATCTTTCTACAGAACTAGAGAGAATTCGAAGGCTGTTAATGGATGTGTTTGTTAAGATAGAGGCTGTTATTAATTTCCCAGAAGATGATATTTGTGAGGAAGTTGATAAGAGTGTTGATGTTAAGAGATGCAGGCGGCACAGTACTTTTTTAGAAGAGATATCTTCTGCAATAGAGAGGATTGAGTCTTTGCTTAAGACAGCAGAGCAGGGGCGTATAATGCGAGAGGGGATAAATATTGTATTTTGTGGTAGACCTAATGTAGGGAAGTCTTCTTTGTTGAATGCCTTGTTGCGGACCCCCAGGGCAATAGTTTCTGATATCCCCGGTACGACAAGAGATACGATAGAGGAATCTGCACAGATTAAAGGTGTGCCTGTGAGATTGGTGGATACTGCAGGAATATTAGAGCCTAGGGATTTGATAGAAGAAGAGGCTGTAAAGCGTAGCCGTGATTCCATCAAGGCTGCGGATATTATTTTGTTCATTGTAGATGCTAATAGTATTTTTACAGATGAGGATAAGAGGCTATTTGAACAGATTAAAGAAAGAAACGTTATAGTAGTTGTTAATAAATGTGATTTACAACAGCGGTTAGATGAGTCTGAGATTATGGCATTATGTCCAAATAAAAGCTTAGTTAAAGTTTCTGCTGTTAAAAGGATGGGACTGGAGGTCCTTGAGACTGCAATATTTGAGAGTGTGTGGTCCACAGATATGGATTCTCAGGAAGGCATTATTCTTACTAATTTAAGGCATGTAGAGGCACTTGAGCGTTGTAGAGGATGTCTTTTTGAGGCTGTATCTCTGTTACGAGATGCATCTCCTGTAGAGATAGTATCTGAACAGATTAGACAGGCTGTTGGTTTTTTAGATAAGATTACAGGTAGAAATATTGATGCTGATCTCTTGAATGCTATTTTTTCAAGGTTTTGTATAGGAAAATAAAGGAATTAATTGAGTTTTGTGTGAGATAGGTTTGCTTTTTTATTTGGGGTATATTATATTAGTATTAGAAAATATTTGTTTTTTAGTTGCTTATTAATACTCTTGTATTAAAATACATTTTAAGAGAGTTTTTTCTTAATTTGTTTCAATTAAATAAAATAAAATCCAACAGGAATGCCAGGTTTATTTACTATGATAAGAAGAGGTCTAGTAAATTATGGAAAATAGAAGAAAAACGGAGCGGTTTAGCTGTCTTGTGCCGGTTGATGGACAGTCGAATGGATTATTTTGTAATACGAATACGGTGGATATTAGTCGTAATGGAGTAGGACTTATATCTTCACATAAGATACCATTGAATCAGCAGATTGCTCTAGAGCTTCAGTTGGATGAAAATGGTGAGCCAGTTTTGGTAATTGGGAAGGTGAAATGGGTAAAGAAGATAGAGACTACAGGCAATTATAGGATTGGACTTCATTTTGAGAATATAGTTGATGGCCCAGTATCAAGGCTTGATAAGTATTTTGAAAAAAGGTAGTCGGGGTTTATATTTATGGTAGTAAATCAAAATATAATAGAAGATAGGCGTTTATTTGAGAGATTTGATTCAAGGTTTCCGGCAAGATTAATGGATTCAGACGAAGATTTTGGAGAAAAGATGTATCTTAGTAATGCCTCTGCCAGAGGCGTAAAACTCCTTTCAAAAGAAAGGTTTTCGGTTAATGAGCATGTTGCTTTGGAGATATCGCTTCCAGATGGACAGGCCCCCATGATTATAAGAGGCGAGGTGGTATGGTTTCGCAATAAGGGGGATAATGAATGGGAGGTGGGGATAAAGTTTGATAAGATAGATCTTATACGGGTCATGAGGTTATATAAATTTGTGGAAGGCCTACCAGAAGAAGGGTAATCTTTCATCCCTTTTTTCGTAAAAACCGTATCTACTTTTAATAATTTTTATATAATCCTATTCTTTATTTTATTAGAAGGGGGAAAATTAAAGGGTTTTTGTATAGGTTAGAAAATATTAATTTTAAGAGGGAATTTTAGAAATAGTTTTTTATTTTTTAAGATAGCATTTACTTTTAGAAACATTATATTTGACGTTGAATTCTTTAAAAATATAAGTAAATTTTTTAATAAAGCATTTAGCATTAGCGGCCTTGGGTAGTTTAGCAATGACTAAGGAAGATAATTTTTATAGTTATCATAGCGATGGTGTAAGTTTTTTTTCTTCACAAGCTGTTGATATACGTACAATATATTTCCCTCTCTGTGGCATCTCCTCTGCAGGGATAAAGTCCTCTATTACTCCTTTTTTAAGTGGCGATATTAAGATTGACAGAAATCGTTATCTTACCAAACCTGTTTCCACCGAAGATTTACGTAATCCAGTACGTAATTTTTTTTGTTATCTTGGCCCTAACCGTATAGTTTCTTTAGCAGAGCCGAATAAAAGGTGTAAATCTTTTGTAGAAATGGGACAGTTGTGGCATAGATTGTCGCGACGGTTCTCATCTTTAGGGCTTGAATTAGAGGCTTTGAATTTTGTGCCCGTGACTGGCGAAGATGTAGAGTTAATGCGTATCTCAGTAAAGAATATATCTAGTAGGGAGATAAAGATAATTCCTACAGCAGCAGTACCTATATTCGGCAGGGCACTTGCTAATAAACATGATCATGAGAATGTAACCAGTTTGTTGCATCGTATAAAACAGACCCGCTATGGTGTATGTGTTTATCCAACTATGTTGTTTAATGAAGAAGGCCATAAACCATGCGATGCAGTGTATTATGTGTTTGGGATAGAAGCAAGAGGAGTTAGCCCTATAGGGACATTTCCTACAGTAGATGTTTTTTTAGGAGACACAGGGAGAGTAATTGCTCCTGAAGCAGTGGTTAATAATGTTTCACCTCGTAAAATGAAAGAGGTTGAGCTTAATGGTAAGGAGGCCTTTGGTGCTATACGTTTTAGGGATAAGCTGTTGGCTCCAGGGGAAGTAGCGGTATATTTAGTGTGTATGGGAATTTCGCATAGTGAAGAGGCTGCATATGAGGTATTTAATAGCTTCAATACAGTTTCTAAATTCAATTTAGCATTAGAGAAGAATAAATTATTTTGGAAGACAAAATCAGGGGTTATTTCTTTTGTTTCTGCAGAAAGAGGTTTTGATTCTTGGATGCGTTGGGTATCTATACAACCTATTTTGAGAAGAATATTTGGTTGTTCATTTCTTCCAGACCATGATTATGGCAAAGGGGGTAGAGGTTGGCGTGATATATGGCAGGATTTATTATCATTGCTTCTTATAGAACCTGAGAATGTTAGAGACCTGTTAATAAATAATTTTGCAGGTGTAAGAATAGATGGTTCGAATGCTACTATTATAGGAACGGCACCTGGGGAGTTTATTGCTGATAGGAATGATATAACACGGGTATGGATGGATCATGGTGTATGGCCACTTGCAACTATTAATTTGTATATTAATCAGACTGGTGATTATAAGATATTGCTTGAGGATATTTCTTATTTTAGGGATGCGCATTTGTCGCGTACATTTGAAAAGGACGGCTTGTGGAATAGCAGTTATGGGAATAAATTGAAAGATAAGAAGGGAAATGTGTATAAAGGGTCGATATTGGAGCATATTCTTGTTCAGCATCTTGTCCAGTTTTTTAATGTTGGTGAACATAATTTTATCAGGCTTGAGAGTGCGGACTGGAATGATGGTCTTGATATGGCTTTTGAACGAGGAGAGAGCGTTGCGTTTTCTTGTTTTTATGCAGGCAATCTATTTTTACTAGCAGATTTGTTAGAAGAATTGAGGGAAAGATGCAGGGTAGAAAAGGTTAGCTTGGCTACAGAGTTATTATTTTTACTTGATACTATATCAGGGAAAAGGATAGATTATAATGATATTCAAGCAAAGAGACATATCTTGTTTGATATTTATTTTAAATCTGTTCAACCAGAATTAAGCGGCAGGAAGAAGGACGTTAAACTGCAGTTGCTTATAAAGGATTTGAGACAGAAGGCAGCTTGGATGTTTTCTCATATTAAGAAAAAAGGAAAGGTTAGGGTGGTAGAGGGATCAGATAGGTATGAGTGGTTTAATGGATATTATGATAATAAGGGAAGGCGCATAGAGGGTAGAAAGGGTAATAATATACGTATGACTCTCACAGGACAGGTGTTTGCTATTATGAGTGGGTGTGCGGAATATCGAGATGTCGTTGAGGTTATTAAAAGTGTAAATAGGTTTTTAAAAGATAAAAAGTTAGGAGGTCTGCGACTTAATACGGATTTTTATGTTGCCCATTATTTTGATTTAGGCAGGGCGTTTGGTTTTGCCTATGGTACGAAGGAAAATGGTGCATTTTTTAGTCATATGAGTGTTATGTATGCATATGCGTTATATTCACGGGGGTTTGTGCGAGAGGGATATGAGGTGCTTAAGTCTATATATAAGATGTCAGTAGATACGGATAAAAGTAAAATATATCCAGGGATACCAGAGTATTTTGATTCTGTTGGAAGAGGTAGATATCATTATCTTACAGGTTCAGCCAGTTGGTTTGTCTTCACAGAGCTTACCCAGGTTTTTGGAGTTAGGGGCCGTGCTGGGGATTTGGAGTTATCTCCTAAGTTGGTTAAAGAACAGTTTACTTCTGATGGTATAGCATCTGTTACATGTTGGTTTGCTGGTAAGAGAGTAATTATTGAATATGTCAATAAAGATAGACTTGATTATGGAAGCTATAAGATACGGCAAGTATATTTTAACGATAAATCCATAGAGGTGGGTGTGGAAGAGGGAAAGGACACTATAGTTATTAGTAGGAGTTTTTTTAAAAAGAAATCCGATGTTATATATAAAATACAAATTATTCTCTTTTGACAATTTGTTGGTTCAATGCTATACTCAAAAACATATTTTTTATTTTTTTAAATTTTTTAAATAAATTGTTATTGGGATTCTTTTATTAAAAAAGGAGTACAGATGAAAAGAACGATAGGTATTTTTTTATGTTTGTTGTTGTTTTCAGGATGTGCAGGCAGGAGAGAGGATAGTAAAACCATTACTTTATGGCATTGGATGACGGATAGAGATGCTGTACTTCAAGAATTAGCAAAAAAGTATGAAGAACAGACAGGTATTAAGGTAAAAATAAATTTATATTCTCCACCTAGTTCTTACAGTCAAAAGATAATTGCCTCTGCCCAAGCGAGGTTGCTTCCTGATATCTATGGAATTCTTGATAAAAAAAAGGTGTTTGCCTCTTTTATTAAAAATGGATTCGTGGCAGATCTTACTGCGGAGTTTAAGAAAAATAATTCTGCGTGGGAAAAGAGTTTGTTTGATAAGGCACTGGATGTTAATCGTTTTAAAAAAGGGAATGTCTATGGTGTGAAGCCCGGAATATATGGCGTGCCATTAGATGTGACTAATATACAAATGCTTTATAACAAAAAATTGCTAAAAAAGGCAGGTATTACTAAACCACCAAAGACATTTAATGAATTCCTCGATGATATAGATGCTTTAAAAAGAGTTGGTATTGCAGGATTTGTGTCTGGTTGGGGAGAGTTGTGGATGGCAGATTGTTTTGCCTCGAATTATGCGTTTAATATTATGGGCGAAGATAAAGTTATGGCAACTTATAGAGGAGAGGTCCCATATACAGATCCTGATTGGATTAAAGTATTTAAAGTTTTTGATATATTAAGAAAGAGAGGAGCATTTATTGAGGGGATTGTTACCAAGGTAAATAAATACGCTGAACAGGATTTTGCTTTGGAGAGGGCAGCGTTTGCCTTTAATGGCTCATGGTGTGTAAATGTTTATCATGATATGAACCCTAACTTAGAATATGGGACAATGCTTCCACCGCCTATAAATCCCAATAGGCCTATGAGCATATGGGGGGGAGCTGGTTCTTCTTTTGTGGTTAATAATGATTCTCCTAGGAAGGAAGAGGCGATAAAATTTTTGAAATGGTTGACAGCAAAGGAACAGCAGGCCTATTTGGCAACCAAGACTAGAAATCTTCCTTCAAATCGATATGCATTGTCTTCTATCCCTCCTATTTTGGCAGATTTTGCTCGCACAATGGATTATACTACGCATCCTAGTATATGGAAATATAATGAAGATGCTATGGTGACAAAGAAGTTTGATGAGTGTATTCAGATGATAATTATGGGGAGTATAACACCAGAGAAGGCAGCAGAAGAGGTTCAGAAAGTGAAAGAACAGGAATTAAGAAGGGCTATTAGACGAAAAAAAAGGTAGATTTTTAAAGGAGAGATCATTTTATGGTAGGTGGAAATGAAGTAATTAAAAAGAAAATTTTTAATAGAGATATTATTACTAATTATTTTTTTATTATACCTGCAGTGGTAATTTTTTCTATTTTTTATATTTACCCTTTCTTTTATACCTTCAAACTTTCTCTTAATGAATGGAATGGCATTGATCTTCACCAACAATTTGTGGGTTTAGATAATTTTATAGAATTGATGAGAGACAAAGATTGGTGGGCCTCTATGTGGCATGCATGGTATATTACTATGATCGCCTTGACTTTTCAGAATCTTTTTGCTTTTATCCTTGCGTTTGCCTGTGATAGGGACCTTAAGATGAAAAATTTTTATAGGGTTGTATTTTTTATCCCTCCGATACTTTCTGAGGTTGTTGTTGGTCTTATTTGGACATGGATATTGTATGCAGGTAAGCAGGGAGGGGAATATATAGGACTTTTAAATTATACGTTGAGTAAGATAGGTTTTTCTCATTTGGCACATAATTGGCTTTCTGATCCCAAGACCGCTCTAACATGTATTGCTATTGTTCATAGTTGGAAAGGATTTGGTTGGGGATTTATTATGTTTTTAGCAGGCCTGCAGACCATCGATCGCCAGCTTTATGAAGCTGCAAGAGTAGATGGAGCTAATATGTGGGGGATATTGAAAAATGTTACTTTGCCTATGATGATTCCAGTTATCGCAGTAGTAGTTATTTTAACTATATTAGGTTCGATGCAGGCGTTTGTGCTTATTATGTCTATGATGGGTAATGAACTTGCAGGGGCGACCTCAGTCCCTGTTACCCAGATACTTAATTCTATGATGGCAACGAAAAGATTTGGTTATGCCTGTGCACAGGGAATAACGTTTGGTGTTATCTTGATTTTTATATCGGTTATATTTAAAAAGGTATCAGATAGGTTTAAAGAGGTTTAAGTTTTAGGAGAAAATATGAAAACCTTCTATTATAAAATAATAAAAGGAATAAGTGTTACTTTTATTCATCTCTTTTTATTAAGTGCTTCTTTAACGTGTTTGTTCCCTCTTTTTTGGATGGTACGTTCTTCTCTTATGACGATGGATACAATATTTATAGATAAGTCTCTTATTCCTCATACTATTAGTTTTTCCAATTATATTAAGGCCTGGGTAGACGGTAATTTTGCTCTTTATTTATGGAATAGTGTATTTTATACTGTTACGGTTGTGTTTGCCATAGTAATTATTTCTTCTTTAGCAGCATTTGCCTTTTCAAGGCTAAAATTCCCAGGCAAAGATTTCTTTTTTTATATGTTTGTTGCTGCAATGATGATACCTTTGCCGGGAAGTTTTGTTCCTTTGTATGTACTTATGACAAAATTGCATTTGGTTAATACGAGGATAGGATATGTTTTGTGTATGACAAATGTTGGGTTATCTATGAGTATATTATTATTGAAAACTTTTTTTGATAAAATGACACCAGACTTAGAAGATGCTGCACGAATAGATGGGTGTGGGAAGTTGGGTATATGGTGGAATGTTGGGCTACCTTTGGCTATGCCGGCAATTGCAGTTATTGTTATATTTAATTCCCTTAATGTATGGAATGAATTTATTTTAGCTAATTTATTGTTAAATGATTCAAGACTGATGCCCCTTCAGAAGGCATTAATGCAATTTCAGGGGGTCCATAGTATTAATTATCCTTTATTAATGGCAGGTTTAACAATAGCTGTTATTCCTATTATATTGATATATTTAGCAATGCAAAAGTATATTATTAAAGGCCTTACTTCAGGAGCGGTTGTTGGGTAGAAGGCAATATGTTAAATATTATGAAGATACAGAAGAAATACAATATTCCTATTTTCTTGTTTATTTTTATTTTGGCGTTTTTTTCTAGTCCAGTCGTAGGGTTTTCTCAACAAAATCTATCCAAACCTTCTTCTTTATTTAATCAGGAAATATTTTTAGATAATTCAGTTGCCTCTTCACACATATCGGGAGAACATCCGAGAGATCATGAAGCAAAAAATATAAGTGAAGGATTTTCAGAGAAGGCCAGATCATCAGATGAATTGGTTCGGTTGGCTTGGGAGGCCTCAAGTAAGAATGATTTAAAGAAATTGAATAAACTCGTTGAAGAATGTGTAAGATTGTATGGTAACGAGGCAGATCTGCTGCAAGAACAGTTAGGAAATAAATTGCCACCTAGAGGCAAAGAAGATGAATATCGGTCTTTGAATGATGTGGCTACATGTCTTTTTATTCAGGCTGAGGCGATAATGAATAACGGTAGGAAGAAAGAAGCAATAGAAAAATTTTCTGCTATTATTAAAAAATATCCTTCTGCTCAAGCTTGGGATCCTCGGGGATGGTATTGGTCTGTTGCTGAAAAGAGTCAAGAAAGTATAGATGTGCTTACAGGAAAGGCAGATAAGGAGGATGAAGAAGGATTGAAAAAAGTGCTTAGAACAAAACCTCATCTTTTTGTAAAGCCGAAGGAAAAGATAGTTGATTACACTAAATATGGGAAATTTCTCAATGTGGGGACAGAACGTTATCATTATTCTATTTTAAATTTAAAGGGGCTTTCTGAGGCCGTAGGAGAGGGGATATATCCTAATATAGCAGATATTTATAAAAATCCTAGATATAAGATAGTAAAGAAGGAAGGGAGATTAAAGGGAAATCATTGGGATTTTGTTAATAGTGATGACCTTGAGGCAGCATATTTTAAATGGTTTACTGCACCTGAACCATGGGGAGTCCGACTTTTTTATTTAGGTACTATATTCGAAAAGGCTAATATGCCATATGCTGCTATAAGGGCATATCATGCTTTAATAGTACATTTTCCAAAGACTGTGGCCTGGACGTATTGGCAGACGCCATGGTATCCCGCACAGGCAGCTGTGGCTAAGATCAAATATATATTAAGAATTCATCCAGAGATGAATTTGGTGGCTAAATATATGAAAATAAAAGTTAAGAATGGTTTTGATAATGATATTAATAATGATGTGATTATTACTTATCCGGGTAAGATAGTTAAAAAGAGTTTAATAGATAAAGGTAGAGAACTTTTACGAATTAAAAAGACAGTGCCTTTAAATAAAGTAAAGAAATATGTGGGACATGGTACTGTAAGGTTAGTTCAGTATGAAAATGGCCATTGGCAGTTATTAGTAAATGACAAACCTTATATAATAAAAGGTATAACTTATGCCCCTACTAAGGTAGGGGAGAGCCCTGATAAGGGCACACTTGTAAATTGGATGGATGAGGATACTAACAATAATGGATTACCAGATGGCCCATATGATGCATGGGTGGATGTTAATCGTAATAATAAAAAAGATCCCGATGAGCCTGTTGTTGGGGATTTTAAATTAATGAAAGACATGGGAGTTAATACTTTAAGAATATATGTTCAACCTAATAAACCTAATAAAGCTCTATTAAGAAAAATGTTTAAAGAGTTTGGTTTTAGGGTGATTATGGGGAATTTTCTTGGAAAGTATGCAATAGATTCAGGGGCCACATGGAGAGAAGGTACTGATTATGAAAACCCCGAGCATAAGAAAAAGATGATGGAGTCGATAAAGAAGATGGTTATGGAATATAAGGACGAACCGTATATACTTTTATGGCTTTTAGGTAATGAAAATAATTATGGGATAGCTTGTAATGCAGATAAGAAACCAGAGGCCTATTATAAATTCGTTGATGAGGTCGCTCAGTGGATTAAATCGGTTGATCCTAATCATCCTGTAGCAATTAATAATGGCGATACTTTATATTTAGATATATTTGCTAAGTATTGTCCACATGTGGATATTTTTGCAGCAAATGTATATAGAGGTGATTATGGATTTGGGGCCTTTTGGGAACAGGTGGCAGATGCTTGTGATAAACCAGCGTTTATAACTGAATATGGATGTCCGGCATATGCAAAGAATATGACTTTAGAAGAGGCAGAGGAGGCACAGGCAAAGTATCTTAAGGGTAATTGGTTAGATATAGTAGATAATATGGCTGGTACTGCTAACGGAGTTGGCAATGCACTTGGGGGTATTGTTTTTGAGTGGACTGATGAATGGTGGAAAAATTATGAACCCTATAGGCATGATAAGAAATCTGATGCTATTGGTCCTTTTCCGGGTGGATACTATTATGAAGAATGGTTTGGAATCACTTCACAAGGAGATGGTAGTCATAGTCCGTTTTTACGCCAATTAAGAAAAAGTTATTTTATGTATAAGCAGCTATGGAATCAATAAGTTAGGAGAATAGAGAATAGAATTTTTTATAAAAGTAAGGGGCTTAAATTTGGCATTTTATAAAAAATGTTGTATACTTATATAACTATTCCATAACATACTTTTATACTTAAAATTTTAGTTTGCTAAGCCAAGACTATTCCTAATAATTTTATTACAAAAGAGCCCTTTATTATATAATTTTTTAAGCAAGGGATTCTTTATAACATGATAGTGAAAAGTATTTATTAATAATATTAAAAATAGTTTATTGATAATTAATAGGAAAAGAGGAATTATTTTTGGGTTTTATTTAAAGTATAGGTCGAATTTTTTAGGAATAGTGGCTTAATTAAATAAAATATTTAAAGAATAAGTAGATATCAAATCTATAAAAAAAATAATTTTTATAAGGAGGATAAAGATATGAAGCGGTTTTTTCTTACAACACTAATTTTAACATTCTGTATGGGGTTGTTGTCTATTCCAGAGCAGGCGGTAGCGTATAATTTTGGGGATTTTCGTTCTTCGACGCTTACAGCAAAGGCATGGGAGGCCTTGAAGAAGAATGATTTAGATGCGGTTTTGGCTTATACAAATAAGTGTATCGAATTATATGGTGAAAAGGCTAAGAAGATGCAGGATAGCTTGACAGATTATCCTAAAGGGTCTAAAGAGGAGATATTTGGATATTGGGCGCTTAATGATGTGGCTACTTGTTTATTTATTCAAGGAGAGGCATATCGTAGGGCAAAGATGAATGATGAGGCGAAAGCGGCGTTTGAGAAACTTGTTCAAGATTATACATATGGGCAGGCATGGGATCCTAATGGTTGGTTTTGGAAGCCAGCAGAAGGTGCTAAAGAAAAGCTTGCTATGATAGATTCTGGCACATATTTAGATTTTGGAGATTATTCATCTTCTTTTTTAACTGGACAAGCATGGAAGGCATTGTCTGATGGGAACTTAAAAGCTGTTCTTGCTTATACTAATAAAGTGCTGGAGCTTTATGAAGATAAAGCAAAGACTATGCAAGAGTCTTTATCAGAGTATCCATGGGAATCTAAAGAGAAGATTTTTAAGTATTGGGCACTAAATGATGTTGGTACATGTTTATTTATACAAGGAGAAGCATATCGTAAAGCAGGTAAAATAGATGAGGCTAAAAAGGCTTATAAAAAATTGATTGATGAATTCTTTTACGCTCAATGTTGGGATCCAAGTGGATGGTTTTGGAAGCCAGCAGAGGCAGCACAACAGGCATTGGAGAATTTGAGTTAAATTTTGGGTAAATTAGCCGGATATCTATTTTTGTTTTAAAAAATAGGTGTCCGGCTATTATGGTTTGAAGGAGATATAGATAAGAGGATATATGGGAGTGAGAAAGTTATTAGTTTTTTTGCTGCTTGTGTTAGTTTGTGGATGTGGGAAGGCAGAAAAAAAGGCTTCTGTTGAAAATCAATCGAGAGTGAAAGAAGAGCATGTTGCATCAAATAATAATTTTAAACCTTTTTATATATATGCAGATAAAGGTGCGCGAGAAAATCATTATGTGCCATCAGGTTTTATGCCTGATGGCAAGTGTATTACTTTAAATGACGGATGGCAGAAAGATTGTTATAAAGGTAAAACATGTATTAAAATTGAATATGATGTGGCTTGTTCAAGAAAAGATCAAAAATGGGGAGGTATTTATTGGCTTAATCCTGCAAATAATTGGGGACAGAGAAAAGGGGGATTTAATTTAACAGGTGCTGAAAAACTTACATTTTGGGCCAAGGGAGCAAAAGGTGGCGAACAGATACAAGAGTTTACGGTAGGGGGGATTGGCGGTAATTATCCTGATTCAGATACGATTGTCATTGGACCAGTTATTCTCACTCCTAAATGGAAAAAATATACAATAGATTTGAGAGGAAGAGATCTTTCATATATTAGTGGTGGTTTTTCGTGGACAACAAGTGAAGATGTGAATGGTGATAGTTGTGTTTTTTTTCTTGATGAGATAAGGTTTGAATAAAATTTTTTTAATTCTACTTGTATTACTTCAAATACTTTGATATATTCATATTATTGAGATTTTAAAATTTTTTAAAAGATTGAAATAATTTTTAAAGGAAAAATTTTTTAATTTAACTTATAAAGGGGAGAGAAGTTTATTGATAACTTCTCTGAGATTATTATGTCAAAAGCAGTAAAACAAATTACAGTAGTTTTGATAGTATTGTTAGTAGGATGTATGGGGTTTGCATTTTTTTCCTTGATAGGTAAGAAAAAGGCGGAAGAGACAGTTGTTGCCCTTCAGGCAGAACTTGAGAGTAGTAAGGAGAGAGCAGATGAACTTTTACAAAAAAATCAGGCAAGTAGAAGAAAAATAACTCAGATTAAAGAAGAGAAAAATAGATTGAAAAAAAAGTTGGAGAAGGCTGAATCACAGGTAGCTGATTTATTAGCACAGATACAGGATATAAAAGATGAAAGAGATAGGTGGCAGAAAAGGTCTAAGGAGCTTATAGCAAAAAGAGATGAATTGTTATCTAAAATAGAGGAGCTTAAAAATCGACCTCCTAAAATAAAAATTATTTATAAAGAAAGAGAACCAGAAAAAAAGCAGATTAAAAAGAATATAACTAAACAAAAATCTGTAGTTACCGTAAAAAAAGCTATAAAGTCACCGGTAAACTCTTCTTCGTTACCTTCTTCGACGGTAGTGGTAAATAGACCAAGTGATGAGAAGTATTGGGCATCTGTGTTGAAAGATAAGGCGGCCTTGGAGGTTGAGATAGCGAAATTAAAACAACAGTTATCAGCAGGCTCATTAGAAGTAATAGAGATTAAACAAAAAAATAAGTCATTAGAATTAGAATTACAATCTTTGAAACATGATAAAGAGGAATTGGAGAGAGAAATAGAATTTAAGACAGAAATGATAACAAATTTATCAGTTGAACTTGCTAGAGCTAAAAATGATAAAAAATTTATTTCTGATCGCGTTGATAAATTGAATGAAGAGAATGTGAAGATGCGAGAAGAATTGAAAAAATTGGTAAAGGCAAATGGGGCATTAGAGAAAACTATTGTCAAGATAAAAGAGGAGAAAAGAAAAATAGAATCTCAGCTTGGACAGACAGAGGATCTTATTCAGAGTAAGATAGATGAGATATGGGAAATTAAAGATAGTTTGGATAAAACTATTAAAGAGGTCTCAGCTAAAAGTAAGGGAGATTCTTCAGGAAGTGTGGAATTGGCTCCTATTGTGGTAAGTTCATCATCTTCTCAGGTGCCTATTGTAGAGCATCCCACACCTACAGGTTTTAATGGAAAGATTTTAAGTGTGAATGAACCCAATAATTTCGTTATTATAAACCTAGGAAAGAAGAATGGTATACATATAGGTGATAGATTAAGTGTATATAGAGATGGGAAATATATAGCGAGGATTGAGGTAATACAGGTAAGACCAGATATTGCTGCTGCAGATTTGAAAGATCAGTGGACTAGGGTGCGAGTAGGGGATGTCGTAAGATAGTTAATTTAAAGAAAAAGTAAGAGGATAAATTGAGATAGCGTCGGGGGAAATCTTATAAGAAGATTTTTCCCGGCGCATTGTTATTTATAAGGGATAAAAAAGGATTAATATTTATTTATGATGGAGTTATTGATATCGTGAGCAGAAAGAAAATAGGTATAGCAGATGTTGCCCGTAAGGCTAATGTTTCAATTACTACGGTTTCTCGAGTTATAAATAATGTTCCTAGTGTATCTAAGGAAAATTATATAAAGGTTAAACGAGCAATAGCCTCTCTTAATTTTAAACCTAATATTGTTGCTCAACGGCTTGCAAGAGGGATTAACAATGCTATAGGAGTGGTTATGCCAGGGTATGCGGGTATATTCCATTCTTTTTATGCTATTGAATTGATTCGAGGAATTGGTCATGCATGTGAGAGTTTAGGTTTAGATATGGTTTTTCATATTACAGATGGGAATAATCCTATTGGAACGGATCATGTGGACGGGATTATTTTTGCAGATGTTATATCAAATATAAAGCATGTGGCAGAAACTGTTTTGGCTGGAATACCATGTTTAGTTATTAATAATCGTTTAGATGAGATAGATATTAGTTATATTGCAGTAGACAATGTTTTGGGAGGGAGGATTGCAGCAGAGTATCTTGTAGGCTTAAGACATAAGAGGATAGCGATTATTACAGGAGATCTAAAAACGCAGGCGGGCAAGCATAGGTTTGACGGCTTTATTGGGTGTTTAAGAGAGAGTAATATTTCTATTGCTGATGATTATATTTTTTATGGCGATTATTCCAGACGTTGTGCTAGAATTGCAATACAGCAATTTTTATCCTTGGAAAGGAGGCCAACTGCTGTATTTGCTGCAAGTGATGAGATGGCCTTAGAGATGATTTCTTTTATTTTTGAAAGGGGTTTAAGTGTCCCGGAGGATGTTTCTGTGATAGGTTTTGATGATAATCCTTCATGCCTTTATGGACCGGTTTCACTTACTACAATAAGGCAGCCTATATTTAAAATGGCAGAAACAGCTGTACATAGGTTGTATTCTATGATATTGGATTTTAGAGAAAATAAAAAAACTTCACGTCAAAGAATAGTTTTAAATCCAGAGTTGGTTGTGAGAGAATCTTGTTGTGTTAGGTATAGGAGTAGATAAAATATAAAGTAAATATATATTTAAATTATATATCGTTTTATTTTTCAGATTATTTTTTCCAAAAAGCGTAATTTATGTCATATGAATATTATTTTAAATGGTAAAAAAAAGTTTATTGTTGATAAGCTTTCTCTTGCAGAGCTTGTTAAAAATGTGTGCCAAGAGACAGATCATGTAATAGTCGAGTTAAATGGCAAGATAATTAAACGCCAACAGTGGCATAAACTGCTGTTGTCTGATGGGGACGTGTTGGAATTTGTTACTATTGTTGGTGGTGGGTGATGGAGGATGATATGGCTAAAGAATATCAGTGTATTGTGATAGGTGCAGGCCATGCTGGTATAGAGGCAGCTCTTGCTGCAAGTAGGATGGGTATTAATACTTTGATGGTAAATTTTTATTTTCATACCATTGGAGAGATGAGTTGCAATCCTGCAATCGGAGGCGTAGGGAAGGGGCAGATTGTAAGAGAAATCGATGCTCTTGGTGGCGAGATGGGGCTTGCAGCAGATAGGACTGCTGTGCAGTTTAGGCAATTAAATGCATCTAAAGGTATGGCTGTACGTTCTTCGCGTTGTCAATCTGATAGGGCAAGGTATAGATTATATATGCAGTCGGTTGTTAAGGCTCAAGAAAGACTTGATTTTTTGGAAGATGAGGTTGTTGAAATATTAGTTAAAAATTCTCATGTTACTGGTATTATAACAGCTTCTGGAATAAAGATAAGTTCGGCTACTGTTATTGTTACTGCAGGAACATTTCTTAAGGGGAGGATACATCGTGGTAGAGATATATCTGAGGGCGGTAGGATAGGTGAAGCAAGTGCTGTGAGGCTTACTGATAATATTGAGGATTTGGGATTTGAGATATTGTTTTTTAAAACAGGGACCCCATGCCGTATCGATGGTAAGAGCATAGATTTTTCTAAATTAGAGCCACAATATTCAGATGAAAGACCTGTCCCATTTTCTTTTCGTACTAAATTTATTCCAAAAACCCAAAGGCTTTTGCCATGTTTCATTACTTATACAAATGAAAGGACACATGAGATAATACGAAAAAATATGCATTTGTCTCCTATGTATTCAGGACAGATAGATGCTACAGGGGTTCGTTATTGTCCTTCTATAGAGGATAAGTTAAAAAAATTCCCTGATAAGGGAAAACATCAGATTTTTTTAGAACCTGAAGGATTGGATACGGATTTATATTATCCCAATGGGATATCTACTGGTTTGCCGGTTGATGTGCAGGAGGATTTTGTTCATTCTATTAAAGGTTTGGAGAATGCCAAGTTGGTGAGGTATGGTTATTCTATAGAGCATGGGGTTATACGGTCTACGGAATTAATGGCCTCTTTAGAGTCAAAGGTTATAAAGGGATTATTTTTTGCTGGTCAGATTAATGGGACAACAGGTTATGAAGAAGCTGCTGGACAGGGAATTGTTGCAGGAATAAATGCAGCTTTGATGGTAAAAGGAGAGTCCCCTTTTGTGCTTAGACGAGATGAATCTTATATAGGTGTCCTAATCGATGATCTTGTAACTAAAGGTACTCAAGAACCATATAGGATGTTTACTTCTCGAGTAGAGTATAGACTTGTTGTAAGAGAGGACAATGCCGATATACGTATGGCTAAATATGGGAGGAGATTTGGTTTGATCAGCGATGAGGATTTTAGGCGTATAGAGCAGAAGTATAAATTGATAGAAACTCAGATACGTCATCTTAAGTCTGTACGTATTTATCCGGGCTCAGAATTGGATAAGAGGTTGCAGGCTAAGAATAGTGCTCCTATAAGGCAACCTACATTATTAAGTGATATTTTGAAACGACCTGAGGTGCGTTATAGTTTTATAGCTGATTTTGATGGGAAATTAAAGGATTGTCCGGAAGAGATAATTACTCATGTCGAGTATGAAATTAAATATGAAGGTTTTATTTTAAGACAGTTGAAAGATATTGAAAGATTTAGACATATAGAGAATATAAAAATACCAGCAGATATTGATTATGAGCTTATACCAGGACTTTCTATAGAAATACGACAAAAACTTAAATATTTTAAGCCAGAGAATCTAGGACAGGCAAATAGGATTTCAGGAGTAACACCTGCAGCTATATCTATTTTGATGGTTTATTTAAAAAGATTGAGAGAAAGGAGGATGAGAGTAGTAAATGAGCAGACTATATCTTTTTAAAAATAGTAACTTTCGTTTTGCTGTATTTATTATGTTTCTTTTTTTATGTTGGTTTTTAGGAAGGGAATTTAATATTAAATTAGAAGGATATCGTAGTCTGCTCAGTCGCTATCCTTTATATTTATCCGGGATTATTTTTGTAGTGATGTATGTTGTGGTAACCTTTTTTGTATGGTTTGGGCCTAAAGATGTATTTAGGATTGCAGGTGCGTTGCTTTTTGGGCCATACATAAGTAGTTTATTAGTATGGATATCAGAGATGTTTAATGCTGCTATATTGTTTCAGGTAAGCCGAAGGTTAGGGAGAGATTTTGTACAACGGCGTTTGGGGGTTAAGTCTAATGATATAAATCGTCTTGGTAGAGCAGATTTTTTAGGGGTATTTGCCTTAAGGTTTAATCCCTTTATCCCTTTTCGTGGATTGGATTTATGTGCAGGTCTTTCTGGTATATCTTTTAAGGTTTATTGGTTAGCATGTCTTGTAGCATCACCAATTCGTATATTTTGGTTACAGTATATATTGACATTTGTGGGTAATAGTATATTTGATGACCCACAATATATGGTTTTTTATCTTAAAAGGCATTCTATATTTTTATATTATAGTCTCGTATATTTTGTCTCTGTTGTAGTGGTTTCTATTATTGCTATGGTTATAAGAGGTCGAGGCAAAAGGCAGCAGATGTATAAAATTAAAAGTTACTATGTTTAGGATATAGTATGGGCTATAGAGATGACATGTTTAATAATCTTGTTAAGATGTTGGTTGGTATTGTTGTGTTTGCTGTTCTGGTAAGAACTACTGTAAATTCAGGGTTGTTTAAGCCTAAGGTATATAAAGGCAGAGGATATGTATTTGATATCCCTAAAGGATGGATAGAGAGTAAACAACTGAGTGGGGTAACTAAATCAGAAGACGGTAAGACTGAAACAGATACTATAACCTATGTTACTCCAGAGAAAGATCCAATTACGAATTCACCTGTGGCGATGATTAGCGTTATTACTATAAAATCCCCACAGGCTATATGGATTGAAGATGAATTCGGGAATATTCTTAATTATATTAGGAGAGCGGGTTACAGAATATTAGATACAGGTGCAAGAAAGGTGGATACAGCGAATGCTAGGTGGGTCCTTTTTATTGACAGGGAGTCTACTTTTATGACATTAGAATATTATTTTGTCCCAGATTCTGGGCTTTTATATAAAATGGTTTATTCAGTACAAGCAGATAAATTTAAAAAATATGTAAGAACCTTTGAAAATGTTAGAAAAAGTTTTAGGTTTGTTTTTTCTCTTTTTTAGTGCTGGATATACATAGATCTAATACAATTTCTGCCATCATGGCTGCACATGTTATGACTCCGGGAGACATAGGTGGTTGATGTTTAGATACCTTCGTTTTTCTGTCTCCTACAAAAAAGATATTGCCTATTTTTTTTATTTGTATTTGCGGGGTTATGTTTATGCCTGCAATACCATCAGCACTGATAAGATACTTGGTCTTATCTTGATAATATTCTATAAATTGTTGTTTATTTTTTGGTATATCAAATGCTTCTATAATAAAGTCACAGCCTTTAAAATAACATTCTCCATCTGATACATTCCATTTTTTTGTATAGAGTTTTATTTTTACGTCAGGATTAATATTTAAAAGATATTTTTTTAATACAGATACCTTAGTTTTTTCTATATCTTTTAAAAAATAATGTTGGCGGTTTAGATTGGATACTGTTATTTTATCAAAGTCTATTATTTCAAAATATCTAAATCCGCATCTGGCTAATATGATGGCAACATTTGAGCCAATACCGCCTGCACCGCCAATACCTATATGTACAGATTGAATTTGGTGTAGTTGTCGCTTGTTAAGGTATTGTAATAGCCCTTTTTCAAATAGATTCATTTTTTATTCTCCGCCAATCTGTAAAGATAGGGTCGAACCCTTTTTTTTTGATTGTTTGTACTATTTCCTTTACACTGCGGTTATCTTCTATGTCGAATTGTGGTTGTTGTTCTGCAGATTTATAAATGGTATATCCTCCTACTGATGTGTTAGATCCAGCTGATATCCTTGTTACACCTATGCCAAGCAGATGGTCTCTTAGGTCAGGTTTTTCCCTTGTAGATAGATTTATTCCTGTTCTTGGAAATGCAAGACGGCTCATACATATTATTTTTACAAAAGTAAGGTCATCAACATGATGCCAGTTTAGAGAAAAACCTTTTATTGGTCTAAGTCTAGGGAAAGATAGACTATATTCTACTCCAGGGTAACATTTTTCAAGTTTGCGTAGGTGTTGATATAGAGAAAATAGGTCTTCTGCAAGATCGTGTAAACCAAGTAGGATACCTAGAGATATATTTCTTATTCCTGCTCTGGCAGCGCGTTCAGGGGTATTAAGACGAAATTCATAATCTGCTTTTTTCCCAGATAGGTGGACTTCTTTGTATCTTTTTTTGTTGTATGTTTCTTGATAGATAGTTATCCCATCTACTCCTGCCATAAATAGTTGTTTGTATTCGTATTCTTGCATAGGATGCATTTCTATTGATATTCCTGAAAAATATTTTTTTGCTATGGAGACAGCCTCTTTTAGATAAGATAGTGGTGTTGCACCATATGATTCACCTGTGAGCAAGAGAATGTTTTTTATCCCCTCATTTGCCAGAAATGCCATTTCTTTATCCATTTGGGATGGTGTTAATTTAAATCGTTTTAATTTTTGTTTTTTATTAAATCCACAATACAAACAATGACTACTGCAATAGTTAGATAGATATAATGGAGTATATAAAGAAATGGTCCTACCAAAGTATTGCTCTGTTATTTTTTTTGCCTTTTGAGCAAGTCCTTCAATAAAATGAGGATCTTTATTTTCAAGTATCTGTTTTATTTCTGCTAGAGTAATCATCATTTTTTATGTAGATCAGTTAGATAGATCCATAATTATATTTCTAAGAATTTTTTTATATTTTTGTTTGTATTTATTCTTTGGTTTTGTTTTCTTGTTCAAATAAAAACCCTGTAAGTGGAGAGGATGCTTTGGCAGTTAAGATTGCCTCAGGGGCATGGTTTAAATAAGCTATACGGCCAGCAGTAATAGCAAGAGAGAATGCTTCTGCCATTGCTGCTGGGTTGTCTGCGGTTGCTATCGCTGTGTTTACCAATATAGCGTCTGCTCCCATTTCCATAGCCTCTGCAGCTTGAGATGGAGAGCCTATACCAGCGTCTACAATTACAGGTACATCTATTTCATTAATAATTATTCTTATTGCTTCTTTAAGTCTTAATCCTTGCATAGAGCCTATAAGTGAGCCTAAAGGCATTACTGTTGCCGCACCTGCCTTTACAAGCGCACGGGCAGTATATATATCAGGGAACATGTATGGAAGGACCACAAAACCTTCTGAAACAAGCAATTCTGTTGCTTTTATCGTTTCTACATTATCTGGTAGGAGATATTTAGAATCATTAATCACCTCTATTTTTACCCAGTTTCCACATCCGCATTCGCGTGCAAGCCTAGCTATTCTAACAGCCTCTTGTGCATTTCTTGCTCCTGAAGTGTTAGTTAGTAATGTTATCCCTTTAGGTATATATTCAAGAATATTTTCCTCATTGATTTGTTCATCAATACGCCTTAATGCCACTGTTACTATTTCTGCTCCTGATGCCTTTATGCTTTTTGTAACCTCTGGTTTATGTTTAAATTTGCCGGTTCCTATCAGCAGTCTATTTGAGAATTTTTTGCCAGCGATAATAAGCATGTCGTCTTTTTGTTTGTATATTGTTTCCATAGCCATTTTACTGTTTAAGATTAGAGATAGATTTGCAATTTATTACAGCTTAATTTATAATAAAACCTATTCATTTTTAGGTTTATTAAAATATATTAGAGCATTTTTTTCATAGAAATGCAAATATTTAGTTTTGATCATAATGTTTAAAGAGGATTTAACCTGAAATTCATATGACAGAATATATTTGTCCTAATTGCAATAGACCTATATATGACGATGATGCGATATTATGTCACTTTTGTGGAGGAAGCCTTAACAGGTCGCCTGCTGGGTTTATATCTGGCATTAGATATGGTAGCAGAAGACTGCTATGGTTTTTTGTAATTTTTTTTATTATTTTGGGGTTTATTTTGTTGGCAAGCAGGTATTAATTTTAAGACGGTTAGATTATTTTAGTAATATGAGGATATTTTTTAGAGAGGAGAAATATTATGCCGTATACAATAAAAGAGATAAGTAATATCGAGAAAAAATGGCAGGATTTTTGGGAAAAGAACAAGGTTTTTAAGGCCAAGATGGATAATAAACGTAGAAAATATTATGTGTTGGAAATGTTTCCTTATCCGTCGGGTAAGATTCACATGGGACATGTACGTAATTATACGATAACAGACGTAATTGCACGGTTTAAAAGGATGCAGGGGTTTAATGTCTTGCATCCAATAGGATATGATGCCTTTGGCCAGCCTGCAGAGAATGCAGCTATTAAGCGGGGTGTAGATCCAGCAGAATGGACATATGGTTGTATTGCTCAGATGAGGACAGGGTTTAAGCGTATGGGATTTTCTTATGATTGGGATAGAGAACTTGCAACATGCGATAGAGAATATTATCGATGGAACCAGTGGATATTTTTACAGATGATGAAACAGGGATTGGCATATAAAAAAGCATCTTCTGTTAATTGGTGTCCAAGTTGTGAAACTACCTTAGCTAATGAGGAGGTTATAGACGGAGCATGCTGGCGGTGTAAGTCTGAGGTTATTCAAAAAGATTTGGAACAGTGGTACCTTAAAATTACTAATTATAGCCAGAGATTGTTGGATGACCTTAAGAGATTGCAGCATTGGCCTGCAAGGGTCATAACCATGCAGAGGAACTGGATTGGCAAAAGTTATGGTGTTGAGATATTTTTTACGGTTAAGGATATAGATCAACGTATTAATGTTTTTACCACACGCCCTGATACTATTTTTGGTGCAACATATGTGGTTCTTGCGGTGGAACATCCATTAGTAGATAAACTTATACAGGGAGCAGAAAATGAAGATGAGATACGGGAGTTTATCAACAAGACAGTTAATAAAAATAGAAGTCTGCGTATATCAGTTGATAAAAATAAAGAAGGTATATTTACCGGCCGTTATGCAATAAACCCTGTAAATAATGAACCAATACCTATATGGATTGCAGATTATGTGTTGATGGATTATGGAACAGGTGCAATCATGGCTGTCCCTACGCATGATCAAAGAGATTTCTTGTTCGCACGAGAACATAGTCTTCCTATGAGGGTTGTTATTCAACCAGATGGACAACAGGAGTTAAAGCCGGAGGATATGGATTGTGCTTATGAAGGCGAAGGGGTGATGGTAAATTCGGGACAGTTTAATGGTATAAATAATGTTGAGGGGAAACGTAAGGTCGCTGAATGGATGGAGTCGGTTGGTATTGGAAAGATTACTGTTCATTGGAGATTACGTGATTGGCTTATATCCCGTCAGAGGTATTGGGGCACGCCTATCCCTGTTATCTATTGTGATAAATGTGGTATTGTCCCTGTAGCAGAGGATGAGTTGCCTGTACAACTTCCAGAGAAAATTCCTATTACAGGAGAAGGGGGAAGTCCTCTTGCGCAGTGGAAAGAGTTTGTAAATACAACGTGTCCATCTTGCGGAGCTGATGCTAAGAGAGAGACAGATACGATGGCTACATTCTTTGATTCATCGTGGTATTATCTAAGGTATTGTTCTCCTAAAAATGATAAATATGTTTTTAACAAGGATGAGGTAGGCTATTGGATGCCAGTAGACCAGTATGTTGGTGGCATTGAGCATGCGATACTTCATTTACTTTATTCACGTTTTTTTACCAAGTTTTTTAAGGATTTAGGCCTTATTAAATTTGATGAGCCTTTTAATAGACTTTTGACACAGGGGATGGTATTAAAAGACGGTGAGGTTATGTCTAAATCCAAAGGTAATACAGTTGACCCTGATTCTATAATCGAAAAGTATGGGGCGGATTCCTTGAGGCTTTTTATATTATTTGCTGCGCCTCCGGAGGATCAGCTGGAATGGAATGATAATGCCATCGATGGGGCATGGAGGTTTCTTAACAGGGTATGGAATGCTGTTGAAACAAGGTTTAGGCCTGTATCCTGTGATATGTCGGCTGGAAAAATGGATAAAGAAGATAAATCTTTAGAGAGGATGCGTAATGCAACTATTAAGAAGGTAACTGAGGATATCACTGTCTCTTTTAAGTTTAATACCGCTATTAGCAGTATTATGATATTAATGAATACCATAGATAAATATAAGTTTGATAGTGATAATGAATATAAGCAGGCATTGCTTAATAAGGCAATAAAGACGGTTGTGCTTTTATTGTCACCATTTACTCCGCACATATGTGAGGAATTATGGCAAAAGATGGGCAATGAGCCGAGTATTGTAGATGTTCCATGGCCTACATATGATGAGGATGCGCTTAAACAAGATATGATACAGATAGTTGTTCAGGTAAACGGCAAGGTTCGTTCCCGTGTTGAGGTCGCCGCTGGCAGTGGAGAGGATAAGGTTAAAGAGGTAGTATTGGCAGATGAGAGAGTAGCTAAATTTGTGAATGGCAAACAGATACGGCGGTTTATTTATGTAGCAGGTAAATTAGCGAATGTTGTAGTATGATTTTACCTATCCTGCACAATTTAACCTTGTTGATTTGTGCATTTTTCACTATTTAACAAGGTTGATTTGTGAAATAAGGATTAATAATAGGCATACACAGAAATAATATATTGCTAAAAGCCATAGTGGGAAATTTTGCAGGTAGATATGTGATAGGGGTATTTTGTCAAGAAGAAATATTATTCCTACTGTAATATTAAGAAACAGTTTCAGGCATGCAGCGAACATAAATGTGCAAGCTGGGTATATTATTCCTGAAAAGAGAGTAGCCATGCCTAATGTGATGATAATAAATAAAAGTGGGACCACGAATAGGTTTGCTAATACTGTAATAGGGGTGATTATATGGAAGTAATAGGCGATAAGTCCTGCTATGCCTATCCATACAGCAAAAGAGATACTAAGAGAATAAATAATTAGAATTAGTACTCCTTTTGCCTTTCCATAGATTTTGCCATCCTGTAATATTTTAATTCTTTTTATGAAAAATGCCTTTATTTTGTCTGCAAATAGGATTATCGACACTACGCATGCAAAAGAGAGTTGAAACCCTATATTAAAAAGATTGAGTGGATTGGATATTAGGATTATAAATGCAGCGACACTGACACTGTTAAGAAGATTTTGTTCTCTTTCCAGAATAAACCCGCCGAGAAATATAGACATCATAATAGTTGCCCGTACAACAGATGGCCTTGCCCCTGTTATAAGTGCGTATGCTATCAATGACAATATAGTCATGAAGAATTGCCATGCTCTGGAAATTGGTAGGGTTTTAAATATTATAAGTACAATGCCAGCGATGATTCCTACGTGAAGTCCGCTAATTGCAAGTACATGTGCAGTGCCTGTTTCTATAAATAGTTGTCTTATATGTCTAGGTATATAAGAACGATCACCAAGAAGAAGTGCTTTCATTATTCCTGCCTCTTTAGAAGAAAGCGTATGTTCTAATATGTTTTTTAGATATTTTCGTGTTTTATAGATGGTTCTTTTTATTAAACTATTGTTTTCTGTCATCTTAACTACTGAAACAGATGTGTCTTTTTTGACATTTAATATTAAATAGATGCCTTGCCTTGAGAGATAATCTTGATAGGAGAAGGGAGTTGATGTATTAAAGTTATATGGCTTATATAATTTTCCTTTTAATATAATCATATCACCGTATAATATATCAGGTATATCTGTAAATGAATTGACCAGTATCTTGCCGGAACAGTTTATCCAGCCGCTACCCATGTCAATGGCCTTTAGTTGAATGGTAAATACATATTTTTTTTTATTCAATACTGTCTTTATTTCTAGCTCAGATGTTATAATGCCCTTTACTGTAATGTCATTTTTGCCTATAAGTAAAGGTATTATCGTACGAATATCATTGTGGGCAGGAATATATTTTTGCTGACTGTATATGCATCCTAATAGGAAGAAGGAGCTCAGGATAAGAATATTTGTTATTTTGGTTGTACGCAGGCGTATATTGAGTAATAAATATTTGATAGATGGAGATTTTCTGAGAGGAGATTTTTTATTGTTTATATTTAGTGGCAGGGATGAGAGGATACAAGGTGTAATGGTTAATATACATAGAATATATATTATCAGTAGAGGTATTCTGTAGTGTAGTATATTGTTTGCAAGTATCCCTCCAGCAAAACATATAGTAATAGGAGCCATGGGGATATGTGTCTTATTATTTGTCATTTGGAGATAATATGTTTTTATAGGGGCCTACCTTAAGGTATTTATAAAATTTTTCATAGTTTGTTTTACGAATGCCTTTTATTTGTTTTAATTGTTCCAATGATGTAAATCCGTTATGCTTGTCTCTGAATTGAATGATTTTGTTTGCAGTATATTTCCCTATATATGGAATTTTTATAAGTTCGTTGAAAGAAGCAGAATTAATATCCGTTTTAGGATATAATTTGTTACTATTGATAAGGTCTGTTTTTTTGCGTAAGACAGGATATTTCTGTGCAGTATAATGTAGGCATGAGCCTAATAACATTGTCGCTGCGATAAATGAAAGTATATTTCGTTCTTGTTTGGTAAGGTATAGCATGATTATATTTTATCTTCCACACACTATATATCCGTTTATCAGCATATAATCACATAAAGAATTGTCAAGCCTTTCTAAGTTTTCTTATACCAAATTCTCTTGTCAAAGGATATCAAGTTTTATAAAATACTTCTATAAACAAAAATTACTATGGGAGGAGAGGCCAGATAATAGTATGGTTAGTAATCCTCAAATTATAACTTTTTTAATTGCGGATAATGTTATTCAAGAGAAAGGCACTAATAAGTGGAGTGTAATAGGAATTTTTGACCGTATTTATGCTGTAAAGTTTCCTTATTTACATACTCATATGGCTCTTTATATAAAATTTTCTGATGCTGAAGGAGAATATAATATTCGCATTGAATTTACTGATTCTGAGGGTAAAAAATTGAGTGTTTTTAAAGGGATTAAGTTAAAAGTGGGTTCGAAATTAGATTATCCTGATTTTGGAATTAAAACGCAAAATTTAATAATACCTAAACCGGGGAAGTATCATTTTGATTTATATTTTAATGATAATTTATGTAAGAGTTATCCCTTAATTGTTGAAAAAAAGATATAATATATTTAAAGTTTTTTTAATTATAAAATTTTTTATTTATATGAGTAAATTTTTATGGTGTCAGGTTTCCCTTGCTATTGATTGACAAAGTATGTAGGGTATGATAAATTTGAAAAAATGAAAAGAATACTATTGACCTTATTACTGTTATTATATTTCCCATTCTTTATAGGGTGGAGTTTTGCCTTTTGGATTTGGACCCCTGAGACGAATAAGTGGATAAATCCAAAGTATGTGGTAAAACAGAGTCCGCAGGAGCAGTTAGATTATGGGTTGGCATTTTATTCTAGAGGAAGATATGATGAGGCTATACGGGAGTTCAGAAAGTTGTTAAAATGTTATCCAAAGGCAAGGGAGGCAGCAGAGGCACAGTATTATATTGGGGTGTGTTTGCAGAAGCAGGGTAAACTTTATAAGGCTTTCAAGAATTATCAGTTAGTTATTGATAAATATCCGTTTAGTGACCGATTTAAAGAGATAATAAAACGTGAGTACGAAATTGGTAAGGCATTGTTAGAAGGTTGCCGGCGTAAAAATAAATTTATGGATGCGTTAATTGGTACGGATTACAATGTGATTGATGTATTTAGAACAGTTATTAAGAATGATCCTTATGGAAAGCTTGCTGCTTCTGCTCAATATAAAATTGCTTTATATTTGAAACAGAAAGGCGTATATCAGGAAGCGAGAGATGAATTTGAAAAAGTAGTTAATGATTATCCAGAAAGCAAATGGGCACGTGCAGCTAAATATCAAATTGCCATGACGGACGCAAAAATGTCAACTGCTCCACAGTATGATCAGATGATCACCAAGGCAGCTGTGGAGGGGTTGAAGGAATTCGTTAAGGAAAATCCGGATGCTGTATTATCCAAAAAGGCAAAGAAGGAGATTGATAGATTAAGAGATAAGGAAGCAGAAAATAATTTTCTAGTTGCCAAATTTTATGAAAAGCAGAAAAATTTTAGGGCGGCTAAGATATATTATCAAACTGTGGTTGATGAATATAAGGATACGAAGTGGGCTGTTAAGGCCTTGAAGAAGATACATCAACTTACTGTAAATCAATAATAGTTTTTGAGAGCAAAATTGATTAAAATAAGGTTTATCTTGATGGGCTTGTTGGGTAATAGAGGTGTTTTTAATGATTAATATTAAGAGGCTTATTTCTTTTTTAGTATGTTGTGTGGTTTTGGTTGGTTGTGGATATACAGTAAAATCAGCTTTGCCAGATACATATAAGTCTATTTATGTGGAGCCTTTTAAGAACAGTATTAATTTTACTTCTGAATCAGATAGACGGATTTATATCCCTTTATTGGAGGTAAAGATAAGGGATGCTATTGTAAATAGGTTTCTTTTTGATGGTAATTTAAAGGTCACTGATAAATATAATTCGGATCTTATCCTTTCAGGAGAGTTAACTTCTTATAATCGTTCTGTTCTTCGATATACTGATGATGAAGAAGCTGAAGAATATAGGGTAACTATAACGGTTTCTTTGCGTTTGAGAGATGCAAGAACAGGAAAACTTGTCTGGGAAGAACCTTCCTTTTCTGGTGAAGCAGATTATTTTGTTTCAGGTGCATTTGCTGAATCTGAGGATTCTGCTATTGATAATGCAGTAGTTGATCTTGCCCGTAGGATTGTTGAGAGAACTATAGAGAACTGGTGATAATGACATGGTCTATTTATTCGTTGGGAATGATCTTCGTGCCAAGGATATTAAGTTAGCGGATATAAAAAATAAGTTATTCCCTTATGGTAAAGGGCTTGATTTAGATTATGAATTATTTTATGCCGATAAACTTGATGATCCAGATCAAATAAGAAAGTCCCTTCTTTCTGTGCCTATTATGGCTTCTAAACGTTTGGTGGTTATCCGGTCTATAAATAAATTGTCTGCCAGTGACAAGGATTTCATTTTAGAATTTGCAAGATCAAAAAGAGAAGATATTGTGTTGGTATTGGATTCTAATGATACAGATACTAGAAAGGCCTATTTAAGTAAGATATCTGTTTACGCGAAGGTTTTTAGATTTTGTAAACAGGCAGGGAAGACTGTGTTTGATATGGCAGATACTATATGTCGTGGTAGGGGAGTTGATGCGTTAAAGATTTTACATGGATTGTTTTCTGAAGGCCAACCACCGTTAAGGATATTGGGGGCCCTTGTATGGTATTGGGGCCGATATAAGAAACTTATGTCAAAAGAAACGTTTAGAAGGGATCTGTTGGTATTACAGGAGGCGGATTTAGATATTAAACGGAGTAGACTCCCTGCACAACATGCTGTTGAGGTAGCCATAGTCCGTCTGATTTATAATAGAAAGGGCAGGTGTTGAATATAATAATGATTATTGAAGTGTTCTGAGGAGTTTGCTTAGCCTTGATTTTCGTCTGGATGCAGTATTATCATGCATTATATTTCTTTTTGCTGCTTTATCTAATTTTTTATATACCATCTGCAGATTAGCAACTGCCTCTTCTTTATTTTTATCCCTAACAGAGGCAAAGAATTTCTTAATAGTTTTTTTAAGGTCTGTCTTGATATCAAGGTTGTGCATCCTACGCCTACGATTTTTTCGTAATTCTTTTAATGCTGACTTTCTCTGTGGCAATGTAAATACTCCTTTCGTAATGCTTTTTAGATTGTATCACAATTTTTGTCATTGGATAATATAATTAATAAATTAAATAATACTATCTTGTATTTAGTGTAAGTATAGATAGTTAATATACCAAATAGGTTTGTATATGTCAATTCAAAAAAATATACAGGATGATTCCAATTATTCTATTATTAAATCTACCTCTGTTTTGTCTGCGGGAACACTTGTTTCTCGTTTTTTAGGTTTTTTCAGGGATATTATATTAGCAAGGCTTCTTGGGACAGGTATTTATGCAGATGCCTTTTTTGTAGCATTTAGAATACCTAATTTGTTTCGTAGTTTTGTAGGGGAAGGGACAGTAAATTCAGCAGTTATCCCTGTATTTACAGAGTGTCTACAGAAACAGAAAAAGAAGGGATTTTTTAGTCTTGTAAATCATATTTTTATTATATCTTTTATTTTGTTGATATTGATGGTTATTTTAGGCATAGTGCTTTCTCCTTTGATAGTAAGGATTTTAGCACCGGGTTTTTCTTCTGTCCCTGATAAGATGGCAGTAACTATACGATTGACACAAATAATGTTTCCATATTTGCTCTTTATTGGGATGTCTGCTTGTTGTATGGCAGCACTTTATACATTAAGGTTGTTTTTCTTCCCTGCCGTTAGTCAGTGTATAGTAAATCTTACTATTATTATTTCTGTAGTTGTTTCAGCATTATTTATAGATGTGCCAGTATATGGTATTGCCTGTGGAGTTGTGGTAGGTGGTTTCATACAATTTTTACTTCATTTATATGCCTTATTTAAGGCAGGATTAAAGTTAGAATTATTTTCCAGATTATATCATCCAGGGGCTGTGAAGATATCTCGGTTGCTTATGCCAAGGATGGTGGGGGCTGGGGTGTATCAGCTTACTGTTTTTATTGATACCTTTTGTGCTTCATGGGTTAATATAGTTGGGGCAGGCGGCATTTCAGCTATATATTATGCAAATAGACTGATTCAACTGCCTATGGGAGTATTTATTATTGCCCTTTCCTCAGTGCTACTTCCTGTACTTTCTGGTTTTGCCGATAAGAAGGATAAAAGATCTTTAAAGAAGGCTTTATGTTTTTCTCTTGAGAATACTTTTTTTATTATGATCCCGGCCGCTGTTTTTTTGGCAATTTTTTCCTATCCTATCATTCAAACTCTTTTTCAAAGAGGAGAATTTGGACCATATTCAACGCATATAACGTCAAAGGTGTTGTTGTTTTATGCATTAGGATTGCCTGCCTTTGGTGGTAATAAAATACTTGTTACAGGATTTCATTCGCTTCAGGATACAAAGACTCCGGTTAAGATTGCAGGTTTATGTTTAGGAATAAATGCTTTATTAAATGTAGTGTTAATGTTTCCTCTTAAGATAGGCGGGATTGCATTAGCAAGTAGTATGGCAGGCATTGCAAATTTTTTTATGTTATATAGGAATATATCAAATAAGCTTAATATTAATATGGTTGATATAAGTTATATAGTAAAGATTGTTTTATCTTCTATTATAATGGGGATTGTGTGTGTTGCTGTGTGGAATTTTCTTACGATTAATCAATGGATAAGAATGGGGATAACAGTTATATTAAGCGTATTAATTTATTTATTTGCATCTTTTTTACTGCATATTAAACAGACAGTAAATATTTTTATCTGGTTTCAGAAAATATTTTGGAAACAGAAAAATAATTAAGGTTAATAGTATTTGTTGATTATAAGGCGCAGGGGAAATGGATCTTGCAAGTAAGATAAAATCGTTGCCATTATCAAGTGGAGTTTATCTTATGAAAGATGAGAAAGGAGAAGTCATTTATATAGGCAAGGCTGTATCTTTGCGCAGACGGGTGCAGTCTTATTTTCGTAGCTCACAGCAGAGTTGCCCTAAGACGGAAGTTTTGATATCATACGTAAAAGATATAGATTATATTATAACCTCAAGTGAGGCAGAGGCACTTATCCTTGAGGCAAGCCTTGTTAAGAAGTATAATCCAAAATTTAACATTGACCTTAAAGATGATAAGAGTTATCCTTTTATTGAAATTACGGGAGATGAATTCCCTCAAGTGTCGGTTGTTCGGCCACGTAAACGGAATGAGAAATCGCTTTATTACGGTCCATATGTTAATGCAAAGTTGCTAAGAGAGGCATTATCTATTATAAGAAGGATATTTCCTTTTCGTAGATGTGATAGGTTGCCTAAAAAAGAGTGTCTTGATTATCATATGGGGCTTTGTGATGGACCTTGCGTGGGAAAGATCTCACGAGAGGATTATGCAGATATTATACGGAATATTCGACTTATTTTAGAAGGAAGAAAGGATAGTCTATATCACAGATTGAGACACCAGATGGAAGTCTTGAGCCAGCAAAAACGATTTGAGGAGGCCGCGCGAATTCGTGATCAAATACATGCGTTGTCCGCATTATACTCCGGAACAAAGGATATAAATTATTACAAAGAAGCAGAACAATTAAAACGATTACTTAATTTATCCCGTATGCCTGAACGTATAGAGGCCTTTGATATATCTAATATTTTAGGGATTTATGCTGTTGGAGGGATGGTTTCTTTTTTAAATGGAAAACCAGACAAAAAAAATTATAGGCGGTTTCGCATCAAATTAGTAGAAGGTATTGATGATTTTGCTATGATATCAGAAGTGGTTAGCAGGCGCTATAGACGGCTGAGGGATGAAGGGTTGGCTTTCCCTGATTTAATTTTGATAGATGGTGGAAAAGGACAGTTATCAGCGGCTTTGCAGTCGCTAAGGGAATTGGATATCAATACAATACCTCTTATTGCACTCGCCAAGAAAGAGGAGAGTATTTTTATCCCTGGGAAAAGAGATCCTATATTGCTTTCAAGGGATTCTCTTGGATTAAAATTACTTCAAAGGATACGGGATGAGGCGCATCGTTTTGCAGTTGCTTATCATAGAAAGTTAAGAGATAAGGGGATGTTTTTATGAATTTTTTATATTTCACAAATCAACCTTGTTAAATAGTGAAAAATGCACAAATCAACAAGGTTGATTTGTGCAGGATAGTAAAATTAGTTATTTATGCAGAATAGATTAGATGTATCAAGGTTAACAGAATTTCAGCTTAAGGTTTTTAAAGCTGTGTTGAAGATACCTTTTGGAGAGAGACGTTCTTATAAATGGGTTGCTGAGCAAATAGGAGCCCCTAAGGCAGTACGTGCAGTTGGCCAGGCCTTGAGGAGAAATCCTTTTCCTTTGATTATTCCGTGTCATCGTGTTATTAAGAGTGATGGTTCTTTAGGAGGGTATGCAGGCAATCATAGTGATAGGAAAACGATTCTTTTGGATATTGAGCAGGAGTTGAAAAAACGTATGGCGGGTTAAGTATGGAATTTATGTGTATAATAGATTTTTTGTTAAAGCTGTGTTAATATACAGTGTAAAGTCCCTATCATATCTTAATAATATGCGGTATTTTTGTTTTTTAGAGAAAGGAATATTGTATGGATATTCGTGAAGTTTTTAAAAAAATGGTAGAGGCAGGTGCCTCAGATGTATATTTGAGGACTAATGCGGCAGTACGGATACGGGTAATGGGCCAGATACAGATATTGGATGAAGAATTGGTGAGTTTGGAGGACATTACAGCTGCTGCTAATTTTCTTTTAGAGAATGAGGCACGTAGAAAGGAGTTTTTACAAAATCTTGATATAGATTTTATTCATCAGGAACCAAATGTTGGTCGGTTTAGGGTTAATATATTCATGCAAAGAGGGACTCCTGCGATTGTGGCAAGGTATGTACATACTCATATACGTTCGTTTGAGGATTTAAATTTGCCTGCGGATTTTTGTTGTAAATTTTGTCGTGAAACTAAAGGAATGTTTTTAGTATGCGGACCAGCAGGTAATGGGAAGTCAACCACATTGGCTGCTATGATAGATTATATTAATTCAACAAGTGCTAATCATATAATTACTATTGAAGATCCAATAGAATTTTTGTTTCAAGATAAGAAGAGTTTGATTAATCAACGAGAACTAGGATTAGATGTCCCTTCTTATGTATCAGCGTTAAAGCATGTAACTCAACAGAGCCCTGATATAATTTACATAGGAAATATACGGGATGAAGATACTATGAGGGCGGCGTTAACAGCAACACAGCTGGGAGCCTTTGTTTTGTCTACGTTTCATACAGTTAATGCTGTTCAGACTATAATAAGGATAGTGAATTTTTTCCCTCCGTATCTGCATGATGAAGTACGGCTTCAACTATCTATGATATTAAAAGGGATTATATCTTTGAGGCTTTTACCTACTAAGGATGGATGTGGCCGTGTTCCTGCTTATGAGACTATGGCTGTTACACCTACTGTAGCTAGGCTTATTAGAGAAGGAAGAATTAGGGAGATACAGAATTATATAGATGAAGGAGAGATGTTTGGTATGGTTTCTTTTAAAAAGAGTCTTGTCAGGTTGGTTAAATCAGATTTAGTTTCAGAGGATTTAGCACGTCAATATGCAGATAGTCAAGATGATTTTAATGTTGAATTAAAGGGGATAAAACGGAGTTTGTATTAATGTTTGATGAGATTATAGAGAAGATAAATAATATATATGAGAAATTTCAAACATTAAGGGGGTTTCTTTGACTTAGAACAGAAACAAAAGAGGATTTCTGTTATTCAGAAGGAGATGTCTGCTCCTGATTTCTGGGATAACTCTGAGTATGCTAATAAATTGATGAAGGAGTTGAGGTATTTGAACTCTTGTGTTAGTCCTTTTAAGGAGAGTTTGAAAAAGTTAGAGGATGTGAGAGAATTATTAGAATTATCAAAAGATGAGCCTGATTTTTTAACACAGTTATCGCAAGAAATTGATAGTTTAGATAAGGATGTTAGTCGTTTGGAACTGAATGCGCTGTTGTCTGGTCAGTTTGACAGGAATAATGCTATATTGAGTATTAATGCTGGGGCAGGAGGGACAGAGTCTTGTGATTGGGCTAGTATGTTATTGAGGATGTATACTAGATGGGCAGAAAATAAGGGATATAATGTTAAGATGGTGGATATGCTTCCAGGAGAGGAGGCAGGTATTAAGAGTGTTACCCTTTCTATAGAAGGGGATCTTTCTTATGGTTATCTTAAGGCAGAAAAAGGGGTTCATAGACTGGTGCGTATATCACCTTTTGATGCCAATAAGCGTAGGCATACCTCCTTTGCATCAGTTGATGTTATCCCTGAGATAGAAGATGATATAGAGGTGGAGATAGATCCGGATGATTTGCGTATAGATATATTTCGATCATCTGGCCCTGGTGGGCAGAGTGTTAATACAACAGATTCAGCTGTTAGGATAACTCATAAGCCAACAGGAATTGTGGTGCAATGTCAAAATGAACGTTCTCAGTTACAGAATAAACAGACAGCCATGAGGATATTACGTGCTAGGTTATATGAAAGGAAGTTAAAAGAGCAACGGGAGATGATGGCAAAAGAATATGGTCAGAAGCAAAAAATAGAGTGGGGTAGCCAGATACGCTCTTATGTAATGCATCCATATTCTATGGTAAAGGATCATAGAACAGGTATAGAAACGGGTAATGTTGTGAAGGTAATGGATGGAGATATAAATATATTTATAGAAGGCTTTTTACGTATGAAGTCGGCTCCGAGATGATTAATAATTTTAGTTTAATTATGAATAAATTTTAAGGAGAGATATGCTAGATTTTGTTATACGAAAACCATTGATAAAAAATACTCAGAAGTTTATAGATAAGTTATCGCCAAAGGTTAATGTTTATGTGCCGGATGATATTCCTCTACCTTCTGCGCGTAGACTGAAGAGAATGTGTATGGTCGTTTCTAAAATAAATGCTATGGAGGATAGGATAAGTAAGTTATCTGACTTGGAATTAAAGACTAAAACACAAGAATTTATTTCGGGATATGTAAAGGCAGTTCACAGGCAAAGGGATGAATTATCTTCCTTAGAAGAAAGATATTATAAAATTACAGATATTGATGAGAAAGAAGATCTGGGTATTCGTATAGATAAGGCAAAGGAGGCCTTTGTTAAGGCAAAGAATGATTATCTTAATAGTATTTTGCCAGAGGCCTTTGCTGTCGTTAGGGAGGCAGGTAAGAGGGCTGTTGGTATGCGACATTTTGATGTGCAGTTGATAGGAGGAATGGTCCTTCATGAGGGGAATATTGCAGAGATGACTACGGGTGAAGGTAAGACTCTTGTGGCAACTCTGGCAGCGTATCTTAATGGCCTTACCGGGGAAGGTGTTCATATTGTTACTGTTAATGATTATTTGGCAAAACGAGATTGTGAGTGGATGGGCCCCATTTATGAATTTTTAGGACTTACAGTAGGTGTAATTCAACATGATATGGGACCAGAGGAACGAAAGCTAGCATATAATTGTGACATTACTTATGGGACAAACAATGAATTTGGGTTTGATTATTTAAGAGATAATATGGTTAGTTTTAAAGAGGATATGGTCCAACGTCCTCATCATTTTGCTATTGTCGATGAGGTAGATAGTATTTTGATAGATGAGGCTCGTACTCCTCTTATAATATCAGGTCCAGCAGAGGAATCTACTGATAAGTATTATAAGGCAAATGAGATAGCA
>CAZHWM010000006.1:0-24287 GCA_964535935.1 uncultured Planctomycetales bacterium
GAAAGCAGATTGCAGAAATGTTCCTTTAAACAATAATGGAGCATGAGAATTACGAACTAAAAATGGAGGTAAAGGACGCATGGCAGTTGACGATCGGGTAAAAGAAATTATTGTGGATCAACTGGGTGTGGATCCAAGTCAGGTAACGGAAGATGCTCATTTTATTGAAGATTTGGGCGCTGACTCATTGGATACCGTTGAACTTGTGATGGCCTTTGAAGAAGAGTTTGGGATTGAGATTCCTGATGAAGATGCTGAAAAAATGAGTACAGTAGGAGATGCTATTAAATATATAGAGGAAAAGACAGGCAATAAATAATTTTATTGCTTTTTTTAACATAAACACAATGCCTCGGCACTAAGAGCCGAGGCGTTGTATTAGTTATATGTATGTGATTAGGTATATAGAATAAATAATTTTAGAGAAACTTTTTAGGTATTATATTATTATGGAAAGAAAAAGAGTTGTTATAACAGGTACAGGGGTAGTTTCTCCAGTGGGAACTGGATCAGAGAAGTTTTGGCAGGCATTGTTAGCTGGAAAGAGTGGAATACGCTCTATAAGTACTTTTGATGCTAGTAAACTGGCCTCTCGCATTGCGGGAGAGGTGACTGATTTTGATCCTCTTGAACATTTTTCCACGAAAGAGGCACGAAATTTTGCCCGGTTTGTTCAATTTGCTATTGTTGCTAGTAAAGAGGCGGTTTCTCATGCAAAGTTAAATTTGGATGAAGTTGATAGAGATAGGGTAGGCGTGCTTATAGGTTCTGGTATAGGTAGTATTCACTCTATAGAATCTGAGTATCAGAAATGTCTTGATAAGGGGCCAGGTAGGATTAGTCCTCATTTTATTCCTAAAATTATTATTAATGAAGCCGCTGGTAATGTTTCTATTGCATTGGGTGCAAAGGGACCTACTACATGTATCACAACAGCTTGTTCTACTGCAACGAATGCTATAGGGGATGCATTTAGATTTATTCAATGTGGAGATTGTGATATTATTATAGCTGGGGGTACTGAAAGTGCTACAACTTTATTAGGAGTGGGAGGTTTTTGTGCTTTAAAAGCATTGAGTCAGCGTAATGATGAACCTGAGAAGGCATCTAGGCCGTTTGATTTAAATAGAGATGGATTTATTATGGCTGAGGGAGCTGGTATTGTTGTGTTGGAGTCATTAGAGCATGCGCAAAAAAGAGGAGCACCTATTTTAGCTGAGATAGTAGGTTATGGACGTACATCAGATGCATATCATGTTACAGCTCCTGATCCATCAGGTTCTGGTGGAGCAAGGGCGATGGAACTTGCAATAGCTGATGCAGGTCTTTCATTAGAGGATATTTCTTATATTAATGCTCATGGGACATCTACGAAACTTAATGATAAGGTAGAGACCCTTGCTATAAAAAGGGTATTTGGTAGTAGGGCAAAGGAGGTGCCTATTAGTTCTACCAAGTCCATGACAGGGCATTTATTAGGGGCAGCGGGAGGTATTGAGTTTATTGCCTGTATTTATGCTATCAGGGATAATATTATCCCTCCTACCATTAATTATGAGACACCAGACCCGGATTGTGATTTGGACTATGTGCCTAATAAAGCTAGAGAAGTGAAAGTTACAGCAGCCATGTCTAATTCTTTAGGATTTGGTGGCCACAATGCCTCGCTAGTTGTTAAAAAATTTATATAGAAATTCCCACTAAGATCACAATGGGTCTTATATACGGATATATATAATATATATAAGAAGAAAAGAAATAAAATTTGTATAATTTTGTTATTGGAGAAGGGATATAGGTATGAAAGAATATAAAATAGCAGTTATTCCCGGTGATGGAACAGGGCCTGAAGTTATTAGAGAAGGCCTAAAGGTATTGGAGGCTGTGGCAAATAAGTGTGGGTTTAAGTATGAAACTGTTTCTTATGATTTTGGTGGAGAAAGGTATCTGCGCACAGGAGAGGTTTTACCAGAAAGTGCAATAAAGGAGTTTAAAAATTTTGATGCTATTTATCTTGGTGCAATAGGGCACCCAGATGTTAAACCTGGTATCTTAGAAAAGGGCATATTGTTAAAAATAAGATTTGATTTAGATCAATATATTAATCTTAGACCTGTTCAGTTGTATGATGAAAGATTTTGTCCAATAAAGGATAAAAAACCAGAGGATATAAATTTTGTTGTTGTGCGTGAGAATTCTGAAGGGTTGTATAAAGGAATGGGGGAATTTCAGAATAAAGGAACTCCTGAAGAGATAGCTATTCAAGTTTCGTATAATACTCGTAGAGGAGTTGAACGCTGTATTCGTTATGCTTTTGATTATGCAAGAGATTATGGCCGTAAGAAAGAGCTTACATTATGTGGTAAGACGAATGTTCTCACTTATGCATTTGATCTATGGGAGAGGACATTTAATGAGGTAGCTAAGGAATATCCTGATATAAAGACTGATTATGCACATGTTGATGCTACAACGATGTGGTTTGTTAAAAATCCTGAATGGTTTGACGTAATAGTTACGGATAATATGTTTGGGGATATCATCACCGATCTTGGTGCAATGATTCAGGGGGGTATGGGCATAGCAGCTGGTGGGAATATTAATCCTACTGGCGTATCTATGTTTGAGCCCATAGGAGGATCTGCTCCGAAGTATACGGGTAAAAATGTTATAAATCCTTTAGCTGCCATATGTGCATTGGGGATGTTGTTACGTGAGATTGGAGAAGAAAAAGCATCTGCTATGGTAGAAGAGGCTGTAAAACTGGTGGTTAGGACAAGGTTGAAAGATTTAGGTGCTGGTAGAATGGGGTATTCTACCTCTGAAGTTGGGGATCTGGTCGTAGAACATCTTAACAGGGTGGAAGTATGAAAAAATATAATGTGGCTATTGTTGGGATCAGAGGGGCGGTAGGTCAGTGCATGCTTAAGATATTAGAGGAGAGAGAGTTTCCAGTGGGGGAATTGTATCTTTTCTCTAGAAATCCTGATCAGTGCCCTGACTATACGTTTTGTGGCCGCCGTATCAAGGCATCAAAATTAACATATGATTGTTTTAAAGGGATTGAGATTGGTTTATTTTCTCCGGGGGCTGCTGTTAGTAGAGAATTTGCACCTCATGCAGTTAAGCAGGGCTGTGTTGTTATTGATAATACATCTCAGTTTCGTATGGATCCGTATGTCCCACTTGTAGTTCCTGAGGTAAATTGTGAACATATAAAGCATCAAAAAGGGATTATTGCAAATCCTAATTGTTCCACAATCCAGATGGTGGTTGCCTTAAAACCTTTACACGATTATGCAAAGATAAAGAGGATAGTAGTTTCTACATATCAATCTGTATCAGGAGCTGGTAGTCAAGCTATTGAGGAATTAAAAAGACAGATAGCCTCTGATATGAGAGTAGAAAAATTTCAATATCAAATATTAAATAATCTTATACCTCATATAGATGTACCACAGGAAAATCTCTATACAAAAGAAGAGATGAAGATGGTTAATGAAACGAAAAAGATAATGGGTGATGATTCTATCAGGGTTACTGCGACATGCGTGCGTGTCCCTGTTTTTTATGCACATTCTGAATCAATAAATATAGAGACAGAAAAAAAGATTTCACGGCAGAAAGCTATTGAACTTTTAAGTGATGCTCCTGGGGTAAAAGTTATTGATGATATTTTTAACAATAAATATCCTATGCCGCTTGATGCTGAAGGTAAGGATGAGACATTTGTAGGGCGGATACGAGAGGATGAATCTATAGAAAATGGTTTAAACATGTGGGTTGTTGCTGATAATCTCAGGAAAGGCGCTGCACTTAATGCTGTTCAGATAGCAGAAGAGTTAATAAAAAATGATTGGTTGTAATCTTTATTTCACTATTCAACAAGGTTGAATAGTGAAATAAAGATTTTTAAAAGGTTCTCACCATTATGTCCCGCAATATTAAACTAACCATCGAATATGAAGGCACTAATTATCATGGATGGCAAATTCAGGGTAAAGGACATAAAACAATTCAGGGTCAGATAGAGAAGGCCTTGAGAAAAATATTTAAAAAAGATATAAGGTTATATGGCTCTGGTCGGACGGATAGTGGTGTGCATGCTTTTGGGCAGGTTGCTAATTTTAAGGTTAGTTCCTATCTTTCTTTAAATGAGATACAAAAGGCAATAAACGCGAATATTCCTGATGATATCTCTATAATAGATATTGAAGAGGTTTCTCTGGATTTTCACTCCCAGTATAGTGCAAAATTTAAGATCTACCGGTATGTTATATTAAATCGTCAGGCTCCTTCTGTAAAAGACAGAAATTTTTGTTTGCATTACCCATACAAATTAAACCTTGCATTAATGAGGAGAGAGGCTGCTATACTTGTTGGTAAAAAGGATTTTAGGTCTTTTCAGGCCTCTGACCCTCGTAATCCGCATAGAGATAAAAACACTATTCGAACGGTTAGGAATATTTCTATTCGTAGGAAAGGTGATTATGTTTTTATTGATATTGAGGCAGATGGTTTTTTATATAAGATGGTTAGAAATATAGTTGGGACGTTATTGGAGATAGGTCGGGGAAAGTTGCCTAAAGGTAGTATGGAGATGATTTTACTAAAGAAGGATCGTTCTGCTGCAGGTTACACTGCCAAGGCAAAGGGGTTGGTTTTGTTAAAAGTGTTGTATCCTTAGTAAATAGGATATGAATTAATTTTAAAAAAAGATGTTGTTATGAGTATGCTTTCTGGATTTGAGAGACTGTTGAAGTATATAGCAGTTTGTTTGCTTGCCATTTTTTTTATAGTTTTCTTTTTTAGACCTGTTGAGACAGGAGATATATGGTGGCATTTAAGCACAGGTAAGTATATTGCCAGTCATCATCACCCACCATATCAAGACCCTTTTCCATTTTCTTCTTTTAAGGTTAAATGGATTTTTACTCAGTGGTTGGGTAGTCTTATTTATTATGAAATTTATAGTTTTGGAGGTGAGATAGGATTAAAAGTATTTCGTGTGTTGATGTTTGTTTTTATTTTTCTTATATTTTTTCTTTATGCCCGTAGAAAAATACCATTCCCATTTTTATTTTTACTTATTATTGATTTGATTTTTTGTCTTGGATATAGAACCCATTTAAGACCATATTTATTCAATTTTATATTTGTTCAATTATTTCTTATCTCATTATACGATCATCAAGATACATCAGATAAAAAATATTTATGGTCGATACCTTTAATAGGTATGTTTTGGGTTAATATTCATTTAGGCAGTCTTATATATGGTTTATTATTAATATCATTATTTCTGTTTTCTTATATATTAAAATATCTATCTGGAAGAATGTATAAAAATATAGACAGTAGGCAAATTGCAGATCTTTTAACTAAGATAAAAGATGTAGCTATTATTCTTATACTGTATTTATTTACTTTTTTTATATCTCCTTATGGAGTGGAAGGTGCATTGTATCCGTTTAAGGCAATTTTGTTCCCTAATTATATAGGTTTTTATACATTGTCACAATCTATAGCAGAACTGTTGCCCCCTCTTTATATTTTCTCAATGCATGGTGTTTGTTTTATTATTTTATTGGGTATTGCGCTGTTTATGTTAGTAAAACAAAGACGTCATATTATATATATAACTGATATTTTGTTGTTTATATTTGCAATATTTCTTTTCGTTTATGGACAGAGAGCCAGTAGTTTTTTTTCTATCATTATGGCATATGTTATTGTAAGAAATGCCAATGTTATAAAAAGATGGGAGATATCTTCTAGAATAAATGTTTCAATATATTTGCTAGGTATCCTTTTTTTGTTTGTTAATATATTACATGTAGTTAACCAATATATTTGCTATGATAAATACTGTATAAAACACCTTTTTTTGAAGGAAGATGTTCACTCTCCTAAATCGGTGTTAGATTTTTTGAATAAAAATAATATATGCGGTAAAGTATATAATACCGATAGATATGGTGGTTACATTATATGGCACAGTTATCCTTGCTTGAGACCGTTTGCTGACACCAGACAGATAGATTTTAATGCGTATCAAAATTATCGCTATATAAGAAAATATCCTGAGCAATTATGGGATAAAGCCGCTGAACTTTCTGGATTTAATATAGTTATGCTAGATGCATCTCTTAAAAATAATGCCAGGCTTATACATTATCTTAAAGATAGTCCATTATGGCAGATGGTTTTTATAGATGGGTTTTGTGTTTTATTTCTCAGGAAAGGAGTTTTTATTTTACCTTCGGCTGCTAATAATTTTGAAAAATCCCTTAGGCAAGTTTCTTTATCTGTAGATGAGGTTAACAGTGTTTTGAAAAAGAATAGGTTTAGGAAAAAACGTTTAGTAGATGTTCTAAAGGATTTTGTTTTTCCTTCTCCATATTTTGTTAGTAGATTTGAGGAAGGTATTACTTTATATGATATGGGGTTTAAAAGCGCTGGGATAAGATATATATTGGATACGGTTGGTGTGACTGATAGATATCTTTTAAGATATGCGTTGTCTTTGATGCTAAACCCATGAATAGATTTATGGAGATTGTTATGATGTAGGTGTTTTTGTTCGAAAATTTTGATTAATTCGGTGCAGATAAGCTAGATAAGTTTACGGTGTAAGATAGTATTATTGAAGGAGGCATAATAAATGAAAAATTCTTTTATTCCTTCTATAAAAAAGGAGACTTTGTTGTTTTTTATAGGATTATTGTCAGTTTTATTGTTGGTATTTAAAATTTATCTCCCAATATGTAATAGTTATTTTACTGCAGATGATTTTTCTATTATTGCAAGTTGTAAAGCAGACGGATTTTCGTTGAAGAGATTAGAAACTTTTTATGGAGTTCATTTCCATCCATTGACTAATTTGCTTTGGACGGTTGAGTATAGTTTGTGGAGGACCAATGCTAAAAATTATTATTTGCTTAGTATAACTATGCATCTTTGCAGTGTCTTATTAACAATTTTAATTTTTTATTTTCTTTTTCCTAATAAAATAATTGGCATATTATCTGGTTTGTTTTTTGGTATTTGCCCTGCACATTGGAGGACTGTAATTTTTATAGGTACGCAGGCACAAGTTATGGCTACCTTTTGGTTTCTTCAGAGTATTCTTTATTTTATCTTATTTATGAGAACCCAAAAGAGGATTTTATATATGATTTCAATATTAGCCCATCTTTTTACCTTGTTATCATTTTCTTCAGGGTTTGAAATGCCTTTAGGTGTTATTTTCCTTTCTTTTTTTATCTCTAAGAATAATGTTTCCCCTTTGCGGGCAAAGATAAAGTTAGCTATACCTTATTTTTTTAATATATTATCTATTTTGTTAATAAAATGGATCCTTTCTTCACATATAGGAGTAGAGCCGATAGGGGGGATAAAAGCTTTCATTATGAAGGTTCCTATAGCCTTAAGATTTGTAATTGGAGGAATGTTTTTTCGTTATGTGCTTTCTTTTTTGGGAGTGTATGGTTTTCGTTATCTATTCCATGATATGATGATGGTATATTTTTATGTATGTATTATTTTATTTTTATATCTTTTAATGATGGATTGGGAATCTATAAAGAAGTATAGGAGATATTTATGCTATGCACCAATTTGGATTTTTTGTATATATTTCTTACCAGCTATTGGTAGAATTCCCTGGGGATATTCTTGGTTTGTAAGTGTATCTAGGTATGCCTATAGAGGATGTCCTTTTGCTGCAGCCTGTTGGACTATATGTCTTGTATCGTTAAGGGTTTTTAAAAGACCTTATTCATTAGTTCGAGTTTTGTTGTTGTTTCTTGTTATTTTTTTTAATACATTGGTGTTTTTTTCTAATATAGGGTTTATGCAAAGACAAATTCAACTTACTGTTTTGTCTTCTAATGCTTTCAAGAGAGTTAGTAAGGTTTACATTAGAAATTTAAAAAAGTTAATTGGTCTTAGTAGTTCTCCTTTTTATATTATTGATAAGGTTATTATTCATGATTATGTCGCATGGAATGTTACTTCGGCTACTGTTGCAAAAATTTATTTAAATGATGCAGATTTAAAACATGTATATTTCTTAGACGAAAAAAAGATTCGAAAAATACTTCCATATACAAAATTACCTGTCTATTATGTAAATTATGATGGGAATATTTATAGATTCAATAAGAGGAGTTTAAAGAACAGATAAGGTTTTTAGCTAGTATTATTTTTTTAGAGTTTTTAACGGTATATGGGGTATAATTACATGTATTTGTTTAAAGAGTGCATATTTATAATTTTTTATAGATTTTTTAGATTAAAAATTATTGACAAATATATCAAAAAATGTAAACATAAATTCTTAGATATATTACCTAACTTTTTGATGATTAAATAGTTGTGTATTAAGTAATAGGTGGTGTTTAAAATATGTTATATGTAATTAATCCTCTAATTTATTAATTATATAAATAAGGAAGAGAGTTTGGGGTATGAAAATAGCACTTCTTTCTTGGGAGTCAATTCATTCGATTTATGTGGGTGGTGTTGCAAGTCATGTTACTGAGTTAGCGTGTGCATTGCAGAGAAAAGGGCATGAGGTACATGTGTTTACGCGAATGGGCAGACATAATCATGCGTTATATGAGTATATAGATGGTGTGCATTATCATCGTTGTCCATTTAGTCCCCATCATGATTTTATTGAAGAAATAAATAATATGTGTCGCGCATTTGTGGATGGTGTTTTTTACACTGAGGATTATATGGGGGCACATTTTGATATAGTGCATGCCCATGACTGGCTTACAGCAAATGCTATGGCATGGATAAAAGAGGGTAGAGGTAGGAAATCTATCCTTACTATTCATTCTACAGAATATGGGAGGTGTGGCAATAATTTTTATGGAGGGAATTCCTCAAGGGTCAGTTCTGTTGAATGGCATGGTACGTATTGTGCTGATAGAGTGATAACCGTATCAAATGCACTTAAGAATGAGGTGCAGTGGATATACAATCTCCCAGATTGGAAGGTGGATGTTATTTATAATGGAATTAGTTATTGGAATTATGATGGGTGGATTAATCCAAAAGAGGTAAGAGATAGATATGGGATAGGTCCAATGGATCCTATGACATTATTTGCAGGTAGGATGACTGCACAGAAAGGTCCAGATATTCTTGTTGAGGCCATACCTTATATTTTGAAGTATTATAATAATGCAAAATTCGTATTTGCAGGAGATGGACATATGCGTGCAGAGGTTGAGGCTAGAGCCCATCAACTTGGAGTAAGCCATGCAACAAGGTTTTTGGGACATCAAAGTGGAGGTGCCTTAATTGATTTGTTTAAGGCAACAGATTGTGTTTGTGTGCCTAGTAGAAATGAACCCTTTGGAATTGTTATCCTTGAGGCATGGAGTGCTGGCAAACCGGTAATTGCTACTGTTAATGGAGGGCCTTCTGAATTGATATGGCACGATGTAACAGGATACAAAATTTATCCTAATCCAGATTCGGTGGCTTGGGGAATAGGGACATTGTTTTGTGATTTTGAACATGGTAGATGGATGGGGAGAAATGGTAGGCGTGCAGCAGAAACTGTTTTTTCATGGGATGCTATCGCTGATCAGACTCTAGGGGTCTATTGTAGTTAATGTTATAGTAATATGGTTTTTTATAGACGTTTTATATATCCTGATTAGAAATTGATGGTATGGTTAAAGACAAAAATAGAGAAGAAAATATACATAAGCAGAATGATTCTGTTTTGCCTGAGATTGCTCAGTTTGATAATAAGGCAAATTCTATCGAACAGTCATCACAGGAAAAATCCAGTATTCCTACCAACAATATTACTTCTGTGAGTGGGATGGATGTTTCTTCTGGATTGTCTACTGATACTGATATAATTAGTTTACCTTTGGCGTATAATTCTACCACTATCACTCTTCTTTCAAGATCTCCGAATTCTATTTATGCCTATTGGGAAGTGGCCCTTTCTTCTTTAAAACAGGCAGCAAATGCCATGAATATAAATATATCTAACTTACCTTTAAAAATAAGAATGTATGAATTAGAAGGGGTTGGTTTTGATACGCAAGATGTTGTTAATCATTTTGATGTAGATATTAATAAATATTATGGTGGTGAACATATAAATGTGTATTCTTCAGGGGGTAGGTATTATGCTGAGATTGGTGTTGGGGGACAGGAAGATATTTTTTATTCTTTAGCAAAATCTAATATTGTTGTATTACCACATGCAGGAGTTGTTGGTTTTGATAAAGAGTTATGGATGGATGTTAAAGAATCCGAGCATGACGGGAAGATAGAGAAAAAGGCTTGGGTTTCTAAAGGCCTCCAGCAAGAAGGCAAAACTAATTCCTGCTTGTCCCCAGTAGAAAGAGAACCATTGAGTGTAGAAGAAATAATGGCTTATTATTTTAGATTTTTTGGAAGGTATAGGGCTAGAAGACCGGTGTCAAGTTTAAGAGAGTCGGAGGTTCATAAAGAGGGTTATATTAATGTAAAAGATGTATTTTGGGCAGAGAAAGGGATTAGTTTGTTGTTTACCAGTTCACGTATGGGGGATGAATTAAGTGCAATAAGCAGTGATACGCATGTAGCTAATAATTTGTCTATAAGTAGTAAAGATATCCCTGCAGGTAATTATGATACTACGTTCTTTTTTGATATATTTACAGAGGTAATTATTTATGGTCGTACAGAACCAGGAGCAAGAGTATATCTTAATGGAATGCCTATTTCTGTTCGGCCTGATGGTAGTTTTAGTTTGAGATATGGGTTAGGTGATGAGCATATTCCGTTGCAATTCTCTGCTGTATCTTCATCTGGAGAGAAAAAGATAGATATTTCTACTTCAGTTTTTAGGTCGCCTTTAAGGAGAAGTTATCATGGCTAAAGGATATTTGGCTCTTATTTTACATGCGCATTTACCTTACGTAAGACATCCAGAAAAAGAGTATTTTTTAGAGGAGAATTGGTTATTTGAGGCCATCACAGATACATATATACCATTAATAGAGATATTTGATAGATTACTTAGTGATGGGATTCCTTTTAGGATTACTATGTCACTTACACCTACGCTGGTGTCTATGTTAAGGGATGAGATGCTCAAGCAAAGATATATACGACACATCGATAGGCTTATTGAGCTTTCTGCTAAAGAGGTTGAGAGAACACGTTTTTTATCCTCTTTTCATGAAGTTGCAAAGATGTATTATGATAGGTTTGTTCGTTCTCGGTATATTTTTATTAATAGATGTAAGCAAGATCTGGTGTCAGTGTTTGAATCATTTCAAGATAATGGTTGTCTGGAAATTATCGCTTCCTCTGCAACACATGCATTTTTACCATTGCTGGATGTAGACCCACGCTCTGTATATGCACAGGTTAAATTAGGAGTTGATTATTATTCTCATATATTCGGGGAAAAACCAAGGGGGATATGGTTACCTGAATGCGGTTATGCCTATGGTATTGACAACATATTATGTGATTGTGGATTAAGGTATTTTTTTGCAGAGTCCCATGGTGTAGTTAATGCTGACCCCACACCTCGTTATGGTGTTTATGCGCCTATTTATACTCCTTCAGGGGTAGCAGTGTTCGGTCGTGACTGGGAATCATCTAAGCAGGTTTGGAGCGCTGAGGAAGGATATCCAGGAGATATAGAATACAGAGAATATTATCGCGATATAGGATTCGAACTTGACTTGGATTATTTACTACCTTATATAGACCCGTCAGGTATAAGGACTAATACAGGGATAAAATATTGGCGTATAACAGGTAAGTCTTATTATAAAGAGGTGTATCGGCCTGAATATGCACGTAGGAAAGCATATGAGCATGCAGAGGATTTTTTAAGCAAAAAGATAAAACAGATTAATTCTATCTCGATTCATATGGATAGGATTCCTATAATTGTTGCTCCTTACGATGCCGAGTTGTTCGGCCATTGGTGGTTCGAAGGACCACTATGGCTCGAAGCATTGATAAGAAAGGTATCTTCTAATGATGAGATAAAATTAATTACGGCATCAGACTATCTTAATAAATATACGGCTAATCAGGTTGCTCTTCCTTCACCGTCGAGTTGGGGCCGTAATGGATATAATGAATTTTGGGTTGATAAAGAAAATGATTGGATATATCCTCATTTGCATAAGGCTGGAGAGCGTATTTCAGAATTGGTTCAGAGATTTTTGCCACAGATTCAAGGTACTGATGGAACAGATAGGTTGATAAAAAGGGCATTAAATCAGGCTGCACGGGAATTATTACTTGCTCAGGCTAGTGATTGGCCGTTTATAATGAAAGCAGCTACTACAGTAGCATATGCTAATAAGAGAATAAGAGAGCATATTAGTAGGTTTACTCGTTTGTATGATGACTTAATGAATAACAATATTGATGAAAGATGGCTTTCTAAGATAGAGGCTATGGATAATATTTTTGGAGATATAGATTGCATAAAATATTTTTTTAATGAAAATGTTAATAGGCCAGAGATGAATGTAACAACAGTAACTGAACTCTTATCTGCAAGTTGTCCTAGATGATTGAGTTATCGTTAATTATTGAGACATAAAAGGAGGGTAAGAAGTATGTCAGATATAATTGAAGGATTCCCTAATATCGTTGTTGACGATAAGGAAGAGAAAGAATTACTTCCTTATACAGATGAAAGGTATGCAAATATTTCTTCTATTGATTTTAGTAAGGTCCCTTCATGTTTTGGAGTAGCATTACATATGCATCAGCCTACCATTCCTGCTGGTGGCCCTGATCTTAGAACAGCATCCCTTATATCAAATTTACAATATATGATGGAAAACCAGCATATAGGTGATAACCATAATGCCCCTGTGTTTATGCAATGTTATGCACGGATGTCTGATATTATAAGAGATTTGGTAAACCAAGGGAAGAATCCGCGTGTTATGTTGGATTATTCTGGTAATTTGTTATGGGGATTACGCCAGATGGAAGGTGGTTGGGTTCTCGATAAATTGAAAGCGATTGCATGTGATGAAAGATATTATCAACATGTTGAGTGGCTTGGGACCATGTGGTCTCATGCGGTAGTCACTTCTACACCAGTTCCTGATATAAAATTACATATGCTTGCATGGAGGAAACATTTTGCTTCTATTTTTGGTATGGAGGCAGTAAAACGTGTTAAAGGGTTTTCTCCACCAGAGATGCATCTGCCCATACATCCTGATGTCTGTTATGCCTATGTTAAGGCCTTGAAAGAATGTGGCTATGATTGGATTATGGTACAGGAACATACGGTTGAAAATTTAGATGGAAGCCCTATAAATAATCCATATTTACCTCATAAACTTGTTGCCAAAAATTCTCTAGGAGAGGTTTTAGAGATAACTGTGTTAATCAAAACAAAAGGGTCTGATACTAAACTTGTAGGACAGATGCAGCCCTATTATGAAGCACAATCAGTGTCTATGCAAGAATATCATGGTGTTAATCTTCCGTCCTATGTTCTTCAGATAGGAGATGGAGAAAATGGTGGGGTTATGATGAATGAATTTCCTCCTAAATATATTGAGGTATTTAACGGGATATCTATGGAAGGTATTGTTGGTATGAATGGCTCGGAGTACTTAGAGTTTGTCAGACGTATTGGATTAAAGGATGAGGATTTTATCCCTGTAGAACCAATATCTCAGCACCGGATATGGGAAGTGATAGAGATAGGTTCTTTAGGTGCGGCAGATCGGGCTATAGAGAAAATTCATCAGCAGGATGGTTCTTTTAATCTTGATAGAGGTTCATGGACAAATGATAGAAGCTGGGTGGATGGCTATGAACATGTATTAGGACCAATGCTTGAATTAAGCGTCAAATTCCATAGGAAGTTTGACGGGAAAAGAGTTGATATCAACAGCAGGGAATATAGAGAGGCTTTACTATATTTGCTGCTTTCTCAGACAAGTTGTTTTCGTTATTGGGGAGAAGGTATATGGACAGATTATGCCAAAGAATTGTGCAGGAGAGGGATTGAACTTTTGGATAAATAGATAGAGGAGATAAACAAGTTTTATATATTTATGATAGGGGTATCTCTGGCAGAGGCCCCTATTATTTATATATTTTCTTAGTTTTAACTACTTATGTCATATATTAATATACCTAAAATAAAATTTATTTATAGAATACTATTCATATATCTATTATTATCATTTGCTTCTTGTGGAATTCTTAATCATAAAAATAGACGGTATAGACAGACTCGTCTATTGATGGGGACGGTTGTCCGAGTGGATATATGTGCTGCAACTGATATCAACGATAGAGATGTTCGAAGGGCATATAGGGATGTCTGGGCAAGGCTTGAAGATATATCTTTAAGAATGAATGCTGCTGATCCTAAAAGTGATGTTGGAAGGCTTAATAATGCTTTTCCATCTAAAGTTAAAGTAGGCCCGGATACTTACTCTGTTATTAAAGATGCAGTATATTTTTCTAAGCTTACAGATGGTGCATTTGATATAACAGTAAGGCCATTAATTGAGTTATGGAAGAAGTGCCAGTTAGAGCAGAGAATGCCTTCTCGGAGTGAAATACAGGCGATGTTAAAGGTTGTTGGTGCATCTAAGATACAATTTTTGTCCGATAATAATTTAAGGTTTACAGATGTTAATGTAAGGATAGATTTAGGTGGTATCGCTAAAGGATATGGAGTTGATGAAGCAGCTAAGATACTACGTAGAGATGGGATTAATAATTTTTTTATAGATGCAGGGGGGGATATATATGCAGGTGGATATAATTGTGAAGGACACCGTTGGAGGATAGGAATAAGGGATCCTATGCGAAAAGACGGTATAGTTGATATATTGTCGATTAGTAATATGGCTGTTACTACTTCAGGTAATTATGAACAGTTTTATAATATAGATGGAAGGAGATTTTCTCATATTATTAATCCTATAACAGGTTATCCGCAGGATGGAGTTATTAGTGCAACAGTTATAGCCCCAACAGCTGAGTTTGCTGATGCCCTTTCAACTGCGTTATGTGTGTTGGGTGAAAGAGCAGGAATAGCTTTGATAGATTCTTTAAATGATCCCAATTATGCTGCCTTCATTATTACCAAGAAGAAAGGTAGAGGGGTTAATATTAAAGAAAGCAGTAAATATGAAAAATATAGGGCAGAAAAATAGATTTTTGTTATAATAATTAAATTTATAAAATAGATTATGATTGTGTGTTAAACATAAAATATTTGATAGTTTTAACATTAACACTCCATTAACTGTTATCGTCAACTTTTAACTATATATAATGATAACGGACGGATAAAAAAATTTTAGGGTATAATGTATTACTGTAAGATGTAGGGGCAGGTGGATATGAAACAGTATCTTGATCTTGTAAGATATGTCCTGAAGCATGGTGAAAAAAAGGAGGATAGGACTGGTACTGGTACGATTTCTGTTTTTGGTTATCAGGCAAAGTATGATCTAAGGGAAGGATTTCCTATTTTAACTACGAAGAAGGTATTGTTTGATGCAGTAGTAAGGGAATTATTGTGGTTTCTTAAGGGAGCCACTAATATAAACGATGGGTTAAAAGAGTATACTCCTATATGGAATGCATGGGCAGACGAGGATGGTGAGTTAGGCCCCATATATGGCTATCAGTGGAGAAAGTGGGAGAAATTTGTCTGGGATGAAGATATAAAGGCCTATCGTAAAGAACATATCGATCAGATAAAAGCAGCCATTGATATGATTAAGAACAATCCCATTTCAAGAAGGATAATAGTGAGTGCATGGAATGTTGCCGATATTGATAAAATGGCGCTTCCTCCATGCCATACTTTATTTCAGTTTTATGTTATAGGGAATCGGCTAGATTGCCAGTTATATCAGCGTTCAGCTGATATAGCTTTAGGGGTACCATTTAATATAGCCAGTTATGCACTTTTGATGACTATGGTTGCACAGGAATGTGGGCTTACTCCAGGGATATTTGTCCATACCTTAGGTGATGCTCATATTTATCTTAATCATATAGAGGGATTAAAATTACAGTTATCACGGACTCCCAAAAAATTACCTCGTATTGAAGTAGCTGATAAACCTGTTTTAGACATCACTTTTGAGGATATTAAATTGGTTGGTTATGAACATTATCCTTTCATTCGATTCCCTATAGCAGTTTGATTTTCTATTGCAGTTATATATATATTATGAGGTGTCATTTTTGTTATGAAGTTATTTAATATTATCGTGGCGATGGATAAGAAGAATGGTATAGGTAGAGGTGGGGTATTACCATGGCATTTGCCTGCTGATTTAAGACATTTCCGTGAGCTAACATCTGCTAATAAGGAAGGGAAAAAGAACATCGTTATCATGGGCAGGAAGACATGGGAATCTTTACCTCAAAAATACCGGCCTTTACCTAATAGGATTAATTTTATATTGAGCAGAAATAACAGAAATCAGGAAGGCCTTGTCATTGAAGATAAGTTGTCTGCCTCTAGTGAGGAGGTTTATGTTGTGAGTGGGGTTGAGCATGCTATGTCTATTATTGAGACCCAACTTGTAGATATAGCAGGAGATGTATATGTGATTGGGGGCCAACAGATATTCGAACTGGTAATTGACAATGAATGTTGTCATAAGATATATGCCACCCATATTTTGCATGAGTTTGATTGTGATGTTTTTTTCCCTCCTTTTCAGGATAAATTTAAAAAAATAACTACATCTGATATTTTATATGATTTGGGTATACCTTTTTATTTTGCTGAGTATTTGCGTTGTGACAGCAGTGAGGTTAAAGATATTTCTTAAATACATATTATTTTAAGTTAAAGGATAAAATGAAAAGATTTCTTAGAACATTAGCGAGATATTTATTTGTAATAGTAAGGTGGATTATTAGAAAACTACCTTATCCTGTTTATAAATTTTCAATGATAGGTTTTGTGGCGATAGGTCATTGTGTAATGTTTAAAAAGCGTAAAATAGCAATGAAAACTCTCAAAACAGCATTCGGAACTGATATGGATGATGCACAGATACGAAAAATTGCCCGTCAATGTTTTAATAATTTTGGGCGGGGAATGATAGATCTTATTTATCTTATTGATCGTCCTCATCTTATAAAAGAGAGGGTAGAGATAGAAGGTAAACACCACCTTGAGGATGCTTTAAAAGCCGGCAATGGAGCGATTTTATTAAGTGCACATTTTGGTAATTTTATTCTTATGTACTTGAGGTTTGTAGTTGAAGGATATAAGACAAACGTTATTATGCGCCGTGCTCGTGATGAAGAATGGGAGAAGACTATTTCTGAGATAAGACATTCATTAGGGTTGCACACAATATATGCCTTACCTCAACGTAAATGTATAGAACAGTCTTTACGTGTGTTAAGAAATAATGAAATGCTTTTTATTTTGCTTGACCAGAATTTTGGAGGAGCTGGAAGGATTTTTGTGGATTTTTTTGGCCATAAGGCAGCTACTGCTGCTGGCCCTGTGGTTTTTTCCAATAGAACCGGTGCGCCTATACTACCTTTATTTATCATACGTCAAAAGGCAGATAAACATAAAATAGTTATTAATCCCCCAGTAAACTTGGAGCCAGGAACAGGTAAAGATATATTAACTGCTAATGTCGCAAAGATAACTAAAATAATAGAAGATTGTATTAGAAAATATCCACATGAATGGGGGGGCTGGATGCATAATCGATGGAAAAGTAGGACGGTTGAGGAGCAGCGAGTCATAGACAGGATGCGAGAAAAGTTTGATTATATTGCTTGATTTTAAAAAAGCTTTTAGATAGAATAAATATTCATTATGCAAAAAGAAGAGTTAATGACAAAAATAGTGTCTTTATGTAAACGCAGGGGATTTGTTTTTCCGTCTTCAGAGATTTATGGCGGGTTGGCTAGTACGTGGGATTATGGCCCTCTTGGTGTGGAATTAAAACGAAATGTAAAGGATGCATGGTGGAAGTTGGTTGTGCATGATAGGGAGGATATGGTAGGAGTTGATGCCAGTATTCTTATGCATCCTATGACGTGGAAGGCATCCGGGCATATAGATAATTTTCATGACGTGCTTGTTGATTGTAAGAAGTGTAAGAAGCGTTATCGGCAGGATCATATAGAGGGGAAGTGTCCTAATTGTGGTAGCGAGGAATTTACAGAAGGTCGTGCATTTAATTTGATGTTTAAAACCACGTTAGGACCTGTTGAGGATGAGAAAAATATAGCCTACCTTAGACCTGAGACTGCCCAGGGGATTTTTGTTAATTTCGCTAATGTGGTAAACACTACAAGAAAAAAATTGCCGTTTGGAATTGCCCAGATAGGTAAATCTTTTCGTAATGAGGTGACACCCGGTAACTTTACATTTAGGATGCGTGAATTTGAGCAGATGGAGATAGAGTATTTTGTGCGGCCAGAGGAAGCAGAGGAATGCCACCAAGACTGGATAGATCAAAGATTTCAGTGGTATCTTAATTTGGGTATCAGAAAGGAAAATTTAAGATTGCGTGAACATGGTAAAGATGAGCTGGCACATTATGCTAAAAGATGTTGTGATATTGAATATAATTTTCCGTTTGGTTGGGCTGAATTGGAAGGCATAGCTAATAGAGGTGATTTTGATCTCAGACAACATGCGCATTTTTCAGGAGTTGACTTACAATACCATGATTTAGTTGCACAGAAGAAATTTTATCCATATGTGATAGAACCTTCAGGTGGGGTTGATCGTGCAACATTAGCGTTTTTGGTTGATGCCTACCATGAGGAAGAGGTAGCAGGACGCAAGCGAGTTGTTCTTAAGTTTAGCAGCTGGCTTGCACCAATTAAGGTTGCGGTCCTGCCTTTGCTTAAGAATAATGCGGAGATTGTTTTATTGGCTAAGAGGATAAAGAAAGATTTGGCTGCTGAATTTGTATGCGTCTATGACGATACCGCATCTATTGGGAAATTGTATCGCAGACAGGATGAGATAGGTACAGTGTTTTGTGTAACTGTGGATGTCCAGTCTCTAGAAGACAATCAGGTTACTGTTCGTAATAGAGATACAATGGCTCAGGATAGGATCTCCATAGATGGATTAAAGCAGTTTTTGAGAGATAGACTGGTTTAGAATTATTTTAGGAAAAAATTCAAGTTAACCTGTAATGGCGCATATTCTTTGATATTTTAGGTATGTGCCTGTAAGATTAGGATGTGTAGTATGAAATACTTATTGACAATTATTTGTTTGGTGTTTATTTTTTCAAGCTGTGCAAAAGGTGATTCTCAAGCCTTAGAAAAACGAAAAAAAGAGAATATCGATTTACTTAAAGAATATAAATATGCTATTATTAAAACTAATTTAGGTTGTATAAAAATCAAATTTTATACAAAAGATGCACCGATCACAGTAAGGAATTTTTTGACTTTGGCAAAACAGGGCTTTTATAATGGGACAAAGTTTCATAGGGTAATTAAAAATTTTATGATTCAGGGTGGAGATCCTCTTTCTAAAGATAATAGTAAAAAACGTTTGTGGGGGACAGGCGGTCCGGGTTATAAATTTAGAGATGAAATTAATTCTCATAAATTAGTCCGTGGTTCTGTAGCTATGGCCAATTCTGGACCTAATACCAATGGATCCCAATTTTTTATTGTAACAGCTAAAGCTACTCCATGGCTTGATGGAAAGTATACTAATTTTGGAGAAGTTGTTGAAGGAATGGATGTTGTTGATACGATACAAAACGTAAAAACTGAAGGACCTGATAGACCGGTTAATGATATCGTGATAGATGAGATTGAATTGGTAAAAGAATAGGGTTCCTTTTGATAAATTTTTAGGTTATCTTGAGAAAAAAGAGTAATAAAGTTAATTTGTATTTTTAGGGAAATTGAAGGGGTAGTAAGCCTATCCCGAGGTGGAGTTATTAAAAAAACAGAGGAGGAGCGTTAATTATGGCAAAGAAATATGTTTATTTTTTTGGTAATGGCAAGGCAGAAGGTAAGGCTAATATGAAAGATCTTCTCGGCGGTAAGGGGGCAAATTTAGCAGAGATGTCTAGTATAGGTATACCCGTTCCGCCAGGGTTTACAATTTCTACTGAGGTTTGTGAGTATTATTATTCTCATGGGAAAAAGAAACCGCTAGAACTTGAAAAAGAGGTCGAGAAAAATATTAAAAAGTTAGAAAAGGCAATGGGTGCGAAATTAGGGGATAAGGATAATCCTTTGCTTGTGTCTGTTAGAAGTGGTGCTGCTGTATCAATGCCTGGGATGATGGATACCATTCTTAATCTTGGTCTTAACGATGAGACTGTGGAAGGGCTGGCTAAAAAGACTAATAATGAGCGTATGGCATGGGATTCCTATCGTAGGTTTATAAACATGTTTGGTGATGTGTGTATGGGAGTTGCACATGAACATTTTGAAAATGAGCTTACTCGTATTAAGGAGAAATACGGGCGGAAGCAAGATACAGAGCTTACAGTGGATGAATTAAAAGAAGTGGTTGAGGCTTATAAGAAAGTATATAGAGAACATGTAGGCAAAGATTTCCCTAAAGATGCTCGTGAGCAACTCAATTATGCAATTAATGCTGTTATAGGTTCATGGAATGTTCCTAGGGCTGTTGCTTATAGGAATATTAATAAACTGCATGGGCTGAAAGGTACTGCAGTAAATGTTCAGGCAATGGCATTTGGGAATATGGGAGATAATTCAGGTACAGGTGTTGCATTTACAAGAAACCCTGCTGATGGAACAAACAAGTTTTTTGGTGAGTATCTTATTAATGCACAGGGGGAGGACGTTGTTGCTGGCATCAGAACACCAGAGCCGATATCAACACTTAAGAAAAAAATGCCTAAAATATACAAACAGCTTGAGGATATTCGACTTAAATTAGAAAAGCATTACAAGGATATGCAGGATATTGAGTTTACCATTCAGGAAGGTAAACTGTTTATGCTTCAGACAAGAACAGGTAAACGTACAGGATTGGCTGCGGTTAAGATAGCAGTGGATATGGTAAAAGAGAAGTTGATTACAGAGGAAGAGGGATTATTAAGAATAGAAGGTGATCATCTTAACCAACTTCTTTTTCCTATATTAGACCCTAAAGCAAAGGCAGAGGCTGTATCTAAAGCTCGTGTTATTGCAAAGGGGCTTCCTGCTGGCCCTGGAGCAGCCAGTGGGCAAGTAGTATTTAATGCCGAAGATGCCATCGCATGGGCAGAAAAAGGCAAGAAGGTTATCCTTGTTAGAAGAGAGACCTCCCCAGAAGATGTAAGTGGTATGTGGGCTGCTGAGGCAGTATTGACTTCTACTGGTGGGATGACATCACATGCAGCAGTTGTTGCTCGTGGCTGGGGTAAATGTTGTGTGGTAGGATGCGGTGCGTTAAATATAGATTATGATAAAAAGGTTATTGAAGTTGGCGATACTGTGATTAAAGAAGGAGATGAGATATCTATAGATGGTTCTACAGGGGAGGTTATTTTAGGCCATGTAGATACATCCTCCTCACCTGTAATTGCAGGTATTGTTGAAAAAGATAAGGATGCCTTAAAACATCCTATATGTAAGATGTTTAAAGAGGTAATGAAGTGGGCAGATAAGGCTAGAGAGATTAATGTCAGAACCAATGCAGATTCGCCAAGGGATTCCCGTGTTGCCCGGGCACTGGGTGCCGAAGGTATTGGACTCTGCCGTACAGAGCATATGTTTTTTGAAGGTGATAGGATATGGGCCGTTAGAGAGATGATTTTGGCTAGTGATACTGAAGGCAGAGAAAAGGCCCTTGAGAAGTTGTTGCCTCTGCAGAGAGGAGACTTTGAGGGTATTTTTAAGGAAATGAAAGGCTTGCCTGTTACTATAAGACTGTTAGATCCTCCACTTCATGAATTTTTGCCAAATGATGAAGCAGGGCAGTCAGAGATGGCAAAGCGGCTCAATATAACGGTTGAAGAAGTAAAGGCCAAGGTTGATTCCCTGCATGAGATGAATCCTATGCTTGGTCATCGCGGATGTAGGCTTTCTATAACATATCCTGAAATATGTCGTATGCAGGTAACCGCAATTATTGAGGCTGCCTGTAATGTTGCTAAACAGGGTATCAAGGTTCTTCCTGAGATAATGATACCTCTCATAGGGACAAAGGAAGAGTTTGAAGTACTTGAGGCAATAATAAGAGAAACAGCAGATGCCATTATAAAAGAGAGAAAGGCACGGGTAAAATATCTTGTTGGGACGATGATGGAAATTCCTCGTGCAACCCTTATTGCAGATAAGGTTGCTGAGAAAGCAGAGTTTTTCTCATTTGGCACAAATGACCTGACGCAGATGACCTTTGGTTACAGCCGTGATGATGTTGGTAGTTTCCTGTCGTGTTATCTTAATAAGAAGATATTGCTGGATGATCCATTTGCTACTATTGACCAGCAGGGGGTAGGGCAATTAGTTAAGTTAGGTGTAGAGAGAGGAAGATCAACGCGAAAAGAACTTAAATGTGGTGTATGTGGGGAGCATGGTGGAGATCCTGCATCAGTTAAGTTTTTTGCAAATGTAGGCTTGAACTATGTAAGCTGTTCTCCATACCGTGTCCCTATTGCACGACTTGCAGCAGGACAAGCTGCAGTAATTGCGAAGAATAATAAAAAAAGTAGTACAAAGAGGAAGAAAAAATAAACTATTATGTTGATTGTTTACGCATATTGCACAATTTAACCTTGTTAAATTGTGCAATATGCGTAAACAAGGTAAAATGGCACAGCAGATAAAAAAAACAAAGCATGGATGTTGTAAAAGCATATCTTAAAGACATAAGATCTATCCCTCTTCTTTCAAGTGAAGAAGAGATCGAATTGGCAAGAAGAGTACGACGGGGAGATGAAGAGGCACGTAAAAAGATGATACAGGCAAACCTGCGGCTTGTAATTAGTATAGCCAAGCGTTATGTTAATCTAGGGGTGCCTTTAAGTGATTTAATAGAAGAAGGTAATATTGGTTTGATGAAAAGCGTTGAGAAGTTTGATCCTGATAAAGGGTTTAGGTTTTCAACTTATGCGGCATGGTGGATTAAGCAGGGTATATCAAGGGCGATAATTGATCAGGGTAAGATGATACGTATTCCGGTGTATATGAATGAAGAACTTGCGCGATATAAAAAGGCTGTTGAGAAACTGGTCCATAAACTTAATAGAACACCTAGTTTTGGTGAAATAGCAAAAGAGATGAAAGTCCCTGTTGAAAAGGTGCGAGAATTAGAGAATACTGTAGCAAAAATGTCAAGTCTTGATGCACCTATAAGTGATAATGGAGACGGACAGATTGGCGAGATTATAAAAGATGAAACAGCTGTTAGTCCTGATGAGCAGCTTGAAAGTTTTTTTAATAAAGAACGTGCGCAGGAATTTCTTAATATGTTGAATGATCGTGAGAGAAAGATCATTGAGATGCGTTATGGTCTCGCTGACGGAAATACACACACGCTTGCAGAAATAGCAAAGGTTTTAGGTGTATCTAGAGAAAGGGTTAGGCAGATAGAGATTGCAACAATAAAAAAGATTCGGGAGATATACGAACAAAAGAGAAAAGGAGAAAGGGAGGATATAGATGACTGAACCTACAACATACGATGATTTAGATTTAAAAGGATATATCCGTGATATACCCAATTTCCCCAAAGAAGGGATTATTTTTAAAGATATAACACCTCTTTTACAGGATAAAAAGGCCTTTGCAAAATCAATTGATTTATTGGCCAACAGATTTCAAGATAAGAATATAGATACTATTGTCGGTGTTGATGCACGCGGTTTTATATTTGCAAGTGCATTGGCATATAAATTAGGAGTCGGTTTTGTGCCTGTAAGAAAGAAGGGTAAGTTACCATATAAGACTAAGAGTGTTACGTATGAATTAGAGTATGGAACAGATACTTTAGAGATGCATGAAGACGCAGTTTCTTCTAATTCACGGGTACTTATTGTAGATGACCTTTTGGCTACTGGTGGAACAATTAAGGCAGTTTCAGATTTAGTTAAGGGGCAGGGGGCAGAAATAGTAGGTATCGCCTTTCTTATAGAGTTAGGTTTTTTGAATGGTCGTGACAAGTTAAAAGATTTTGAAATTTATTCATTGATAAATTATTCTTAGTATAATAATATATTATTTAAAAAATGCGCCTGTAGCTCAGATGGATAGAGCGCGGCTCTCCTAAGGCCGGCGTGGGTGGTTCGAGTCCACCCAGGCGCATTTTT
>CAZHWM010000007.1:0-108187 GCA_964535935.1 uncultured Planctomycetales bacterium
CTTCAATCTACCATCCCTACTTAAAAGAAAGGTAAGATAAACCTGTCCATCTTTTAATCTTGGATTATTTATATATGCATATGCCCGCTGCCTTATTTTCTCTCTTATTTTTTGATGTTGACTAAGATACCCTGTACTGATCATCTTCTCTGTCTTCAACACAGGAATAGTAATTTTCCTATCCATATCCAAGGTTTGTATCTCAGCAACTTGTTTGTTGGCTAATTTAAATGTATCCTTAGTTATAGAGACATCTGCTGTTTGTTTATCTATTACCTTAAAAAAATCCTCTTTTTTAGGAAGAATATCAATATCATCTAATGGTGGTGGGGCCTTTTCAACCACATTAAATTTCTTATAGCTAAATAAAGAAGACTTACTTGTTTTTTGTTTTACTGCTCTGTAGACCACCTCTATCTGTTTTGCTGGCTTTATATAATGAGAACGTCTTGGTAGAGATAAACCTATTATCAACAAACAATGTAACAAAAATGACATGAGCAATGCATACCTAAACCGATGTCTATCCGCCATATCCATACCTAAATATAAAGTAGGCCTACTGGTTATGAAAAAACAATACATGGGCATATTCATTATAAAAACAATATTCTATACTTTTAGTTCTTACGCCAAGGATTAAAAACTTCTCTGGAAAAATAAACAATAAACCGAATAGTATCTTTAAAAGGGTTAATCTTACTCTCTTCATCGCGATAAATAGTCTTGATAGGCACAGATCGAATTTTAAAACCCTTTCTGCTTGCCTTTATAAGCATTTCAGTCTCTATCTCAAAATCATTGCACTGAAATTCAATCTCTTTTAAAACTTCACTAGCAATATACCTATATCCACACTGAGTATCGGGGATATACTGCCCACAGGCAACAGATATAAGCAAAGACATAAATCTATTAGTCACATAACGGACAAAAGGCATCCCCTTAGAATTATGCATACGATTACCAGAAACTATACCTATCTGTTCTCCCTCTGCTGCTTGAATAAAAACATCAAGATCAGATATATCATGCTGACCATCCCCATCCATCACAATCACTCCACTATAGTCTAACTTAAGGATATAATCGAATCCACGCCGTAAGGAATATCCTTTTCCACTTTTTTTATTATTAACTATAACCACTGCCCCTTTCTGGCGAGCAACATCCCCGGAACCATCCGTAGAACCATCATCGACTACAATAGTATCCATGCCCTTTGCCAGTAATTGTTCTACAATCTGAGCTATAGTTCGAACCTCATTATGAACAGGAATTAGTATACATATCTTCATACCCAAAACCTTCTAAACATCAGCCATTGTGATGGATATCTACGGATCATATCCTCGATAACAGAAAGATACTTTCTCATAAGGGGCTTAACATCATCATTATGTCCAAAATTTTTATCCGGGAATATTGGATTGCAGACAAACAATGTAAACTGTCCAATATCTTTACGAATAAGAAAAGCAGGGATAATAGGTGCGCCTGTCTTTTTTGACAATACCGCTGCTCCTTTTGGGATAAAGGCCTTTTTCCCCAAAAAATCCATCACCTCACCATTTGAACTAAAATCTCTATCAGCAACAAGTGCTATTAACTCATTTCTTTTTATAGCAGACATACACATTCGCACAGCATTCTGTAATGGTGCAACTTTAACCCCCTTACTCTGCCGTCTAGAATTAAATAAATCATTAACCGGCCGTTCCTTATGGGGAAGGGCAACTGCGGTCAAAGGATATCCTAACATACTCACGACAACTCCACCCAACTCCCAATTACCTATATGAGCGGTAACCAATATCCCCCCCTTACCTTTATCCAGGACATGCTGTATGCGTCTAATATTTTTTATCTTAATATTTTTTCGGATATACTCTTTATCCAACACCTTATCCATAATAAAAAATTCATGTAAATACCTGCCAAAATTTCTAAAAACCTCCTTCGCCTCAAATGTTATATCCTCTTTCCCAGTAATTGCACGTAAATTACCTATAACTGCCTTCCTATCCTTAAAAGACAACCAATAATGCATATTCGAAAGAAAAATCGCTATTCTGTAAGAAACCTTATATGGCAGACAATGAACAAAAAATAAGGCTATTTTATATAATAAATATCTAACCATCTTATATAGCTATAAAATATACAAAGCTATCTATTAATATTTTCCAAAATAAGTTTAACTATATCTACAGCAGCATTAGGCTTTGCGTTCTCATATGCTGCCTTTCTCATTGCCTCAAGCCGTTCAGGTGAACGTAAAAGCATATCAACCTCTTCTCCTATATCCGCCTTATTGTCTATACGAACTGCTATTCCTTTCCGTATCAAAAAATCCGTATTTCTCATTTCCTGCCCTGGTATAGGATTAACCACTACCATTGGCAACCCCTTCGCAAGGCTCTCAGCAGTGGTCATCCCTCCCGGCTTAGTTATAATTAGAGTAGCTACCTCCATCAGCTCATCCACATTCTTAACATATTCAAACACCAAGACCCTTTTAGGAAATCTCTCAGCATATCCCTTTAAACTTTTTATCACCTTTTTATTCGTACCCGCAACAACCATAATCTGCATCTCCATATCAAACTTTATCAAAGATTTTACAGTAGACCTTATAGGCCCTAAGCCCTGGCCTCCCCCCATAATAAGAATTACAGGTTTAGAAAGATCTACTCCCAGCTTATCTGCAATTAATCTTCTATCCAGCTTTTCTGCAAACTTCGGTCTTATAGGAATACCATAAACCCTTATAATCCTCTCATCTACACCTTTTTTAATAAACCTATCCTTAGCATCCTCAGAAGGGACAATATAATAATCAACCCCTTCATTAATCCAAAACGAATGAGGAGAAAAATCGGTTAAAACCCCTATCAAAGTCATATCAATATTATACGCCCTTTTATAGTCTGCTACCATCCCACAGGGAAACGCCTGCGTGCATACAACAACAGAAGGATTATGCCTTTCAAACAACATCCTTAATTTCTCATGGCTGGTCTTATGCAAAAACTGTTTTATGCTCTGAGAATTTTTGACAATCTTAGGATTATCATATAGATAATCCCACACCTTAGGGGTTCTTCTAATAACACTCATATATGCCCTGTTAACAATCTTCTCCAGTACAGGATAAGTGTAGCCGAAGCCATTAATAGCAGGAGCCTCCACATCAGGGGCCATACGGCGTAATGTCTGCTGAATAGCAAGTGTCGCCTGTCTGTGTCCTGAGACCTTTGTAATATACATCAATAAAACACGTTTCTTAGAATTACTCATATTATAGACTCTCCTGCTCCTATGTTAGCTAATACTCCACCTACCCTAATCTCCCCCCCCTCATGGACCATTATCTTTTTTAAAATTCCACTACAAGGACAAGGCACACCAAAGGAAGCCTTGTCTGTGACAACTTCAACGATCTCATCTCCTTGGTTTACTTCATCGCCCTCTTTAACATGCCAACAGGCAACAATTGCCTTTTCAATACCTTCGCCTAATTCAGGCAACTTCAATTCATGTTCCATAACAATAACCTCCACATTATACTCTTATATTATCTACAATGATATTCTAATCTTAAATATAATTTAAATCAAACTCCCGTTCAAAACAAGAAATTAACTTCTCCTTTATATCCTGCTTATCGACTCCTGAAGACATCAATTTATTCATGGCTGTCATTCTAACCTCCATACCACAGGGTTTTATCATGAAAAATAAACTAATATCAATATCCACATTTAAAGCAACCCCATGAAAACTTATCCAGTGCTTGACACCAATACCTATAGATGCTATCTTTGCATCTCTTATCCATACACCAGTCTTTCCATAAATTCTATCCGCAACTATATCAAAATAACCTAATAAATCAATAATTGTTTGTTCCAATTTATGTAAATACTTATGAAGATCTTTCCCATAATATGTTAAATTAAATATAGGATAGATAACCAGCTGTCCCGGTGCATGTAAAGTTATATCTCCTCCTCGATTAACATGGATGAGATCAACTCCCTTTACTTTCAAATGCTCCTCAGAGACAAGTAAATTCTCTTTCCTTGCCATCCTACCCAATGTAATAACAACAGGATGTTCACATAAAAATATTGACTGAATACCCGTATCCTTCAAATGACCTATTGCCTGCCTCTGTAAAAGATAGGCCTGCCTGTAATCTATCAAACCTAAATCTTGTAAACAACATTTATATCCCATACCTAACTCTACAAAATTTATTCTAAAATAATACCATTTTACAAAAATAAAACCCCTTCCAAAAAGAAAGAGGCTTTATTTTAATATAAAGATATCCATGTAACTAATTCACTTAATGCTAACCCTAGATACTTCTTTCTCCCAATAAGATTTTAATTCCGCATTATCAATCCAAGAAAGAAGATAATCGGTATATTCCTCGCCAGTTACGCCATTATCTCTTCCTGTTATAACTTTCTTTCTTTCAAACTGCCCGCATACATCCAGAGCCATTTCAACCTTTTCAGCAGCATCAGCAAACCCTATATGTCTTAACAACATAGCAGATGCACGTATCATAGAACTGGGATCAGCAAACTCTGCCCTACCTTCTTTTACCATACGTGGTGCGCTTCCATGAATGGCCTCAAACATCGACCAGCGTCTTCCAATATTAGCACTCCCGGCAGTGCCAACTCCACCTTGAAGCTGGGCTGCCTCATCTGTTAAGATATCTCCATATAGATTAGGAAGAACTATTACCTTAAATTGCTTCCTACGTGCGGGATCAAGTAATTTCGCTGTCATAATATCAATATACCATTCATCCAACCGTATATCAGGATACTCCTCTGCTATACGGAAGGCAACCTTAGAAAACCTACCATCTGTAGTCTTTACTACATTAGACTTTGTTACAACAGTTACACGGTCAATATTATTTTTCTTGGCATAATCAAATGCCATACGAATAATCCTCTCACTGCCCTGTTGTGTGATCACCTTAAAATCTATACTAATATCTTCAGATATATCAAAACCCTTTGAGCCCAAAACATAAGCTCCCTCTGTATTCTCTCTAAAAAAACACCAATCAATGCCCTCTTGCGGTATCTTAACAGGCCGGACATTAGCAAACAGATCAAGGTACCTGCGCATTGCAACATTAGCACTCTCTATATTAGGCCATGGCCCACCTGCCTGTGGAGTAGTAGTAGGCCCTTTCAGTATAACATGACATAACTTAATCTCATCAAGCACATCATCAGGTATAGCCTTCATATGCTTAACCCTATTTTCTATAGTAAGTCCTGTTATCTGTCTAAAAACAATCTTACCTGAGGCTATCTCACTCTTTAACATATGTTCTAATACCTTTTGGGCATGTTTGGATATTATCTCTCCTATCCCATCTCCCCAACAGATGCCAATAATAATAGGAGACAATGTAGAATAATCAATAAAACCTGTATCCTTTTTCATCTGCTCAACACGACGCAACTGCTCCTCAACAATTCTACCAAACCTTTCTTTGGCCTTATCTACTAACTCATCATATGAGCCCATCTGTCATCCCTCACTTTCATTTCCAAATTATCTCTAATATCTTAAAATACAATTCAAATCATAATACCGTCTACTTATTTATTTAATTTATCCTACTAAAAACCTGCACAACAGACTTCCTGATTCATAACAAACACCTCTTAATTAAATAAGTCAGATCCTACCATGCCTATTCATTAACTTCAATAATTCAATATCTAAATTAATAAAATACGGAAATTATCTCTTTTGTAGTTTATGGATGGATCTTCTAAATATTTTCTTTATCTTATCTAGTGATTATAGTTATAAATCACCATCAAAACATTCATTAAATTCTCTTCTTATCATTCTTAATCCATATTTAATAGTGTCTTAAATTCTTCGACATTCTTAACATGTTGAAGAGCATCTTCATATGTGACCAAACCTGCCTGAACAAGTTCCTTCAAAGAAGCATCCATAGTATGCATTCCATATTTTTGTCCTGTCTGAAGTACAGTAGGTATCTGTTCAACAGCTCGCTCACGAATAAGATTTCTTATTGCAGGAGTAGCAACAAGAACCTCCGAGGCTAATATACGTCCTTCTCCATCGGCATGAGGCAATAAAATCTGAGAAGTCACTCCCTGCAAAGAAGACGAGAGCTGAAGCCTGACCTGTTGTTGCTGATTAGGTGGGAAAACATCAATTATTCTTTCTATTGTCTGTGCAGTATCAGGAGTATGAAGAGTTGCTAACACTAAATGCCCTGTTTCTGCAGCCGTCAGAGCGGTTGCTATCGTCTCTAAATCTCTCATTTCTCCTACAACAATTACATCTGGATCCTGCCGTAAACACCTTTTAAGAGCCTCTGCAAATGAATGAGTATCATTATAAACCTCACGTTGTTTTATTACAGATTTTTTATTTTTATGGATATATTCAATCGGATCCTCAATACACATTATCATGCAGGCACGTTCTTCATTAATTATATTAATCATAGATGCTAATGTTGTAGTCTTACCTGTACCTGTAGGACCTGTAATAAGCACCAACCCTTGTGTCTTTCTTGCAAAATTATAAATAGCAGAAGGCAATCCTAATTCCTCAACAGAGGGGATTACCATAGGCACCCTGCGAAAAGCAGCCTCAACACATCCCCTCTGCATATGTACATTAACTCTAAATCGATCTGAATTCTCAAGTGTTATTGAAAAATCCAATTCTAAATCACGTTCAAACTGCTCCTTCTGAAGATCTGTAAGAATACCATATATACTTCTCTTCAGCTCTTCTCTTGTAAATGGTTCCTCTTCAGTAAAAACTAATTTACCATCTATTCTTAATATAGGTGGGCTATTTTCAGTAAGATGTAAATCAGAGGCGTTTCTTTCTACGGAAAGCTTTAGATATTCATTGAGATCCACTTTTGCCTCCCAAATGATAACCTTAATTAACAATACATGTATCTCAAATAGAAAATAATATTAGGCATGCTTCTTCACCCAATCAGATATCCTCCTGATACCTTCTTTTATTTTCTCAGAGGATGTGGCAAAACTCATTCGCATAAAACCAGGCGCGCCAAACCCATCTCCAGGAATAACTGCTACGTTAACCTCATCTAAAATCGACTTTGCAGTCTCAATAGAATCACCAAATTTAGAAAAATCACAAAACAAATAAAATGCCCCTTCAGGTTTAATATAACTTATACCTGATATTTCATCCATTCCAGATGTAATAATATCTCTTCTTTTCTTAAATTCTGCGGCCATCATCAAAGCGTCTTTTCCAGCAGATCTCAAGGCCTCCAAAGCTGCTGCCTGACTTATAGAAGATGGGTTTGATGTTGAATGGTCCTGTATTTTTTTTACATATCCTATAATCTCTTTATCCCCAGCACAATACCCTATCCGCCAGCCTGTCATAGAATACGCCTTAGATACACCGTTTACTGTAATAGTAAGTTTATAAATATCTGGACCTAAAGATGCTATTGAAGTATATGTATCTGTATCAAAAATAATCTTTTCATATATCTCATCACTTATAACAAACAAATTATTTTTAACACATACCTCTGCTATTGCTTCTAATTCTTCTTTAGAATACAGCATACCAGTTGGATTAGATGGAGAATTCAATATCAATACTTTAGAATTATCAGAAATATTTTCAGAAAGTCGCTGCGCTGTTAGTTTAAAATTTGTTTGAGGAGAAGTAGGAATAATTTTAGACACACCACCTGCAAGTTTTACCATCTCAGGATAACTTACCCAATAAGGTGCAGGGATAAGCACCTCATCTCCTTCATCAACCAAAACCTGCACAATTGAAAAAAGAGAATGCTTGGCCCCGCATGAAACCGCTATCTGAGAAACATCATAACTAATATTATTTTCTTCCTTAAATTTTCTTACTATTTGTTCACGTAACTCGAGTGTACCTATACTTGGGGTATATTTTGTTAATCCATTATTAATCGCAACAACAGCTGCCTGTTTAATAACATCCGGGGTATCAAAATCTGGTTCACCTCCAGCAAAATTAACAACATCAACCCCTTTTTGCCGTAACTCTTTTGCCCTAGCAGTAATCGCCAATGTTGACGAGGACACTAGCTGCTTAACCCTTCTATTAATTTTTGGCATTTACACATACCTCCAAAAGCACAAAATTTTCTTCTATCAATGCTAATTACCAGAACTCGTATCATTCTTCTTTTTAAACATCCTGCGGATACCACTCATAAACTTTGCCTCTCTGCCCTTAGATTCCACATTAGCTTGTGATTCTTCAATTCCATCCTGTTTATTTCCTTCTTCCTTATCACTTCCTTTTTTGGGGGACTTAGACTTAACTTGTGAACCCTCCTTTTTCTTTCCCGGTAACACATCTGAAAATTTTTTCTTTATTCCAATTCCTGTCTTAGGCTTACTTACTATTAACTCTTCTTTTTCCGTAAGCTCAAGAAAAGCCATTTGAGCATCATCTCCTCGCCTCTTTCCAATAGTAATAATCCTCGTATACCCTCCTGCCCTATCCTTAAACCGCGGTGCAGTATTATTAAACAAATCACTGACCAATTTATGGTCACATAAAATTGCAAAAGCTGCTCGTTTATCTGCAAGCCTACCTCTCTTACCCAAAGTAATAAGTCTGTCAACCAATTTTCTTGCCTCTTTTGCCTTGGGCTTTGTCGTACATATTCTTTGATGTATCAAAGTAGCCTTTGCAATATCTCTAATAGTTGCCTTTCTAAGGCTCATATTTCGATTTAATCTATTACCAGAAATTCTATGTCTCATCTTAATCCTTCTTCCTCAATTTTTTCATATCTACCTTCATACCAAGACTTAAACCCATAACCTTAAGCAGATCATTTATCTCCGTTAGTGACTTCTTACCAAAATTTCTAAATGAAAGCAAATCTGCCTCTGTCTTTCTCACCAGTTCTGCTATAGTTTTTATCTTTGCATCCTTAAGACAATTCGCACTCCTTACGGAAAGCTCCAACTCGGAAATAGGTAACCTTAATTTTTCATAAAGCGCCTGTTCTTCTGCTGAAATTTCCTCTTCCTCTTCCTCCTCTTCTGGAAGTTGACCATAACTTACAAAAACATCCAAATGCCTCTGAATGATATTTGCACTATACAACATAGCTTCCTTTGGACTAATGCCGCCATTAGTCCAAATCTCCATAATAAGTCTGTCATAATCTGTCTTCTGCCCTATACGAGTATTTTCAACCTTATAGTTTACTTTTACAATAGGGGTAAAAATAGAATCTATAGCTATAGCATTAACTGCTGTTTCCTTTTTATTCATCTCAGCAGGCACATAACCTCGTCCTCTTGATACCTCCATTTCCATATATAGACGTGTATCACGAGTCAAAGTAGCTATATGAAGATCCGGATTAAGAACCTCTACTGTCTCATCACAAATAATATCTGCAGCCCTAACCTCTCCTTTTTGTTCAGCTTTTATATAAACAGTCTTTGGGACTTTCGAATGTAATCTTAATACTAGCCTTTTTATATTCAATATTATTTCCGAAACTGTCTCCATTACACCGGGAATGGTTGAATATTCATGAGGAGCACCTTCAACCTTAACTGAAGTAACTGCACTACCTTCTATGGATGAAATAAGCACCCGTCTTAAAGAATTTCCTAAAGTAACTCCATATCCTCTTTCAAAAGGCTCTACAATAAATTTCCCATAGGTTTCTGTATAAGTTGCCTCTTCACATTCAAGCCTCTTAGGCATTTGAAAATCACGCCACTTAACGCCCATGTTCTCCTCCTTAAATGAGTGTGGGTAGTATCAAAAAATTATGCAACATATATTCAATAGCACGTCTACCACTATCTTTATTTCGAGTAAAGCTCTATAATCAACTGTTCATTGATCGGAAAATCAATATCATCACGCTCTGGTAATCTTAATACCTTCCCCCGCAGATGTTTTTCATCAAATGCAAGCCACCCTGGTCTTGGTCTATCTTTTGTTACCTCAAGATTTCCCATAATATATTTTTTGTTTTTTTCTGTAACCTTTATCTCTATCTCATCGCCTGTCTTAACCTGAAAAGAAGCTATATTAACCCTTCTATCATTAACATAAACAAAACCATGACTTACAATCTGCCTGGCCTGTGGTCTTGTTGTAGCGAATCCCAACCTAAAAACCACATTGTCAAGTCTACGCTCCAAAATTTGAAGCAATACTGTACCGGTAACCCCCCCCGCACGTGCAGCTTTCTCATAGTAACGCCTAAACTGCTTTTCAAGCACTCCATAAAGTCGTTTTACCTTTTGTTTTTCTCTTAACTGAATACCATAATCTGATAACTTAAGCCTCCTTGCTGCTCCGTGTTGTCCGGGAGCATACTCTCTTATTGTTTGAGCACACTTCTTACGCATACAAATACTAACACCTTCTCGTCTACACAATCGACATCTCGGTCCTCTATATCTTGCCATCTATATCTCTCCTCTTTCTATTTTACATTATACACGGCGTTTTTTCCTAGGACGGCATCCATTATGAGGCAATGGAGTCACATCTTTAATTAAAGTTACACTTAATCCATTTGCCTGCAACGCCCTTATAGCTGACTCCCTGCCAGCACCTGGTCCTTTTACATAAACACTTACTGTTTTAATTCCCAAATCCTTTGCCTTTCTAGCTGCATCCGCACTTGCTACCTGAGCTGCAAACGGAGTAGATTTCTTAGACCCACTAAACCCTACTACTCCTGGAGTAGACCATACAATAACATTACCCTTTGTATCAGTAATAGTAATAATAGTATTATTAAATGTCGCAGTAATATGAGCAACCCCTGAAGTAATGCCTTTCAAGGCCTTCTTTTTAGCCTTCTTTTCCCTCCTCTTAGTAGACCTTGCCATCTTTAAAAGTCCTTTCCCATTAAATTGATAAGATTACCGTTTTTTCGACTTAGCACCAACAACGGGTTTTCTGCCCTTTCTTGTACGTGCATTAGTTCTAGTTCGCTGTCCTCTAACAGGCAAAGCTCTCCTATGTCTAAGACCACGGTAATTACCTATATCTATTAACCTTTTTATATTCTGTGTTACTTCTCTCCTTAAATCTCCCTCTGTGCGATAATTATTTTGAATAATAGAACTAATCTTAGCTATATCCTCATCCGATAATTCCCTTGCTCGAATATCATAACTAATACCTGCCTCATCTAATATTTTACGTGCAGTGAATAGTCCTATTCCATATATATAACGCAATGAGGTTTCGATTCTCTTGTCTTTTGGGATGTCTACACCTAAAATTCTTGGCATTCGTTATTTCCCTCCATTAATATTTCTAATCCATAATGGTTGCCTTTGGCCAAACCATATCAATAAAATATCTTAAAAGGAGATCTCTCTCCTACCCCTGTCTTTGTTTATGTTTTGGGTTAGAACAAATTACCCTCACCACACCTCTTCTACGTACAATTTTACAGTTACTACAAATTCTTTTTACTGATGATTTTACCTTCATAGTTATTTACTCCTATATACAATCCTCCCTCTGGACAAATCATACGGAGAAAGTTCTAATTTAACTCTATCACCTGGAAGGATCCTAATAAAATGCATCCTTATTTTACCAGATATATGGGCAAGTACCATATGACCATTATCAAGTTCTACACGAAACCTTGCATTAGGCAAGGCCTCTTTTACCACTCCCTCTACTTCTATTAAATCTTCTTTTGCCATAATCTCAATTTTTACTGCTTCTCCACATCACATCTTCCTTCTACAACTTCATTCTGTTAAAATCTTAGGACCTTCTTTTAATATCGCAACCGTATGCTCAAAATGTGCAGAAGGTTTTCCATCTTCAGTAACAACTGTCCATTTATCATTTAATATCCTTGTCTGCCATGTACCTAAATTTACCATAGGCTCAATAGCAAATACCATTCCCTCCTTCAACAAAGGACCTCTATGAGGTGCTCCAAAATTTGGTATTTCTGGGTTTTCATGCAACTTCTTGCCTATCCCATGCCCAACAAAATCACGTACAACAGAACATCTGTTTGACTCAACAAACCGTTGAATAGCATGAGAAATATCTGAAAGACGATTACCAACCTTTGCTTTATCAATACCTTTATAAAGAGCCTTTCTTGCTACCTCTAAAAGATCTTTTTTAACCGGTGACAGTTGCCCAATACCTATAGTAACCGCCATATCTGAATAATAACCTTTATATGCTATACCCACATCCAAACTAACTAAATCACCTTCCATTAACAACCTGTTAGACGGTATACCATGGACTACTTGTTCATTTATCGAAACACATACACTCGCAGGAAATCCACGGTATCCCTTAAAAGCAGGTATTGCCCCGGCTTTCCTTATCAAAGATTCAGCATAAGCATCTATATCTCTAGTAGCCACCCCTTTTTGTGAAAACTTAACCAGATTCCTTACAACACCTGATAATATCTTACCTGCCTCAGAGAGGATACTTATCTCCTCCCTTGTCCGAATACCTATTCCACCTCCATTAACCATTCAAAATCCCTAATGCAGCTTTAAGCACCTCTGCTGCCCCTTCATCAGCATTCAACACCTTTAATTTATTTTGCTTTTCATAAAATTCCAAGATAGGAGCGGTGCTTTGGTTATACACATCCATACGATTTTTTATAGTCTCTTCATTATCATCCGCACGCTGATACAATTCACCACTACATTTATCACATATACCATCCTTCTTAGGTGGCATATTGATTATATGATATAAGGCTCCACAATTTCGACATACCCTTCTACCTGTCAACCTTTTTATAATTACTGACAAACTTGCTTTAAGATATAATGCATAATCAACACACATATTCTTTTCTGACAATATCCTATCTAAATCCTCTGCCTGGTTCTGAGTCCTAGGGAAACCATCAAACATAATATCTTTCCCTATCAACCCATTACTTAACAACTTATTCTCTATCAAACGTGTGACCAATTCATCCGGGACAAGCTCTCCTTTTTCTATATATGACTTTGCCTCCTGTCCAAGATGAGTATTATTCTTCATCTCCTCTCTAAGGATATCACCTGTTGAAATATGAATAAAATTTAGCTTATCCTTTAGAGATCCTGCTAATGTCCCCTTTCCTGCTCCTGGTGGTCCTAATAATACTATTTTCATCTTCTCCCCTTCACTTTACCTGTTCTCATAAACCCATCATAATGCCTCATTAAAAGATGAGATTCTATCTGTTTCATTGTATCAAGCATAACACCTACAACAATTAATACCCCTGTCCCACCAAAAAATGACGCAACCAAGTAAGGGACTTTAAATGCTGCCATTATTGCATCTGGCATAATAGCAATAACACATATAAACAATGCTCCAGCAAGTGTAATACGGGTCAAAACAAAATCTAAATATTGTTCTGTCTGCTTTCCTGGTCTCACTCCAGGGATAAATCCTCCCTGTTTTTTCATATTCTCTGCAACATCCACAGGATTAAATACTATAGCAGTATAAAAATAACAGAAAAATATTATTAAAATACCATATATTATATAATACAATAATTGTCCTCTACGCAAATAACTTGCAAACACCTGAAACCCCTGAACAGGGATAAAACTCGCCAAAGTAGATGGAAACAATATAATCGATTGTGCAAATATAATAGCAATAATACCTGCTGTATCTACCTTCAAGGGAATATAATGACTCTGCCCACCGTAAATTTTTCTACCTACAATACGCCGGGCATATTGAACCGGTATCTTTCTCTGTGCCTGGGTAATCAAAGTTATCGAGACAATAACAATCAATAAAAAACACACCATTACTAAAAGCGTAAATGGCTGAAGTTGAACCCCGCCACCGCTATTTGGAGAAAGTAACATTGCAAGCTGTCTTATAGCAGCAGGGGCCGCAGAAATTATACCAGCAGTAATAATAAGAGAGATACCATTCCCTATCCCTCTCTCTTGGATCTGTTCACCTAACCACATTAAAAGAAGCGTACCTGCTGACAAAGTAACAACAGTAACCAATCTAAACCCCCATCCTGGGGAATTAACTATCTGTATTCCTCTAAGTCCATTTTCTAACCACAAGGCAATAAAGAAAGACTGTACACTTGCCAAGGCCAATGTACCATAACGTGTATATTGATTTATCTTATGATAACCACTTTGCCCTTCTTTTGATAATTTTTCAAGAGCAGGAATAACTGCAGTAAGAAGCTGCATAATGATAGAACTAGAAATATACGGCATAATCCCCAGGGCAAAAACTGTTGCACGCCTGAGTGCACCTCCAGAAAACATATTCATCACACCAAATATACTACCGCTAGTAGTAGAATTTATCCTGTCAAAGAACTCAGCCAAGGCCACACCATTAACACCCGGTACAGGGATATGGCACCCAACACGATATACAGCAATAATTGCCAGCGTAAATAAAATCTTTTTCCTTAATTCAGGTATTTTAAAACAATTAGCAAACGAAGATATCATACCTCAACCTTGCCACCGGCATTAACTATTCTAGCCATGGCCTTTTTAGAAATAGCCTTTGTCTGAATAATAAGAGGCTTTGCAATCTTACCCCTACCTAAGATCTTAAAAGGTTTATTTAAACTCTTAATTAATCCTGATGATTTTAAGACCTCAGCATTTATTACACTATTTTTTTCAAAACAATTCAAATCCCCAATATTAACTACTTGATAAACAGTAGGATTCTTGCTCCTAAATCCTACTTTCGGCAATCGCCTTATAAGGGGCATCTGCCCACCTTCTAGAGAACCAACAATACTTCTCCCTCTACGAGAACGCTGACCATTTTCACCACGACCGCTTGTTCCACCACTCCCAGATCCCCTACCACGGCCTACTATATTCTTTCTTTTTCTTGCACCTTTAGGAGCCTTTAAGTCATGTATCTGCATAATTAAAACCTATGTTTACAAAAAAATTAATCTTCTTCCTTTTTATCTTTTTGTTCCGTTTCAGGAAATGGTTTCAACCTACTAAGTCCATCAATTGCAGCCTTCACTACATTAATAGGATTATTGGACCTATGACATTTTGTTAAAATATTGTGAATACCAGCACCATCACATACGGCACGCACTGCTCCACAGGCAATAACACCAGTACCTTCTGCTGCCGGCTTCATAAGCACTCTTGCCCCACCACAACGACCTATTATCTCATGAGGAATTGTCGTCCCTCTGATAGGTACTTTTATCATATTTTTTTTAGCCGTAGCCATTGCCTTGCGAATAGCAGTCGCCACTTCTGGCGCCTTGGATAAACTATAGCCTACCCTACCAGCCATATCTCCAACAACAACCAAAGCACTAAAAGACAATTTTTTCCCCCCTTTAGTAACTTTGGTTATCCTATTAATAGTAATAACCTTTTCAAGAAATCCCTTCACTTCCTCTTTATCAATTTCCGAAGTCTTAACATCTGATGGCTTATTACTAAAAGAAGGCACCTCTTTTTTTTCTTCAGAAACACCTTCTTCTTGCTCCGTAGCTGTATCTGCTGCTGGGGGTTCAGCAGATGTAGTTTGCTCAGATGTATTGACATTGCCGTCAGAAGATGATGACATACCTGAGGATTCTACAGAGACATTTTCTTCTACCTGCATCTCATTTTGTTCCATATCCTGATTAACATCTTGTTTTTCTTCTTCTTGATTATTCATAGCTTTATATTTACCTTTAATAACATCTTCTGCATATTATAAATGCAAAAGCCATAAATTGTTAAAACTTCAAACCACCCTTTCTTACTGCATCTGCAAAGGCCTTAACTCTACCATGATAAAGGTAACCACCCCTATCAAAGCAAACCTTCTCTACTCCTTTTTCCTTTGCCATTGCAGCAAAGACATCGCCAAGTACCTTAGCTGCCTCTATATTCCCTCCATACTTAACCTTATCCCGTACTTCCTTAGTCAGAGTTGACATGCCAAACAAAACCTTTCCTGAAACGTCATCTATTAACTGTGCGTACAAATTTTTAAGGCTGCGATGCACACACAATCTAGGTCTTATCATAGTGCCGTTTACTTTTTTACGAATACGTTTATGCCTAAATATTCTTTTTCTTTCCTTCTCTATCATCTTAAAAAACCTTTATGATTACCTCTATTACTTGGTTACAGACTTACCTTGCTTTCTCCTTACGTGTTCACCAACGTATCTAATACCTTTCCCCTTATATGGTTCAACAGGTTTTAATGCCTTTATTTTTGCAGCGACCTGACCAACAAATGCTCGATCCGTGCCTTCAACAGATATAGAAGTTTGATTAGGGACCGTGACCTTCACCCCATCAGGGATTTCAAATTCCACAGGATGACTAAAACCAAGACTAAAAACCAATTTTTTACCTTCTAATTGAACACGAAAACCTATTCCCTGTATCTCCAAATCTTTTTTATGCCCTTTAGTAACGCCTGTTACCATATTAACCAACAATGCCCTAATTGTTCCATGATTAGCACGACTTTGTTTATTATCGACCGACTTGGTTACCTTCAACTGACTATCTTCTAATGCAACATTAATACCCTCAGGTATTTTTAAAGACATCTCTCCCTTTGGTCCTTTCATATGTATCATACCATTATCTAAGGTAACCTTTGCCTCTTTAGGGACATTAACTGGTATTTTTCCTATTCTTGACATTTCCTTCTATCCTTTAACATCCATTAAATACATCTAAAAATAAATAATTTACCATATACTACACAACAGCTCTCCGCCAACGTTCATCTTACGTGCCTCTCTATCGGTTAAGATTCCCTTTGATGTGGATAAAATAGCAGTCCCCAAACCATTAAGAACACGTGGGATCTCATCCTTCTTCACATATACCCTTAATCCTGGCTTCGATATTCTCTTGAGCCCAATAATAGCAGGTTTTTTTTCATTATACCTCAGGTAAACCCTAAAAGTTCCCTGCACATTGTCCTTCATCAAACGAAAATCTTCGATATATCCATCCTGTTTGAATATCTCTAATATCTTTCCACCTATCTTTGATGCAGGGATATCAACAGTCTCTTTTCTTACCTGTATACCATTACGTATTATTGTTAGTAAATTACTTATCGGATCACTAAGTGACATAATATTTTGCCCTATCTTTTAAAAATTATTTCGTATTAAAATTAAAATAAATATTAAATTCAATAACTATCTATATCTATTCAACTTATTACCTAAACTAAAAATTACCAGCTTGCCTTTTTTACCCCAGGGATCTCTCCACGCCATGCAAGTTCCCTAAAACAAATCCTGCATATCCCAAAACGGCGCATATACCCTTTAGGTCTACCACATATCTGACAACGATTATGTTGCCTTGTAGAAAATTTACGTTGCGTATGTAACTCCTTATACATCAAACCTTTTTTAGCCATATCATCACTCTCTTATTTCTTTGTAAAAGGCATACCTAAAAGACTTAAAACCTCAAAAGTCTGCTCTTTAGGACCTTTATTAAAAACTATAGTAATATCCATTCCATGAGTATATTGTATCCTTCCTGCATCAACTTCAGGAAATATAGTTTGATCTGTTATTCCCAAAGAATAATTACCCTGCTTGTCAAAAGATTTACGAGAAACACCATTAAAATCTCGTATTCTTGGAAGAGCAACATTCATAAGCCTATCCAAAAACTCATACATCCTTTCCCTTCGTAAAGTCACCTTACATCCGACAGGCATTCCTATCCTTAATTTAAAATTAGAAACTGCTATCCTAGCTCTCCGTATAACTGGTTTCTGACCTGTAATAGTAGTTAAATTCTCCATAGCACTATCCAAAACCTTTATATCCTGAATAGCCTCCCCAACCCCCATATTAATAACTACTTTTGTAATATAAGGGACTGCGAGACTATTCTTTATCCCAAATTTTTCCTTCATCTTAGGGACTATTTCTTCTTTATATCTTTTTTGTAACCTAGGAACCATATCTTATCTCTCTTTTTCTAACAAAAACTATCCTACAAAATTTAAACAGCAAAATATCTAAAATCTATAGTGAAACTATATAACTTCACCACTCTTTTTACTAATCCTTACCTTCGTTCCATCCTTTAAAATCGAGACACCAAATCTTGTTGGTTTATTTGTCTTTTTATCCAACAACATTACATTAGAAATATGTATAGGCGCCTCTATTTCTACCCATCCTCCTTGTTGATCCTGCTGCGTCCTTCGCCTAGCCTTTTTTACTATATTAATATTCTCTACAATGAGACGATTTTTCTTGGGGAAAACCCTTAAAACCTTTCCTGTTTTTCCCTTATCCTTGCCTGCTATAACATAAACTATATCATTCTTTTTTATAGACAACATTAGACCACCTCTGGAGCTAAAGATATAATTTTCATAAAATCTAGATTTCTTAACTCCCTTGCAACAGGGCCAAAAACACGTGTACCTTTAGGATTTCCCGCATCATCAATAATAACAATAGCATTACTATCAAATCTCACATATGTCCCATCAGCCCTTCGTATTGGAGCCTTGGTCCTTACTATAATTCCCTTTGCCTTATCACCTTTTTTAATAGCAGCATCAGGCATAGATTCCTTAATATTCACCCTTACTATATCTCCTATATACGCACACTTCCTTCCTCGTGCACCAAGAACGCCTATCATTGAAGCCTTACGAGCACCTGAATTATCTGCCACATTTAAGATAGTCTTTAATTGTATCATTTTTATTTACCCTGTTGTTAAATTATCTACCTTTATTAATTACCTGCAACCTATAAAAATAAATATATAAATCCACAGCTAAAGACCAATTAACGAATAACATTAACAATCACCCATCGCTTATCTTTAGATAATGGCCTAGTCTGCATAATACGAACAGTATCTCCTAGCTTAGACTCATTTTTCTCATCATGGGCCTTATACTTTGAAACTGCCTTCATAATTTTATGATATTTAGGATGCTTTTTCCCCCATATAACCTGAACAATGCGAGTCTTCTGCATCTTATCGCTAACAACAACCCCCTGCAGAAACGTTCTCCTATTTTCTCGTCTTTCCATTTGCCCTATCCTCTAATTCTTTTTCCCTTAATACAGTAAGAATTCTTGCAATGTCCCTTCTCAACTGGCTAAAACGAGAAGGCTTTTGAATCGTCCCTATTTTGCGCTCATAATTAAGCTGAAAAAGTTCCTTTTTTAATGCCTTCTCTTTTTGCAACAACTCTTCTCTATCTAATCCCCTTAATTCTTTTGCTTTCATAACCTAATTAGTACTCCGTTAAAATCTCTACTAAAATTAAAAAAATTAATTTAGCTCCCGCTACGAACCACAAACCGTGTCTTAATAGGCAATTTGAAAGATACTAGCCGTAAAACCCTACGTGCAAAATCTTCAGGAACACCTGCTATCTCAAACATTACCTTACCTCTACGTACTACAGCAACCCAATGATCTAAGTCTCCTTTCCCTTTGCCCATACGTGTTTCTGCTGGTTTTTTCGTTATTGGTTTATGCGGAAATATATTTATCCACAACTTACCAGCACCTTTTAACTTCCTTGCAACAACAACCCTGCATGCCTCTATATGATTTGCACGTATCCGACCATTCTCCAATGCCTTAAGCCCATATTCTCCAAAATGGAGTTTGCTTCCTGCTGTCGCGACTCCTCGCATCTTCCCCTTCTGAGATTTACGAAACTTTACTTTTTTGGGCATAAAAACCATTTTACTAAATCTCCTCTAACAACAATCCAATCTATTAGTTTTGACGTTTTATTTCCTTTATAACTTCACCTTTATTTACCCACACCTTCACCCCTAAAACACCATAGGTAGTTATAGCCTCTGCAAAACCATAATCTATTTTAGCCCTAAAGGTCTGCAAAGGTAGTTTCCCCTCCTGATAGCTTTCCTTTCTTGCCATCTCAACTCCATTTAACCTACCAGAACATTTTATCTTAATACCTTTAGCCCCAGCTGACATGGCAGCATCTATCGCCCTTTTCATCGCCCTCCTAAACGCAACACGCTTTACTAACTGAAAAGCAACATTCTGGGCTATCAACTGTGCCTCTATTGATGGATTTTTAATTTCTCTTGGATCTATCGCAACTTCCTTAGAAGTAATCTTACCTAATTCTGTCTTTAATTTATCTATATCTACACCACGGCGACCAATAATAACCCCTGGCCTAGCTGTATGAATAATAACCTTCACTTTATCTGCTAGTCTCTCTATAACCACTCTGGCAACAGCAGCCTGCACATATTTCTTCTTTATAAATTTTCGTATTTTATAATCTTCTATAACATTCTTGGAAAATTCTTTTTTATCTGCATACCAAAGACTTCTCCAATTTTCTATATAGCCTATTCTCAATATTATAGGATTAACTTTCTGTCCCACCTAATCCCCCTTTAAATTGTAATCAAATCCAATTCAATAGTTAGATGTGTTGTCCTTTTTCTTATCCTTGATGCACGACCAAAGGCTCCAGCCCTAAACCTCTTCCACGTAGGACCGGGATCTGCCTTTATCGCAGAAATAAAAAGTTGATTTTCCTCAAGACCTTTTTCCTTTGCATTACTTATAGCAGAACACAAAATCTTTTTCACTACACGCGCAGCTGCTTTATTTAATTGTTCCAGTATAGCCAGAGACATCTCAACATCCTTACCTCTAATAAGGTCTATTACCTGCCTGACCTTCACTGGAGACATACGTATATATTTTCCTTTAGCCTGTGCAATCATTTTTCTAAAATAACTAAAATACCAGTTTAAGTTTTCTGTGGTGCTTTCTTTGCCTTTACCCCGCCATGTTTACGAAATGTACGGGTAGGGGCAAAATCACCAAATTTATACCCCACCATATTCTCTGTTATAAAAACAGGAACATGTATTTTCCCATTATAAATCGCCACTGTATATCCAACAAAGTCTGGTGTAATAGTAGATCTCCTAGACCATGTCTTTATTGGCTGTTTTTTACCTGACGCTATCATCTTTTGAAGTTTCTTCATCAAAGAATCTTCAACATAAGGACCTTTTTTTATTGAACGGGCCATATCTCTTTCTCCAAAATTTAACCTATACTAATCTACAATGTTTATTTAGAACCTCTCCTACGCACGATATATTTATCAGAATATTTCCTCTTTTTCCTCGTCTTAAACCCCTTTGTAGGCTGCCCCCATGGAGATACCGGATGAGGATTACCCTGAGGGGCCTTTCCTTCACCACCACCATGAGGATGATCTACCGGATTCATTACAACCCCTCTTACATGCCCCCTTCTACCGAGCCATCGTTTACGTCCGGCCTTACCCAAAGACCTTGTTTCATGTTCCACATTACCTATTTGCCCTATAGTAGAACGACATTCCAGAGATATCTTTCGAACCTCTCTCGAAGGCATCCTGATGAAAGCAAACCCACCTTCTTTTGCCATTATCTGAGCCGAAGTCCCTGCTGCACGTGCAATCTGACCACCTTTTCCCGGCCTTAACTCAATATTATGAACAGCCGTTCCCAAAGGTATCCTTCTCAATGGCATACAGTTGCCAGGTTTGAATTCTACCTCTCCATCATATGTACTTATAACCTTCTGCCCAACCTTTAACTCCAACGGCGCAATAATGTAAGATTTCTCTCCATCCGAATATTGAATTAAGGCTATACGTGCACTCCTATTAGGGTCATATTCTATAGCAATAACCTCTGCTGGTTCATCCAATCTCCTCCGCTTGAAATCTATAACACGATACATACGCTTATGGCCACCTCCACGAAATCTTACAGTTATCCGTCCATAAACATTACGACCACCCTTTTTCTTCAATGGCCTAAGAAGCGATTTCTCGGGTTTCGTCTTGGTTATCTCTGAAAAATCAGAAAGTGCTGTACGTCTTAACGTGTTAGTTGTTGGCCTGAATCGTTTAATTCCCATCTTATTTACCTAACTTGATTTTTTGATCTAAGTTATATCTATTTTATATCCTTCTTTAAGAGTAACAATAGCCTTCTTCCATACACTAGTCTTCCCAAGGGCATAACGCACCCTCTTTGGTTTTGATGGCATCTTAATAGTGTTTACTGCCTGGACCTTCACATCATATATCTCTTCTATTGCCTGCTTAATCTGAATTTTATTTGCTTTACAATCAACCTCAAACAGATACTTTCTCTCTGGCTGAAGCATCGTACCTTTTTCGGTCCTAACTAATGTCTTTACTATATCGTAACAAGTAATCACTATATTTACTCTCCCCAAATCTAACTTTAATACAAAACCTACCTAATTACCGACTAATTATCCTTATCCTCAGAATTATTAACTTTATATAAAATCCTTTTTATTAAATTATCTACTGCTGTTTTCGTCGCCAAAACTGTCTTATATTGGAGCAAATCATAGGCATTCACATCCAGTGTCCGCAACAGCTTAAATCGTTTTATATTTCGAGATGCCCTATTCACAGTATCATCACTCCCATCAAGCAACCCTAATACACGCCCCCTTGTTCCAACTGCATCCAATATACCTGCAAATTGTTTTGTTTTTTCTACATTTTTTATCTCTTCAATACATATAAACTCATCATCCCTAATCTTTGCCTTTAAACTCTCGCGCAAAGCCGCCCTCCTAATCTTCTTTGGGACAGAATAACCAAAATCCCTTGGATGAGGGCCGAATACCGTTCCCCCACCAATCCATAAAGGACTTCTATTCGAACCTACCCTTGCTCTGCCAGTCCCTTTTTGTCTATAAGGTTTTGCTCCTCCTCCAGAAACATATGCCCGTTCTTTTGTCGAAACATTTCCCTGCCGTAATGACGCCCTATACATAACCACAGCCTGATAAATTACTGCTGTATTTACCTTGCTACCAAAAATATCTGCTGGGAGATCTATTCGACTAATCTCTTTACCTTGTGTATCCAAAACCGGTAGAGTTATATTTTCCATAAATATTTACCTGTTTAATAACTATCTCAAAATATTACTTCTTTTTCTTCTTTTTCTTCCCACCATGCTTTGCCTTGCTCAATTTCATAGGATTAATCTTCTTCACAACTACTTCTTTCTTCTCATTAGGATCTTTATATGCCTTCGTAAAAGAACGGTTAATAATAAGCAAAGCATTTCTATGTCCTGGCACTGCACCATGCACCGCAATTAAATTTCTCTCCGTATCAACCTCTATAATCCTTAAACCCTTAACTGTCACCTTTCTTGCCCCCATATGCCCTGGCATATGAGTCCCCTTTAATGTCTTAGAAGGGTCAGCACTGGCTCCAATGGATCCTACCCGCCTATGATGCATAGATCCATGACCTGCTGGACCTCCTGCCCAATGCCACCGTTTCATACCTCCTTGAAATCCTTTACCAATAGATATACCAGTTACATCTACACACTCACCAACACGGAAAATATCTACTTTTATCTGCTGACCCACTTTGTAATCTTTATTATCAGTCGAATCAAACTCCTTTATTCCCCTCATGGGTGAGACACCTATCTTCTTAAAAAAACCCAATTGCGGCTTCTTTACTCGTAACTCTTTTACTGGCTCAAACCCCACACTTATTCTTCTTTTAGGAGTTTCTTTAATATCTACAATAGTACATTCTGAGGCTTCAATAAGTGTTACTGGAAATAGAGTACCTTCCTTATTAAAAGTCTGTGTCATCCCAATTTTTCGTCCTACTAAACCTCTTATCATTTCTTACGCCTTTTTATTAAACTCTTTTATGAAATCTCTATTTTTTAAAAAATTCATCCTGAATTCTATCCCCTTAAAATTCTTTAAAATTATATATCAATAAACACATCTACCTTTTCCATCCTATAATTTTCTAACACATATCGAAAACCACATAAAAGCTCTAACTTCTACTGCTTAATCTCTACATCAACTCCTGCTGGAAGATTTAACTTCCTTAATGCCTCTACTGTCTTAGCTGTTGGCTCTATCAGATCAATGAGTCTCTTATGTGTTGCAAGATGAAACTGCTCTCTGGACTTTTTATCAATTACAGGAGACCTTAACACTGTAAACAGCTCTTTTTTAGTAGGTAGAGGCACAGGACCTGAAACCTTTGCACCTGTACGAATAGCTGTATCAACTATCTCCTGAGCAGACTGATCTATCAGTCTATGATCAAATGCCTTTAATTTTATACGTATCTTCTGCATAATACCTCTATTTATCAACGAACATATACCCCCACACTGGGGTCTAACAAACAAAATATTGTTAGCCCCCAGCATGGATCTCAATTATTTTATATCATGAATAACCCCAGCACCTACAGTACGCCCACCTTCTCGGATAGCAAAACGAAGTTCTTTTTCTATTGCTATAGGCACAATAAGTTCTACTTCCATTTCAACATTATCTCCCGGCATACACATCTCAACACCTTCGGGGAGTTTTACCGTACCTGTAACGTCTGTAGTACGGAAGTAAAACTGTGGTCTATATCCATTAAAGAATGGTGTATGTCTTCCACCTTCCTCTTTTGTCAAAATATAGGCCTTAGCACTAAACTTTGTGTGAGGCTGAATAGAACCTGGTTGTGCGAGGACCTGTCCTCTTTCTATACCATCTTTATCAACCCCCCTCAACAGAAGCCCTACATTATCACCTGCCTGGCCTTCATCCAGCTCCTTTCGGAACATCTCAACACCTGTTACAACTGTCTTTGTAACTTCTTTTTTCATACCAACAATTTCGACCTCATCACCAACCTTTATCTTACCTCTTTCAATTCTTCCAGTAGCAACAGTTCCTCTTCCTGAAATAGAAAAGACATCTTCTACTGCCATTAAAAATGGCTTATCAAGTTCTCTAACAGGATCCGGGATATATTCATCAACTGCTTTCATAAGTTCCAATATAGGCTTGATCTTTTCCTCATCATCCGGATTATTCAATGCCTCTAAGGCACTCCCTTTGATAATTGGCGTTTTTTCACCATCAAAATTATATTTTGTTAAAAGCTCTCTAAGTTCAAGCTCTACAAGTTCCAACAACTCCTTATCTTCGACCTGATCACATTTGTTAAGAAATACAACCAGTGCGGGAACATTAACTTGACGTGCTAAAAGAATATGTTCCCTTGTCTGAGGCATAGCACCATCTGCAGCCGAAACAACCAAAATAGCCCCATCCATTTGAGCAGCACCTGTAATCATATTTTTTATATAGTCAGCATGCCCCGGACAGTCAATATGAGCATAATGTCTTTTGTCTGTCTCATATTCAAGATGCGCTATATTAATAGTAACACCTCGCTCCTTTTCTTCTGGTGCATTATCTATAGAATCATAACTTCGTTCCTGTGCCAACCCTTTCTTTGCCAAGATATTAGTAATAGCAGCACTTAATGTTGTCTTTCCATGATCAACATGTCCTATTGTCCCAATATTTACATGCGGCTTACTTCTTATAAATTTTTCTTTAGCCATAAAATCCCTCCTTTTGTTTAATATGCACCAAAAACTTTTTTATATACTTTATTTTATAAAATTATATTTTATTGAGGGAGTATTTTTATCTCCTCTACCTTTTTACTCCTTTTGAATGATATTCCCTGTCTCCTATTATTTTATCTGCAACATACTGTGGGACCTCTGCATAATATGATGGCTCAAGAGAAAAACTAGCACGCCCTTGTGTTAATGAACGAAGTGCATTTGCATAATTAAACATCTCTGCTAATGGAACCTCACATCTCGCAGTTTTAAGATTTCCTCTGCTACCAAGGTTTACTATTCGACCTCTTCGGGTGTTAAGATCCCCCAATACAGCACCCATAAACTCCTCAGGAGCCGTAATCTCTAAATCCATTATCGGCTCCAACAAAACTGACTTCCCTTTTGTAAGCGCATCTTTTAATGCTATCTTTGCTGCCATCTGAAATGCTAATTCGCTAGAATCCACTTCATGAAATGAACCATCAACAAGATATATAGTAAAATCTGTAACAGGATATCCTGCAAGCACACCATTCAAGGCACCATCCATAATGCCCTTTTCCACTGCGGGGATATATTCTCTCGGAATAACACCACCCCTTATTTGATTCACAAAAACTATCCCCTTTCCTCTTTCCTCTGCTGGTTCCATGTTAATAACTACATGCCCATATTGACCACGTCCTCCTGTCTGAGAAATAAATTTACCAACAATATTATCCACTCTCTCTGTAATCGTTTCCTTATAAGCAACCTGTGGCCGACCTATCTTTGTCTCCAAATTAAATTCCCTCTTCATTCGGTCGATAATAATCTCAAGATGCAATTCCCCCATACCAGAAATAATCGTTTGAGCGGTATCTTTATCATATCTAACTCTAAGTGAAGGGTCTTCATCTAAAAACTTCTTTAATGTAAGCCCTAATTTATCCTGATCCGCTTTACTCTTAGGTTCAATTGCCATAGAAACAACCGGCTCAGGGATCTTCATATTTTCAATAACTATCTTAGCATCTTCTCTACAAAGAGAATCTCCTGACTTTGACTCCTTCAATCCGACAAGTGCAACTATCTCTCCTGCCTCAACCTTAGGAACTATTTCCTGTTTATTTGAATGCATAACAACTATCTTTGCAACCCGTTCCTTCTTTCGCTGAGTAGCATTATAAATTTGATCGCCCTGAGAAATGCTTCCAGAGTAAATCCGAGTATAGAATAACTTTCCTACATAAGGATCCGTTGCTACCTTAAAAACTAAAGCACTTAAAGGAGCGTCTATTTTAGTTTCCCTAACAATCTCTTCTCCTGTATTTGGATCTATTCCCTTTATAGGAGGAACATCTAAAGGAGATGGCAAATACTCACACACCGCATCTAAAAGAAGTTGCACACCTTTATTTCTCAATGCGGTTCCACATAATACAGGTAAAAAGGTATTCTTTAATACTGCCCTTCGTATAGCTGCCTTAATCTCTGATGGCGTTATTTCTTTTTCCTCAAGAAATTTTTCCATGATATCATCATCTGCATCTGCAAGTCTCTCAAGTAAAATATGTTTCATCTCCTTAAGTTTATCTTTAAATCCATCAGGCACATCAATTATATCTATTTCATTACCCTCTTCATTTTTATAGACATAACATTTTTCCTCTATAATATCTATAATAGTAGTAAAATTATCCTCCACACCATCAGGGAATTGGACCGCAGCTGCATTTGCTCCTAGTCTATCGCGAATTTCATCTATAACTCTTTCATAATCTGCACCTAGTCTATCCAATTTGTTTATAAATGCTATTCTAGGCACCTCATATCGATCTGCTTGCCGCCAAACTGTTTCCGTTTGTGACTGCACTCCACTGGTTGCACATAATACAACCACAGCACCATCTAAAACTTTCAAAGAACGTTCAACTTCTATTGTAAAATCTACGTGACCAGGGGTATCTATGATGTTTATCTTCTTCCCCTTCCAGAAACATGTGGTATTTGCAGAAGTAATGGTAATGCCCCTTTCCTGTTCCTGAACCATCCAATCCATAGTAGCATTACCTTCATCAACGGTGCCCATCTTATGTATCTCACCAGCATAAAACAATATTCTCTCAGTAGTAGTTGTCTTGCCTGCATCTATATGAGCTATTATTCCTATATTTCTTACATCTTTTAACGGGGTCGCTGCCATCTTTTATACCTTCCTTCTTACCACCTTAAATGCGAAAATGCCTTGTTGGATTCAGCCATCTTATGCGTATCATCTCGCTTTTTGACAGCGGCTCCTTCGCCTTTATAGGCGGCTAATATCTCTTCAGCCAATTTATTTTTCATAGGTCGACCTTTTTTCTTCCTAGCAAAATCCCGTATCCAACGCATCGCCAGTGCATTACCACGGTTCACAGGAACCTCTACTGGAACCTGATATGTTGCACCTCCAACTCGTCGTGCCTTAACCTCTAAGCGTGGTCGAACATTCTCTATTGCCTTATTAAATATCCTCAAGGCATTATTCTCCTGAATCTTTTGTTCTATAATTTCAAATGCATCATATAATATGTTTTGAGCCACTGTTTTCTTGCCATCACACATAATTGTATTAATAAATTTAGCCACTAAACGACTCTTATACTTTGGATCTGGTAAAGGCTCTCTTTTTTCTGCTCTACGTCTTCTCATTTCTTATATCATTCACTTTCGTTCTTTTTAGTTCCATATTTGGAACGGGATTTTTTCCTTTTACTAACACCAGCAGTATCAAGTGTCCCACGTACGATGTGATACCTTACACCCGGAAGGTCCTTAACTCTACCTCCTCGCACTAACACAATAGAGTGTTCCTGAAGATTATGACCTTCTCCTGGGATATATGAGGTAACCTCAAATTTATTTGACAATCGAACTCTTGCTATTTTTCGTAAAGCTGAATTCGGTTTCTTTGGAGTCATAGTCTTAACCTGCAAGCACACCCCCCTTCTAAATGGGCAATTTGTCAATGCAGGCGACTTACTCTTCTTTTTCTTTTGTATCCTGCTTTTTCTGATTAATTGTTGTATTGTCGGCATATTTCACTATCTCTATATTATTATATTTCGTTAAACCCGTTCCCGCCGGGATTAAATGCCCAACGATAACATTCTCCTTTAAACCGCACAGAGGGTCGATTTTACCAGAAGAGGCGGCTTCTGTCAAGACCCTTGTTGTCTCTTGAAAACTTGCAGCAGAAATAAAGCTTGCCGTCGTCAATGACACTTTCGTAATACCCAATAAAAGCGGAGTAGCCTGTGCTGGCTTACCTCCTCTTTTTAAAACAGCTTCGTTCTCTTTTTTAAATACACTTCGATCTACCTGTTCTCCAATGAGAAAAGATGTATCGCCAGCATCCTCTATCTTAACTTTTTTAAGCATCTGAGAAATAATCAATTCTATATGTTTATCATTAATACGAACCCCTTGCAAACGATAAACTTCCTGGACCTCATTCAACAAATATTCCTGGAGCACCTTATCCCCACATACTCTTAAAATGTCATGAGGAACTATTGGCCCGTCAGTAAGCCTTTGTCCTGCAAAAACCCTATCACCTTTATAAACATCAGGATGCTTTCCGTGAGGGATGGTATATTCTGCAGTCATACCAGTCTCGCTTTTGATAATAATAGTCCTTCTACCTTTCTTATCCTGCCCAAACTCAACAATGCCGTCGATCTCACTTATAACTGCTGGATCTTTTGGTTTTCTTGCTTCAAATAATTCTGCTACGCGAGGCAACCCTCCTGTAATATCTTTAGTCTTACCTGTTCCACGTGGGATCTTTGCTATAAGATCCCCTGCATCTATCTGCTGCTTATCCTGCACAAGAATATGCGCTCCTATAGGAATAGAATAAATCCCCACTATCTCATTTTTATCATCAGTAATAATAATCTGCGGATGATATTCCTGCCTATGTTCAACAACAACACACTCAGTGATACCTGTAATAGGATTTCTTTCTTCTTGAACTGTTACATCAGGAATAATATCCTCGGAGTTTACAATGCCTTTAACTTCAGTTATAATCGGTACAGTATACGGATCCCATGTAACAAAAACCTGATCCTTATTAACAATCTGACCATCCGCAACCTTTATAATCGCTCCTTGAGGAAGTTGATAACGCTCATATTCTCGACCAAATTCATTATTAATACTAATAGAACCATTTCTATTCAAGACTATAAACTCTTTTCCTTTAGCAACCACCCTGAGTTGATGATATTTAATCCGTCCCTCATTTTTTGCCTTATAAAAAGATTGTTCTATTGCTCTACTCGCTGTCCCACCTATATGAAATGTCCGCATTGTGAGCTGTGTCCCCGGCTCACCTATACTTTGAGCTGCTATAATACCAACTGCTTCTCCTACTTCCACCAATCGCTGAGTCGCAAGATTCCTACCATAACATTTAACACATAACCCATACTCTGCCTCACATGTCAAAACACTCCTTATGCGAACCTTTTCTATTCCCAGATGCTCTATAAATTCTGCTTTCTCTTCTGTAATCAGTTCACCTGCTTCAACAACAATCTGGTCTGTTACAATATCCACTATCCTATCAAGTGCAACGCGACCCGTTATTCTTTCTTTAAGACTTACGACCAACTCATCGCCTTCCACTATTGCCGAAACAGTTATACCATTCATGGTGCCGCAATCTTCTTTTGTTATAACCAACTCCTGTGCTACATCTACAAGGCGTCTCGTCAAATAACCTGCATCCGCTGTTTTAAGCGCAGTATCTGCTAATCCTTTTCTTGCACCATGGGTTGAAATAAAATATTCTAAAACCGTAAGCCCTTCACGGAAACTTGCAGTTATTGGATTCTCTATAATCTCACCGGAAGGTTTCGCCATTAATCCTCGCATACCTGAAAGCTGACGGATCTGAAGCCTTGACCCACGAGCACCTGAATCAGCCATAATAAATACCGGATTCATCTGATGCATATGATTAAACACTAAATCAGATATAGTCTCTGTTGTCCGCGTCCACACATCAATAATTTTGTTATACCTTTCTCTACCGGTAATAATTCCTTTTCTATATTGATCTTCAACCTTACTAACCTCTTGCTTGGATTTCTTAATTATATCCTCCTTTTCTTTAGGAACAGTAAGGTCCGCAATACTTATTGATATCCCCGCAAGCGTAGCATTTACAAAACCAAAATCTTTTAAGTCATCCAACAATTGTATGGCCCTGCTCTGACCAAACCTCTTGTAACAATTAGAAATCAAGGCGGCTATCTTCTTTTTATCCATCAATTCATTCACAAAACCAAAACCTTCTGGCATTAGTTCGTTAAATAACACCCTTCCTACTGTCGTTTCTATAATAAAAGGTTTATTCTCATCCTCTTTCTTTTCCTCTTCTCCCATCACTGCCCTTTCTTGAGAAATAATCAACGATGCCTTTTCTTCCCCCCAAACAGATCCGTCTAATTTCAACTTAATCCGTTTATGAAGAGGCAACAACCCATCATTAAATGCGACTATAACTTCCTCTTTAGAAGAAAAAATTCTACTGTCATCACTACCGTCATCATATTCTTTGGTTAAATAATATAAACCTAATACTACATCCTGTGATGGACAAACCACAGGCCTACCATCTGCAGGAGAAAAAAGATTATTTATAGACAATAACTCCAACCTACACTCTATCTGCGCCTCTATTGAAAGAGGGACATGTACTGCCATCTGATCTCCATCGAAATCGGCATTAAATGCCGCACATACTAAAGGATGCAATTTTATAGCCTTCCCCTCAATAAGCACTGGATAAAAGGCCTGGATACTAAGCCTATGCAATGTAGGCGCACGGTTAAGCATAACAGGGTGGTCTTTTATAACCTCATCAAGTATATCCCATACCTCAACCTTTGCCCTCTCGACCATACGTTTAGCACCTTTAATCGTATGAACATATCCTTTCTCTCTAAGTTTACGAATAATAAAAGGCTCAAACAGTTCCAATGCCATTTTTTTAGGTAATCCACATTGATGGAGTTTTAACTCTGGGCCTACAACAATAACCGACCTGCCTGAATAATCAACCCGTTTACCTAATAAATTCATACGAAAACGACCTTGTTTACCTTTTAGCATATCAGAAAGAGACTTCAACGGTCGGTTTCCAGAACCCAAAACAGGCCTGCCATGCCTACCATTATCAAGAAGGGCATCTACCGCCTCCTGTAACATTCGTTTCTCATTCCTGCATATTATTTCTGGAGCTTTAAGATCCATTAATTTCTTCAAACGATTATTTCTATTGATAACTCTTCGATAAAGGTCATTTAAATCAGATGTGGCAAATCTCCCTCCTTCAAGTGGGACCAAAGGCCTTAAATCAGGAGGAATAACCGGGATAACATCCAAAACCATCCATTCCGGCAAATTATTAGAATTCTTAAAATCCTCTATAATCTTCATTGTCTTTGCAATCTTTTTGGAATTTGTGCCGGTAGGTTTTGATTTCTCCAAATCCTTTCGCAATTTCTTACAAAGACCATCAAGATCAACCTCTTTAAGCAGATCCCTTACAGCCTCTGCACCTATCTTTGCTTTAAACCCGCCACCATACTTAACTAATGCATCTTGATATTCGTCTTCCGATAAAAACTGTTTTTTCTTAAGAGGGGTATTGCCTGGATCAATAACAACATACTCTTCATAATAAATTAATTTTTCAAGATCCCTGAGGCTCATCTGCAACAATGCCGCCAAACGACTAGGCACAGCTTTATAAAACCATATATGGGTAACAGGACAAGCTAACTCTATATGGCCCATACGTTCTCTACGCACAGAAGAACGGGTTACAAGAACACCACACCGATCACATGTAATACCTTTAAACTTAATCCCCTTATATTTACCACAATTACATTCCCAATCACGCACAGGCCCAAATATCTTCTCGCAGAAAAGCCCATCTTTTTCTGGCTTAAGTGTCCTGTAATTAAGAGTCTCTGCCTTTTTAACAACACCATAAGACCACGAACGAATAACATCAGCAGATGCCACTCCTATGGAAATTCTATCTCTATCAAGATATTCTTCTTTTTTCTTGTCCATAACTATTTCTTTTTATTATCTTTTTTACCTTCTTTTAACTTTGCTAAAAGTTTATCTTTTTCATCTTCAGAATTTGCCTTTAACATTTTTATATCTAAGCATAATCCCTGAAGTTCCTTAACAAGAACATTAAAAGATTCCGGAGTCCCCGGAGTTAATTTCTGCTGACCTTTCACAATAGCCTCATACATACGACTACGTCCAGCAACATCATCACTCTTAACCGTAAGCATCTCCTGCAAAGTATAAGCAGCACCATATGCCTCTAACGCCCATACCTCCATCTCTCCAAACCTCTGTCCTCCAAAATGAGCCTTACCGCCAAGAGGCTGCTGAGTAACTAAAGAATACGGACCGATAGATCTAGCATGTATCTTTTCATCTACTAGATGATTAAGCTTTAACATATAAATAACACCTACCGTTATCTTCTGATCAAATGGCAGCCCAGTATAACCATCATAAACAACTGTCTTACCATCTTCAGGGAGACCTGCTTCTTTAAGGCATGCTCTAATCTCTTCCTCTGTGGCACCATTAAACACAGGCGTCTCAGTATAAAAACCAAGTGCCTTTGCTGCCCACCCGAGATGGGTTTCCAACAACTGCCCTACATTCATCCTTGACGGGACCCCTAAAGGATTTAACACTATATCCACTGGTGTGCCATCCTCTAGAAAAGGCATATCCTCTTCAGGCAATATTCTCGAAACAATACCTTTATTCCCATGCCTACCTGCCATCTTATCTCCTACAGCTATCTTCCTCTTAGTAGCAACATAAACGATAACTCGCTTCAAAACTCCTGCAGGAAGCTCATCACCTCTTTTGGCACGTTCTATCTCATTTTCTTCCTCTGCCATTAACTCCGCAATCTTATCATCATAAAACTGTACTATTTCTCGCTCTTCAGAACCATCCTCAAAACTATCAAATTTAATCTTAGTTAGTTTATTTTTATCAATCCCCAAAAGTTTACAAAGTTTTTTCTCCCTTTCTTCTTCACAAAATTGTATTTCCTGTTTATAGTATGCCTTTATCTTTTCAATCGCTGCCTGTTCTTTTTGTTTATCTGCTTTACTTTTTCTTCCGCGTTCATTACGCTGAAACACCTCAATATTAACAACAACTCCTTCAACCCCTGGAGGTAAAGTCAATGACGTATCCCGTGTATCTGCAGCCTTTTCTCCAAATATAGCCCTAAGCAACCTTTCCTCAGGAGAAAGCTCCTTTTCACTCTTAGGTGTAACCTTACCTACTAAAATATCACCTGGTTTTACTTCCGCACCTATACGTACTATTCCATCCTCATTCAAATTAGCCAAAGCCTCTTCTCCAACATGAGGAATATCACGGGTAATCTCTTCATTCCCAAGCCTTGTTTCACGACATTCCACCTCAAATTTTTCTATATGGATTGAAGTAAAAACATCTTCCCGTACAAGTCTCTCACTAATAAGAATAGCATCCTCGAAATTATATCCTCTCCACGGCATAAATGCTACAAATACGTTCCTGCCCAAAGCTAATCTACCATTACATGTAGCGATACCATCAGCCAAAACCTGTCCTGCCTTTACTTTTTCCCCAATAGTTACTAATGGCCGCTGATGTATACATGTATTTGCATTTGTCCTCTGATAATTCTTTAATGGATAAACTGTATTATCAACCACTATCTCAGTAGCATCTACCTTTGTAACGGTTCCTGCCTCTTTAGCTATTACCAAAACCCGTGAATCCCTAGCAACTTTTGCCTCCATACCTGTCCCAACATATGGGACCTCTGGTATCATAAGCGGAACCGCCTGCCGCTGCATATTAGACCCCATTAATGCACGGTTTGCATCATCATGTTCAAGAAAAGGGATCAAAGAGGCAGCAACAGAAACAATCTGCAACGGGGTCACATCCATATAGCTTATCTCTTTAGGATGACATTTAGGAAAATCTGTTTTATATCGACATGCGATTTCTTGCTCTAAAAAGTTCCCATCCTCATCTATCGGTGCATTAGATTGTGCTATCTTTTCTGACTGGTCTTTATCTGCAGTAAGATATTCTATAATCTTAGTTACCTTTCCATCAACAACCTTACGATAAGGAGTTTCTATAAACCCCAATTCATTAACACGAGCACAATTTGTAAGAGAAGCTATAAGTCCTATATTAGGGCCTTCTGGAGTCTCTATAGGACAAACACGACCATAATGAGTAGGATGAACATCCCTAACCTCAAACCCAGCCCGTTCTCTGGATAAACCACCCGGACCTAAAGCGCTTAACCTACGTTTATGGGTCATCTCAGATAATGGATTAACCTGATCCATAAACTGAGAAAGCTGACTACGCGCAAAAAAATCTTGTATCTGACTGGAAAATAGCTTAGAATTTATCAAATGATGAGCAGTAAGATTTTCATAACTACTCATTACTACCAATCGTTCTTTTATAGAACGCTCAAGTCGTGCAAGACCTATCCTAACCTGATTTTGAACTAATTCACCAACTGTCTTGATTCGCCTATTTCCTAGATGGTCTATATCATCTATCTCACCGATACCTTCTCTCAAATTAAATAAATACCTAAATACCTCAACTACCGTAGCAATATCTAATACTCTATTCTCAAGAGGCACATTCATGCCTAATTTTCGATTTATAATGTGTCTTCCTACTTTACTAAGATCATATCTTTTTGGATCAAAAAATAATCTAAAGAAAACAGCATCTGCCACTTCTATAGTAGCAGGTTCCGTAGGCCGCATCTTTCTATAAAAATCAAGCAATGCATCTTCTTTGCTTTTAGTGGCATCTTTCTCAAGCGTAGGAGCAAGTTTCTCAAAATCATCGCCAAAGACTTTCTGAATATCCTCGTTACTAGACAACCCCATTATCCTTAATATCTGTGTAGCAGGAAAATTTCTGCGTCTGTCAATGTACGCCAGAAGCACATTATTAAGATCATATTTAATTTCAAACCACGCCCCCCGGGATGGAATAATCCGACCATAATATATACTTCTTCCTGTAGGATGCATCTCCTCTTCAAACGATACCCCTGGCGGACGCTGGATTTGAGAAACAACAACACGTTCATCCCCATTAATAATAAAGGTGCCGGAATTTGTCATAAGAGGAAAATCACCAAAATATACCTCTTGTTCCTTTATATCAACCGGCGTTATCAACCTAAGCCTCACTTTTAGTGGTGCGGCATAATTCATGCCTCGTCTTCTACATTCTTCCGGCGAATACTTCTCTTTACCGAAAGTATAACTCATATACTCCAGTCTTATTTGCCCATCATAACTCTCCATCGGAAAAACTTCCCGAAAGACCTCTTCTAATCCATAGTCTTTTCGTTTTTCCGGAGGGACCTTACGCTGAAGAAATTTATCATAGGCAACTAACTGGATATCCAAAAGACATGGAAGTTCAAAACCGTCTTCTATCTTTTTAAAACTTCTTATATTTATGTTCTTCATAATTGAATGATTTATATAAACTTAAGGATAAAATATTTTTTCAAAATTATATTACAGATAATTATTTTTATCTCTTACCTTCCAAATATTACTTTAACTCCACCTTGGCACCTGCTGCCTCTAACTTCTTTTTAAGCTCTTCTGCTTCTTCTTTAGAAGCTCCCTCTTTCACTGCCTTTGGAGCAGACTCAACAAGATCCTTTGCCTCTTTAAGACCAAGACTCGTAGCAGCCCTAACTTCTTTAATAACAGCAATCTTATTAGGCCCTACTTCTGTAAGAACAACATCAAACTCTGTCTTCTCTTCCTGAGCTGCCTCAGCTCCTGCAGCACCAGCTGCAGCACCCATAGGCATCATCATACCTGCTGCCATAGGAGCGGCTGCCTGAATACCAAATCTGTCTTCAAGTCCTTTTACTAAATCAGATAATTCAAGCGCTGTTAATCCTTCAATGGATTTTATTATCTCTTCTAATTTTGGAGACAGCTCTTTTTTCTCCTTATTCTCGGTATTCTCCACCACAGTATCTTCTGACATTTTTATTTCCTCCTCTTTTTTTCTATAAAATATATATTATTAATTAATATCTCAAAAACAGGCTAGTTCGTTCCGCCTGACCTACTCAAAAAATAACCCAGAGTATAGCGTCTATCCTTAAAAAAAATTTCATAATAACTTATTGCCTTTTCTCGCTTAACTGCTTTAAGATAGACAGCAATTCTCTGGTCTTTGCATTAAGGGCACCCGCAAGCCTCGTTAATGGAGACTGAATTGTTCCTAAAAGCATTGCTAGTAATATATCCTTTGAGGGTAAATCTGACAATCTCTGAACATCTTCCTCATTTAAAATCTTCTTTTCTAACAATCCGCCTCTTACAACAAACCCTTCAGATTCTTTTGCAAATTTTACCAATATCTTCGATATCTCCACAGAATCTGCATTCCCATATACAAGCGCTGTTGGACCTTCTAACTTATTCACCAATTCTTCATAATTCTCCTCCCTAAACGCTCGTTTGGCCATAGTATTCCGCACTACCTGCACAGTTACTCCTACCTCTTTTAATTTCTTACGAAAATCATTAAACCGTGCGCCCGAAAGGTTAGAATAATTTACAATAAAAACACTAGCATTAGTGCTAACACTATCTTTTATTTTATCAACTAAACCTTCTCTAAATATTCTACCAACCTTCTTCATATTGACACCTTTAACCCTGGACCCATTGTTGTAGTTAGAAACATACTCTTGATAAGATGACCTTTCACAGTTGCTGGTTTTGCCTCGTTTATAGCATTAATAAGATGGGTTGCATTTTCTAAAAGATGTTGTTTGGGAAACGATCTCTTACCTATCCCAACATGAATCCCCCCCTGTTTATCTGACTTAAATTCAATCTTTCCTGACTTTATCTCCTTGATTGCCTTTGCAATATCCATGGTAACCGTACCAGCCTTAGGGGTGGGCATAAGACCTCTCGGCCCCAAAATACGACCCAATTTACTTATAGATCTCATCATATCCGGGGCAGCAACAACCACATCAAACCCCAAAAAACCCTTTAATACCTTTTCCACCAAATCATCCGCTCCAACAATATCTGCTCCTGCCTCTTTTGCCTTTTGTTCTAATTCTCCTTTACAAAAAACTGCTATCCTTATTTTTTTACCAACTCCATGTGGGAGAACCACCGTCCCTCTAACAGTTTGATCAGAACTCTTAGGATTGATCCTTAAAGAAAAATGCAGCTCTACACTCTCATCGAAATTAACCTTAGGAAATTTATCTATCTTCTCTATAGCCTCTTCTAAGGAATATTCCTTTTTGGTATCAACAACTTCCCTTGCCTGTTTCATCCTTTTGCTTATTCTAACCATTTTAATCTACCACCTCAATACCCATACTTTTTGCTGTCCCACGAATAATCTTGATAGCCTTCTCAAGATCAGATGTATTCAAATCTTCCATCTTTGTCTTAGCTATCTCTTCAACCTGCTTTTTGGTAATCTGACCTATATTTTCCTTCCCTGCCATACCCGAAGCCTTAGCCAGATTAGCTGCCTTCTTAATCAAAACTGAACTAGGAGGAGTCTTAATAACAAAATCAAATGATTTATCTTTATATACACTAATAACTGCTGGGAGGATTAATCCCTCCTTGCCCTTAGTTTTATCATTAAATGCCTTACAAAAGGCCATAATATTAACCCCATGTTGACCAAGGGCAGGCCCCACAGGAGGTGCAGGATTTGCTTGTCCTGCAGGAACATATAATTTTATTTGTGCAACAACTTCTTTAGCCATATCAATTTCTCAACTTTTAAAATTATTTTACTAAAAAATCACCTTTATCTTATACGCAAAATCTCAACAAAATTACAATTTTTCAACCTGCCAATATTCTAACTCTACTGGCGTTGATCGGCCGAACACAGAAACACTTACCTTTAACTTTCCTCGTTCCGGATATATCTCTGTTACAGAACCATTAAAATTTGCAAACGGACCTTCTGCAATTCTTATTGACTCTCCCACCTCAAAAGTAGTCTTCGGAGTAGGCTTTATCTCGGTATCCTCTGTTCTCCTTAAAATAAGCTTGACCTCTTCCTCAGAGATAGGCGTAGGCTTCCTTCCCATTCCTATAAAACCAGTTATTCCCGGTGTGCTCTTCACAAGATACCAACTTTCTTTTGTCATCTCCATTTTAATAATCACATAGCCCGGGAAAAACTTTCTTTCAGAAATCCTTTTCTTACCTCCTCGTACCTCAGAAACCTGTTCAGTAGGCACAACTATCTCCTCAATATAATCCTTCAAAGCCGTAGTTTGCATTCTTTTTAACAATCCTGCCTTTGCTTTTTCTTCTGAACCTGTTTGTGTATGTACAACATACCATTTCTTCATCGATTACACCCGTCTAATAACAATCTCTAATATTTTTGAAAGAACAAAATCTGTACATGCTATAAAAACGCCCAAAAGGGCTGAGCTAATCAAAATAAGCCACGTAGAATCTATTAGCTCTCTACGCGTAGTCCAAGATACTTGCTTTAACTCAACAATCACCTCTGATATAAATTTCTTAATTTTCCCAAACATAATTTTTTCTAACTCACAGGCCTGGCAGGATTCGAACCTACAACCCACGGTTTTGGAGACCGTTGCTCTACCAATTAGAGCTACAGGCCTATTTTGATCCCAATACCTATTATTTCTAAAATTTCATGTTATTATACAAATTTCTATTTCTTCATCTCGCGATGCAAAACATGCCGACGACAGAAACGACAATATTTCTTCAACTCCAACCTCTCTGGGTGTTTCTTCTTATCCTTCGTACCAACATAGTTGATACGATGACATTCAGTGCATTCAAACCTTGTAGTTTCTCGCGATCTTGATTTTGATTTTGCCATCTATTCTAAATCCTTTAATTTTCTTCAAAATTAATTCAAAAAAACTGTTAGGATCAATTAATTCACACAAAGCCCCCGACCGGAATTGAACCGGTGACCCCGTCCTTACCAAGGACGTGCTCTACCGTCTGAGCTACAGGGGCAGAACCGATCAAATTTTCATATAAACAGTCCTGCCTCTAAGACTTTTTTACTACACGCAAAACAACTATTATAAATAGGATAAGTATACCTTAAAAACTCATATTGTCAAGCAATTTATTCTAAAGTTCCTTGACAAATCACAACAATACCAAATTAAACTAGCCTGAGAAATCTCCTCTTACCTACTTTCAATACACCCTTTTTGACTATAAAATCACTATCCAATACTTTAACCCCGTCGAGAGATACCGCTCCTTGCATTATCAATCTTCTTGCCTCATTCTTAGAACACGACAAAGAAGAATTAATCATAACATCAATAACAGTTTCTTCTCTCTCTGTTTTTAGCTTATATTCTGGTATATCTGCTGGCAACCTTTTCTGGGAAAAAATCTTTTCAAACTCTACTCTCGCCTCTCTTGCACATTCAATTCCATGAAACTGCTCTACTATATCCTCAGCTAATTTAAGTTTCGCATCTTTAGGATGCATATTCTTTATTTTATTAAGGTCGAGATCAGTTAGACATTCAAAATACTTAAACATCAATTCATCACTTATCGACATTAACTTACCAAACATTTCAGATGGCGGCTCGTTAATACCCACATAGTTGCCAAGTGATTTACTCATTTTCTGCACGCCATCTGTCCCCTCTAAAAGAGGAGTCATTACAAGCACCTCTGGTTCCTGTCCATATGCCTTTTGCAACTCCCTAGCCATAAGAAGATTAAACTTTTGATCTGAGCCTCCTAATTCAATATCTGCCTTCAAATATATAGAGTCATATCCCTGAAGCAGTGGATAGATAAATTCTAAGATACTTATTTCTCTCCCCGACTCATACCGTTTTTTAAAATCAGCCCTTGCCAGCATCTGCGCCACAGTAGAATGTGCTGTCAATTCCAAAATATCCTGTGCTGTCAGTCTATTAAGCCAGCTACTATTAAAAACCACTTCTGTCTTTTGAGGATCAAGTATCTTAAACGCCTGAGCCTTATATGTCTCTGCATTCTCCGCTATTTGTTCCTTACTTAGCCGTGGACGAAGCTGATCCTTCCCTGTAGGATCTCCAACCTGAGCGGTAAAATCACCTATAAGAAAAAAAACTGTATGCCCAAGATCCTGAAACTGCCTTAATTTTCTAAGCAGGACCACATGCCCAAGATGAATATCAGGTGCTGTAGGATCAAATCCCGCCTTTATTCTAAGGGGAGTCCCCTTTTCAGAAGCCCTTCGTAACTTATCTTCAAGCCATTGAACATCAATAATCTCTGCTGTTCCGCGGCAAATCTTCTCAACTACATCAACTATATTCATCTCACAACTAAGTCTATCTTCCCACTGTCAAAATCTGACAATGAGAGCTCTCATTCAATTGTTAAATAATACCTTTGGCATGCACATAGATAGCAAACAACAAGGGTGACAGAAATGAGGAAGGGGAACCTTTATCTTATCCACATACTAAAGTTTTGCACCCACCCCTATTTTCATCTGCTCTACGTCTACTTTGATAATTCGTACCTTCAACTTGTCTCCTGGTTTTAATGCTGCTGCTTTATCTTTATCTATCTCCGATGAATACACCAAGGCCTCGACCTCATCGTCTAATTTCACAAATACACCAAAATTAGAATTTAATACTACCTCAGCATCCACCTCTGTGCCCACAGGATATTTCTCTGCAATCTTAGGCCATGGATTTTCTGTAAACTGTTTTAATCCTAAATTTATCTTACGGTTCTCTGGATCTACAGCAAGAACAACAACACCTACCTCTTCTCCCTTTTTAAGTACATCCTGAGGATGATTAATCTTTTTCGTCCATGACATATCAGAAATATGAATCATGCCTTCCAGCCCTGAATCCAATTCCACAAAAGCGCCATAATCAGTAAATCCTCTCACCCTTCCTGTCACCTTTGACCCGACCTTATATTTTTCCGCTGCCTCTAACCAAGGATTGGCCTCTAATTGTTTCATGCTAAGAGAAATTCTCTTAGAATCTTTATCTACGTTAATAATCTGAACCTCAACCTCATCTCCAACTTTAAACATCTCCTGAGGATTAACCAATTTCTTCTGCCATGTTATCTCTGATGAATGCAACAATCCTTCAATACCCTTCTCTATCTCAACAAATACACCATAAGGCATAACATTTACTACCTTCCCCTTTATCTTTGTCCCTGTAGGATATTTTTCATAGATATCATTCCATGGATTTTCTGTAATCTGCTTTAACCCTAAAGATACCTTGGAATTCTCTTTGTCAAAATCTAAAATAACCACTTCTATCTTATCCCCAATAGAGACAATCTCGGACGGATGATTAACTCTTGTCCAACTCATATCTGTAATATGAAGAAGACCATCTATCCCTCCAAGGTCAATAAAGGCACCAAAATCGGTTATACCTTTTATTGTCCCCATTCTCTTTTGGCCTTTTTCTAATTCATTCCATAACTTCTCTCTTATCCTCTGTCTCTCCTTCTGGACAACTTCTCTACGAGAAAGAATCAAATTCCTCTTAGCCTTATTCAATTTGGCAACCTGAAATCTAAATTTATTTGCTATAATTTGATCTATTGCTACTCCCTTAAAAGCAGACAAAGACATTGGTAAAAATGCCTCAACGCCTTCTATATCTACAATAAACCCCCCCTTAACCTGCTTAATTACACGGCCTTCTACCTCATCTCCTTCATTTATAGAATCACCTAACTTCATCCAACCTTTTAATTTCTCTGCCTTTAATCTAGAAAGAACAACCCTACCATCATCATCTTCTATTGACTCTATCAATACATCTATCTCACATCCCTCCTCAATCTTATCCATATTTCGAAACTCTTCCAGGGGAACAAAACCTTCTGATTTAAAACCTATATCCACTATTGCCTCTTTATTGTTAAACGATACAACACACCCTTTAACAATCTCCCCCTCTCTAATATCTTTGAAGGTTTCGTTATATAATTCTTCCATAGATAACATTTGTTCTGTCATATAAATTTACCTCATTCCTTTTATTTTCTACCACCTAAAACAAGGGGCACATAATTATCGCAAAATATGCCAATTTGTCAATGAAATTATTATCTAAATCTCGCAAGAGATTCGATGGAACCCATAATCTCTTCTGCTATTTCCTGGTATGATTTCCCTACTGTTTCTGTTATATGAAATGGTTTGCCAAAACGCACAATTACTCTTTTCCGTTTAGGGAATTTACTACCAGGAGCTAACACCTTATCTGACCCATCTATATATACCGGAACTATAGGTGCACTACTCTTTGCAACTATCATTCCTATCCCTGCCTGCACCTTTTGTTTCCTCTGCCTAACAAGTCGTGTACCTTCTGGGAATATAAGCACAGGCATTCCCCTTTTTAGTCTTGATAATATCTCCCTTATTGCACGAAAATCAGCTGTTCCTCGACGTATAGGGAATGCTTCTAAATGCGTCAAAATCCACGATAATAATCGATTATCGAATAAAGACTTCTTAGCAACAAAACTTATCCGTCTCTTTATAAGTATAGGAATTATCATAGGGTCCAGATAACTCCTATGATTACTGGCCAATATAAAAGCCCCCTTCGACGGGATATGTTCTATACCGTATACGCGTATAGGGAAAAATAATCCTCTTATAACTTTTACAAAAAACCACGTAAACCAATAAAACATTAGAAAATCACTTATTTTCGTAATAAGGTTTCACCATAGGCAATCAACTCTTTTGCCCTTTTAAGCGTTCGTGCCTCAGAATATGCCCTTACCAGAGGCTCTGTTCCAGATGGCCTTAACATTAACCAGCTTTCATCCTCACATATCAATTTAACACCATCAAAATCCTTTACATCAACCACCTTTTTACCCAATAATGTTTTTATTGCCTTAATTCTATCTGGGTCAAACCTCCCTTCTTTGAGTCTTAAATCACTTCTCTGATAATAATACCGGCCAAACTCTCTTTCCATATCAGCCACAATCTGCCTGATATCCTTTTTCAAATACACCATCATCTCTAAAAGCAGCAACCCTGCAAGAGTCCCGTCTCTTTCAGGGATATAATCCTGAACACCCATGCCACCTGCCTCTTCCCCTCCTGCAACAATCCTATCTGAAACCATTATATCTGAAATATATTTAAACCCTACAGGAGTCTCATAAAGTTTAAGACCTAACTTCTTTGCAATATTATCAATCATGGTGGTTCCACATATGGTCTTTACAACACCTCCTTTACGGCCACGATTCCTTACCAAATGTAAGATAAGCAACCCAAGTATCTTCTGCGGATGTATAAATTTACCAGCAGAATCTATGGCTGCTATTCTATCGGCATCCCCATCCAGTACAAGCCCTATATCAAACTTTTCCTTCTTTACCCTCGACAATATCTCGCCAAGGTATGCAACGACCGGTTCTGGTTTCCCTCCATCAAAAGAAGGATTTACATCCTCACGCATTAAGGAAATACGTACCGAGGTGCCTTTAAGTGCCTCTGCCATAAGTGTACCACCACTTCCATGCATAACATCCGTCAACACCTTAAACCTTGATTTGCGTATACGTCCCATATCAAGATAATTTCTAATAAACTTAAGATAATCAGATTTAAAATCCTGCACAATTATCTTCTTTTCCTTCTGAGCCTGAACAAAATCTAATATCTTTACCGGTCTCTTCTCTAGATAGCCTTCTACCTTCCTTGTTATCTCTACAGAAGCACCTCCTCCATCTCCTGTTTTAATTTTTACACCATTAAATTTTGCAGGATTATGACTGGCTGATATCATTATGCCTGCATTACATTTCTTCTTTGCTGTCCTATAACTTAAAGTAGGGGTTGGTATATATGCATCAGAAAGGATCACCTTAATATTATTTGCAGCAAACACACAACTGATAGTCTCTGCATATTCTTTGGATAAAAATCGAGTATCGTAACCAACTGCAACACTCTTCCCATTCGAATTTCTAACAGACAGATCTTTATTTATCCACTCACTTATAGCTTGTCCCAATATCGCAACGTTTCTAAATGTAAAAGTGTCTGAGATAACTCCCCTCCAGCCATCGGTTCCAAATTTTATCACATCTTTTGCACTAACAGTTTTGAGATTCATATGCTTCCTTTCTTAAATATTGCCCAAAATTAAATTTATCCTAAATTAATTAAATATGTTAAATTTTAGAAGTATATAACTTATGTCTTTGGATATATCGAATCACTGCATCCGGGATAAGATACCTTACAGTTTTACCCGAAGCAATCCTCTTACGTATAAATGAAGAAGATATATCTAATACAGGGATATCAACTCTTCTTACATCTATCTTCCCCCTCAAAGAACCTGTTCCCGGTCGGCTCACAGCCACAAATGTTGCTAAGCGTAATATATCATCAATCCTATGCCACGTGTGCAATCCAGCAATATTATCCGTTCCTATTATAAAAAAAAGACGTATCTTAGAAGAAAAATTCTTATGAAAAAATTCCAGAGTATCAATACTATATGAAACACCTTTCTTTTTTATTTCAAAATCCGATACATCAAAGAGATCATTCCCTTTAATTGCCAATTTTACCATATTATATCTATGTACTGCATCAATAACTGCCTTCCTACTCTTATTAGGCGGAAGATAAGATGGTATAAATATAACCTTATCCAGTTTCAATCTCTCACTGACAAACTGCGCAGAAACAAGATGACCTATATGAATAGGATTAAATGTCCCACCTAATATCCCTATACGCCTCATTCTAGTATACCTTAATAACTTCTACTGATGATACAATTTAATAAAGTTAAATTGTACCATCAGAGTCATTGTCTTATCTGACCATTTCCATAGATAATATATTTATAAGTAGTCAATTCTCTTAATCCCATTGGTCCTCGAGCATGCAATTTATCTGTACTAATACCTATTTCAGCACCAAATCCAAACTGATACCCATCTGTAAATCTCGTAGAGGCATTTACATATACAGAGGATGAATCTACTGACTGCAAAAACACTTCTGCCTCTCTTTTATCTCTAGTAATAATAGCATCAGAATGGTGAGAGCCATGGGTATTAATATGATCAACTGCCTCTTGCAAGGAGTCTACTACCTTCACTGACAAAACAAGATCAAGATACTCCTCATCCCAATCTTTTGCCAATGCACGTTTTACTCCTTTTTTAACAATCTTTCTTGTCCTCATACATCCCCTTATCTCTACACCCGCCTCTTGAAATTGCTTAATCATCTCAGGTAAAAACCTATCTGCTATCTTGCTATGGACCAACATCGTTTCCATTGCATTACATACTCCTGGTCTCTGTACCTTTGCATTAAAACAAATAGATGCGGCCATAGATAAATCTGCCTTATCACTAACATATGTATGACAAATACCTTTATAATGTTTAATAACTGGAATAGTCGAATTCTGAGAAACAAAACGAATAAGCCCTTCGCCTCCTCTTGGAATAATCATATCCACGTACTTATCCTGTTTTAAAAGAAAACCAACCGACTCTCTATCCGTAGATGGCATCAATTGTATACATCCGGCTGGCAACTTAGAAGATAAAATTTCTTCTCTTAAAACTAAAAATATCGCTTTATTAGAAAAAGAGGCTTCTTTACCACCTTTCAGCACAACTGCATTGCCCGATTTTATACATAAACCAATACAATCACTAGTAACATTAGGCCTGGATTCATAAATAATCCCAATAACTCCTATAGGGACCCTAACTTTTTTAATAAGTAATCCATTAGGTCTTTTAAAAGAGGCTATCTGTTCTCCAACAGGATCATCAAGTGCTGCTGTTTCATTAAGACATTCAGCCATAGCCTTAATCCTTGCATCATTTAACCTAAGCCTATCTATCAACGCAGATGAATATCCTTGTTTTTCAGCAAATGCAATGTCTTTTCGGTTCTCTTGTATAAGATACTCTGCATTCTTTTTTAAAGCACGGCTCATTCTGCGCAGAAGAGTATTCTTTTGTGCGGAATCCACTGTAACCATCTTCTCAGCAGCTGCCTTTGCAGCCTTAACCTTTTTTATTATCATAGATTCAGATACCATACTATTTCCCCATTAACAAAAGATTATTTCTATGAATTAATTCTTGGCGACCTTTTTTATCTTCTATCTTATTTAGTTCAGCTACAGAATAATTTATTACTCCTCTGGCTATCTCTATACCATCTTTATCAAAAACTGATACTACATCTCCTTTTTTAAAATATCCATCCCATGAAATAATACCGGGCAAAAGAAGACTTTTACCTTTATTAACCAATGCATCCTTTGCCCCATCATCTATCACAACCTTACCTTTAACCTTTGCTTGAAATGCTATCCAATGCTTTCTTGCAAGTATCTTATCCTGTTTCTCTACAAAATACGTACCTATATGTTCGCCTGTGATTATCCTTGTCAACACATCACGGACCATACTACTAGCAACTATACATGGTATCCTTGCATGAGCTGCTATCTTTATAGCATCCAACTTAGCCGCCATTCCGCCCTTTGACATCTTACCTTTCATAGGGCCGCCGGCAATACGCTCAATCTCTGCAGTTATCTCTTTTACTTCACTTAAAACATGCCTTTCACCATCCTTTAGTTCATATAACCCTTCTACATCTGAAAGAATAATCAACAAATCTGCATGTAGCAGACTTGCAACAAAGGCCGAAAGCCTATCATTATCTCCAAATCGTATCTCATCTATAGCTATAGTGTCATTTTCATTAACTATTGGAATAACGCCCTTTTCCAAAATAGACAACAAGGTTTTTTTTGCATTATTATTCCTCTTACGATTATCAAAATCGTCCCATGTCAAAAGAACCTGAGCACAATGCAAATTTTTACGTTTAAATAATTCAGAGTATGCTCTCATCAAAACCGTTTGACCAACAGCTGCAAATGCCTGTAAAGACGCCACATCATTTTTAATTATATGCCTTTCTCTTAACTCTCCTATCCCCAAAACAATAGCACCCGAACTTACAACAACAATCTCTATACCCTGACTATGCGTAAAAGCTATCTGCTTGATTAAAGAGCGTAACCACCGTCTATTCGGAAGAAAATTCTCATCTGCAATAGCTGCAGAACCTATTTTTACTACAATACGTTTTAACGGCCTAGGAAATTTCCTCAACATAGTCTCTCTCGTTTACGAATTTCAGACAGATTCTCATGTTGTATATATAGTCAAATTAAAAAACAAATACCAGTATTAAGACAAAAAATTTTTTATCTCTTTTAAAAGTGGTTTTAACCCCCTCTTCTCCATAGCTGATATGGCAAAGACCTTTTCATTATACTTTCTTTTAAACCTTGCAAGATTTATTCGGGCCTGAGGAATATCCATTTTATTCGCAACAATAATCTTGTTTTTAAAACTAACCTCTTCGCTATATTCTTCTAGTTCACGGACTATCTGCTCATAATCAGTTAATGGATCTCTTCCATCTGTTGCTGCCATGTCTATAACATGTAAAAGAAGTCTCGTCCGCTCTGCATGTCGTAAAAATCTTAGCCCCAATCCCCTGCCTTTATGGGCATCTTTTATTAGCCCAGGTAAATCTGTCATAATAAAACTAAAATCTCCATCGGATACCACCCCAAGAACAGGGTACTTTGTAGTAAATGGATAGTTGCCTATTTTAGAGGTCACACGTGACATAGCAGAAATAAGAGTTGACTTGCCAGCATTCGGACAACCAATAATTCCTACATCAGCAATCAGTTTTAACTCTAAACTAATCGTCCTTTTCTCTCCCTTACCCGGAGCAACTACTGTCTTGTTATTTGCATTACCTATACCTCCTTTGCCACCTCTTGCAACAGTTACTGATTGCTTATCTGTATTAAGGTCCTTTATTAAAAGTCCTGTATCATAATCGCGTAAAATAGTTCCTACAGGGACCCGAATAACACAATCCTTACCATCTCTACCTTTTTTACCTTTACTGCTGGCATTCCCTCCTTTCTGTGCCTTATAATGCTGCTTAAATCTAAAATCCAACAAAGTCTGTATAGATCTATCAGCGATGAAAACAACATCTCCACCTTTACCGCCATCTCCTCCATCTGGACGGGGATAACGCATATATTTCTCTCGATAATAGCTCTCACATCCCTTACCGCCGCTACCTGCTTCTACATAAATCTTGGCCTCATCTACAAATATCATATAACAGGCACTACCCCTGTATCTTAATAATATTAAGAGCGGTAAGCTTTTGCCTATGCCCTTTCTTTGTTGCAGAATCCTTCCTTCTACGATATTTAAATGCGACTACCTTTTTATCAAGAAAATGACTAGTTATTTTTGCCATAACCTTTACACCCTCAACATATGGCCTACCTACACGAATATCCTCACCATCCGCAAATAATAACACCTTATCCAGAACAATATCATCACCTTCTTTACCTTGAATCCTGTTAGCGCTAATCACATCTCCTTCACTGACCTTAAACTGAAAAGAACCAACCTCTACAACTGCAAACATCTTTTACCTCCTTAAAAAATATATATTAACCCTATTTCACAATTTTACCCATTATAAATTTTACTCCATCATATTTATTCACCTTTTTATAATAAAATATCATTAATTAAAGACTTAAATAATAACATATCTTTATAAAAAAACCAATATTTTTAATTTACTGCTCGAACTCTACCCCTTCCTTTACAATAAGGGCATTCATTAAAATAAATAGACTCTATAGCTTTACCTGTCCTCGCCCTTGTCATCTCAACCAATCCTAAAGGAGATATTCTATAGACCTCTGTCTTGGCCCTATCTTTAGATAAAGCACGCTGTAATGCCTCAAATACCCTTCTATTATGTTCTGCCTTTGCCATATCTATAAAATCAATTACAATAATACCTCCCAAATCCCTCAAACGAAGTTGTCTGGCTATCTCAGGAATTACTTCCATATTTACCATAAAGGCAGCATCCTCCGGACTTGCCTTGGGTTTAAATTTCCCACTATTTACATCAACTACAGTCAATCCTTCTGTTCTCTCAATCACAATATATGCCCCTGATTTACAGTATACATGTGTATCATAAATTTTTTTCAATTCATCAGAGACATTCTTAGCATCAAATAAAGGCAATCTACCTTTATAATAGTGAATTTTACTGACCATCTGTTTGCCAATAAGATTTTCAACATATTTTTGTATACGTACATACTCTTCCTCTGAGTCAATAATTAACTTATCTACCTTCTCGGTAAGATAATCTCTAACTATTTTCCACGTCAAATCCCCATCAGCACCTATTAATGCGGGTGCGTTTGCCTTCTCGGAATTCTTACATATCTGTTGCCATCGTTTATACAAAAACTTAGCCTCTCTGGTAAGTTCACGTTTACCTTTCTTCTGAGCTACAGTTCTAATAATAAATCCTCCTGCAGTTGCGAATGAAAAACTCTTTGCTATCTCCCGAAGCCGTTGCCGTTCTTCCACGTCTTCTATCTTTTTAGAAACCCCAGTATGTTTATCTAAAGGCATATATACAATAAACCTACCAGGTAAAGTTATATGTGTAGTAAGCCTTGCTCCTTTATCCCCAAAAGGGTCTTTAACAACCTGAACAAGTATCTCTTGTCCTACTGTTAACGGAATATTCTGGCCATCTGGATTTTCCTTATTTTTGGACCTTATTCCTTTATTAACCTTAACCGATCCTCTCCTTCCCAAAATCTTGTTAAGAAGCCTCCTGGGTGTGGATATGTCTTCTTCAACAAAAGGACTAACGGCATCTGTAAGATACAAAAATCCGTTTTTTTCTTCACCTATATTAACAAAAGCCGCATTTATAGAAGGCAAAATAGACTCTACTCTCCCTTTATAAATATTCCCTAATAAAGACTGGCAACTATCCACTTCTATATGGAAATCCTCTATCCTCCCATTTTCTATGATAGCTACCCGTCGTTCATTTTTCCCTAGCTGAATTAATATTTCTCTTGGCACCACTTTTCCCCTTTTACATATTAAATAGAAATTATCTTATAATATATAACATACATACCTTCTAAATTAACTTAAAATAAATTTAAACTGTTCTGAAATTAAAAATAAAATATCATCTAACTTTCCTAATCTAATATTATTATAATAATAGATTTCAATATATATTCCTAGCCCGCAGACAATATTATTTCTTATTAACTAAGTTAATAAATCCCCAAATTTTTCTCTTAGACCTTTTATCCTGTAGAGATCACAAACTATCCATTATTACCACAGCTACATAAACAAATACATATTAATTATAAACAACAGTCCTACTTTGTATCCGTTGGCAACTTGGGGGTAACTATATGGGGGGTAATAAACACTATTAAATCTTTTTTAGCTACAGAATTTTCTGTTTTTTGAAAAATAAGTCCTAAAACAGGGATACTTCCTAATAATGGAAATTTTTTCTTTACTTTTATCTTTTTACTCGTAATAAGCCCCCCGATAACAAGAGTATCCCCATCTTTAATCATAACACGCGTCTCAGCCCTCTCCGTATTAACTAATGGAATCATTATATTTTCAAATGCTACCGAACCTGCCGTCTCGGATACCTCAGGAATCAAATCAAGAGTAACATAACCTGCATTATTAACATGAGGGGTAACCTGAAAGGTTATCCCTACAGGTCTATAACTTACTCCCACCCTCTTCAATTCTCCGGTCTCTTTATTAGGCTCAAACTCCGGGATAGGGTAATCCACGGCCACTTTAATATTAGCCTGCTGGTTGTCCAAGGTCACTATTTTGGGGTTTGATAAAATATTTGTATCCGTCCTGGATTTCAACATTTCAAGTACTGCCTGCAGTTGAGTAAAATTTAAGGTACCATATGTAAATTCGGTATTTGAACTACCTTCAGTAGTATCTGGCCCAACAAAAGGATCTGGTATATATTTATTGTCGGAGGATTTAGTAAACGGCCATACTGTAGGCCTCTGTGCCCCGGATAAGGTAACCCTAGCTGTCCAATCTATTCCTAAATTCTCTGAATCATTTAAATCCGTTTGCATTATTTTTGCCTCAATCAATACCTGTGGAGTTACAGTATCCAATTTCTTAATAACAGACGCTATAAGTTGAAGTTTACGTTTTGTATCTGTAACAATCAGAGTATTTGTCCTTTCATCATAATTAACATTCCCTCGTTCAGATTTAATCTTATCTATAGAAGAGATAATATCTGAAGCCTTTGCAAAATTGAGTGTAAATGTCTGGGTCTCAAGGGGTTCCTGCTCCGCTAATATAGCAGCATCTTCTCTGCTTTTTTTCATCTCCTTTACTGTCATAACTAAAATAATATTCCCTTTTTTTTCATAAGCATATCCATGTGTTTTAAGAATAACATCCAAGGCCTGATCCCATGGAACATTCTCTAATTTTATGGTAATAAGTCCGGTAACCTCGGGGCTAGCCACTATATTCACTCCACTCTTTAACGATAATATTTTAAATACATTACGAATATCTGCATCCCGTAAATCAAGACTAACATATCCTTCCTTTTTAGCCAAATCTTGTTGCGACTCTTCAGTCGAAGTATTTTTCTTATCCTTCCGTAAAACAGCTGTCTGTTGGGTATATCCTAAGGAAACGGAAACCATAAAATCAAAAACCATACTCAAAACAAAGAGCTTTTTTAACATCTTATTCTCCCTTTTTTAACTTTAAATCAAATTTTTGTTTTCCCTTTCCCAGTAATACAGATTTAGCAGAGATATGCAAAACAACAAATGGCCCTATCTTATCACCCTTTTTCAAAACCTTACCATTAATAATCGCAAGATTGGCGTTATCATCTACCCCCAACACAATCCCCTCAAGCACCAAATCAGTTAGTAACAAATTATCTTCATAAGTTATAATAATGCCATTACTGTCTACCAATGGTAAAAAAGGATCTCGTTTGCCATGATCATCATAAACAAAATGTCGTTGCCCTCTCCCTTCAGAAATCTTATTTAAAACATTTTCTTCTCCGAAAGAGTTCCCTACCATTAAAACAAACACCCACATACATAAAAACAAATACAGGGACCATTCGCTATATAAGAATTGTCCTTTCCTCCCCAATTGAGCTATATGGCATCTAAAATCCAATATCATAATAATTATTAATAATTTAAATATATTTTTTTATTTTATACTTTTTCATAAACAACTGCAAATAATGTTAAAATAATATTATGTCGATTAGATTTATCATTTCCTGCTGTTATAGAAAATGAATCTACCTTCAACAATATATCTCCATCTTCTATTTTTGCAAGGAACCTCCCAAAGTCATGATAACCAGCACTCGCTTGAATTAAAACTGGCACGGAAAAATATCTCTTACCCCCTGACTCCAACAAAACCTCTGCTGAATTACTATCTCCTGTAATCCTTTCTATCCTGACATTATTCTCTTCTGCTATTATAGAGATATATTCTGTAACTAAATTAAGATCTTCTTTTGCCTTAATACCTGATAACTCCAGCTTAAGCTTTTTTTGGAGAGACTCTAATTTTTTCTTATACGATGCAAAATTATTAATATCAATCTTTGCTCGCCTAATTTCATGTGACCTGCTCTTAATCTTTGAAGAAAGCGCTATCAATCCATTCACATGTGGTTGCATAAAAAGCAAATAATATACTGATAGCAGACAGAAAAGAACTCCTACAAACAGTATATAGCGGCTCCTAGCATCCAAATTCTCTAATAGTTCGACAATTTTGTCTGCTACATTACTTTTTTCTGCCATGTTTTTTCTTCCTTCGGGAACGGCTTTTCTTTTTTTTCTTATTATTCTTTTTATCTTTTTGTCCCTTTATTTCTTGTTTATCTATCGGCCTAAATTCTTGTTTCAAACTAGCAACAATAGAAAAATCGACCAATTCAGTACCATTAATTTGCCTGCGCGTAATAGAATCTATATCCATCTCTTGAAAATGTTTTAAAAAAGCATCCTGTTGTCTGAGATTGTGTGTAAATTCATGGATAGCAACAATCTGATTCTGTTGCCTTGAAATAGCGCTCCCTTCAATAGTAAATGTCTTTCCGTCTTCAAAAGCAATATGCCTTAACCATACACCACGTGGAAGGCTATCACTAATTATATTTAATTTTTTCGCCCACAATATCCTGTCAGCATCTATTAATTTATCTACATCCTGCTTAATAGACTGTAATTTCCGTATTTCGGATATAATTTTATCCACCTTCTTTTTGGAAGGCTGAATAGATTCCCACTCCTTTTTAGTTTGCATATACCTTTTTTTAAGAGAAATATGCTTAAATATTATAAAAATATGTATAGCTATTAAAAAAAGAAGAAGCCCTCCACCACCACCTATAATCACCTCTGGCGGGACATGAAAGCCCTTCGGCAAAATCCTTCGTTTTGGTTTTCTCCTTAAATCAGGAGGCGCTAAATTAATATCAATCATAATCGTAAAGGGCAAGTCCTAATGCTACTCCTATTTTAGGAGCCAATAGATTAATATCTTCTGACAATATATTCTCTGATATATCTATCTTATCCAATGGATTCCATATTTGAACTTTAACCTCAAGATGTCTCTCAAAGGCAGAACAAATACCATCTAACATACATCCCCCACCTGTCAAAAATAATTTCGTAACGGTCTTATTTTTTTCCCTCGAGAAGTAATTAAAAGATAAAGTTAACTCCTGAACAAAATTTAATATAGCTGCTTCGGAAGCATTTACTATTTGTTCTCGTTTTTCACCCGGCGACTTCTTTAATCTCTCTGCCTCATGAAAACTTATTCCCAAAGCATTACTAATCCTTTTAGTTAATTCATCCCCGCCAATAAATATGTCTCTTATAAACCAAGGCATCCTGTCCACTAAAACAATCAAACTACTCATAGAAGCCCCCATATCAAGTATAGCAAATGCTGCATCCTTGCGTTTGCTTTCTTCATCATCAGTATCCACACCTAATATATTAACCACATTAGCAATAGCTACAGAATTAATTCCGATAAAATCAGGAGACAATCCCAAACTCTGAAGCATTTCAACTCGTCTATCTACTATCTCCTTTTTAGCTGCTGCGGCCATAACATACATCTGTTTTCTATTATCCCCAGGGCTAATTATACAACAATCAATATAAACCTCATCCAAAGAAAAAGGGAAATATTTATCTGCTTCTATAGAGAACGATTTTTTTAATTCATCTAACGACATATTAGGCATATCAAGATAACGTATTAACGTCCCCTTGCCAAACACAGAAGTATAAATTCTTTTACATGGCTGCGTTAATTTGCTCATGATAGTCTTAACCGCTGAGGAAATATCCTTATCATGAATAGGTTCCATGGCCCAATTAATTAGTTTGAAATCTTCTCCTGAAAATGCAAGCTCTACCATTTTGCAATCACCTGCACCAATATCAATACCAACAGACACTGTCCCCTGTTCTCCCATAACTAGCTTTTTTATCGTAGTAAAATAATTAACCATTAAATTAGCCATAATATTATACCTATCGACCCAATTTCCTTAAATATACCTCTTTAATTACCAACTTGTTATCCCACCAGTAGAAATAGAAAATACTGCTGAACCTGATATACCAGGTCTTACTGGGGTGGCTGTGATAGTATAAAAATTACCATTCCCCCAATCACATGTATATAAAAACCCCATAATCTCCTTATCACAATAACTGTCCATTAAATAGGGGGGATCCGATTCAGTAAGAGCATCCTCACTTCTAGGATAACTGTTATGTGCTGTAAAATACGTCTCTGCCGCCACAGATATTGTCCTTAAAGTATTTTTGGCAAGGGCATCATTAGACTCCTTATATGCCCTTAATAGACCTGGAATTGCCACACTAGCCAATAAGGCAATAATAGAAATAACTATCATAATCTCTACAAGAGTAAATGCTTTTTCCTCTCGTATTATACACATACTCACACTCCATATATTCTAAAAATTTACATATAATATTTTTATCTATGCAAATTTTACCATACCTTTAATAATATAACATTAACTTATTAAAAAACTTAACATGACAAAAAATCATTATAATCTGATCCTTTTAATAAAAAAGGGGCTGTATATAAACAGCCCCTACCTTTAACAATACTTTAATAATTAACTTATTAATTTAACCATACACCACCTGTTGTAATCTGAAATGTCTGAGAACCTGTAACCCCTTTATTAACTGGTGTAGCAGTTATAGTATAGCCGCCAGCATCCCATTGACATGTAATCTGAAATCCTGCCTTTGTAGTTCCACAATATGATTCTGTTAAATAAGCTGGAGTTGCATCAGTAAGATCAGACTCTGCTGTAGGATATTGACCATTATTTGCTGTAGAATATGATTCTGCTGCTGTTGATATAGTACGTAAGGTACTCTTAGCAATAGAATCGTTGGATGCTACCTTTGCCCTTAACAACCCGGGAATTGCTATCATTGCTAAGACAGCAATAATAGCTACAACAATCATAATCTCTACTAAGGTAAAACCTGATTTCTCTTTTAATCTCATCCTCTTTCTCCTTTCCTTTACCAAAGAATAATTAATCATCCTTTAGTATCGGAACCGCTCAATAAAGATGTCTTTCTAGCATTTTTCATTATTATCTAATTAAAAATTATTATTACAGAACCCTATAATTATCTCTAAATTATGCGGTTCCTATTTTTTATTTATTTTTAATTACTCTTCTATCTTGAACTATGATCCAGCAAATATTTTTTATTTCACCTCCTTCCCTGCTAAATTTAATCATAGTCACAAGTAAACAAAAAAAGCCTATCCCACTCATAGGGATAGGCATAATACTTCAACTTCTTTTATTTTTACGGCAACTGGCTACCCTGAAGATAATTATTTCAGGGCCCTATAGCTTTGTGTCCCACCCTTACGAATGGTTTACCTTTTTCGTTAATTCTGTTAATTGTCCATTGAAAGTATAACATGCTATATCAATGTTGTCAATGTCATCACCTATAACATAAAAATCAAGCCCCCTAGATCATAATCTAAAAATTTGTAATATATTAAAAATGTCCCTAAAACAATAACACAAATAATAAACTAATAAAAAATCCTTTAATAATTTTGTATTCAATCAGTTGCATGATCTACTGAATTTTCATCTATTTTTGTATTTCTAATAGTTCTTTTTTTAAAGTCTTATTTTCATTATGAATAATAGATAAATTCTTTTTAAGACTATCCACATCCTCGCCTACACTTACAAGATTTTCTGTCTCCTCTATCTTTTTTTTTAGTTTTGTTATTAATTCATTTAATTCACGTTTTCGTGTTCTTAATTTTTCAATTTCCATCTCTATCTTTGACAAACTAACATTATTTGTCTCTCGTAAAGCCTTTATCTGTGACTGTAAAATTTTTTCATCGTCTAATGCTGTTTTATATTCCTTCTCCAATTCAGCAAGAGTGTTCTTTAATATCTTATTTTCTCCCTCTAGGTCATCAAGCTCTCTTAAAGGAACAGCATATTTCCTACAAATTAATTGTTTTTCTCTTTTTAGTGAAATTGTATTCTTTTTTCTTTTCTCTATAGACTCAATAAGTCGTTGCTTTTCTTCTATAAATTTATTATTTTCATCTGAAGAAAGAATTTTTATTTCCTTTTTTATTGTTTCAACATCCTCTTGCAATTTCTTCGCTTGTTTTTTTAACTTATCAATCTGTTGTTGATTAGCATTTATCTTAGCTATCAGAGATAATCTTTCTTTGTCTAACCCAGAAACATTTTGATTTACTGTTGGTAACTTCTTTTCTAAAGAATTACTTTCTTCTAATTTATCAGACAGATAACTTGAAAGTTTATTCTTCTCTTTTATGAGAATTTCTTTCTCTTGCAAAAGTTTGTCATATCTTTTTTTTAAATTATCTATCTGCTCTTGAAATATTTTTATTTTCGTAGAGAGCCATTTATTACGCTGCTTTACCTTATCGGCACTCTCCTTAAGACTCCGTAGACTCTGTTCTAAAAGAGCCATAATAGAAACATGATGCCTTGAAATTTGAGAAAAGGAAGATGTGCTCCATGAAAAAACAACGATACAAACAACCGACATAAAATAAATTCTTTTTATACCCTTTATAAATAAAAAAGCGAAAATATTTCTATTTCTTCTATATATTTTATTTCTTATTATAGACATCTTATCTTCCTTTTTATTTTATCAGACTAGTAATATTCATTATAGGCATAAATAAAGCTATTACAATAAAACCTATCATGATACCAAGCACTCCTATTATAAGGGGTTCTATGATACTGGTAAGACCCTCTACTGCCGCATCCACCTGATCATCGTAAAACTCTGCTATCTTAAGAAGCATCTTATCCAACTGCCCTGATTTTTCGCCTATAGCTATCATACGTGTCACCATGGAAGGAAACACTGGACTCTTTGCTAGTGGGGCTGCAAGACTTTCCCCCTCACGGACACTATTTTTTACCTCTTCCACCACATTCTCTAAAAGTCTATTTCCTATAGTTCTTAAAAGGATGTCAAATGATTCTAATATTGGGACACCGCTCTGTAGTAATGTAGCTAGAGTCCGGCAAAATCTACTTATAGCTACTTTACGTAAAAGCTCACCAAATAATGGAAGTTTAAGTATCGCGCTATCTATCGCTAACGCCCCTTTATCTGTCTTATACCATTTTCTTAATCCAAATACAACTATACTAATGCCTCCTACAAAAAACAAAAGTTGCCGTTTCAAGACATCGCTTATAGTAATAAGTAGTTTTGTCATAACTGGCAACTCTTGATCAAATGAACTATATATTTGAGCAAAAGTAGGAACAACCTTTACCAAGAGTCCTACCGTTATAAGAATAGCCATAGACACTACAACTGCCGGATACATCATAGCAGATTGTACCTTACGTTTTAACTTAAGGCTTTTCTCCATATAAGCAGCAACTCGATCTAAGACTATATGTAATACTCCTCCTGTCTCCCCAACCTTCACCATATTTACAAAAAACACATCAAATACCCGAGGATATTTAGCAAAAGCAGCTGAAAGACTGCTGCCTGTTTGAATATCATCATGCACATTGTTAAGCACTTTTTTAAACACCGGATGGTTAATCTGCTCACGTAACGCATCTAAGGCCTGTACAATAGGAATACCTGCCTCTATCATAGTAGCCAATTGCCTACAAAATATAACTATCTCATCCGGTTTAATCTTCTTATTCTTAAATAGGCTACCCTCACCCCCCTTTGCTGAAGCGCCTTTTAGCTCTTCTACAGATATAATAATAAGATTCCTCTTTCTGAGTTCTTCTACAACAGCAGACTTACTTTCAGCTGCTATTTTACCAATTATAGTCTTAGCCTCGTTATTTTTAGCTGTATATTTAAAAGTGGCCATCCAGTCTCTCCTAAATAAATATTATTCATCTGCTGTAACACGTATAACCTCTTCTAGTGTTGTAAACCCTGCTATACATTTAGACATCGCATCATCCCATAAAGTAGCCATTTCTTTATTTTTACGTGCATATCCTTTTATTTCGTCTGAAGACTTTCCTCTTAATAAAAGATTTCTAATTTCGTCATCTACATCTAACACTTCTGTAACACACATCCTTCCTAGATATCCAGTATTACGACAAACATCACAGCCTTCCCCCTTATATAAAGTTATCCCCGATTTAAATTTATCTGTTAGATTCAATTTCTCTAATATTAGGTCTGTATCTTTTCTCTCTTGTTTGCAATGGGGGCATATTCTTCGACACAATCTCTGTGCACTAATACATACAATACTTGATGCCACAAGAAATGGCTCTACCTGCATGTCTATCAACCTAGTCAAAGCACCGGCAGCATCATTTGTATGCAAAGTAGAAAAAACTAATTGTCCTGTAAGTGATGCCTTAATTGCTATATCTGCAGTCTCATTATCCCTTATTTCTCCTACCATGACAATATCTGGACTCTGCCGTAATATAGCACGCAAGCCCTCTGCAAAAGTTAAACCTATTTCTGGCCTGGTCTGTATCTGTGTAAGACCTTCTATCAAATATTCCACCGGATCTTCTACTGTTATAATATTTTTGTCCACTGTATTCAACTCGTTTATAATTGAATATAAAGTAGTGGACTTTCCACTCCCAGTAGGGCCAGTAACTAAAATCATCCCAAACGGCTTCCTGATGGCCTCCTGAAGTATCGCCAAAGCATTCTCCGATATACCAAGTTCACTTAGGCCAACAGAAAGATTACCTTTATCAAGCACACGCATAACAACCTTCTGCCCAAATGTTGTAGGCAACAATGATACACGAAAATCAATCTCTTTATTTGATATACGCATCTTAAACCTACCATCCTGTGGAATCTGGTTAACAGTAATATCCAATTTTGACATAATTTTTATTCTCACAATAACTGCATTCTGATTTTCTTTAGGTATTGTTAAAACATCATGTAAGACGCCATCAACCCGAAACCTAACCCTCACGGCATCTGCCATGGGTTCTATATGTATATCAGAAGCTCGCTGCTTTACTGCCTCTTTTACTATAAGGTTGACCATACGTACAATAGGGGCTCGCTCACTTTCATCAACAACATTATCATCTGCAGTTTCGTCATGATCACTTACAATCTCAAAATCATCTATTTTTATATCCTTGCTTATATCTGTCACAGTTGTCTCAGTGGGGATACCGTAATAGTTATCAATAGTCTTAGATATCTCGGAATCTGTACTCATCACCACATCAATATCTTTACCTGTGATATTATGCAAATCATCCGTAACAAATACATTTAATGGATCAGACATAGCAATAGTTATAGTATTATCTAATGCCGATAAGGGGACAATATGGTACTGCCTTGCAACATTTTCTGGAATAATTTCTTGAAGAGAAGGATCTATCTTATATTTCTTAAGATTAATAAAAGGCACATTAAGCTCACGAACTAGCAAACTCAACAAATCTTCCTCATTTATGAGCCCTCGCTCTAACAATGCCTTATCAAAACTTATTGCCTTCTGTTCAGCAAGTCTCTGGACATCCTGTATATCCTTTTCTTTCAATTGCTTTGAGGCAATCAGGGCCTTTATAATTTTATCTTTTAATGTCTCCGCCATAATAAAAAATAAATTTTTAACTGATTAAATATCAGGTTAAAAAATATAAAAAGATACTTTCATCCCTCAACTCTATGAAGTGGATCATCTGGAGCGGTTACCCTTAAGACTTCCTCAAGAGTTGTCAAGCCTTTAGCAGCCTTAGCCAATCCATCCTCCCGCATAGTCTTCATACCCTCCGCACGAGCTACTTGTTTAATCTCAAATTCACCTGCCCTTTGTAATATATATTCTTTTATTCGTGCAGATAAAACACAAATTTCAGTAATGCCTACCCGCCCTTTATATCCTGTATTAAAACATTCATCACATCCTCTGCCTTTATAAAATTGGATATCGCCTTCCTTTAAATATTGTGCAATGCCTATCCTTTTAGCGATATCTTCCGGCACATTATATAGTTCTTTACATTTAGGACATATCCGCCTTAAAAGCCTCTGGGCAACAATAGCAAGTACAGATGAACATATAAGAAAAGGTTCTATTCCCATATTCATCATACGTATAACCGAGCCTGCCGCTGTTGTCGTATGCAATGAACTTAAAACCAAATGTCCTGTAAGTGCTGCCTTTACAGCTATATCTAATGTCTCTGAATCCCGTATCTCACCTATCATAATTATATCAGGGTCCTGCCTTAAAATCGAACGTAAACATACAGGGAAGGTTAACCCCATAGAAGATTTTATATTTACCTGATTAAGCCCTGGCATCTCATATTCAACAGGATCCTCTACTGTAACGATATTTTTCTCCGGGGAATCTACAAACTTAAGAATAGAATATAGAGTAGTGGTCTTACCACTACCTGTTGGGCCACAGGTTAAAATCATACCATGTGGTTTTACTACACACTCCTTAAGTCGTTTCATAGATTCTGGTTCAAACCCTAATTTATCTATATTAAGCACTGAACTATCTTGATCAAGCACTCGTAATACAATCTTTTCGCCCAAAACGGTAGGGAGGACATTAACTCTAAAATCAACTTCATGATCCCCTGAAATAATCATCTTAAACCTTCCATCCTGTGGGATCCTGTGTTCAGAGATATCCAAATTCGATATTACCTTAAACCTCGAAATAAGAGGGGAAAGAAGGACTTTCGCCATTCGGTCTATTTCCCGTATCACACCGTCCACACGGTATCTGATACGCATAGACTTCTCTAGCGGCTCTATAAATACATCACTTGCTCCTGCCATAACTGCCTGTTTGATAATTGTATCTGCCAATTTAATTATAGGTGCTTCCTCTGTTAACTCCTCCACTATTTCTTGACTTTGAGAAGAATCTATATCCTTAACCAATTCAAGATCCTCTGTATCCCTAATATCCTGCATGATCTCATCGAATGTTTCCGTTTTTTCATCAGAAGCTTGCTCTTGCTTATAATAACTATCCAAAACAGCCTCTATTTCCTTAGGGGAGCTAATGACAGGAATTATTGAATATCCTGTAAGTGCTTTTAAATTGTCTATTGCAAAAATATTAAGAGGGTCAGCCATCGCCACAGTCAAATGCTCCCCTATAAGAGAAATGGGCACAAGCTGATAATTACGACACACCTTAGAGGGGATAATTTTTATTATAGAAGAGTCCAATTTAACACAGGAAACCTTGATAATAGGGATACCAAGTCCCTCACTCAATACCTGTCTGAGAGTATCCTCATCTACTAATTTCATCTTCAAGAGAATCTTCCCAAGTTCTTCTCCTGTCTTAGCCTGCTCATCCAATGCACGACTCAGGTCCTCAGAAGATATAATACCATCACGAATAAATATAGCTTTTAAGCGATCGTTTAAAGATGCCATTATGATTTTTTATGGTAGGCAATTAAGTAGTTGTTCCTAATTTTAAATAATAACTAAAATTATAACAAAACTTATCATATATAATATTTATCTATAGCCTGTCTTATCTCTGTAGCAGTGGCAACAAACACCTGAACAATACAGCCAGTAATCACCTCCACATCCTCTACCGCCTGCATATTTAAAGGATTCGACATAGCCAAAGTAAGACTTTTACCAATCTTATCAATTGGAACAAGACAATACTGCTGGCATAAGTTCTTAGGCACAGAACCTATTACTTCCGGATCTATTTCATAATTTGCTAACGGAAGATACGGAAAACCATACTGACATGTCAGTGCCTGAGCAATATCCTTCTCAGTACAAAACTTCAACTCAACCAAAACCTCTCCTATAAGCCCCCCCTGCCTCTTCCAATATTCTAGGGCATTATTTAACTGCTCATGGGTAATAACACCCCTCTCTATCAGAAGCTCCCCTATCTTCTTTTTGGTTGTTCTTGTATAACTCTTCATTTCCCTAGTTTAAATCAAATTTATAATATATGCGTATTCTACAATAGTTAAACAAATATAACAATTATTTTATTATTCTAATTATTCTCTCAACGCTTATTGAAGATCCGTCTCAGATAACAAAACCTCCCTCCAAAACTTTATATGCTCATTACGATCAAAAACAGCATCAATCCTAAGACATGTATCAACATTATCTATCATGCCAAAACTATGACATGAAAAATAATTTGACCGTACACATAATAAATTTGCAGAAACGACAGTTTGCAATTGTGATAATTCATTTATATCCAACCCTTCTTCCCTACTTAATGTACTTGATATAGTAGATGGACTCTTAAAAACATTATCATCTTTCGTTGCAGGCAAGCCATCTTCGCCATTACGAAAATGAATCAACTTCTCAACAAGACTATCACTCATCCCTAAACTCTCTAACACCAACATATCGGCAGTATTGACGTTCACCGCACCCGTACCAAATATAGTCAATCTATCTCTTACTTTGCCAAATATATCACGGTCCATGCCTTTTACCAAAAGAAGTTCCTCTAACGACTCAAAATTGGAATTCTTGCAAGGATACCCCGGCCTTAAATTAGAATAATAACTAGTCTCTGCTCCATCATCTTCCGGTTCATCATCTTTATCCCTCCAATCAATAATTGATGATGCTATCTCCCTGGCCTTCTGAGAGCTAATACCTGCTACTGTTTCAAAAAACCGTTTAAGCACTTCAAAAGGGGCTGTATTAATATTTATCTTACGCTCCTCGTCTACAAGTCCATACAACTGTATCATATCATCCCCATCTCCATTAGGCCAAAAACTCATTATACTAAAACTACCATTCCCTAGTTGAATACATTTAAATTCTTTCTCATTATTACTCCATAAATCATTTAAAGCATCATACTCTGCATCATCTTTACCCAATACATACATAGCCTTTTCCACTCCTGCCGTAGCAAGATAATACATCTCTGTATGCCTTGCTATTTTACTAGCAACATTTAGCTGCGGCCATAAATACGCGTGAATCGCAACAGCTAGCATACTTAAAAAAAACAACATCCATAAAACTATAAATAGTATACTACCTCTTTGAGTTTTCCTATTTTTATAATTCAAATTTATATCATAACCATACTGCATAAAAACCTTTCAAAATACAATACTTCTACTACCTCTATCAATGCTATTATAATTTATTATAATATCTACATAAACAGTGCACAAACACCCATCTTATAGTGATAAAAAATAATTTCATTACATAAAATAGACTAAATAATATTATATACTCTGCATTATTCCCTTTAATCTTTCAATAGCTAAATAAAATCATATGGCTACTGGGATTAATATTACTTTCGACCAAACATAATCTCTCCCGGCTGAATTAAATTCGATTCTCACCATAACAGCTTTGGGTATCCCATCTTTGCTAACCCATTTATCTTTCCACTCATATTCTCCCTCAGAATTAATATAAAGATATTTGAATAACATCTGTTTTACATGAAAAAGCCTCCTTCTGTTTGTAATAGTATTCCCTTCTTTAGACACGGCTAAAGGGTAGGTTTGTTCAGCCTTCACTAAATAACCAGTGTGCTTATCAAAATAATAATATATCCTACCAACACTAACCTTACTCTTCTCACCGGTGCCCATCCTAACCAATCCTGGGAAAGACAGGCTATTATTACTTCCAGAAAAACCTATACTGGAAAAATAAAAAATACTTCTAATATCTCGTTCTATGTGCTCAAAAAACAATACCGCATTTACCTGCTGATTTCCATATTCTTTTACTCTATTATATATATCTAATCCTCTAGAAAAAACAGAGACTATAGAAACAGATATAATTCCAAAGATAGAAACTGCAATGAGCAATTCTATTAATGTAAATCCTTTTAAATAAAGGCGACTAATATTTTTGTTCTTTATACAAAAATGTATTCTTATCAACATATTGCACTCATAAAAATCTAATTACATAAATCAACAAAATAAATAATGCCATTAGTAAGCTCTATAATAATTAAAACTCAAAGGAAAACCCACCTTCAAAATATCTTCTAGGTAAAGGATGGCAAATATTGGACCAATATTTGCTATTCGTAATATTATGAACATCTAAAAATACGCTCAAACCCTTACATACATTGCCAAACTTTTTGCGCATATGCACATCAAAGATAAATTTGCGGTCCTCTGGCTGAGAAGATGCTGGAGAACTCCACCGGTTATATGTTCCAATAATACCTACAAAAAGACCATTGTCGCTTTTATACGAAGCAGAAATAACAAACCCCTGTCTGGCTATTGCCTCGTCACGCACAATTTCATTTGTTTCTGCATTTCTTACATCATTAAATACAGCAGATGTATGTAAGTTAATCTTATCCGTTAATTGACAGTCAATAAAAAGCTCTGCTCCCTGTCGTCTGAATTTCTTAAAATTATCATATGCAGATATGGTAGTAGACCAGCCGATCGCATCTTTTATATCTGTCCGATACAAATTCAAATTTATTTTTAAAAGATTATTTACTTCTGATGCAATGCCTATTTCATAAACAACCGCTCGTTCTGGTTTAAGATCTGAGTTGGGATATACCCCTAAAGAAGGATCATCCATATATATCCATAATAGTGGTGGAGCATTAAACGCACGGGATACTTTAAACCTAAAGATCGTAGTCCTATTTCTATTAAAATAATACACACATCCCAGACTTGGACTAAGCTGAGAACCAAACTGTCTGTTATAATCAAACCTTATACCTGCTATGATATCCATATTTTTACGTTTAAGCGTATAATTCATATAAGGCGCTTGCATAACCGCACATTTACTATCGGAGAGATATCTATTAGACTTAAGTACATACCAGTCAAAGTCTGCTCCAGCGACAATAAAAGAGCTATCAGACAAATGCATGCTTGAGGCAATACTCATGCCTTGATAAAAATTATTGCTTACTGTTGACGATTCTAGTATCCCAGATGAAACATTATATCTATCACTTATGATATCCTGGTCATTGTATTTATATGCAATATTCCATGAGAATCTATCCTTGTCAACATCTACAGACAATTTGCCATATCTTGATATATATGGAGTATAATACCATTTACCATTGGGATTTGGGCCATCATAAACATCTGCCCCACACCAACCGAATGAACCGATTACCCTACTGCTATCGCCTAAGTCATAAGAAAGTTTGAGGAATCCGTCTCTTTCCTGTGCATCTGATATTGATTTGATTCCCTTTGTTTCCATATAACTGCCTGATAAAAAATATCCTAGTTTAGCAAACTTGCCTGAAAGTTCCAAACTTTTCTTCATCGTAGCAAACTCTGCAAAACTAGAAGTAACCTTTCCCTTAGGAGACAAGGATGTGCCTGTATCTTTTGTAATAACATTAATCACCCCACCTAAACCAGATCCCCATACGCTTGAAGCCCCTGCTTTTATTATCTCAATACGGGCTATATTTCCTATAGGCAAACGTGCAGGGTTCGCCTGCCCTGAAAGTTGAGTATTAAAGGGAATACCGTCCACCATAACCAGGACATGCCGTGATTCAGAACCATGAATAGATAAAGACCTTGCTTGGCAGAACTGGCTTGATACCCCAACATCCACTCCCGGGACATAATACAGAAATTCTCCTAAGTCCCTTGCTGGCATCGTTTCTATTTCTTCAAAAGAATACACAGATATATTATCTGCTATACCATCATCTGCTCCAGACTTGATATGCCTTGCACTTATAACAACCGTCCCTAAATCCGTAGATAAAGGAATATATAAATCCGCTGCTAATAGAGATATGGGAAAAGCTATATATATCTGTATTATGATGAGAAAAAATGTTATCGTAAATCTAAAACAATAGAACCTACACATCTACATACATAACTTTTATTAAACAAAATAATTATTTCAATAATTAAGCTACTCATGCATTAAGACCCCAATAGATTTTCTAAAAAAGGCTTCCTCTTCTATAAACCCAAAATCATGGCATAGTTTTAATAATTTTCTATACCTGTCTACAGGATCAAGGCCTAATGCCCAACAAAGTTTTCTAAGACAAACAGGACAGAGCCATAAAGGACGACTATCTAACTCTATTCTATAATTACTACCATTCATCACACATTCATAAAAAATACAATGATGAAATCCAAGTATATGACATATCTCATGCACGCCTGTTTTTATTGCTCGCTTGAGACACAGTTTATATGCTGCCTGATCCTTTGCTGGATCACCATAACGATATATAGACCACACTCCTACTCGATCTACTACGGAGGCCTGTCCAAAAACATAATTCCATCCCTTCCCAGGCCATAAGTCAGATGATGTAAACGCAAGGAAACAAAAAGCATCCGATGGCATATTAGGTATAAGTATTTTTTCAATGACATAACTACTTAAAATCTGGTGATCATGTGTCAAGGGATGGATCCTCTTTGCATACGAAGGAATTGAAGAAAGACTGATAGAAGGAGCAAACTTCACTGGCAAACCAAAAAACGCCTCAATATACTTGACAGTATCTTTTATTATCTGTTTACCTGCAGGAGAAAACTTGCCAAGAAGAGTAATATAAATTATCCTTCTATCTTTGCTAGGTAGGGGGGGATTACTCTTAATATATTCACTATAACTCTGACCATCTTCTCTATGATTCGCCAACCAGTCATTTTCCCCAGGAGGAGTTTTGATCTTATGAAGGGGTAAAAGTCGTTCAAAAGCTGCCTCATCTGAAAAATTTATTGTATCAGCATAAACAAAACTTACAAAGAACAGGAAACAAATACCAACTAAAAAAATAAAATTCAACCTCATGAAAAAAAGTTTCCATTATAATCAAATAATTATCAATCTTATAATTCCTAAAACATAAATTTTTAATATTAAAAATTTATTAATAGTTCTAAATTTCCCTCTCGCTCCAGATTACTCAACAGGCAACAATTTTACTCCTGTTTCTGGACAATACTCCATATTAGCACTATATCTCTTCCCTGTAACAGGAGAATATTTAACCTTTACTTTGCCTGGGATAACTGCATCACCTATCTCCTTTATAACTGTCTGGGCCTCTTTATCTTTTACGATACTTTTTGTAAGATTAACTACTTCGTCTTCGTTTAATTTTTTACCTGTAATTACCTCTGATACTGTCTTTATGGTATTAAACGCGTCCTTTCTTCTCCGAATAGTTGGGGTTCCTGTTAATTTTTTCTTATGAGGCGATAAGGATACACATCCTGCAATAATAAATATTACAACAATAACACCTATCAGATGAACACAAAAATTAATTCTTCGGAGTATTAACCACACACAAAACCACCCTTTATTTCGTAGCGGTCTGAATCATATGATCAATGACCTTATCACTAACATTATTATTTTTCAGATATGAAATTATCTCTGAGGTAAGTTTATATACAGAATGCGTTCTATCTATCTCACTTATAATAAGATCATCTGGCATTCCTTTTTTTACCATATCAACAATCTTCTCTATAGTAACATAATTAGGATTATTAGCCGCCTGATATTTATCCATCTGATACCCTATAAGCCCACCGCTTAACGCTCCTGCAGCCCCTCCTATCAGAGCGCCTTCCCATGCATGCCCATCCTGATGGCCAACAATACCTCCAATAGCCGCACCCGTTAACGCTCCAATACCCGCACCTTTTTTAGTTCCCTCTCCCATAGTCTCACAACCAGCAAAGGCTACCACCATTACCATAACAAAAATAAGATTTTTTTTCATGGTAAAATCTCCCTATACAAAAAACAAATTGGTGGAGGTGCGGGGAATCGAACCCCGGTCCTTGCAACGTTATGCATAAGCTTCTACATGCTTAGCCTGTCAATTAATCTCCCCCTTGCTGCCTTGACAGGCAAAGTCAACAAAAGGCAGCCCTCTAAAAATCTCACATCCGCCCCAAGGGCAAGGACAGATGCCAGCCTGCTAGTGACCTTTTATAGACCCGCAGGCAAGACCTATAAAAGGGCCTTGTTTATCTATTAAACAAGGGCTTCGTCACCTGCAAAGACAGGTTCCACTATAGAACTTGCCTTTGCTAACAAACGTTCATTCTCGCCGTTTGTTTTTGCCCGGATGATTAACGAGGCCAACCAGGCTTCCTCGGCATGCCACTTATGCATCAACTGTCCAAGTCGAGACCAATCACCCCCCTTTATTTATTATTAAAACTAACCTTACCCCCGTTCTATATCTCTATAAAACTTATATATTTTATATATATTATAATAAATATCCCCACCCCTTTCAACAAGGTTTTCCCTTCATCCCATCTAATGGTTATGAATATAAATATTTATCAAGTTCATCTTCCTGTGGCAGCGGACTTTGTTGGGCATATCCAAATGCCTGTTTTATCTCTCTATCAATAGCAGTAGCTATCTCATCAAGCTGAGGACTTGTTGCAATATCATTTTTTAAAATATAATTAACTAACACCTTGACAGAGTCTCTGTTATTAGCCTCATCCCTATCCTCTGGCTTACGATATTGTTGTCTTAATGGATCTCCAGCGCCCGAATGAGCACGCCATCTCTGCACTAGACATTCAAGGAAAAACGGCCCTTTCCCACCCCGTGCACGTTCAATTACCTCACGTGACTGACTATAAACCTCAAGAACATCCATCCCGTCTATACGCCTAGCTGGCAAATCAAAGGCTGATGCCCTTTTATAAATATTATCATCTACCTGTCTTGCTGAAATATGCGAACATACGGCATACTTATTATTCTCGCACACAAATATAACTGGCAAATTCATCATCTTAGCCAAATTCATACTCTCATATAATATACCCTGTTCACATGCAGCATCACCAAAAAAAGCTACCGCAACTAAACCCTTACCCTGCCTCTTATATGCAAAACCAGCACCTACTGCATGGGGGATACCACCAGCAACTATAGCAGAACACCCTAAATGTCCCACAGAGATATCTATCAAATGCATTGAACCACCTCGACCCTTGGCACAACCTGTCCTTTTACAATAAAGTTCTGCCATCATTGCTTTAAGGTCTCCTCCTTTGGCTAAGTAATGTGCATGGCTGCGATGATTACTAAAAATATTATCCTCTCTTCTCAAATTAGCACACACGCCAACCGCAACCGCTTCCTGCCCAAGCGACAGGTGTACAGGAGTTCTCATCTCATCTTCATGATAATGTTTTTCTATCTCCAACTCTGTCTTCCGTATTTTTAAAAGAGAAGCATATAATTCCAAAATCTTTTCTTTAGAAATATTATGATCCACCACTATCTTCTCCCTTTATCTGATTAAAAAATATAACCTTTTCTAATTACAACCGGATAAAGTATATAAATATCCCGATGCTCTATAAGCCTCAGTTCAGCCTCCTTTTTACCTATTTTATTTAAATAATCCAAAATATACACATCATCTGTTTTCCCGTTTTCATCAGAAGCAATACTTAGAAACGGATAAAAACCCCAAAGATCCATAACTTCAAAATAATGTAAATTTCCTTTTATAATAGTAAGAGATCCTCATATATGTTAAATGACAATCAAGATATTCTGTCATTCTAATAGTAATTCCATAAACAAGGAAAAATAAAATCAATATCCACAAAAGGAAACTGAACACACCACCTACATACTTCTATAAAACTCTCCTACAAGAGGATATGATCAAAAAAGCGTATAAATAAACGGTGTAACTGCTGAACTTGATGCAAAAACAATAAGAAGACTTAATACAGCTAATATGATAATAATAGGCGCAAGCCAATACCTTTTCCTTACTTTAAGAAAATCCCAGAATTCTTTTATAATAGAAAGCTTTGACATAAAGTTCCCCTCCTGTTACAAAAAATTTCTCTCATTTTTCTACTTTTATCATTAAACTAAAATTGTTTCAAATAATCACTCTTCTTATATATTTTATCATCCCGTTTATGCCAATAAGATTGTGTTTTTTTATCTATTTTTCTATCTAATAAATCCCGCCCTGTCAATCTCAAAAAAATACCAGCAGGTGCAAAAATAAAAAGAAATACGATACTCATAATAATAGCTGTAACTATATCCCCAATAAAATGCGCTACCCTCATCCATTTAAAAAAAACAAATTCAAGCCCTCTACGATTAAACAAGGCCAAAATAAGTATAAATAAGCCAACAAAAAAAAGGACAAATGGAAAGAGATTCCAACCGTGTTTTAATACAGACCTTATACCTAAAATCGTAAAAATTATAGGTAGGCCATATCCAAAAAAATTCAAACTTTTAGTATCTACACCATTTTTTGTCATAACACTATATATAAAAGTTAATCCAAAATTGTAGAAATATCATCTTTTTTATATCTGTTCCTATCAGGCTGTTTCTGTTTATCCAACAGGCAATTACCCATTACAAGATAATCCATATCCGTACACATAAAACATCTATAGGCATCTTCTGGAGTACATACAATAGGCTCACCCCTGATATTAAAAGAGGTATTAATAACAACAGGACAATTTGTTATTTTCTCGAATTCCTTAATAATATCGTAAAAAAAAGTATTTTTTTTATAAGAGACCGTTTGTATACGCGCAGAATAATCAACATGCGTTACTGCCGGTATATCGGATCTCTTTATCTTTAGCCGTTCAAGACCTTCTGCCTTTATTTTCTTAGACTCCTGATTTATCTTTGATTCTCTCAGTTTAGCAACAAGAAGCATATATGGGCTTTTGGAATTTAAGTCAAAATATTCGCTGCATCTCTCCTCCAAAACACTTGGTGCAAAAGGTCTAAAGGATTCCCTAAATTTTATCTTCAAATTCAGTTTTGATTGCATTGTCTCGGACCTTGGATCTGCAATTATACTACGTGCACCCAATGCACGTGGACCGAACTCCATTCTACCATAAAACAAACCTATGACCTTATCATCAGCTATAAGCTTTGCAACCCTACTAGCCATGAGGTCTAATGGTATCTGTTCAAAAGGGACACCTTTAGCCTTCAAGAAACCAGAAACCTCCTCATCTGTAAAAGAAGGCCCCAAATACGACCCCTTTTGCATATCTTCTATATCATCAACCTTACGTTCCATTCCAAGATACCTATACCATACAAACAATGCCGCACCAACCGCTCCCCCTGCATCTCCTGCAGCAGGCTGTATCCATATATTTTTAAACCTACTTTCACGAAGTATCCTTCCATTACCAACACAATTAAGCGCAACCCCACCTGCCAAACACAAATTCTGTTTACCTGTAACCTCATGCACATGATTTGCCATCTTAAGCATAACCTCTTCTGTAACATCCTGAATAGATCTGGCAATATCCATATGCTTTTGTGTAATCTCTGTCTCTGGTTTCCTAGGAGGGCAACCAAAAAGAGAATGAAACCTATTATTAGTCATCGTTAGGCCAGCACAGTAATTAAAATATTCCATGTTCAACTTAAAAGAACCATCAGGCTTTATATCTATCAATTCTTTCTTTATCAGATCAGAATATATAGGCCTACCATAAGGAGCAAGGCCCATAAGTTTATATTCGCCTGAATTAACCCTGAAACCGACAAAATATGTAAATGCAGAATAAAGCAATCCCAAAGAATGAGGGAAATGAATATCTGCAAGAAGCTTTATACTATTCCTCTCACCTATACCATAACTAGTTGTAGTCCATTCGCCTACACCATCTATTGTCAAAATAGCAGCATCTTCAAAAGGCGATGGGAAAAATGCAGATGCAGCATGAGATTCATGATGTTCCGGAAATATTATATCTCCTTTATAACCTAACTCTTTACTTATAATATCCTTTAAATAAAGCTTTTCCTTCATCCATAAAGGAATAGCCTTGATAAAAGAACGAATACCTAAAGGAGCATAAGTCAAATATGTGAGAAGAAGTCTCTCGAATTTCAAAAAAGGTTTATCATAAAAACCACAATAATCTATCTGCGATATATCAATACCTGCTTCATCCAGACAATACTTAATAGCCTGCGAAGGAAATCTATGATCATGTTTTTTTCTAGAAAATCTCTCCTCTTGTGCAGCAGCAACTATCTCTCCATCTTTTACCAAACAAGCTGCACTATCATGGTAAAAAGCAGATATACCTAATATATAAATAGGTCGGTGTTTATTTCTGGCCATAGACTTATTATTTATAAAAACTAATTATATTTTATATTATCAATCCAGTGTATAAAGCACAACAAAGCAGAATCTACAAGCTTTTATTTTTAAACCAGCTAATGGTTTCTTTCAATCCCTGTTCCAAATTAACCTTTGGTGACCATTTCAGATGTTTTTTAGCCAGAGAGATATCCGGCCGACGTTGTTTTGGATCATCTATAGGAAGGGGTTTAAACACTATCTTACTACGTGATGAGGATATCTTGATCACTAATTTAGCAAAATCAAGTATTGTAAACTCATCAGGATTTCCTATGTTAACAGGTGAATGTAAAGGAGAAAACAAAAGGCGGGTTATTCCTTCTATCAAATCAGAATAAAAACAAAAAGACCTTGTCTGCTTACCGCGACCGAACACTGTTAAAGATTCATTATTGATAGCCTGATGAATAAAATTAGGCACTACCCTTCCATCGTTTATACGCATACGCGGCCCATAGGTATTAAAAATACGTACTATCTTTGTATCTATATTATGATACCTATGATATGCCATAGTAATAGCTTCTGCAAACCGTTTTGCCTCATCATAAACTCCTCGAGGTCCAATAGGATTAACATTACCCCAATAAGTCTCTTTTTGCGGATGGACAAGAGGATCTCCATATACCTCGGATGTAGACGCAAGCAAAAACCGTGCTTTTTTGAGTTTTGCAAGGCCAAGTGTGTTATGGGTGCCTAAAGAACCTACCTTAAGCGTTGGAATAGGATAATTAAGATAATCCACAGGGCTTGCTGGCGAGGCAAAATGTAATACATAATCTATTCTACCTTTAATCTTGATCTCCTTTGAGATATCATGTTTAATAAATTCAAAATCTTTATTGTCTAAAAGATGTTCTATATTAGACATACTCCCTGTTATAAGATTATCCACACAATACACCCTAAAACCATCCCTTAAGAATCTATCGCACAAATGGCTACCTAAAAAACCTGCCCCTCCAGTCACAACTATTGTTTTTTTTACCGCCATTTTTTACCTCTTAATTTTATAATACCACCCTACTATTTATATATAGTTATATTACTTTTAATAAATTAATTAAATTAATTATAAGCGTAGAATCTTTTTACTTTTCCTATCTTTATATACATTACGTGTATCAAAAATAACCTTTGCATACTTCAATATAAAACTATAATCCACAGCACTATGATCCGTAGCAACAACAACACAATCATATCTTTTTATTGCACTAGCAGATAATTTAATTGATAACATATGAAGATCATTTATATCTATATAAGGGATTATAGGATCATAATAATCAACAGTATATCCTGCATCTTGCAATATCTCAATCAATTTAAGAGATGGTGATTTTCGTAAATCTTTAACATCTTTCTTATAAGTAACCCCTAATACAAGAATCCTTCCGGCATCAATATCTTCACCTTTACCTTTATCTAATAGGATATCTCTTATCCTTCCTAGCACATAATACGGCATATACGCATTTGTATCCGCTGCTAACTTTATAAACTTTGAGCTAAATCCATGATATTTAGCCTTCCAATACAGATAAAGTGGATCATCTGGTATACAGTGCCCCCCTACTCCTAACCCTGGATAAAATGGCATAAATCCAAACGGTTTTGTCTTAGCCGCCTCTATAACCTCCCATACATCAATTCCAAGCTTGCCGCACATCATAGCAACCTCATTAATCCAACCTATATTGATTATCCTGAAAGAATTCTCTAATAATTTTGTCATCTCCGCTGTCCTAGCAGAGGAGACCAAATGTATCTTTCTAATTATTTTTTTGTATAACAATTTTGTAAGTTCTCCTGACTGAGGAGTAAGCCCTCCTACAACCTTCGGTATCTTTGTAACATCATAGCTCTTATTACCTGGATCAATTCTCTCTGGAGAAAATGAAAGAAAAAAATCCTTACCTGCTTTAAGCCCACTCTTCTCCAGTTCTGGTAAGATAACCTCTTCCGTAGTCCCCGGATAAGTTGTACTCTCCAATACGACAAGATGCTCCTTGCGCAAAAACTTTCTAATAGTTCTTACAGCACTCAAGATATAAGTAATATCCGGAGTATATTTTCTTTTAAGTGGGGTTGGGACACAAATGATAATGACATCAACCTCTGAGAGAATATCAAAATCCAGTTGAGCGCTAAAAAATCCATTATCAATTACTTTAGACAAATCCTTAACAGATACATCCAGAATATAACTCTCTTTACTATTTACCCTTTCTACCCTATCAGTATCTTTGTCCAAACCATAAACCCTAAAACCTGCCTTTGCAAAACTCACTGCCAAAGGCAGACCAACATAGCCAAGACCAATCACTGCTATCCTGGCCTTACCTGAAGATATTTTTCTTTTCAATGTAGTTCTCATATCATAACCTCAAATTTTATCTTACCCCACGACCTATTCCATAATATTCAAAACCTAGTTTTTCAAGACCTTTATTATAATAAAGGTTCCTGCCATCAAATAATAACGGCTGTTTCATCAAGGTAGCTATCTTTTTAAAATCTAAGTCACGAAACTCATCCCACTCTGTCAACAATAATAAACAATCACACTCAGCTGCTGTTGCATAAGGATCTTTACAATATTCAACTGACTTTAATACCTTAGCTGCCTGTTTCATTGCAACAGGATCATATGCCTTAATCCTTGCACCTTCTTTCTGCAGCATATTAATAATATCTATGGCAGGGGCATTACGCATATCATCAGTATTAGGCTTAAATGCCAACCCCAAAACACCAATAACCTTATTCTTTATAATCCAAAGTTTATCTTCTATTAGTTTCACAAATGATGTTTTCTGTTGTTCATTTACTGCCCTTACTTCTTTTAATAAAGAAAAATCATAGCCATTTTTCTCACTAAGGCGAATGAAGGCATCAACATCCTTTGGGAAACAACTACCTCCGTAACCTATTCCTGCATTTAAAAATTTAGGGCCTATACGTTTATCCAATCCCATACCTTCCGCAACCTTAATAACATCAGCCCCAATATAATCACATACCTGAGCTATAGCATTTATAAAAGATATCTTCATTGCAAGAAAAGAATTTGATGCATGTTTAATAATTTCAGCTGAATTAATATCAGTTACTACAATACGTGCCTTAAGAGGTCTATACATCTCACGGAACAATTTCTCCGCCCTTTTACTACTTACACCCACAACTATCCTATCAGGTTTCATAAAATCCTCTACTGCAGAGCCTTCCTTTAAAAATTCAGGATTTGAAGCAACATCGAATTCAAATGCCTTCCCTTTATCTTTATATTTTTTAGGTAAATTAATCCGTATAGTCTTTTCTACCCGCTTACCAGTCTCTGCTGGTACAGTAGATTTTTCAATGATAAGTCTGTATGAAGTCATATTCTCTGCTATCTGTCGAGCTACATTCTCAACATATGTAAGGTCAGCATCTCCATTTTTCTTAGAAGGCGTCCCTACTGCAATAAAAATAGCAAGCGATCTTCTAGTAGCCTCTCTTATCGATGTAGTAAAGGATATTCTGCTTGCCTTTAAATTTTTCTGCAAAAGCTCATCAAGACCAGGTTCATAAATGGGAACCTTGCCTTGCCTGAGTTTTCTTATCTTCTCTTTATCCACGTCAACACATATAACATTATGCCCTATCTCAGCAAGACAGACCCCCGTAACTAATCCGACATATCCTGAACCAATAACTGCTATCTCCATCTTCATTCCTCCTAATATGACTGCGAACCCGCCTTTCTTTTGTTAAAACTCGTTCCGGCCTCAATCCCTATATCAGGAAAAGCCTTAAGTCGAAACATCAAAAGAATCTCATCACCGCTGTTTCTGGTTTCGTTAAAATTTATTTCCATCTGCCACGCATGCAGATCTCTTGTAACAGCAACATCAAATTCCTTTTGACTCCCGCTCTCCACATCTATACGTTCATACAAAGATATCTTCCACTTAGGATTTATAGTATAGTTTAATTGTGTTGTAATCTGATCATCTACTTCCTTCTTCCATCGTTTGCTCATATTAAACGACCAATTGGCCCCACAGTTAATATAAATATCAAAATTTGCCTCACTCAGGGCATCTCGATGTGCATCATATTTAGCATCAAAATAAAACTTTAACCAATCAGAAGGGAAAATATCGATATCTGCTGTAATCTGATTAAATCCTCCCTTTCCAGGATGCTCCTTAAGATAAAAATCTGTGCTAAGATTAACCCTTGCAAAATCCACTGTTTTATCGTTTCTTTTTGTCTGGAATTTATTCTCCAAACCAAACACAATTTTATGTTCCCTTTCCTGAGAATCAATACTATCATAACTATCCAAATATGAGGAGGGAATAGTAGGATTACTCTTATAACTATATGAAATTGTAGGCGTAACAATATGTCTTAATCTATGAATATTAATACCAAAGGCATCGACATTCACGTCAAATATCCTATAAAACTTGGCACTCATGCTCACACCAGTAAAAAATATCCCTCTTATCGAATTATCCACCTTTGTATTTTTAGCTCGACTATAATATGTATGCCTTCCTCCTACATATGGTTTAACTTCTATAAACGATACCTTCATTGGATAAGATATCTCTGTATTAACATCAAGACGCATAGTCTTCTGCCTTACCTCACTTGGAGAAGGCGTCTTTTTCACTAAATTCGAATACGTAGTCGTATTAGTAATATAAACACCTGTATTAGCTATCTCATGATTTATTATATTGTACTGTATTTCAGGCAACCGTTCTACTTTTGCCTCAAAACGATTTACTCTTGCCTCTGCACGAAAGCTCAATGTCCCAACACTAAGATTACGGGTAATAAAAAAATAGGTATCTGGAGAGCTGTCCTTGTCATATTCACTTTCAAAATAATCTTTAAGGAATGTGTTGTCACTTAATTTATAGTATTGTAAAATCGCATCTGTCTTATCATCTATATCCCATTTATGCCTCCACTCTACCCTAAACCTTTCTCTTTCTATTGTAGGAGAAGGCCTTTTTCTATAGAAACGTTTTGCTGTAATGCTCCTTTCATTCATATAATAAGTACGGATAATACCACTCCCCATATTTTGGGTTGAATAATCTAAATCAATCCCCCACGCAATATCTTTTTTCTCTCTTGCATCAAGATGGAGAACACCTTTAAAATCATCATTCAAATAATACCTCCATTGTGAAAGCAAAAATAACCCCCAATCTTTATCATAACCCGGAGTAACTACAATCTTAGCCTTACGGTCTTTAAGGTTCTGGGTATAATGCGGCAAAAACATTACAGGGATCTTACCTAACAGCATCCGCACATCTTTCGAAACCACCTTTTCCCCTGGGAACAGATCAATTCGAGAAGATGTAAGTCGATATTCAGGATCGTCAAAGTCTGAAGTAGTAATATATCCATCATAAAGAACAACCCTACCGTCTGAAAATTTATAAACTTTATCTGCTGCACCATAAAAAGGTGGGAAAACTATCTTTGAATTCAGGAAATCTCCCTCGCCTGTCTCAAAATTATACGTTATTTTATCTGCTGAAATTTGACCATCTTTCACTATTAAATGCACATCACCATATGCGGTAGCTAGCATCTTATCACGATAAAATTCTATTCTATCACACCTTAACACAGCTCCCTTATAAACAGCCTCAACCCTACCTTCAGCCAACACCTTATTCCCTTTCATTGAATACTCTATTTTATCGCCATTCAACTCTACCTTATCTTTAGAGAATAAATTATCCGGATGGAAAAAAATAATACTTGCTAATATAATAAAAAAACAGTGTTTTACTACTCGTAATTGATTATGACTTATACGGTTCATTCTTATTAAAATAATATATATTATAATCCCTCTACTTAGATAAATTAGACAAATATTTCTTTACCAAAACATACGCCCCTATAATACCTGCATCACTACCTAATCTTGCTTTAGTAATTTTTACCATCTTCGCCTGAACGCTCATTGATCTTTCTTTTACTATTCTATTTATAGTCGCAATCATAAACTGATAACTATTAGATACACCTCCTCCTATAATAATCAACCTCGGATTAAGAAGATTTACAATACTCACCAATCCATTTCCTATATGTATAGCGACCTCTTCCCAAAATTTTACTGCACGCATATTCCCCGCTTTAGTAAGTTCAAAGACATCCTCCAATCGTATCTTTTTATTTTTAAATATCTTTGCTGCCTTTTCTTGTAATATCCTGTTGCCTACATAACGTTCAAAACAAGCATATCCACCACAATTACATACAGGTCCTTTCTCATTAAGAGGCATATGTCCTACTTCTCCTGCTACATACCCTTCCCCACGGTAAAGCTGTCCATTCAAAATCAAACCTCCTCCTATACCTGTCCCTAAAGTAATACATACAAGATTATTATATCCTTTCCCTGCTCCAAATCTCCATTCTCCTAAAGTAACAAGATTGACATCGTTATCTAAAAAGACTGGAAGAGATAATTTTTTTTCCATAATTCTTTTAAGAAATACGTCTTTCCATCCAGGCACATTAGGCAAAAATTTTACAACACCTCTATCCGGATCAACTAAACCAGGAAGTCCTATCCCAATCCCTAATATATCCTTGTTATAAAGCCCATTACCATCTATTAATCTTATAATTGTATCTACTATAGCAGATATTAATTTCCTCCTTTTCCCTTCATAATTACCTGTCTCCAATGCACTCCTAGATATAATCTTTCCCTTATCATTAACTACTCCTAATTTTATATTGGTCCCGCCTACATCAATACCTATAACATATCTCTTCATAACATCACCTATTATAAATTTTAAGGGTTTATAATATTAAAATTTTTTATATTTTACCATAGGATTTATAAGTTTCTATGGAAAAGCCATTAATTCATATCTGGTTCTCATCAAAAACACAAACCCTGTTTCTCCCTAATTTTTTGGCGCGATACAATGCCCAATCTGCCTTATCTATAAGAGTTTCCTCTTCCTTTCCATCGTAAGGAAAAGTGGATATCCCAATACTTAAAGTAACCTTCACTACAGCATCATAGACCCTAATTTTAGAGGCCTCTACAGCCTTTCGTATACGTTCTGCAACATACATAGCTCCTTGCCTATCTGTATCAGGCAAAATAATACAAAATTCCTCTCCTCCATAACGACCTGCAATATCTATTTCGCGAATATTTGTCTTAATAATAGAACCTACTTCTCTCAATATTTTATCCCCTGTCAAATGTCCATACTTATCATTACATTTTTTGAAAAGATCAATATCTACCATAAGAAACGACAATTTTATTCGTCGCATACTAGAACGCTTTATTTCCTCCCTAAATCTCGATAATGCATATCTTCTGGTATTTACTCCTGTGAGATTATCTGTAATAGCTACCCTCTCTATTTTTTGATACAAACTAACTCTACGTAATGCTAAGGCAAATTGATGTGCCAAAATAACAATCTTATCTTCATCTTCTGGGGAGGCTCCTCTAATCAATAACCTTCCTATCTGCTCCTCCCTTGCCCTAAGTAAGAAGACAAATTCTCCTTTACCCGCATGTATATCTGACTTATTATCTGTAACTGGAATAAATCTACATTCCCTAAAACGGACATGTTCTTTTAATTTTTGTTTAAAAATATTAAAGGCTTCTTGTTGACTAATACTCTTAGTAATATCTTTCATCAACTCATACAAAACAAAGATCTCATTAGCTTCTGTCTGTAATTCTACCTTACGTGCGTCAAGTTCTTTTTTCTTGGCCTTCAAAACATAACAACGATGAGACACATTCTTAAGTTGTTGATGTAAATCAAGTTCAAGATTTACAATCGTATTCTTACAAATAAAAAAAATTACTGCTATATAAGCAAAGACTATTATAAAATATAAAAAAATCATATAAAGACCCTATAATAAGCTATCAACAAATACATATTCTGTTTTTCCCATGCCGCTTAGCCTTATACATTGCAATATCTGCTTTATGTATCAAATCTTCTCGAGTTTTAGCATCTCTAGGGAACATGGCGATCCCAATAGATACCGTGATATGTGTCTTTTCCCTACGTAACACAATCTCCTCTTCCGCTATTCTGAGACGTATTCCTTCCGCCATACGCAAAGCCGTTTCCTGTCTACATTCAGTAATAATAACACAAAACTCTTCACCTCCATAACGACAAACCAAAGTCCCTGGTCTATTAAATAATGACGATAATATCCTTCCAACTGCCTTCAATACAATATCTCCCGCAATATGTCCATATCTATCATTATATTGCTTAAAATTATCCAAATCCAACATAAGAAACGCCATACTCCTTTGTCTACGTATATGTCTTAAAACCTCTTCCCCTAATCTGTCCATACAATAGTGTCTCAAATACAATCCTGTAAGACTATCTCGTGTTGCAAGCTGGCCGACCCTTTCATATAACTGGGCATTTTCAATAGCAATAGCGCCAAGATCTCCCACAGTAGTCAAAAATCTCAAATCATCTGTGGTGAAATAATGTTTAATATGACTATCCACCCTTAAAATACCTAAAGCCTTATTGGCAGATATCAACGGGGTGGTTATCAAAGAACAAATTCTCCGTGCCGTACCTAAACAATTAATATCAAACCGAAAATCCGTTCTAACATCCTCCACAAGCAATGATTGCATAGTCCTTGCCACCCAATGGTCAAAAATGTCCCCCTGTTTTTCTTTTATATTAACCTTCATTCTTCCCTTATGAGAATAAGATATACCTAACTCTCCTGTCCTAGAATGAAATAGATATAATATAATAGTAACATTCTCTCCAAAATGTTTATTGAGTTCTACAGAAATAGCCTTTGATACATCATCCAAAGAAAGGCACATACTTAACTTTTCCGCAAGTCCTTTGAGTTGAAAATAATGAATAATCTTCTCCCCAAAAGAATTTATCGCTGTTTCTTCTTTTCTAATCTCAATTTCAAGAAGATTAATCTCTTCGTGACAATGTTGAATTTTAAGCAAAATTTCTTTACGTGTCTCATGGAAACGAACATGAAGAGGGAAAAGAAGAATAAGACAAGAAGCGAATCCTAAAAATAAAGCAATAAATGCCTTTGCATCGAATACCGTAGCATAGACAAAAAAAAGTACAGCAATAAATATCAAAATAACTGATATTACTACAGGATGAGATTTAAACAATGGTTTTCTCTGTGTCCTTATCAAAAAAATGCACCTTATTCATATCAAGAACCAAATCCATATCTTTATTAACATCCGGTCTATTATGAGCTGCTACACGAGCGATAAAAGTATGTCTTCCGGTATTTAAATGCAAATATACCTCTGATCCCAAAGGCTCAACAACCTCACATACCGCACGAATAGTATGCTCTTCAGATGCCTCGGAAACAAAAAGTTTATCATATATATCCTCAGCCCTTACCCCCAAAATCACCTCTTTACCCTCATAGGGAGCAATCTGTTTATACATTTCTTTAACCAATCTCACCTTAAACCTACCTTCATCAAAAAAATATTTTCTTTCCTTTTTAATAATCCTACCATCCATCAAATTTATAGGAGGTGTGCCTATAAAACCTGCAACAAACTTATTGGCAGGCTTATTATAAACGGTCATCGGATCTGCACATTGTAGAAGCTTACCATCCTTCATTACCGCTATCCTATCACCCAACGTCAATGCCTCTATCTGGTCATGAGTAACATAAATAAATGTAGTCTGTAATTTTAACCGTAATTTATGTATCTCTGTCCGCATCTGAACACGCATTTTCGCATCTAAATTACTCAAGGGTTCATCAAACAAAAATACCATAGGTTTTCTAACAATAGCTCGTCCTAACGCTACCCGCTGTCTTTCTCCTCCTGACAGTTGTCTGGGTTTTCTGTTAAGAAGATGTCGTATTCCTAATATTTCTGTAGCCTCAATAACCCTCCTTTCAATTTCAGACTTAGGAAATTTTCTCAACCTTAATCCAAATGACATATTTTCATATACAGTCATATGAGGATAAAGTGCATAATTTTGAAAAACCATAGCAATATTTCTATCCTTTGCAGGGACATCGTTTACCATCCTATCCCCAATCCAAACCGTCCCTTCAGTAACCTCTTCCAGTCCAGCTATTATCCTTAATGTAGTAGATTTACCACATCCAGATGGACCAACCAGGACTAAAAATTCCTTATTTTCTATTCCTAAAGTTATATTATCTACTGCCTTTCTCTTACTACTTGCATACACCTTTGTGACTTTCTGTAAACTTACTTGTGCCATTTCTCTCTCAATCCTTTTTAAAGTTATATAGCCATCATTTAGGCTACAGTATACTCTATTATATTCATAATCCTATTTTTCAAATCTTTTCTTTCTACAATCATATCAATCAACCCATGTGAAAGCAAAAATTCAGACCGCTGAAAACCCTCAGGCAACTTTTGCCTTATAGTCTGTTCTATAACACGTGGTCCTGTAAAACCAATCAATGCCTTAGGCTCTGCTATAATAACATCACCTATACCAGCAAAGGAGGCCATTATCCCTGCCATAGTAGGATTTGTTAACAAAGAGATATGCAGCAACCCTGCTTCATGATGCCGAGCAAGAGCTGCACAAGTTTTTGCCATCTGCATAAGAGAAAAAACACCTTCATACATCCTTGCTCCGCCACCAGAACCTGAAACAATAATAGCAGGCAACCTATTAGCGGTTGCGAATTCTATTGCTCGTGTAATCCTTTCACCAACTACAGATCCCATAGAGCCCATAATAAAACGAGAATCAGTAACCCCTATTACTACCTGCCGCTTACCTATCTTTGCATGCCCTGTAATCACTGCATCCGTTAACCCTGTAGCCCTTTGATCTGCCGTCAACTTAGCCTTATATGTCTTAGGCCCCTTAAACCTCAAGGGATCTGTAGATATAACCCCACTATCCATCTCCTGAAAACTGTCCGTGTCAATAAGCAAATCTATCCTTTCCTTTGCTGTTAAAGGAAAATGATATCTACATTTAGGACATACCCTAAAATTTTGTTCAAGTTCTTTTCTATAATTTGTAGTCCCACACTCCGGACATTTTACCCATAACCCTGCGGGAATATCTTTTTTTTTCTTTATATTTATAAAAGGATATTTCTTCCTGCCTAGTAGCGACATAATGGTAAAATTATATTGTATTTTATCCCTATAAAAATTATTAATCTAATTCATAGATTTTATAAAAACAGTAATTAAATATATATTTTATATATCAATACTAGATACGTCAATAATAGAATAAAATATTACATTTTATATATGGTAAGCCCTGACAACACCTTTGGATAGAAATAAGTAGTCTTCGGGGGCATCCTTTCACCATTAAGAGCTATAGCCTTTAATTGAGGAATTTTCACAGGATTCATAATAAAACAAACATCGGCCTCTCCATTATCTACCATAGCTGATGCCTTGTCTATATCCTCAGTGTAAACAACATTATCAGAAGTAACTCCAATACGATCTAAAACAAAATACTTCAATATTGTGGCATCAAGGCTCTTATAATCAGTCGATCCTTCTTTTACATATTCGTTTATTAACATCTTATTTTTCAACCGCAACAACCTAATACCTTCTCTTGAATATAAACCAAATGCATGCTCATTCCGACCTGCCCTTGCAAGCATGATAACCAAATCATTTTTAGTCTTAATCTTATCTATCCTAAACACCTCATCCAAGAAATCTAATCTATTAGGAAGCCTTTTAATGAGCCTATGAATTGGAAATATCTGTAGGTCCTTAGAATCTATATTAGTAAAATATGTCATAACATAATTAAAAGGCTCCTCTCCTGTAAAGGTCTTCCTCCTTATCATTTTCATCTGTCTATAAGCCATCGCAACCTTGTATCGATGATGACCATCAGCAATAAACAAATGCTGATCTGCTATAGTATTATTCATCTCAGCTACCAACGTTTCATCATCCAGTCGCCATAATACATGACGGATATTTTCACTGTCTATTATATCAAAAAGAGGGGGATTAGTTATCACATCCCTTGTAAAAATCTTTTCAATCTTCTTCTGTTTATCAGAATAACATACAAATATACAACTTAAATTGGCATTAAGGCTCTGCCATAATTTTAACCTATCTTCTACCGCAGCACTATGTGTATTCTCATGAGGGAACACTTTAGACTCCTCTTCATCCTGCAACTGCATAAGAGAAATAAACCCCATACGTTTACGTCTCTGACCTAAAAAAGTATATTCTTGTTTATAAAAATATATCCCTGCTCGTTCATCCTGGGTCAAAACACCTTTTTCCATCCACTGAAGATATGTGCTCTTTGCTCTAGTATATTTATTATTAACTTTATCATCCCCCTTTTTATCCTTTCCAAGAAGAATATGGATAAAATTATATGGACTCATATTACGAAATACTGCTGCATCTTCTTCAGAGATTACGTCATAAGGAGGACATACCACCTTTGATAAATCTTTAATCTTTTTTAAATTGTAAGTTACTGCTTTAAAAGGTTTTATCTTAGACATAATACCTCTTTTACCATTTAATAAGAAAAATATATAATTTATCTCTCTAAACTATCATTAAATTTTTTATTTTTTATCCACCTATAATATAAATATACTCCTAATATACTACCCACCAAATCTGCTAAAAGATCAAAAAAAGAAGAATCTCTCCCTGCTACAAAAGACTGATGGAATTCATCACTTATTCCATAAACAAAACACAATATTATTGTCCACAAACAAACACGCTGTAAACATACCCTTTTTATAGTATTATAAAAAGCCCGACTGACCAATATCCCTAATAGCATATACTCCATAATATGGACAACCTTATCAGAATTCATCCCACTTAGTGGAACAGAGAGATGTGGGATAGATGATATATAAAAGATAATACCAGAATAAAGCGCTGGAGGAAACCAAAACTTTAATATTTTTAACATGCGCATAAAACTAAACACCTTATGACAAAGCACATAGCTATAAAAATAGTTGCCCTTCTTTTAATTATTTAAATAATCAATTATAAATAAAATCCCTCATACAGACCTTAATTTAACTTTTATAAAAAATCCTCTTCCCTAACATACTACTAGGGAAGAGGCAAAGACAAATGCTACTTCACTAAAAATTCTACTACCTATTCCCCACCTGAACAAGCACAGCAACAATCACTACATGTATCTGTTGATGCAGACCGAGTCTTCTTATTATTAGAAGAACCTCCTACTTTTGAGACCTTAGTGTTTTTATAATCTGTTTCATAAAAACCAGAACCTTTAAAAATAATACTACTACCACTACCAATCAAACGAGACAGCCTCATTTTACCGCATTCCGGACATTTTCTTAATTTTTTATCTGTCATTGATTGAAAAAGCTCAAATGTATGCCCGCAGGCAGCACATTCATATTGATATGTAGGCATTTTCCCCTCCTTAAGTTATCTTTAAATCTTTTCAACTTATTCCATTATGACTACTCAAATTATATCTACTAACCCTAGTAGTATATATATTCCATAAAACCACTCTATAACAGGCTATCTAAACCACTCCATATAACTTCTACCCAAAAACCTTTTTCAACTTTTCCTTAAACGAATCTTCTTTTGAAGATACATCCTCCCCACTAACAGCAGCAAACTCTTCTAATATCCTACGCTGTTCTGAGGTAAGTCTTTTGGGAACCTGTATCATTACCTTAACATATTGATCTCCTTTTACCCCTCCGTGAAGATCTGGCATCCCCTTTCCTCTAAGTCTAAATATTTTCCCACTCTGAGTACCTGCTGGGATCTTCATACTCACCCTACCATCAAGAGTAGGCACATATACCTCTCCTCCCAAAGCTGCCTTTACAAAACTAACATCTACCTGACAATAGATATCCTTGCCCTCTCTCTTAAAAAAACTATGGGGTAATACATGTATATAAAGATATAAATCTCCTGCGCCTGCTGCTCCAACTTCACCTTCATTTCTAATTCTCAAACGGGAATTATTATCAACCCCAGCTGGAATAGTTACCTCAATATTCCTTACTGCACGAACATATCCCTTGCCATTACATATAGGACAATACTCTGTTATTACAGTTCCTCTACCCGCACAATCAGGACAGGTCTGCTGCATACGGAAAAATCCACTTGCCATCATAACCACACCCCTACCACCACAAGTAGCACATGTCTTCATTTTAGAACCAGCCTTTGCTCCTGAGCCATTGCAAGCAGAACAATATTCATTTCTAGGAATCTTTATCTTTTTCCTAACTCCTTTAAACGACTCTTCTAAACTAATCTCTATCTCATACTGGATATTCCTTCCTCTTCTCTTATGCGTCGAACTGCCTGCCCTTGCCTCAGCACCGAAAAAATCAAATCCGCCCCCTCCAAAAAAAGAACCAAAAATATCTCCCAGACCTACCTCCTCAAATATACTACCAAAATCAGCCCCCTTAAAAATATCCTCTGTAGTAAATCTCTGATCTATACCTGCGTGACCATACTGATCATACATAGCACGCTTCTTTGCGTCTGATAATACACCATATGCCTCTGATATCTCCTTAAACTTTTCCTCTGCTTGTTTTTTCTCTGACTCAGGGACACGATCCGGATGATACTTCAAAGCAAGAGATCTATATGCCTTTTTAATCTCTTGAAGCGTTGCATTTTTATTAACACCCAATATTTCATAATAGTCTCTCTTCATAATTACCTCTTAAAAATAAAATAATAATATAAACTTACCATTAAAATAACTATCTATTCCAATATTTCCCACAACATACAACACTTAACCTATTTTAATAATCTCAATTATAAAAACCTAATCTCATAAAAACGGAAGGCAAGGCTAAGAAGTTAAGATACTAGGTAAAATAAGAAACATCTCAACATCTATGGCCCTGCCTTGCACTCTATACTATTCTTACAATAAGTGCAAACACTTTCAACAAACTTTACTTTTCATCTTCCGCCTTAAAATCAGCATCTATAACCTCATCAGCGTTATTACTATTCCCTCCGGTAGCTGAACTATCAGATCCTCCCCCTGTAGCTGTCTCAGCAGAAGACATTTTCGAGGCATTCTGCTGATTCCCTGACGAAGCCGTCCCAGCAGAAGATGAACCTGCGCCCGCTGCCTGCTGTGCAGCAGTAGACTTATATACCTCCTCTGCTAACTTATGACTTGCCTTCTGCAGAGAATCCATTCCAGCCTTTATCCTTGATTGATCTTTAGCCTTAATAGCCTCTTTAAGATTATTTAGTTCCTTCTCTATATTAGCCTTTTCATCTGCAGATATCTTATCTCCATAATCTTTAAGGGATTTCTCTGTTGCATACACAAGACTATTAGCCTGATTGAGCAATTCTACTTCCTCCCTACGTTTTCTATCCTCTTCTGCATATTTCTCTGCTTCCTTAACCATCCTATCTATCTCATCTTTTGACAATTTAGTCGGAGCTGTTATACGGATAGACTGTTCTTTTCCTGTCCCCTTATCTTTAGCAGAAACATGAACAATACCGTCACGGTCTATATCAAAGGTTACCTCTATCTGAGGCACTCCTCTGGGTGCAGGAGGAATCCCAACCAAATCAAAACGACCGAGTTCTGTATTATCATTCGCCATCTGGCGCTCACCTTGTAAAACCCTAATAGTAACTGCTGATTGATTATCCTCCGCTGTTGAAAATACCTGACTCTTTTTAACTGGAATAGTGGTATTCCTTTCTATTAATTTAGTAAACACTCCTCCTAAAGTTTCAATACCTAAAGAAAGTGGAGTAACATCTAACAAAAGAACCTCTTTGGCTTCACCTTTAATTATACCGCATTGGATAGCAGCACCAAGTGCAACGCACTCCATAGGATCAATCCCACGTTCTATCTTCTGACCGACCTCCTTTTCTACAAACTGCTGAACAATTGGCATTCTAGTCGGTCCACCTACAAGAATAACTCTATCTATCTTTATATCTTCCCCCAATTTCGATGAGGCATCCTTCATTGCTTGCACTATCGGTCCACGACATCTCTCTACTATAGGAGCAACTAAAGCCTCCAATTTAGCCCTGTCTATCGTCATAGTAAGATGCTTTGGTCCACTGGCATCAGCAGTAATAAACGGCAAATTTATCTCTGTCGAGACAGTACTTGAAAGTTCTACCTTAGCCTTTTCTGCTGCCTCTCTTAACCTCTGAAACGCCATTTTATCATTCTTTAAATCTATCCCAGACTCTTTTTTAAACTCCTCTATAATATAATCTATCAAGGCATTATCCATATCTGTCCCGCCTAAATGATTATCTCCACTGGTAGCCAAAACCTCAAAGGTAGCTGCCTTATGTTCCTCATCCCATCCCATCTCAAGAATAGTAACATCCAGGGTACCACCACCAAAATCAAAAACCATAATCTTCTGTTCTTTTCCTGCCTTGTCAAGTCCATAAGCAAGACATGCTGCTGTGGGTTCATTGATAATCCTTAACACCTTAAGACCAGCTATCTCTCCTGCATCTTTTGTTGCCTGCCTCTGGTTGTCATTAAAATATGCAGGTACAGTAATAACAGCCTCATCAACTGTCTCGCCAAGATATTTCTCAGCATCAGCCTTTATCTTTTGTAATATAAACGCACTTATTTGCTGCGGGGTAAACTCCTTATCCCATACCTTAAAAATATGGTTTGTCCCCATCTTCCTTTTAGCAGCATATATAGTACCTTCTGGATTAATTGGGGCTTGCCTTCTTGCAGGTTCACCAACGAGCCTCTGCCCATCCTTCGTAAAAGCGACAAAAGAAGGGAATGCCTTGCCAGAGGCAACACCTGCACCCTCTGCTGAAGGAATAATAGTAGGCCTTCCTCCTTCCATAACAGCAGCAGCTGAATTTGAAGTTCCTAAATCAATACCTATTGCTCTGCCCATCGTAAATCACCTCCTCTTCACTAAAAAATATTAAACTGCCTTCTATGCATCCGTCTGATTTCCCTCTTTAGAAAGATCATCCCCAGTGTTTTGGGCATTATCCTTCTGGATTTTTTTTGCAATCTTAACCTTAGCTGTACGCAATACCCTATCATTAAAGTAGTATCCTTTCTGAAATTCATCCATCACAACTCCATCATCAAACTCATCCGTCTCTTCTTGCATCAATATCTCATGGCAATGAGGATCAAAACTCTTACCTCTTGCCTCAATCGGTTTCACACCATGTTTTGATAATACTTCTCTTGCTTGAGAAAGTACCATATTAATCCCCTCTAACAAACCATCTATATCAGGAGACTCTTTGTTTACAGAATCCAAAGATCGTTCCAGATTATCTATAATAGCCAGTAATTCCAATAAAATTCCCTCATTGGCATACTTAATAAACTCCTGTTTTTCCCTCTCCATCCTCTTACGTGCATTATCAAACTCTGCGCATAAACGAATATATTTATCCTTATACTCGTCAAGCTCCTCTAACACCTGTTTTAACCTTTCCTCTTTATTATCATCTTTATGGCTCTTATCATCCTTATTTTTTACCCTATCCTGTGGCTGCTTTGCTTCAGTAGTAAATTCACTAACCTTTTGTTCTTTCTCATAGTCCGTATCCTTTTTATCTCTACCCCTTACCTTCATCTCACACCCCTTTTTAAATATATATTAATAATAAATAATAATTATTATTTATAAAATTCTTTCCAACAACTCTGAAAGATAATTCAATGTCGAAACAACCCTCTCATAATCCATACGCGTAGGACCAAGCACAGCAATCCGCCCCTTCGGCCCTCTTTTGGGCTCATATCTAGAAACTACTAATGAACAACTACTATTAATATCAGAACAAGCTATCTCGCTACCAATAAAAATCTCTAATTTATTAACAAGATCCTGATTAATTACTTCTAACAATCGTTGCTTCTCATCTAATGCATTTAATATCTGGGCTATTTTTTTAATATCATTATAATCAGGATAATTAACTACAAAACTGGTCCCTTGACAAAACAATTTATTCTGCCATCCCTCAACAGAAACAATACTTGTATAATGTGTTGTCTCCGCTAAAACTCGAGATGTTTTCTCAAGAAGAGCCTCCAACTCCATACTTTCACGTTCATACTCAGCTTTAATCCGCTCCTTCTCCTCCTCAAGCAATTGAATTTCGTTCATCAAATTATCCACATAATAACGATACCCTTTCTGTGTAGGCACACGACCTGCTGAAGTATGCGGATGAGTAAGATACCCCTCCTGCTCAAGCTCAGCCAAAATATTTCTAATTGTAGCCGAACTCAATCCTTCAAAAAACTGTTTAGTAATATAATTAGAACTTACTGGACTAACCGTCTTAATATACTGTTCTATAACAATACTTAACACCCTATCTTTTCTTGCCTGCATATCAACCCACCTTGCAGACATATCTCAGCTCCTTCTTTCCTTTATTTTTAAATTTTTACATTAATTAGCACTCTTGACCTAAGAATGCTAAAAATGTATTATAACAGAAAAAAATCCCTTGTCAATTGCATAAACATAGAAACAAATCTATTCTTTTAATTTCCATTTTAACCTTTTGACAATTGTCAACATCTTCTGACAATAATCTTCTATCGAGGCCACATCACTATAAAGAAAGCGGAGGTTTGGTAAAAATGGGGCCTCAAATGGATAAAAATCCATTATCAACTCACTTTCTTCTATCCTTAAAGAAACAAATGGATATCCCGGACCTTTAGTATTTTTAAACTCCGAAAATATACGTACAATCTTATCGTCATTCAAAATTTGTTGAACCAACTTCATATTATTAGTAGTAACATCAAATAAAGATAATTCTTTTGGCATCTTAAAATGTAGCTGTCGTCTATGCAATTTACTATCCATACCTGTTGATTCCAAAATACTACTATGTCTGACTAAGTCTCCTGTCTTTTCTATAAAACTCATATTAAACTTTCCTGGCATTAAGACTTTAAGTCGTGCTCTATACACATTTCCCCTAAATCCATGTTCCTCTATATCCTCAAATACAAATTCTTCTTCGTCAAAATTAAAAACTATCCTAAAACAATTTTCCTGATCTTCAATAGGTTGAAAACTGCTTCCCACAAAATCCTCAAATTGTTTTAAAAACTCCTCCCTTGTCTTTCCCTTCGATTGAAGTTGACTACATACAAATAAAATTCCTCCTATAAAGACCAAGATAACAAATAAAAGATATGGCGTCATTACCATCCTCCTGGCATGTAGAAGCCTATTGCCTTAACAGGTTAAAATTACAATGATTTTTCCTCTTCATTAATCAATTGGGCATTCATACTTTCCAATTAATATAAGTAATTATAATAATTTATTGATAAAAACAAGGAAAAGATGACATGGTATAACTGATACATAACTTTTTTATCTATTAGATGGTATTAATTTTAACCCTAAATATCAAAGAACCTTTTTTGCAGATAATCTCCTCTATTACATTTGTTAAAAAATCAATTCAAAAACACTTTTTACATAGAAATCTATATACTCAAAAACTCTAGCTAACGCCCCACATCTATATTAAGTCCAGCATCTCCCCTACTGACCCTTAGCGAATCCCCTTCTCGTATTTCTCCTTTTAGAAGTTTTAATGCAACAGGATCCTGAACTAACTTCTGTATCACCCTCTTCAGTGGTCTAGCCCCATAAACAGGATCGTAGCCTCTTTCACTTAAATAATCCTTAGCGTCATCAGTAAGATCAATAGAAATATTTTTTTCTGAAAGACGCTGCTTAAGTATATCTATTTGGATATCAACTATGTGCTTAATATCCTCTTTACCCAATTTATTAAAAATAACAATCTCATCAACACGATTCAAAAATTCCGGTCTAAAATGTTCTTTTAATGCTGAATGAATTCTTTTTTCTATTTCTGTGGAATCATCCAAATCCATTATCATCTCAGTACCTATATTAGAAGTCATAATGATAATAGTATTCTTAAAGTTCACTATACGACCCTGTCCATCAGTAAGTCTTCCGTCATCAAGTATCTGTAATAAGGCATTAAACACATCTCTATGTGCCTTTTCTATCTCATCAAATAAGACAACCGCATATGGTCTACGCCTTACAGCCTCCGTTAACTGGCCACCTTCATCATAGCCTACATAACCTGGAGGCGCACCTATAAGCCTAGACACACTATGCTTTTCCATATATTCACTCATATCAATGCGTATCATGGCATTTTCATCATCAAACAAAAACCATGCAAGAGATTTAGCAAGTTCAGTTTTTCCAACCCCAGTAGGGCCTACAAAGATAAAAGAACCCAACGGTCTATTAGGATCATTTAGTCCTGTTCTCGAACGCCTGATGCATGATGCAATCATATCAATTGCCTTATCTTGGCCTACTACACGCTTCTTAAGACTTTCCTCAATATTAATCAATTTTTCTGTCTCAGATTCCATCAATTTTGCCAACGGTATCTTTGTCCATTTAGATACAATCTGGGCTATATCCTCGTCGCTAACCTCTTCTTTAAGCATACATCCTTGCTTCTGTAATCTCGCTAACTCCTCGTTATATTTAGTTAACTCCTTCTGTAGTTCAACAAGCCTACCATACCTTATCTCAGCAACCTTGCCAAGATCTCCTTCCTTTTCATATTGAGAAGCTTGCAACCGTGCCTTTTCTATCTCTGCCTTTATGGCACGTATTTTCTCTATAACCTGCTTTTCCCCTTGCCAACGCACACGTAGTTTCTTATTTTCCTCTCGCAATGCATTCAACTCTTGCTCTAACTTCGCAAGCCTTTGCTTAGATGCTTCATCTGTTTCTTTTTTTAATGCCTGTTTTTCAATCTCAAGTTGACGAATACGCCTCTCATTGATATCTAACTCCTGCGGCATACTGTCTATTTCAATGCGAAGACGGGAGGCTGCCTCATCAATAAGATCTATTGCCTTATCTGGGAGAAAACGATCACTAATGTAACGATGCGACATCACAGCCGCAGCAATAATAGCAGAATCCTGAATGCGCACCCCATGATGAACCTCATAACGTTCCTTAAGCCCTCTTAAAATAGCAATAGTATCCTCGACTGTAGGCTCCCTTACTATAACTGGTTGAAACCGTCGTTCAAGTGCAGCATCCTTCTCTATATACTTTCTATATTCATCAAGAGTAGTTGCCCCAATACAACGCAACTTACCCCTTGCAAGCGCGGGCTTCAACATATTGCCAGCATCCAATGAACCTTCTGCCTTGCCAGCACCTACAATAGTATGCAATTCATCTATAAAAAGTATTATCTGCCCAGCCTTAGATTCTATCTCCTTCAATACAGCCTTAAGCCTATCCTCAAAATCACCCCTAAATTTTGCACCTGCGAGCAATGCACCTACATCAAGGGCTACAACCCTCTTTCTTTTAAGCCCTTCAGGGACATCCCCAGAAACTATTCTCTGGGCAAGTCCTTCTACAATAGCTGTTTTCCCAACACCAGGCTCACCTATCAACACAGGATTATTTTTCGTCCTACGACTTAAAACCTGAATAACCCGCCTAATCTCCTCATCACGTCCAATTACAGGATCTAATTCACCTTCTTCTGCCAACTTTGTCAAATCTCTACCATATTTATCTAAAGCCTGATATTTATCCTCTGGATTATTATCTGTCACCTTCTGTCCCCCTCTCATCTCTTCAAATACCTTTAATATCTCCTGTTCACCAATACCATTTCTTCTTAAATCCTCAGCTAATATATTATTACCTGCCTTATATAAAGCAAGAAAAACATGCTCTTGAGATACATACTCATCCCTCATCCTCGAGGCTATCTTTTGCGCCTGACGAAGCACATCATTCAAAGACTGAGATAAAAATGGCTGCTGATTAGAACCTTCTACACTTGGCTTCTTCTTTAACTCCGCCTCCAACTTGGCAAGAATATCTTCTACAGGGATATTAAATCTATTCAACAGGGATGAAAACATCCCTTCCTCTTCCTTTAACAAAGAATAAATTAAATGCTCCGGCTCTATCTGTTGATGCCCAAACTCATATGCAAGCTCAACACTCCTCTGTATTGCCTCCTGATTTTTTATAGTAAATTTATCTAATCTAAACATTAGCCTTTCCCCCTTTAACTTATTGTATTCTGCACTATTTAACCTTGTTGATTTGTGCATTTTTCACTATTTAACAAGGTTAAATAGTGCAGAATAGCACTCTATGATATTAAGTGCTAATTAAAGAATAAAAAAATTTATTGTTTTTTCTTTAAAATATTAGCTTTTTCTTCCTCAATTCTTAAAATCATTTTAACTCCATTTATATTAACACCCTTTTGATTTATCAGATACCGCACATAGCTGAGTTTTTCTATTTGTACCTTTGAATAGCAACGAGTGCGTTTGCCAATTCGTTTAGGTCTAACAATGCCCAGCTCATCCAATTTACGCAATGTCCATATCGGCAGACCAACCATCTCGCTTGCAACACTGATAACAAACAACGGAGCCTCAGGATTAATCTCAACCTTAAATCCTTTTTGTCCCTGTTGTTGTTTGTCCCCACCCATACACTTACTCCTTATTACTATGCAAATGACATAAAATCATTATAAATATATCATACTGCAAATAAATTGTCAAGTCTATCTAATCAAAAAAATTAGTTTTTCTAACCGTAACAATAATAAATTTATCACTTCTTTTAACTAATAAAAAAAAGATACACTAAATTAGAACATTAAAATTCAACCCAAATTTTTAATTACAAATAATAAGTTGATATAACTTCCGGATAAGTTTAGAGTTAGATTAGATAAGAAAGGATTAATTGTCACTAAAATGTTTCTTAATATACTCATCCATTAATCGAATTGCTTCATCCTTACATTGACCGCATACTGTACCGAGTTTGGTGCGTTCCTGCAGTTCATAATAGGTCTTTGCACCTTCAAGTATTGCATACTCTATCTCTTTATCTGTAACATTCATACACTGACAAATTATCTTTGCCTTTTCCTTTATCACCTTATCCTTCATACCATTGCGCATATAATAATCATTTATCGCAGCACGCAATGCCTTATCCCCCAAAACAGAGCAATGCAGCTTATGCTCCGGTAGGCCCCCTAACTTCTTTGCAATATCCTTAGGTGATATATGATATGCCTCTTCAAGACTCATACCTTTAACTGCCTCCGAGAGTATAGATGTGCTCGCAATAGCACTGGCGCAGCCATAGGTTTTCCATTTGCAATCTGTGATGATGTCTTTATCCTTATCAACCTTAATCACAACCATCATTTGGTCCCCGCATTTTATATTACCAACCACACCCCTTCCATCTTCATGAAACGAGGTTTCATCTTCTAGAACATTCTTAGGATTCATAAAATGTTCTTTAACAATATCTGTATATACCCAATTATTTCCCATAAATAATTTAAAGATTCTCCAATTTAAAATTTAAAAATCTGTGTTAGAATATAACATTAGAATTTTTTACAGTCAAGAGAATTCTTTTTAACCTTTATTATATTTTAAATATTATTATGAAAAAATTTATACTTTTTATAAGATTATATTGGGTAAGAATATTAATTACAGTAGTGCTTATATCCTTGTTTATTGGTGCTATAGTATTTCTTGTTTATGGTATGAGCAACTACTTATCACTTGAACCATGGTCGCGTAAACAGATCGCAGGCCAAATGGCGATGATGATACCTATGTTCTTTTTCGCTCAACTGTTTACCATACCCTTTTATTTTGTTATGGATTATTATTTTATACAAGGGGGCAATTTAGGAAAAATAGATATCCAGAAAGCAAAGGTTAATGTCAAGTGGGATGAGGTCATCGGCCTTGAAGAGGCAAAAAAAGAGGCGTGGGAACTGGTAAAGCTCTTAAAGGATAGGGCATTACTTAAATCTGTTGGTGGTAAAATTATTAAAGGGACAATTATGTTAGGTCCTCCTGGCTGCGGAAAAACTTACCTTGCAAAGGCAATAGCCTCTGAGTGTGGTCTACCTCTATTACCTGCTGTAGGAAGTGAATTTGTTGGTATGTTCGTAGGCCAAGGCACTGCTAGGATGAAATCTCTCTTCAAGCAAGCAAGGGCCCTTGCAAAGATGGAAGGTGGATGTATTATATTCATCGATGAAATAGACTCATTTGCCAGACCAAGAGGAGCAGATACAGGTTTTGGTGGAAGATTAGATATGAATGCAACCATCAATCAATTTCTTACAGAAATGGATGGCTTGCGAAATACTGAAAATAATATAGTTGTAATTGCCGCAACTAATGTGGAAGAACATGAATTGGATCCTGCTATTATGCGTGCAGGCAGATTCGATAGGAAAATACATGTTCGCAGACCAAATTTAAAAGAACGTGAACAAATATTCAAGCTGTACTTATCTAAACTAAAATATGCACCTTCTATTAATATTAATGTATTAGCACGTAAAACTGTCAATTTTTCTCCTGCTGAGATAGAAAGTATGGTAAGAGAAGCAGGACTTATATGCCGAAGAAATGGTAGAGATACAATAAATATGAAGGACCTTAGTGATGCATATGAAAGAGTTGCATTTGGATTAAAAAGTAATGTTATTATGAGCGATAAAGAAAAACTATGGACCGCATATCATGAAACCGGACATGCATTTTTATATTATATGATCCATCCTACTGACGATGTTATGAAGGCAACTATAATACCTAGACGTGGTGCTTTAGGCTATGTATTTGCTCGTTCAGAAGAAGAAAGACATTCTGGTGATTATAATTTATTAATATCTGAAATTAAAGTCTGTATTGCTGGATATGTAGCAGAAAAAATAAAGTTTGGACATACTTCTGATGGTGTAGGATCTGATTTCGATAAAGCAATGAAACTAGCTCAATCAATGGTATGGACATTAGGAATGGGACCATCTGGTATAATCGGCAGTCATAATCCTGCCTATTTGTCAGAGGAGACAAAAACAAAACTCAATGAAGACACTCAACAAATATTACAAACCTGTCTAAAAGAAGTAGAAGACCTACTAAGAAAAAACTGGGAAGCAGTCGAACATTTTGCTGAACAACTCTATAAAAAAGAAGAACTCGACTACGATGAAATTGAAGCAGTATTTAATAAATTCGGCATACAAAGGGCAAAAAATAAATTATCTATAGACGAAGAAAGCAATCTCTCATAAAAAACAAAACTATGAATAGATATTTGCATATTATCCTTTCTCTTCTACTTTTAACAACCTCATCTATAAATTGTTTCAAAATGGTCCCCTCCCAAGGTATAACAATACCTCAGGCAGTTCAAAAATTCAGGAAAATATGTAAGGAAGAACTGCATATCAACCCTGTCATAAAACAAATACAGGACACATTATGGATATATGTACCCATAAAAAAAGACCTATTGGAATTTAAGGCATCAAAAAACGGGCCACAAAATCCCAATGAGGCAAAAACAAAAATATCTATCCGTTTTCTAGATACAGTATTTAAAGACAACGGATTTTATATTACATATGATATTGCAAGGATAAAAACATATGCAAGAGATTATGGTTACAGTTCTGTTTATTCTGATTATTATCAAAATCTACACAGAGGAGTCTTCTCTGCTATGCAAAGAAGCCTTTTGGGTGTAGGAGAAATTTCAGGAGATATAAAATTTAAAGATATAAAAAAACAAAACACACACAAAAGACTTATAAACACATATATAAAAACAGATATTCCCCCTCTATTTATTGTCGTTGTCATAGCTGATATAAAAACCGGAATAGAACTTGAAAGCATGTTTTATTTCAATGACCTAAAACGGGCATACAGTATAACTGCAAATATATCCGGAGCAGAATATATGAAAAGATATATCTCTGATTTAAGGGGAAATATAAATATTATAGGTGATGAAAAAGGCAAGCATCTAAACTATCGACAGATCACTATGGGAGAATTCCTTGCCAAACAGATAGCAAACAGGATAAGATTCAAATATGAAAGGAGTCAATTCCCCCCATCTGCTAATACAAAAAAAGAAATATTACAAATCGTAAAAACTACAGTCAACATCTATAAATTTACTAAATTCCAAACCGTCACCCTGAAGGACCTCAAGACTAATCAAATATATTCTATATCTAAACAAGATCTACTATAAACAAAAAGGCATTCCTCTATCAAAATTCATACAGAAATTAGTAGTATTACCCTTATACTAAACTTCTCTTATGGCATAAAAAAAATACTTCTACGGCCGTTCTATCTTAACTATCTTATATCTCAACTTCCCAGCAGGAACGTCTATTTCGACCTCTTCTCCTTCTCCCTTACCCATTAACCCTTTACCTATCGGAGAAAATATAGACAATTTATCCTCATCATAATTAGCTTCCTCAGGGGATACCAACATATACTTAACAATATCTCCCTTATCCATATCTTCCAAAGTTACAATTGCACCAATATAGACCTTATCTGCAGGAATATTTTCATCCTCTATAATACGAACCTTTGCCAATTTCTCCTCAAGTTCCGCTATTCTAGCAGCATTATGCGCTTGGGCCTCTTTTGCAGCATCATATTCTGCGTTCTCAGATATATCACCCTGAAGCCTAGCCTCTCCTATAGCCTGAGAAATCTTAACTTTTTCTGCCTTTAACTGTTCCAATTCTTCCACTAACTTCTGATATCCTGCTCTAGTTAAATACACAGCATCCATCATAAACTATATCACCTCCCTCCTTACATGTTGAATATTGCAAAAACCTTTATCAAATTGTGAAATAATCCTTATACTATTACACACTTTTAATTAGGTCTCGACAAAATCATACCTATTCTATACTCTCTACTGCCTTCATCATAATAGGTATAATCTCTTTTGCCTCTTCCTTACTAAGCCTGCCCAACTTGGCAAAACGCCATTCATCCTGGGTCCTATTTTCTCTGGTTAACTGTATCTTCTTAGGCCCATTATTATATGAATAAACACCCACTGTTATCCTTGTATCACCAAATTCCTTGGTTTCTTTAAAAAATTCCACATCCAAAGATTGATCATATGGCATAAGTATACCCTCCTTAAAATATTATAGCCTTATGGCCTTATTATTAATATTAAAATTTATCTAATATTCTTAGAGTTCAAACTAAAACCCACCTAATCCTGGAATAGATGGCATCACCTCCCTCATCTTCTCAGCTGCAATACCCTGAGACTTTCGTATCGCAGCATTTACACTTCTAAGCAAATCTCTTTCTAATCTCCTCTTTGCCTCTGGTCTTAAATATTCTTCATCAATACTAATTGACACAAAATTCTGAGAACCATTTATTTTTATACTAATACCGCTAACTTCATTCACATCTATGTCAGATGAATCCAAATTCTTTTTTATCTTGTCAACCTGTTTTTTCATCTCCATTAATTGTTTCATCTTATCAAACATTATCTTCCTCCTTTTAAAAAAATTTTTAATGTAATGCTAATCCTATACGATAAATAACAGGAACTAAAAACCACTGAAGAAATCTTATGCAAAAGAATACAATAACAGGTGAAATATCAATCCCCATTGGTGGCAATAAGCGTCTTACCGGCTGTAAAATTGGTTCTGTGGTCCTATACAAAAATTGAACTATTGGATTATAGGGATCTGGATTAACCCAACTTATTAATGCACGAATCAATACTAAAATCCATAATAATCCTAAGATCGTATCAACCAAGTTTGCCAATGCAATAAAAAATTGGCTAAAAATAAACATAACCTCTCCTCCTATCTGAAATTAGAATACTTTAAACAAATTACCATCAATCATTCTCTGTTCTATACGATTCAATATCCTCCTGGTCTTTTTGGTAATATATCCCATATCCTTCAACAAACAATTAATCCCTTCTGCTGTCAATGACAGAGTATGGGCTGTCTCTGCAACCACATCTGCCAATTCCTGAACATCCAGTCTACCAAACTCCTCGGATGTCTTAGTAAAAGACCTTGCAGCTGCAGTAAAAGCCTCTGCCAAATCCTGAACATCTAAGGGGTCTTCTCCTATAATCGGTTTACTCAAATCAATAGGGCCCCCTCCTTCACCAACATAATATATCTCTATTAACTTTTCTCCTAACACACCCTCCGTCTTTATTGCAAACCTAGCATTACTATTAAGCTGTTTTCTATACTTCTCAAATATATTTAATGTAACTCGAACCCTACGCCCCTTAACATCTTTATCAAGGAAATTTATACTAGCTACATTACCCACATTGACACCTGAAAGACGAATAGGAGCGCCTTCCATAAGCCCTCCAACATTTCTATACAAAACCTGCACCTGAAACCTGGGTTGTGTAAGGCCTTTATCTTTACTAAGAATAAAAAGAACAGTAAAAAATAAACAAATTCCTAAAATAAAGAATATTCCTGCAAAAAACTTTTTAATAAATTCTGTTCTTTCCATTATTATCACCGCAACTTAACAAATAAAACCAGTTACCTACAATCTAACTTACAAACTTACTAACAAATGAATCTGTAGTTTGCATAAGAATATCTTTAGTTCCCTCCACTATAATCCTACCATTATGAATTAAAACTAACCTATCTGCTATACGAAAGGCGTTACGTATATCGTGGGATGTAATAACCATTGTACACCCAAGCCTAACAGATATATCCTTTATCAAATCCGATATATCCTTACTTCTTATTGGATCAAGTCCTGATGTCGGTTCATCACAAAATACCATCTTAGATCCCATAACAACCGCTCTGGCAAGACCTACTCGTTTTCTCATCCCACCACTTAACTCAGAAGGGTATTTATATTCTGAACCTAGAAGATCCACCATCTCCAAAATCCAATACACTTTTTGTTCTATCTCGTTTTTAGAAAGATGAGTATGTTCCCTTAGAGGAAATGCTACATTATCAAATACATTCAAAAAATCATAGAGAGCTGCCTCTTGAAAAAGATACCCTATATTTTTCCTAATCTCCAACAACTGTTTCTCATTAAGTTTAGTTATATCTACAGAGTTAATTTCAATACTCCCTGCATCAGGCTTAAACAATCCTATAAGATGTTTTAATAAGACAGTTTTGCCTGACCCACTGGCCCCAAGAATAACAAATATCTCACCTCTATTGATCTTCAAATTTATCTCATCTAATATAAGTTGCCCATTAAAAGACTTTTTCAAATGTGATACTCGTATCATCTTCCTCTTTAGCTATATTATTATCTTATATATAGAAATGACAGATATTCTGTTCGATTTGTGTTATTACATAATAATTATATCTATCTTTTTTCAAAAATACGAAATTTATTCCTACCAAATTTCGTATAAAGCCTATTGTACGGCTTCACATCTATCTTATCTATAAAAAATTGCACTCCTCTATAAACCCCAATCGGCAAAACCTCGGAATCCTGAAGACATTCAATACCATCTACAGGATACCATAGTTCTCCATTATATTTTATTGGTTCTCCATTTCTTATCCACTGGGGCTCAACCTCATTAAAAGGATAACTAGTAAGCATCCCTACATTACCCGCTGTGGTTTGACACCCTGATAAAAATATAGTTAATATAAAAACCCATATTATCATTCTAACTAACACTCCTTATTTTACAAATATTCTATTGCCACAACGACAATATAATCTTTGTTAATACCGCATTTGATATGATAACAAGAATATAAGAATATGCAACTGCTTTAGTTGTAAACCTGCCCACACCTAAAGAGCCTCCTTTAGTGAAAAATCCCTGATAGCAGCATACCCAACCAATAATTAATGAAAAAAAGAAGGTTTTCGAGAATCCACTAAAAAAATCCACAAACCTAATTGCACTAAGCGTCTGGTTAATATAATAACTCCCTGGGACCTTGGCATCTGCAATTCCGACTAAATAACCTCCTGCAATACCTACCACTTCAGAAAATACAGTCAACAAAGGAAGGACAATAAAACAAGCTAAAATTCTAGGAACCACCAAAAATTCAACTGGGTCAACTCCCATTGCCCTTGTGGCCAAAATCTGATCATTCACATTCATCGTTCCCAGTTCCGCAGTAATACGTGCACCTGCCTTACCGGAAAAAATAAGAGCAGTAAACACAGGACTCAACTCTCTAACTAAAGACAATGCTACTAATTGGGCAACAAAATCCTTCGCACCGAATAAAGACATAGCTACATATCCTTGCATAGCTATAACCATACCTGAAGAAATTGAAGTCAGTGCAACTATAACCACAGACTGAAGTCCCTGTTCATATATCTGCTTTAATACCTCTCCCCATCGCACCTTACCAGATATAATACAAAAAACTATCTCACCTAAAAAAAACACAGCAGACCCTGCACTCACTATAAAATTAATAATATAACGAAAAAAAGATACTATCATTCTATTCTAACCAAATACGCTTAAGTTCTGAGGTTATAGAAGCCCTCACATTTTTGGGAATATCTTTGAAATCAAACCCCGAGATATCTTTTTTATTTTTATGTCCATGATGCCCCATCAATAAGAACTCCTTCACGCCCAATACCTTTGCACCCAATGCCCGCACCGCATATCTAATACCTCTATCATCAGTAACAACAAAAATATTTTTTTTATTTATAGCATGCTCAACAATACGTTTTATCCTATCATCAGCACTCTCGTTAATTGAAAAAATAACATCAACACCCGAGAAAGACTCATATCTTCCTCTCCCCAGACCAGGGGTACCGTCAAAAACTATTGTAACCTTGTTCCGCCAACTGCCATGCGGACGCCGTTTCCATATAAAATCAATAAGCCTATGACGCTGGGAATCAATGTCTTCATTCAACGCAACAGGCATCTGGTGTATAATGTTGTATCCGTCCAGAAGATAATGTAGAGACATAAAACACCCCGCCTATAATACCTATAATTACCATAAAAAGATATGTAATAAGAGAAATGCTTACTGCCACCCCTTGTTCAACACCTACCTTACCAAATAAAAAGACCGCCCCAGCCTCTCTTACGCCAAGGCCCCCAATAGAAGGGAAAGATGAAGCAACACAAGTGATAGGAACAAAGATTAAAAAATATATAGGAGATATTTCTTGATGTAATGCCCTTGCGATCAAATACCATACAAATGCAAATATAACCTGAGATAAACAGGAAACCCCCAAAGCCTCAAGTCCTCGTCGTTTCTTACCCTTTAACAAAGTAATATCATAATGAAGATTCATCAAACTTCTTTTAAAATTCGGGAACCGGTTAAACACCCTACAGCAGAAAGAATAAATCCTCTCATTAAACAAAACAAGCAAGACCAAAAACGACCCTACGGCTATGACTCCTATAGGAATAAGCAACGAAGGCTCTCCAATATATCTGTATCCAATGCTGAACGAACATATACTTACAATAACAATTGCAGCAAACCCGCTTAACCTATCAAGAAGCACAGATGCAACAACCTTTGTCTTATTCATGCTATGCTTGCACAATCCGAATGTCTTAAGGATATCACCTCCCACAGAACTCGGTAAAAACAAATTACCAAAAAGCCCAAAGAAAAAATTACGAACTACAGCATATATTGGAACAGAGATATCCATAGCGCGTATAAACAAATACCATCTGCCCAACATAGCTATATTGACAACAAAAAATACCAAAAAGGAATAAAAAATATAAACTATATCTGCAGAAACTAATATTTCCTTTGTCCTCACCATATCTATCTTTGAAAAAACAATAGCAAGAAGAATTAAACTTAAAGCTATCCTTGATAAAAAAGAAAAAACATCTTTTGCCTTCTTTTTAATATTCATAAAAACATCCTTCCTGTCTTATTTTCAATCAATATTTCAACCTACAAAATAAAAAAGCTCCTAACATAGCAAAAATGCAAAAACATTGAAAGGAAGCCCTATCCAATTATGCTGAAATACTATTCCTTAAAAATAACTCCTGATATTATAACTAATCTCTTTTTATACAAAGACCCTTGAAAATGCCTGTTCTGCAAGAAAAGAACTACGAACTAAAGGACCGCTCATAACAGACCGAATCCCAATCCGTTGCGCATAACACCGGAATTTATCAAATTCCTCTTCAGAAACAAACCTATCCACCCTAACAAAACGCGAAGAATTTCCAGGAGCAAGATATTGACCAATAGCAAGAATATCACAACCAGCCGACTTCAAATCATCAATCATTATAAAAACCTCCGTATTAGACTCCCCTAATCCAACCATAAAACCAGACTTTACTACAATAGAAGGGGCAATCTTCTTCACTTCTCTCAACAAAGTAAGAGACCGCGTATAAAAAAATCCCGGACGTATCCTGCCAAAAAGCCTTTCTGTCATCTCAATATTATGACTTAAAACATCCGGACCAGCATTAATAACTTTCTCAAGGCAATCCTGCCTTCCAGAGAAATCAGGAATAAGCACCTCAATCTTAGTATCAGGGTTATATTTTCGAATCTGAGTTATTGTTTCTGCAAAATGCCCAGCACCTTCATCCTCTAAATCATCCCTTGTAACAGAAGTTACCACTACATACCTCAATCGCATGCGTTTAACCGCCATTGCAATACGATATGGCTCATCAGTATCTACCTTAGAAGGAACGCCCGTTCTAACCGCACAAAAACGACACGCACGCGTACAAACATCCCCTAATATCATAAAGGTTGCCGTACCCTGCTCCCAGCATCTTCCCAAATTAGGGCATCCTGCTGACTCACACACAGTATGCAACTTACTATCTCTAAGCAAAGAGCGTAATGCCCTTATTTTTTCCATATTAGGAAGCTGCTGTCTGAACCATGAAGGCAGACGATAACAACTATTATCAGATAAATCGACGTGCATTACCGTATTTTTCTTTGGAAGGCACAACATTTCGTTCAAGACGTGACAAAATAGCCTCTATTCTAGCTTTTTGCTCCTGATCTGCATAATCACAAATCAATTTCCCTTTCAAGTGGTCCATCTCATGCAAAATCACCCTAGCCATAAGTTCACTAAACTCTCTCTCAAACATTTTATTACTTTCATCCATAAACCTCACCACTATCTTAGTAGGTCTACTAACAACAACATTCACTCCCGGCAAGCTTAAGCACCCTTCTTCCATCATACCAGAACCAGTCTCTTCAAGGACCTTTGGATTAACCATAACAAAAGGCCCATCACCTATATCCCCAACCAAGATATTCTGATTAATCCCTACCTGAGGTGCAGCAAGACCTATCCCTTCTTGCCTATACATCGTATCCAACATACAATTTATAAGTATGCGCTCTGCTGATCCCACCTCATTGACATCAACTGATGTTCTACGCAAACAGGGATCACCATATATCCTAATTTTTAATCTTGTTTCCATCTTGCAACCTTACAATTCTTGCCTTAAATTCTTTCGCCTCCTCAGGAGAGAGAATAGCATAACTTAAAACTATAACCTGATCCCCTACTATCCCCATACGCGCTGCAGGCCCGTTAAGACAAACTTGACCTGATGCACGTTTGCCTGCAATAGCATATGTAGTAAATCTATTGCCATTATTTATATTTAAGACCTCTACCTTTTCCCCTGGTATTATACCAGCCTCATCTAAGAGATCTTCATCAATAGTAATACTGCCTTCATAAAAAAGTTCTGTCTCTGTAACAGTAGCATAAGCAATCTTAGACTTTAGGCATTCTATAAACATACCTCTAGCTCCTATAATACTAATTACAACAATTTCCTACTAAGTTTCTCTAATAATTCTTCTTTAGACATAGCTCCTGTCCACCTATTAACAACTTCTACATCCCTAAATAATATTAAAGTAGGAATTGTAGAAACCCCAAATCTTTCTGCTAACTCAGGAGATTCATCAATATTAACCTTTCCTATCTTCATCTTCCCTTCTAACCCTGAAATTACCTCCTCAATAACAGGGGAGAACATTCTACATGGAGCACACCATTCTGCCCAAAAAACTACCAATACGGGTAATTCAGAATTCATTACTTCTGAATTAAAATTCTCTTCTGTAATATGCAATACAGGCACAATATCCCTCCTTTAAAATCTCCATATCCTTACATAGTAAAAAATAAGCTATAACCTATATATTAGATTTCACATCAAGTACAGCTCCTATATCTGCACCCGAGACAAATGCAGAATACCTTAAAAGCCATCCCCCTTTTATCTTAGGCTTAAATGGACGCATTTTCTGTTTTCTTACTGCTATTTCTTCATCAGATAATCTAACATTCATTGACTTATTATATACATCAATGTCAATGACATCCCCATTTTTAAGTATACCTATCTCACCACCGGCTGCTGCCTCAGGTGCCACATGTCCTATACATAATCCTCTGGTGCCACCAGAAAACCTGCCGTCAGTTATCAATGCAGCCTTTATTCCTGCCCCTTTTATAGCTGCAGTAGGAGCCAGCATTTCCTGCATCCCTGG
>CAZHWM010000008.1:0-43099 GCA_964535935.1 uncultured Planctomycetales bacterium
ATCAGTACAGGGTATCTTAGTCAACATCAAAAAATAAGAGAGAAAATAAGGCAGCGGGCATATGCATATATAAATAATCCAAGATTAAAAGATGGACAGGTTTATCTTACCTTTCTTTTAAGTAGGGATGGTAGATTGAAGCAGGTTAAGATTATAGAGTCCAAGACAAGGGCAAATGCGTATACCCGATCGGTTGCAAAAAGAAGCGTGGAAGAGGCGAGTCCGTTCCCTCCTTTCCCAGCTGACCTCCAATATCCGGAGTTATCGTTTAGCATAATGATTTCTTTTAGAGTTAATGAATAATAAATTCTATGTTAAGGAGGATATGATTATATGGTGGAAAAGGAACTTTTAGAGATATTGGCATGCCCTGCATGCAGAGGAGATGTTGAGGAAAAAGATGGTAAGATTGTATGTGTAAAGTGTAATAGAAGCTATCCTATAAAAGAAGGAGTCCCTATTATGCTAATAGAAGAGGCACAGACAGAATAGTAAAGTGAGATAGTGAATTAATCTTGCTATAATAATATGAAATATAACTTGTTTTTTTAGTTCGTAACAATAGCCTTTTGTGTTTTATGTCAGAACGTATAAAAAAGTTACAGCTTATATTGAAAGAAAAAAGACTTGATGCTTTCTTGGTTACTAACAGCACTAATGCCTCATATCTTACAGACATCCGCTCAGAAGATTCATGGCTTTTGGTTTGTGTTGATAGGAGTTTTTATCTTACTGATCCAAGGTATGAATTATATGCAAAAAAATGGTTAAATGAAGTATATGTTAAGATTACTAAGGACAGTCTTTATAGTCTTGTATCTAAGATAGCATTTAAAAGGAGGTTACATAAGATAGGTATAGATGAAAAACACCTTAATTTGTGGCAGTATAGGAAATTAAGACAAAGTTTGGTTGGCATAAGTAAATTAATAAATGCTACCGGGCTAGTTGAAGCATTACGTGAGGTTAAGGATCAGTATGAGATAAAACTTATCCGCAAGGCATTGAAAATACATAAACTGGCTAATGTTTTTTTGCATAGGATAATTGAAAAAGGGAAAAGGGAAAAGGATGTTTTATGTGAATTGGAAGGCTTTATTAAGGAAAGGGTTGATGGTTTTTCTTTCCCTCCTATTATTGCCTCAGGGATTAACTCTTGTTATCCTCATGCAAAGGTAACACAACGTAGGATAAAGGCCAATGATGTTATATTAGTAGATATGGGAGTAGATATAGGGGGATATAAGTCTGACTTGACACGTATGTTCTTTTTAGGTAAAATACCACCTCTTATACAAGAAATTTTTTCTATTGTACGTGATGCTCAAAAGGAGGCTATATCAGCAATTAAAGAAGGTGTTTTTTGTTCCGATGTAGATAGAGTTGCACGTAACTATCTTAGGAAAAATAAATTAGATAAATATTTTATCCATTCCTTAGGTCATGGAATAGGACTTGAGATACATGAGTCTCCTTATTTATCACAAAAGTCTAATGCCGAGCTGAAAGAAGGTATGGTGTTAACGGTTGAACCTGGGGTATATATTCCGAATAAGTTTGGCATTAGGATAGAAGATATGGTTTTAGTAACTAAAGATGGATGTGAGGTGTTAAGTGACGATATCGATTAATCAGATTGCCTCTGGTATGGCTCTTAGGATTAATGATGCTATTTTTATGGTTATAGATTATAATCATGTTAAACCGGGTAAGGGTAGTGCTTTTGTACGGGTAAAGTTAAAGAATGTTAAGACTCAGCAGGTGCTGGAGAAGACATTTAAGACAGCTGATAGACTTGATGATGTAGAGTTAGAGGAAAGGAGGTTGCAGTATCTTTATAGGAGCGGGGATAGTTTTCATTTTATGGATAATAGTTCATACGAAGAGATTGTTATCCCTGTTGATATATTAGGAGATAGTGTGCGGTTCCTGCAGGATGCCTTGGAGGTTATTGCCTACTGTTATGAAGGAGAGGTTCTTAAGGTCACTTTGCCGAATTTTATAATAGCGGAGGTAACGCATACAGAACCGGGGTTTAAAGGGGATTCATCCAAGGCAGTATTAAAACCAGCAGAGATAGATACAGGTGCAACAGTACAGGTGCCTTTATTTATAAATATAGGCGACCGTATAAAGATAGATACCAGAAACGGGACATATGTGGAAAGGGTTCAAAAATGAATCTTAAGGAGTTACGTGAGATCATTAAGTTGATGAATGATAATGAATTGTCAGAGGTTGAGCTTGAACATGAAGGGACAAAGATAAAGTTAAAAAAGTTGTCTTCTTCAGTGCCTGAGGCTACAGTAACTATACCAACAACACAGTATCAATCTGTTTTGCCTCAACAACCTGTACAGGGACAGACTGAGGTATCATCGAAGCCAGCTAATAGGAAGGAAATTACTTCTCCTATGGTAGGGACATTTTATCGTGCTCCGTCACCAGATTCTCCTCCTTATGTAGAAGTAGGAGAGATAGTAGAAGTTGGACAGGTTGTATGTATAGTTGAAGCGATGAAGTTAATGAACGAAATAAAGTCTGAGATAAAGGGTAAGATAGTTGAGATACCAGTAGAGAATGCCCATCCTGTAGAATATGGTCAGACTTTATTTGTGTTGGAACCGGTTTAATATTTGTTTTATTTACGTGTTGTAAATTTTATAATTCTGTATGAATGCCGGTTTTTTATAACTTTAATTTATTAAAATGTTTTCAAAGATACTTATTGCCAATCGCGGTGAGATAGCCTTAAGAATCATACGTGCTTGCCGGGAACTTGATATTCAGACAGTAGCAGTCTATTCTGAAGCTGATCGTAATTCTCTTCATGTTCGTTTCGCTGACGAGGCTGTTTGCATAGGTCCTGCGCCGAGTTCAGAAAGCTATCTTAATATTCCTGCCATTATAGCTGCTGCAGAGATAACTGATGTTGAAGCTATTCATCCAGGATATGGTTTTTTAGCTGAAAATGCACATTTTGCTGAGATATGTGCATCGTGTAATATTACTTTTATCGGACCAGCTTCTGAGACTATTAGGAGTATGGGGGATAAGGTTGTTGCGAAAGAGACCATGCGGAAAATGGGGGTGCCTCTTACCCCGGGCAGTGATGGCGTTGTTCCTACAAAGGAAGAGGCACTTAAGATAGCTCAACAGATAAAGTACCCTGTAATTATTAAGGCTGCCTCAGGTGGCGGTGGTAAGGGCATGAGAGTATGTCATAATGATGTAAGTTTGATAAGTTCTTTTATGATGGCCAAAAATGAGGCAGAGGCTAATTTTGGTAATCCTGATGTTTATATTGAAAAATATATAGAGGATCCTAGACATGTAGAATTTCAGATAGTTGCTGATCATTATGGAAATGTGATACACTTAGGAGAGCGAGACTGTAGTATACAACGTCGTCATCAGAAGTTATTGGAAGAGTCTCCATCTCCTGTGTTGACAGAGCAGTTAAGAAAAAAGATGGGAGAGGCTGCTGTAAAAGCGGCTAAGGCAGCTAATTATGTAAGTATGGGGACAATAGAGTTCCTTGTTGACTCATCGGGAGAGTTCTACTTTATGGAAATGAATACGCGTATTCAGGTCGAACATCCTGTAACAGAAATGGTAACAGGAATAGATCTTGTTAAGGAGCAGATAAGGATTGCTGCAGGAGAAAAGTTAAGTTTTAAACAGGATGATGTAAAATTACAAGGTGCAGCCATAGAGTGTCGTATTAATGCTGAGGACCCGGATAATAATTTTATGCCTTCTCCGGGTAAAATAGAGGAGCTTCATTTACCAGGAGGCTACGGAGTAAGGATAGATACACATATATATAACGGTTATGAGATATGTCCTTTTTATGATTCTATGGTTGCTAAACTGATTGTCCATGGAAGGGATAGAGCAGAGGCTATAAGGATTATGGGAAGGGCTTTAGAAGAATTTTACATAAGCCCTATAAAAACCACCATAGGATTACATAGTAGGATATTGTCTAATCAGCTTTTTTTGGATGGTAAGGTTTCTACGCATTTTCTTGAAAAAATGTTGAAACCGGATACCATATCCTGAGTATGCGAAATGATAATGAAATTGATTTGGGTTCCGTGAAGATAAATAGGAATATTATATTGGAGATTATTGCAAGGGCTGTTGGCGAGGATGAGGGGATAAGGCTTGCGGAGCCAGGATTTTTGTTCCGTTTTTTTTGTCGTGTAAAAAATAGACCTGCTTATCGTATTGAGGTTGAGGTCGATAAGAAGAAGGATATGCGTATAAATATTGATGTTGTTATCTCTTATGGTATAGATATCCTTAAAGTAGCTGATACCCTTAGAGAGAGAATAAATGCTATACTTGAAAAGATGATTCATCGTATGGCAGGGTATATAAATGTGCGAGTGGTAGGGATAAAAAAGGAGTTATAATGAGGTTTATAGTAAGAATTGCAGTTTTGCTATATGTCTTATCTGTCTTGTTTGTATGTGGTTTCTTTATATTAATAATTATTGGTGACTTTAATTTAGAGTTTGCAGAAGGCATATTTCGACTTATATCATCAGATGGTGATCTCAGAGTGGCAGCATGCATATTTACATTATTATTGGTATTTGAGTCTTTATTGTTTGCAAGATTTTTTATTAAAGATATTCAGGAAGAAAATAAATCTGTAGTGTTTGATAACCCTTCAGGGAAGGTCAGTATCTCTATGGGAACTTTAGAGGATCTAGTAAAAAGAACTATTATTAGATTCCCAGAGGTGAAGGATATAAGATGTTCTGTCAGATTATATAGGAAAAAGTTATTTGTGAGAGTTAATTTATCTGTTCGTGCAGACACAGATATTCCTAAGGTTACTTCAGAGATCCAAGAGTCGGTCAAGGAAAGGATACAGAATGCCATAGGTCTTGACGATGCCGCAGAGGTATCGATTTATATAAAAAAAATACTTCATGAAAGGCTCCCTTCTAGTAGGGCATCCTCTGCAGGTGATATAATTGTAGAGAAGTCTGCAGAGACAAATATTCCTTTTCAGGGATATCGCCCGTAATAGTTGTAGTTTCCAAATGGGAGTATTAGGGAGTATACGGATATGAAAAAGATAGGAATATTAACAGGTGGAGCAGATTGTTGTGGGCTTAATTCTGTGATTCGTGCAGTGGTAAGAAAGGCTATGCAAGAAGGATATGTGGTTACTGGTATTAAAAATGGCTGGAATGGTCTTGTTGAAAATGATATGCGTATCCTTGACCTTCGTACTACTAGCGGTATTTTAGACAGAGGTGGGACTATATTAGGTACAAGTAGGCTTATCCCCCCTTTGGAAGAAGAAAAGATGGAAAGGATAATAGAAAATTTTAAGCGGAGCGGGATAGATGCACTTATTGTAGTTGGTGGAGAGGATACTTTAAAGATAGCCCTTGAATTGGAGAAGATAGGCAATATACCTATTATTGGTGTCCCTAAATCTGTTGATAATGCGCTTTCCGGCACAGATTATGCCTTTGGTTTTGATACAGCAGTTAATATAGCGACAGAATGTATTGATCGTTTGCATACTACCGCAGAGAGTCATCATCGTATAATTGTTATTGAGGTTATGGGGCGATATACGGGCTGGATTGCACTAGAAGCGGGTATTGCTGGAGGTGCAAATTTTATGCTGGTCCCGGAAGTCCCAGTAGATATCAATAAACTTTGTGATTCTTTAAGGGCAAGGCATAAACGAGGTAAGATGTTTAGTCTTATTGTTGTTGCTGAAGGGGCAAAGATAATAGGATATACTCCTAGTCATCCGGACAGACGTACGGAAAGGAGAAGGCATAGGGTGAGTAATATAGGAGAATTATTAGCAAATTTAATAGAGGATAATACAGGATACGAGACGCGTGTAAGTGTTCTTGGGCATATTCAGAGAGGAGGGACTCCTACGGCTTTTGATAGGATACTTGGGACAAGGTTTGGTGTGAGAGCAGTCGATCTGGTTAAACAGGGTAAGTTTGGTAAGATGGTTAGCCTGCGTTCCAATAAGATTTGTTTTGTAGATATAGGAGAAGCGGTAAGGAAAAGGAAGGCTCTTGATGAAGATTTCTTAGAGATAGCAGGTGTCTTCTCAGAGTATATTGAATGATTAGGAAAATATTAACTCATCAGAGATAATTGATAAGACAAATAATGAAAAAAGATATCGAGAGGATATTTTTTGAATCAATTCAAGTTAAGAAAGATACATTATCCCAGTGTAGGGATGATATTATCCTTGCCGCCAGAGAAATATTATCTGTTTTTAGACAAGGCGGCAAGATAATGTTTTTTGGCAATGGAGGTTCCGCTGCAGACAGCCAGCATGCGGCAGCAGAGTTTATTGGTAGGTTTCAGAGGGAACGTAGATCGTTAGCAGCTATTGCACTTACAACAGATACATCTATATTAACAGCATTAAGCAATGATTATTCTGTTGATATTATCTTTGCAAGACAGATAGAGGGGTTAGGGAGAAAGGGTGATATCGCCTTTTGTATCTCAACTAGTGGAAATTCAGCTAATGTTGTTGCTGGTATAGATAAAGCCTGTGGAATGGGAATAAAAACTATAGCTTTAACTGGGAGAAGTGGGGGAAGGTTATCATCTATGGTGGATATATGTATAAGGGTGCCGTCTGATAAAACTGCGAGGATACAGGAGGCCCATTTATGTATTATTCATACTATATGTCAGATAGTAGAAGATAGGATTTAGTTTTATTATATAAACACCAGTTAAAGTATTGGATCTCCACTAATTTTATGGATTTAAGATATAAAATCGTTAAATGCTCCACATTAAAAAAAAAGATATCAGTAGCACGAAGGCAAGGAATAGAGATTGCCTTTACAAACGGATGTTTTGATATAATTCATTACGGACATATTAAATATCTCTATGCTGCAAAAAAAAAGAATCGCTTGTTGATAGTTGGTCTTAATAGCGATAGATCTGTAAGGGCAATAAAGGGATCGTTGCGACCTATAATAAAAGAAAGAGAGCGGGCTTTTATTCTTGCTGCGTTGTCCTTTGTTGATTATGTCGTATTGTTTGATGACGATACGCCTGAGGCTCTTATACAATCCCTTAAACCAGATGTATTGATAAAAGGGGCTGATTGGAAGGATAAAAGGATCGCGGGCGCAGATTTTGTTTTAACTAGAGGGGGGAAGATAGAATATATTGATTATCTTAAAGGGATATCTTCTACTAATATTATATCAACAATTATAAATCGTTATGATCATTTAAAAGATAGAACTATATAATAAAGGAGATAGTAGGTCTTTGGGTAAAAGACAGAATGAATTTAATTTATTTAGGATTGTTGATGCAAATTATAACCGTGCTAAGGAAGGGATAAGGGTCTGTGAGGATATTTTTAGATTTTTGTATAATAAAGGGGATATTTCGTCAGAATATAAGAAGATAAGACATAGGATAACAGAGCTGATATCTTTTTTCCCCCTAGATAAAATTATGATCTCAAGGGATAGTATTTCAGATGTGGGAAGAGGGATGAATAATCTGGAGACTAATAGAGATTCTGTTAAAGATATCTTTTTTGCTAATTCTCAGCGTGTAAAAGAATCTATTCGCGTGTTAGAGGAGTTTGCCAAGTTATATGATTTAAAGGTAGCAGAGGGATTTAAAAAATTAAGATATGATATTTATGACCTTGAGCAGAAGGGGTGGGTGTTATTGCATAATAGATAGATTGGTAGGAGGATAAGATTGGCAAAAAGGAGATGGGATTTAAGAGATTGCATATTGTATTTGATACTGGATACAGATGTATATGATTACGAGATGCTCTTTGATATTATGGAGAAGGCAGTAACCGCAGGGGTTGATATTGTACAGTTAAGGGATAAACATGGTAGTTGTCGTAATATATTACAATTTTCCATTAGATGTATGAAGGCACTAGCAGGTAGGGTTCCATTCATTGTAAATGATCGCGTGGATATAGCTTATGCATGTGGAGCAGATGGTGTTCATTTAGGTCAGGAAGACTTGCCAGTTGATAAGGCTCGTGAAATTTTGGGGAAGGATGCTATTATTGGCATATCGTGTCAGAGTATGGAAGATGCCCGTCATGCAGAAGAGAGCGGTGCAGATTATATAGGATTTGGTTCTGTGTTTAAGACGTTAACAAAGCCCGATAGGCAGCCTATGGATCTTAATTTGTTAGCTGAGGTGTGTAAGCAGATACGTATACCTGTTTTTGCAATAGGAGGGATAGGAATATCTAATCTTTCTGTAATTCTTAATGTAGGGGTCGGTCGTATTGCAGTATGCAGGGCAATATCCAAAGCTAATGATGTGTCGGGCATTGTTAAGGATATGAAAACAATGTTGTCTAATTCATTTAGATAGATTATAATAGTTTTTGTTTATTACTTAAGCATGATATAAAATTATTTTTTATGGATTTTAGCGAGGGTAATTCAATGGTAGAATGTCAGCTTCCCAAGCTGAGAACGCGGGTTCGATTCCCGTCCCTCGCTCCATTTTTTGTAGAAATAGTATTATTTAATCTGGGATTTTTATTATAAAAGGTAATCCAGTTTGAACCGTGATTTTTCTTGATTGGATGATAGATATAGTAATTATGATTATGTGAATAGGAATGTTATTAAGATTAATACTTATTGTTGGTGTTGTAATTTTCATAGTTGGTTGTGCTCATGTGCCCATAAATAAGAAATCTATGGCTATCAAATTTCCCGGAGATGCAAATGGCGTTTATCATGTAGTAAAAAAAGGTGAGACATTATGGCGGATAGCGAAGGCCTATGATGTGGATTTGTCTAATATTATGGAGGTCAATAGGATAGTTGATCCTAGCTGTATAGAGGAAGGGCAATTAATTTTTATTCCAGGAGCCCAATGTTTGCAGAATATTCTCTTAGATACAGCAGGAGATATCCCACAGTTTATATGGCCTATAGATGGTAAGGTTATTGGGGAATTTTCGGGAATAATAGGAGGAAGTAAAAATAAAGGTATAGACATAGAGAGCGAAGGGGGAGATATTGTTAGAGCAGCATGTACTGGTAGAGTTGTTTTTTCGGATTATTTGAGTGGTTACGGATATAGTATTATTATGAGGCATGCCGGAGGATATTATTCTGTTTATGCTCACAATTCAAAATTATTGGTAAATACAGGGGATTTTATACTTAAAGGTAAGGTGATTGCGATGGCAGAAAAAGGTAGCGATAGACCGTATTTACATTTTGAGATAAGAAAAGGGATAAAGGGAGAAAATCCTCTTTTTTATTTGCCTTAAGAGTTTTTTGTTTTGATTAATTAGAGATTATTTGTGTTGTTAAAGTTAAAATGGCAGTGATGATAGGGAGTAATATAGAAAAGATGTTTTTTGGTCGTAAGCCCGTTTTGGAATTACTTAAGCGTAGAGTGATTGATTTGAAGGAAGGCTATAGGCAAAATGTTGCCCTGTTAGGTCCACAGTATGTGGGTAAGAGTTCTATCCTTCAACATTTTATTTTGAATTTTGATGATAAGAACGTAGCGGTAGTATATCTTGATCTGGAAGAAAAAGATTTTAATTATCTTACCTTTAAATTTACTACCAGTCTTCTTTATAGTTATGCTAGAGCTAGACATTTGTCTGTATATGATGACATAAACTTGCTTTTGGAAGTCACAAAGGATAGCATCCCTAATACTGTTCAGGTAATAAAGAAAATTTTATCCGAGACTTTGTCTGGGAAACATTCAGATGCATTGTTGGGACTTCTTGCATTACCTGAGATTTTTACAACAGAGTCAGGTATGTTTTGTATGCTCGTTTTTGATGAATTTCAATGCCTTGGGGAGTATTCTTCCAATGTTTTTAAGGTGTTAGGCAAGAAAATAATGACTCAGAAGAAGTGTTTTTATGTGATGGCAAGTTCCTATCCGGTGTTAGCAAAACAGATATTATCGGAAAAATTATCTTTATTGTTCGGCAACTTTGAGTTGGTAGAGATAGAGCCTTTTAATTTACAAGAAAGTCAGTCTTTTATAGAGCATTGTCTTGACAAGATAAGGATAGGCGTTCAGCTCAAGAGTTTTCTTGCTGATTTTACAGGAGGACATCCTCTTTATCTTGCCCTTATATGCAGGGAGATGATTAATTTGAGTGCTATTTTTAAACAAAATGAAATTTATATGCCGTTATTAGCACAGGCAGTAGAAAATACTATTTTTGACAAATGGGGTGTTATAAGTAGGCATTTTGATCTGTTGGTAAAAGAATTGTGTAGTGGTAAAATAGGAAAGGCTGTAATATCTGTACTGGTTGCTCTTTCATCAGGAAGGCATAAATTTGATGAAATAGTTTCTTTTACTGGTTTGAATAAAAGCCAATGTAAACAGAGACTTAGTAAACTAATTGAAACGGGTGTAGTAGAGAAAAACGGTAATTTTTATTATGTTAAAAACAGGTTGTTTCGGTATTGGATAAAATATGTTTATCATAAAAGGCTTGAAGTGGTAGAGCTGTTGCCAGATAAACAGAGACGGTTATTTAGAGAAGAGTTTAATAAGTGTGTGGATACCTTTAGGGTTAACTCCAGAAAAGATTTTTCTGTACGGATAATGGAATTATTTTATTGTTTTGATAATGAAGCATTTAATCTTAATGGAAGAAGGTATCGATTGCCTGTATTTACACAGATAGAACCATTAAAACTAAGGAGTTCATCTGGGATTTGTTTTGATGTCCTCAAAGCAATTACTGCTACAGGCATATGGTTTGTTATAGTTAAAAAAGAGACTTTCTGTGATAATGATTTGAATGTTCTTCTTACGGAGATTAAGAGAAAAGAAGTAAAACCAGATAGATTTCTTATTGTGTCTTTGTCTGAACCCGATGATAATGTAAAACTAAGGGTGTTGCAGGAAAAATTTTGGATATGGACTGAGACTGAGTTGAATGATCTATTGGCAATTTTTGATAAGCCATATATATTAGGATAAATATTTATTGCAAAATTTATTATAAAAGGTTTTTATTTCATTATATGTTATGAGGATAGGTGTTGTTTCTGATACACATTCCAAAGTTATACCTAGAATAGTAATAGATGAGTTCAAGAAGGTTGATTTTATTATTCATACGGGAGATTTTTGTACATTGAAAGACTTGGAATTCTTTTCGCGAATAAAAGAAGTTAAGGGTGTTTGCGGTAATATGGATGATAGTGACTTGCGAACCATTTTACCGAAACAATTATTTATAGAAGTAGGGGGGGTTATTGTTGGGATAGCTCATGGGAGAGGGGCACATAGTAATATTTTGAATTTTATAAAAAAGGAATTTAAGGATAAAGATACGGATGTTATTGTCTTTGGACATTCACATTATCCCATGAACGAATATATTGGTAATACTTTATATTTTAATCCTGGAAGTTGTACGGATATGATTTTTGCCCCCTACCGTTCTTATGGTATTTTAGAAATAAACAGTGGGAAGGTTCAGGGGAAAATAATAAGGATAGAGGATGAATGATATGGATGTTATATGGGCTCCATGGAGGGATAAATATATTACAAGGGATATAAACAAAGATGATGGTTGTGTTTTTTGTAGAATAATTGCGGAACGTAATGATGAAAGTAATTTTATTTTTATTAGAAGAGAGTATTCCTTTGCTGTATTGAATATTTATCCATATAATAATGGACATTGTCTCATAGTTGCTAATAGGCATGTAGCAGATATAAGTGATTTGGATAAAAAAGAACGAGATGATATGTTTGATCTCCTTTATTTAGTGAAGCCGTTGATAGAAGAGGTTCTTAATCCAGATGGTTATAATATAGGGATAAATTTAGGTCGTGTTGCAGGGGCCGGGTTTCCAGGGCATATACATATACATTTAGTCCCGCGATGGAAAGGGGATGTTAATTTTATGCCGGTTACATGCGAAACTAAAGTACTTTCACAGTCATTGGTTAGTCTTTATAGGAAATTGAAGGATGCTTACGAGAAAAGAGTTTGAAGATCTGGAAGACAAAATATTAGCTTCTTATGCTATGAAGAGCAAGGATTCTGGAGGCCGGGAGTATGAAGAGCCCCAGCATGAAGTCAGAACCTGTTATCAGCGAGATAGAGATAGGATAGTTCATTCCGAGGCGTTCAGGAAATTGGAATATAAAACGCAGGTATTCGTTATATTTGAGGGAGATTATTATCGTACTCGTCTTACCCATACAATTGAGGTTGCCCAGATAGCTAGAACTATAGGGAGAGGGCTTAGATTAAATGAGGATCTTATAGAGGCTATTTCTTTAGCCCATGATTTAGGTCATGCTCCATTTGGTCATGCAGGGGAAGATGCCTTGAAGGAACTTATGCAGGATGTAGGGGGCTTTAATCATAATTTCCGGAGTTTTGAGATAGTCACCCAATATGAGAAGCACTATCCAGATTTTTGCGGGCTTAATTTAAGTGAGGAAGTTATTATTGGAATATTAAAGCATGAGACTGATTTTGATAAGACAGAAGCTGTTGAGAGATATAAGAATAAAGGTCCGACTCTGGAAGCAAAGGTGGTTGATATAGCAGATTCGATTGCTTATTTATCTCATGATATAGATGACGGACTTACTTCAGGGTGTATTACTGAAGAGGATCTGGTCGAAAGTGAATTATGGCGTAGGGTCTATGATAGGATTAAAGAAAGCCGACATATTACAGATAGGAATATGATGAAGTATTTAATAGTAAAGGACCTTATTAATATGCAGGTTATGGATTTATGGAGGTTTTCTTCAGAGAGATTAAGAGAGTTGAATTTTTCTTCTTCTTACGAGGTAAAGCAATATCATTTGAAGAATCCATCAAATCCTGTTATTGGTTTTAGTCCGCAGATGAATGCTGAAAGAAATGCATTGCAGGATGTGTTGAATCGTAAGTTGTATAGGCATTATAGGGTGGAGCGTATGACTGAGAAGGCAAAGAGGATTGTCAAGGATATTTTTGATGTATATAGAAAGAACCCTCAGCAACTTCCTTATGATGTATGCCAGAGGGATGTAGTATATTCTGATAAGGAACAATTAAGGATTATTTGTAATTATATAGCCGGAATGACGGATAGGTTTGCATTAGATGAGCACAAAAAACTCTTTAACCCCTACCAAAAAGTATAGACAAATACTCTCTGCTGTGCACATGGTTTATAGGTTGGTAAATTCAACCTATAATGTGCAAGAATTGGCGTTGAGGTTGACTCGTTTATTATGCCAGTTTATTAAGGCAAGTTCGTCTACTGTGCACATATTAGATAAAAAGAAGAAAAGAGTAGGGTTGGTAGCGATCTTTGATAATAAAATAAACATACTTGTAACAAAAAAGAAGGATTTGGCTAATATATCTGCTAAGGAGAAAAGGGTTGCAGAAGGCTATGTTGTATTTGAAAAGCATTTTATCGGTCTTCCTATGGTGGCGGATGAGAATATTGGCGCTATTTTTGTTAAAAGAAAAAGGAATGAGCCACCCTTTAGTGAGGTTGATAAAGAGATGCTTTCAGTACTGGCAGAACAGTCTGTTACAGCTATAAGGAATCTTCAATTGTATGAGGAGCAGCAGCGTGTTATATTAAGTAGTATTGAGTTTATTGGTAAGTTGCTTCAGAGATGTAGACAGTCTCCGGTTACGCCACATACTTCTGTTTTGTTAAAAATAATAAAAATTTTGGGGAAGAAACTGGGGATGACTCAGGAAGAGATAGATTGTTTACATTATGCCAATGTTCTAAGAGATGCTGGTGCAATTGATGTACCATATAATATCCTGGCAAAATCCAGTCAACTGACACCAGAAGAATTTAAGATTATAAGAGAACAACCTACGAAGTGCGCTGAACTTATAAGACCAGTAGAGTTTTTAAAACCTGTGCTGCCAATTATACTTTATCATCATGAAAAATATGATGGTACAGGATATCCTTCGGGTTTGAAAAAAGATCAGATACCCCTTGGTGCACGGGTAATGGCAGTTGTAGAGGCTTTTGAGGCTATGATATGTAAGAGACCTTATAAAAATAGACTTTCTATAAAGGAAGCTATAGAGGAATTAAAGAGAAATAGTGGCACACAATTCGATCCCAAGGTTGTCAATGTGTTTGTATCGTTGGCAAAACAGAAGAATTTTAGAAATTACTTGAGTCTCATTAAGCAGTAGGATTATAATTATATATATGAATATTAAATATATTAGGGATAAAAAACAGGCACAATTTGAATTATTTCCTAATGAATCATGGAGAGGACAAGGTGATTTAAAACGAGGTTTTTGTAGATCGATTACCTTGTCTATAGAGAGTATTATAGTCTTATGTATTGGTTTGGTGATGGGAGGAGTATGGATATTTTCTTTAGGGGTTGAGAGAGGTAAGCGAATAGGTATTAGGGACGGTTATGATAAGGATGGCATTGCTCTTAATGTTGATAGCAATGCAAGAAGATGGAACATTGCCTTAGTTGATGTTGATCGTAATAAGCATGCACTAGCACCCGAACGTGTGGTTAGAAATTCTGATGGTATTAAAACAATTGCTGATGAAAAAAATAAGTCAGGATCAGTTACTATGGATGGTGTTGAAATAAGTTCTGGTAAAAGAGCATCTCAGATAATAGTATCGCCACAGGATGGTGATAAAGCAGAAATTAGGAATGATGCAGTTCAAACAAATAAGATGCTGGAAAAAGATAGTAAAAGATATTATACTATACAAGTGGCTTCTTTTAAAAAAGAAAAGAATGCTAAAATAGAAGCTGAAAGGTTAAAAGGGATAGGAGTAGATATTTTTGTTTTGCCCAAAGGGGAATATTCCATAGTATGTATAGGTCGTTTTTTGAAAAAGGCTGATGCTAGGGAATTTTCACAGAAGATAAAAGATAGGTATAAAGATTATTTGATAAGGAGATTATAAAATGTCATTACATCCTTCATTACGAGTTGATAGTGCTGGTGCGCAGCAGAGAACCGTGTTGACACGGATTGAGCGCATAAAAGATTTAATGAAAAAGGGATTATGGGTTGATGGTCAGTCTGTCACAGGCCTCCCTAAGACTAAGATAGTAAAGGTCAAGGCGAGAAGGTCAAAGGCAAAGGATACATCAAAGGATGCGGATAAAGATAAAAAGAAAGGCAAATAATTTTCTCTGCCTTTTTGACAGGTAATTTTTAGTAAGATTTTATAGATGATATAAAATCTTATACAACCCACCTATAGATGTAGGTGGGTTGTATAATAAACGGTCCCATCTCTTCATTTGGTATTATTAAATTTTATTGAATGGGATTTTAGGAATATTAAGAGGATGGGGTAGTTTATGAGACGTTTATTTATTATATTATTGTCTATTGGTTTTGTATGGAATATCTGTGGGGGATTTGGCTATTGTAAACAGGAAAAGTTTCCTTTTTTAGGTGAGATTAATACAGACAGGGTTAATGTCAGGGCAGGAGAAAGTACAAATTTTGAGAGATTATGTCAGTTAAACCATGGAGATGAAGTTGTTGTTGTGGGTAGGAGGTTTAGTTGGTATAAAATAAAGTTGCCTTCCCAAGCAAGAAGTTTTATCAATTCAAGGTATGTTAGGCCTATTGGAAATAGTATGGCAGAGGTTATAGCAGACAGGGTTAATGTACGCGCCTCTAATAGTACAAGTTCATCAATATTAGCCCAGCTTAGTCGGGCATCAAAGGTCCATATTATCTCTAATGCTGATGGTTGGTATAAGATAGTTCCTGTTGATAAGAGTTATGGTTGGGTTGCTGATAGGTTTATATCTTTTAAAAGTCAGGACATACCTGAACATAGTTCCCTTTCTTCTGGTGTTAGTGGTCATAAACTCAAGCATGTTTCATCTGGCAGCGAAACAGATCTATTATCTAAACCCAAACCGATTTCTAAACCACCAACAGCCCGTTTTTTTTCTGCTGAAGGTTTTGTTGATATTTCTACTTATTCCATTGGAGAAGGTATGTTATATCAGCTTGTAATAGATAAAAAGCCTGTCTGTTTTTTGTCGGGGCCTGATTATATATTTAGTGATTTTCTTAATTCCAAGGTAAAGGTTGAGGGAGTTTTTGATAAAAAAGATTTTAAAAATACGGGATTACCTGTTGTTAAGGTTTCCAAGATCGAATTGATTCTTTAGTGCATAATTAAGGTAATCTTTTTGCAGAATAAATTATAAATGTTATATTTTATGTTTTCAGGACATTAGTGTGTTGGAAATCATTTTTACTATTATAATTTTATTTTTTTCTGTTGTTCTTCATGAGTGTGCTCATGGATGGGTTGCTTATATGTTAGGTGATCCTACGGCGAAATATGCAGGCAGGCTTACTTTAAATCCTGTTAAACACATAGATCCTATTGGTACGATAATTTTTCCTGGGATATTGATTTTGTTAAGGTTTATGGGGATCCATACTGTTTTGCTGGGATGGGCTAAACCTGTGCCTGTGAATTTTGCCAGGCTTCATAATCCCAGAGTGGGGATGATATGGGTAGGGCTAGCAGGCCCAGCTACTAATTTCCTTCTTGCGATTATATTCAGTAGAATATTGAGAATAGATGGTCTATCTTTATGGCTACAGGATGTTGTTTCTTTAGGTGTATTTATTAATCTTTTGCTAGCATGGTTTAACCTTATTCCCATTCCTCCTCTAGATGGTTCGAGATTAGTTATGGGTATTTTACCACCGGATATGACCATTGCCTATATGAGGCTGGAAGAGTATGGGATGTTTATTATTTTAGCGTTTTTATATGCTGGAGTTCTTGATCGTATTATTTTACCTTTAGTTATATTCTCAGGTATGTTGTTGGGAGTATGGTTTCAATGAGAACAGTTAATGTTGCGTTAGGAGCAAATTCTTATAATATTGTTATTGGCAGGGATATTCTCTCTAGGCTTGGTACTAGATTAAAAAAAATGGATATTGGTAGGGATGCGGTTATTATAACCAATCCAGCTATCAAGAGATATCATGGTAATGCGTTAATATCAGGACTTAATCAAAGTGGTTTTACCGTAAAATGGATTAGTGTTCCTTCAGGTGAAGAAAGTAAGACTGCTGGCATAGCATTTTCATTGATAGAAAAGATTGCCGGTTATGATAAGTTAAAGAGGATATTCATTATTGCTTTAGGTGGTGGTGTGATAGGAGATTTGGCAGGTTATGTTGCAGCTGTATATAAAAGAGGTATTCCTTATGTTCAAGTTCCCACGACTTTTTTGGCGCAGATTGATTCAGCTATTGGGGGAAAGGTTGCGGTAGATTTGCCTGTTGGTAAGAATCTTATAGGTGCTTTTTATCAGCCTAGGTTGGTGTTTAGTGATGTCTCTGTATTATCTACCTTAAGTAAGAGGCAAATTCGTAATGGACTCTCTGAGGCTGTGAAGTATGGTGTAATATCTGATAGTCAATTATTTGATTATATTGAGATTAACTATAAAAAACTTTTAGATCTTTCGCCGGTTGAATTATCTCAAGTGGTATATGCATGTAGTAAGATAAAGGCAGATGTAGTTGCCTCTGATGAAAGAGAAACAAAAGGATTACGGACCATATTGAATTTCGGTCATACTATAGGGCATGCCATAGAAGCTGCTTCGGAATATGGTAGTTATAATCATGGAGAGGCAGTTGCTCTTGGAATGCGTGCTGCTGTGGATATATCGGTTAGTGTTGATATGACTAAAAAGCAGGAGGCACAGCGACTTAATAATTTGCTTACTTTAATAGGTCTGCCAGATACCATTAAAGGAATAAGTTTTGGGCGTATTATGGATGTTATGAAACATGACAAAAAATTTATAAGAGGGAAGAACAGGTTTGTGCTTATGAAAAAAATAGGTTGCGTTAAGGTTGTTGAGGGGATAGATGAGGATATAATACGAGAAGCGCTATTAAAATTAATGGCAGACAGACGTTATCAATAAGTTTCTTTTCTAGATATTTTTCTATAGAAAAAGGCAAGTAATGTAATATAAGTTGTATATGTATGGTGAGGACATATAGGTATATTTTATTTGATTTAGTTGTCATATTTTTATTTTTTGTAACTATTAATGCTAATTCTGCGAATGTTCATATCACAACAGCTCTGAAAGTAGGCTATGATGATAATATTACCTTTAAGCATTCTCAGAAGGAAAAATCCTTTTTCTCTGATACATCTTTGGGATTCGAGGTGAATGATAATTCCTCTATTCATAAATTAATGTTTGATATTAATATAACACAGCGGATTTTCTCTAACACTCCAGATTTTAATAATATATTTGAATTTTGTGGTTTATCATATTCAAGGGAGTTTTTTGATAAGGATAGAGTTGCATTATCAGAGACCTTTATACACGCTGAGGAGCCGAGAAGTTTTTCTGATTTTTTTGGTCGTAGAGCAGAGAGGTATTCATTTTTTTTAAACGAGTTTAATATATCTTATGATAGTTCTATATGTAAAAGATTGAGATTATATACAGGTTATAGTCTAGGAACATATAATGCTGATTCTTCTTCAGTAAAGGATTCTATAATACACATTTTTGAAATAGGACCTACATTATTTATTGGGGGAAAAGAGAATATTTTTTTACATTATAGGTTTGGATTTACAGATTTTAATGGAGCATCTGATGCCAAGATCCATTCGGCTATATTAGGTTTTTCTTCCTATTTAAAAAGGGCTCTATCTGTTAATTTAAAAATAGGGGCTGATTATATAACTGATTTTGCAGATGACAGTTATATTAAACCTACATATTCGATCTCTTTTATATATTTTATAGATAAGACAGCTCAGACAGCAGTTACATTTTCTAAGGCATTCTCTACTACATATTATACTAATGATATCTTTGACCAATGGAAAGTTGCTATATATGCTGATAGACAGATAGATAGGTATACAAGGGTGTTTATTTCAGGATTTTATGGTAACGGTAGATATGTTTCTTTTGGGATTAAGGATAATCTTGCAGGTGTAGGGGTTGCTTTAGAGCATGAGATAACGGGCAATTGGCTTGGAAGATTTTCTTATGAATATTCTTTAACTCATTCTAATAAGATAAATAGAGAATATGAAAAAAATTTTATATCTATTGGGTTAAGTAGAAAATTTTAATATTTTTAAGGAGTAGAGATGAAAGTAAAACTAAAGATAGTATGTTTGATTATATTGTTTTTATTATGTTCGGCAGAGTTATGGCGTGTATTTTCATATACAAAAGGTGTTTACCATGTGGGGGTAGGGGATATCTTGAGTATTAGGATACTTGGACATAAAAATTTTGATGCAGATGTTGTTGTTAATCCTGATGGAACTATTAATTATTATTTTATTGATGGTTTAGATGTAGCAGGAAAGACTCTTAAGGATATAGAAAAAGATATAGTAGGTAGGTTATCTGGTAGATATTTAAGGTATCCTACGGTTATGGTAAGATTAAAAAATAGTGTAAGCCAGAGATTTTATGTATATGGAGAAGTCAATAGTCCGGGTATGTTTAAATTGACGCCAGGGATAACTGTATTGAAGGCTATTGCTATGGCAGGGGGGTATACTCCATATGCTAATACTAAACGGGTTAAGATATTAAGATTAAAGAAAATTGGAAGTGGATATGATGAGATTAATGTGAACTTAGACAGGATTATAGAGGATTCAGCTGATAGTGTAGATGTATTGTTACAAAATGAAGATATTGTGGTTGTCTCAGAGAAATAGATGTATCGTTTATCTTGTATTGTTGGATATAAGTTGAGTATAACTAAAATATGTATTAAGAGGAGAACAGATCAAAATGGGAAATCCTTCAGCGGATGATATTATAAGTATAGCTGATATAGTGAGGATGATATTTCGTAGGATATGGTTAATTCTCTTAACGGTTGTTATGGCTATAATTGTTGCGTTTTTTTATGTCAATATAGTTATTCCTAAGTATAAGGCCTCTACTAGTATATTAGTTCGTTCTGCTGTAAAGAATGTCGACCCATTTTTATCAGAGCTTCGTGTCCTTAGACAAAGTAAACCCAATGTTACACAGGGGGAGATAGTAAAGAGTAATTTGATCTTAAAAGAGGTAGTCTCAGAACTGAGATTATTTGACAGGAAAGATAAGGATGTTTTTTACCCGAGATTGAGAAAAATAATACAACCATATATAAATACTGTTTCAGATTTATTTAGTCGTTTATATATGAGAATAGCTAGTATTTTAGGTGTGGATGTTGCATCAACAGGAGTTACTAGTAAGATAGAGACTGCTGTTGACTCGTTAAGGAGATCTATACGTATTAAGCAGGTGGTGGATAGTGATATTTTTTATATTACAGTATCAGATTATAACCCTGAAATGGCGAGTATAATAGCCAACACTATTACTGGAGAGTATCTTATTTTTGATTTACAACAACAAATAGTTAGTTTAACTACGATTTATGGTGATGAGTATCCACGTATTGTGCAGATTAGGGAAGCTATATCGTCTCTAAAGAAAGATATAAGGACTAGAAATTTTAATAAAATTCCGTTGATAGGTTTAGGCTCTGTTGAAGTTATAGAGACAGCTTCTGTACCGCAAAAACCTTATTTCCCTAAGAAAAAACTTATATATATATTAACTTTTGTATGTTCTTTGATAGGTGGTGTGAGTTTGGTATTTTTATTTGAGCTGATGGACAATACATTTAAGGAACCATGGGAGTTTGAGAAAGAAACAGGCGTCCCTGTGATAGGTTCTGTACCTAGAAAAAAATCGTTGGTAATTTCATCTTTGTTATTAAAAGATACAGATGCCGAGGATATATATACGGTATCCATTAGGAAGATAACAGAACAGATTTTTTTGATTATGCAGGAAAGAAAAGCAAAGGCTATATTATTGGCTGATATAGTTAATTCATATAACTCATTTATTGATACTTATAATATTGCATATATGATGGCTTCTTCTTTGAGGTTGAATGTTTTAGTTATTGATGCAGATATCAGAGCAGGGTATTTTAAACGATATGTTAAACTTCTTAAAGAGAAGGATGTGGGATTTTCTGATATTATAGCAGGTAAGGTTAGATGTGAGGAGGCTATTGTTAGCATAGCTGAAAATATAGATGCTATTCATAGTGGGGGGGGGGAGTTTAACCCATTAGTCCTTTTTTCAAGGCATATGGTCAAAGATATGATTATAAGACTTTCAGAACGATATGATGTTGTATTGATAAACTCATCGGCATTAAATGTTTATCATGATACGTTTATTTTATCTAAGTATATGGATTTCATTATTCTTACTTTAGCAGAAGGTATGGTAAAGAAGGCAATTGTAAAATTACAATTAACTAGATTGTTAAATAGTATTGCGAGTTCGCAGCTAGGTGCAATTTTTGATAATAGATCCCGTCCAGTTCCCTATTCTTTTTATAAAAAAATATGATATTTAATATGAGACGAGAGTATATTTTTTCTTTTTTATGTCTTTCGTTTATTCTCCCATTTTTTTTAATAAGTTTATCAGCCCTAGATTTTAAGTGGTTTATCTTTGGTGTTGTTTCTTTTTGTCTTTTCTCGGTCTTTGTTGTAGTTAAAGATAAAGAAAACTTTTTGTTGGGGGTTTTGGGCCTATCTTTAGGGGTGAATTTGGATATAAATTTTTTTTTATGCCCTTGTTTATCTAGATTCCGACTCTTGAGTGGAGGGATTAGTATAAGTGTTACTGACATATCTATATTTTTGTTGTGGTTTTTGTGGTTTGCTTACCGAAATAAGAATAGAATGGTTATTAATAAATCATTTCTATGGCCAATAATTTTGTTTCAGTTTTTAATAATTTGTATATTATTATCGTTTTTAAATTCTATATATATTTGCCTATCCATATATGAATTGAAAAAATATTGTTTAATTTTTAGTATTATTCTTTATTTATTTTTTAACATAAAAAATATTTTCAAATTAAAATGCATTGTTTATACAATACTGATAGGAGTTGTTATTTCTTCTATAGTGGGATTATTGCAGTATAAGATAGGTGCTAGTTTAGGGTTTTCTGTTTTGGGAGAGACTCAAGAATTTTTTTCTCAGAGAGTTGTTGGTAGCCTGGAGACTATTCGTAGGGTGAGTGGGTTGATGCTTCATGCGAATATGTTTGGGATATATCTTGCGATGTGTTTACCTATAGCATACAGCCTTTCATTTGCCAATTTACCTTATAAAGATAAGATGTTCCCTTTTTTTGTTACTATTATAGGCACAGTTGCACTGGTCCTTACTTTTTCAAGGGCATCATTGATATCTTTTTGTTTTGGTATGTTGTTTTTTGCCCTAGTAAAGAATCAAGAGTTGTTTTATAGAAATAATATTTTTTTCCTCTTTATATATTTGTTTGCTATATTAATAATTTGTTTCCTGTGGGGGGGGAAGATACTGGAGAGATTTTTAGATAGTCCTCCTGAACAGTTAAATTATAGATTCCTTCTAAACTCTGCGGCAATAAAGATGATATTGGCTCATCCTTTTTTGGGGGTTGGACTTAATAATTTTACTGCGCAATTAGAAGTATTCTCTTATGATAAAATAATTCCTCTTGCAAGATATCCGGTACATAATTTTTATTTGCTTATTATGGCCGAAACAGGAGTTTGTGCATTAGTAGCGTTTGTATTGTTCTTTTTATTTGCGTTGAAGTCAGGGATGGAAAGTTATTTTATAAGTAAGGATGAAGTCCTCAGAAATATAAGTTTAGGGATGGTTTCAGGATTATTAGCTGTTTTTCTGAATTGTATGGTGGATTTTACATTGGCATTATCTCCATTATTGATGTTGTTTTTTACTATTTGTGCCTTGATGATGTGTATAAGATATAACTTTTGTTTATCTTCTTTGGATATGGGATAAAGAATATGAGTAGTCTTTTAGTTGCTAAGAACGCTGTTATTTTGGTTTTTGTAGAGATTTTTTCTAAGATATTTGAATTTATTTCTGCAGTTGTTCTTGCTAGGGTTTTAGGTGTTGAGAAGTATGGGATATTTGCCTTTGTTTGGGCAAGTAGTCTATTATTTGGTTTATTAACTCATTTTGGATTCGACAGCCTTATTGTAAGGGATGTGTCAAGGGATAAGAGATGTGTAGGCAGGTATTTAGTAGGGATTTTTATTGTTAAATGTATTTTGCTTATTATTGCCCTGTTTATTTTTATTTGTTGGATAGATGTATTTTTAGTTGTAGGAGAATATAAAAAAAAGTTACTGTTTACTGGCATATTTACGGCATTTTTTATGAATAACTTGATTTTCTCTTCAGCCTTTTTCCGTGCATATCAAAAGGCAAATATAGAAGCAATAATTCGTGTTTTAGTCTCTATTTTTGTTTCTGGGATAAGTATGATAATAGCATATATGACAGGAAACCTTTTTTACTTGCTGTTGGCTCGGTTAATAATTTATATTTATATTTTTATTTTAAGTATTTATTTAATTAATCGGTATCTTAACCCAGATTTTTTAGACGCGTTTAAAGAAATATGGTTTTTTTTAAAGGCAGGCTGGCCGTTTGCTGTGTCTGTTTTTTTTATATTTTTGTATATAAATATTGATGTGGTTATGCTTAATTTAATGAAAGGAGATGAGGCTACAGGATTGTATAGTATTGCAGTAAAAATACTTACAGTATTTATGTTAATCCCTTTGGGAGTTAGTAATGCTGTCCTTCCTGCATTAAGCAACTACAGAAAAGAAGGTTCTGAAGAATTTTTTAGGTTGTCAGAGAATGTGGCTAGATATATGTTAATTATTGCTTTTTTTGTAATATTATTTAATATCACTTTAGGAAAGTATCTTGTAGGGGTATTTTTTGGAGAGGCCTATAGGATTTCAGGAAATATTTTATCATTAATAACATTTACTTTAATTTTTTTGTATATGAATCACTTGGCATATAATATGTTTCTTGCAAGTAATAAGGAAAGGAATTTGATTATCTTAACAGCCTCTGGTGCCTGTTTTAATATTATAATGAATCTGATTTTAATCCCTAAATATAGTTATTATGGTGCTGCTATAGCTACTATTTTATCAGAGGGGATTATATTTATAATAGCATATTTTATGTTTCAACGGTTTTATTCTTTGAGTTGGGGTGTTATTCGGAAGAATTATGGTGTGATTGTTTTAGGGATTTTGTGTATGTTTATTTCGCGAATATTTACAGGGATATCCTCTTTGTATATATTTATTATAAATTCAAGTATTTTCATTTTTTTTATGTTTTATATAGGGTATATAGATAAAAAAGATATAGATGTTTTTCTGAGATATTGTCTTAATAAAAAGGATATTGACAATGCTTAAGGCATCAGTAGTGATACCTGTTTATAACAATGCAGACATAGTAAAAAAGGCGTTAGATTCCTTCGCTCACCAGTCTGTAGGAGATGATTTATTTGAAATTATTATAGTTAATGACAACTCTACTGATAATTTTTCTCAGATATTGCTGTCTTCGGTATCATTAAATATTACAGTTATAAATAATAATATGAGACGAGGAGCGGCTTTTTCCAGAAATAGGGGGATGGATGTTGCACGGGGGCAGGTGTTAATCTTTTGTGATGGGGATACAGTCCCTCATAGAGAGTTTATAGAACAGCATATAAAGATACATGAACAACTTAGTGCTAATAATATTGTTGTGATAGGTAGGGTTGTTAACCCACCGGATATGACAGTTACCCCGCTTATGGAGTTAGGGAATGTTACAAAGACATGGGATTATATATCCATAGAACAGATTGATCCTGAGGATTGGAGTCTTTTTAGAACAACAAATGCTTCATTAAAAAGGAGGTTTGCTGATATAAGGTTTAATGAGACCCTTTTTGAAGGTAGCGGTATGGAGGATACAGAGTTTGCGTTTAGATTATATAAAAAGGGGATGAAGATAGCTTATAATCCACAGGCAATTTCCTATCATTATCATTTCAGGACTCCTAAGGAATATGAAGAAAAGAGCTTTCGTTATGGAAAGTTATTTGCCCAGTGGATTAAATCCTGTGATGAGGAGACTGCTAAAGAACTAAATAAGAGATTTAATTATCTTATTGATACAGATAATATTGTTAGTTTGTATAATTTTCGAGAGATAATAAGGAGAATGGTAATTAATGATTTATCTGCACCTTTAATAAGGTTATTGGCAAGGACTTTTATACATTTGAATGAAGATATAAGTGTATTTTTATATAATAAGTTATACAAATATTTGTTTTTGAAGGGATATAAACAAGGATTGAAAGATGCATCATAAGATAGCGGTTATAATTGTTACATGGAACAGTGAAGGATATATATGTACTTGTTTGGATTCTCTTAAGCATGGGTGTGGAAGGTATCCTTATGAGGTTATTATCTGTGATAATGCATCATCAGATAGAACAGTAGCTGTTGTTAAAGAGAGATATCCTGAGGTGACATTAGTTGAGAATAAGAGGAACATAGGCTTTGCTGCAGGGAATAATACGGCATATGCACGTATAAGTGATGATGCTGATTTGATATTGGTTATTAATCCAGATACAAAAGTAATAGATAATGCTATAGAGGTACTTGCTGATTATATCCTTTCCAATAAAGATGTTGGAGTCTGTAGCCCTCTTTTATTAAATGAAGATGGTTCAGTTCAGCGGAGTACAGGAGGAAGGTTCCTTTCTGTTGGAAGGGTATTTAATGAGATGTTTTTTCTTACGCGTATAAATCCTAAATTATTCGAGGGATTATATACTACTGAGACAGAAAACATTCTTGATATAGATTGGGTTTCAGGTGCATGTATGTTAATTAGAAGGGATGTAATAGATAAGGTTGGTTTTTTTGATGAGAATTATTTTATGTATGGAGAAGATACAGAGTTATGTATGCGTATAAGGGATGCAGGTAAAAAAGTGATATATTTGCCAGAGGCGAGGGTCTTTCATTATCAGGGCAAGAGTCTGGTTCAACAGGAGGATATTTTTTTCAGTAGTTTTGATAGTGGTTTTTTTCGTTTATTAGAGTCAAGGTTGGCAAGATGGCAGATTATTCTTATAAAATGTTTATTTTTAATAGGCTTCTGGATGAGGTTGTTTATTCATTTTTTTTGCTGGAAAGTTTTTGGGAATAAGAAGGCAGAGAAAAAGTTTCATGTGATAGAGAGTCTTAAAAAGGCGCATTTTGCAGTAAAACGTAAAAGTAGGATTGTTAGGTTTAACAAGTATTTAAGACTGGTTATTGGCATGATAAATGGGAGGCAGGCGTATACAGGACCGTTAATAGTACAAATAGGTTTATCTAATAAATGTAATTATAGGTGTCAGATGTGTTGGGACCATCCCCCCTTTAGAGAAAAAGATAAATCCTTTTTTCCTGATAAAGTGACTCAGCAATATTATAGTGAAAATAAGGATGTAGACTTAGATACTGCATTGATGGATTTTTCGATTTATAAAGAGTTAATATTTGATCTGGTCACATTAAATGTTGAAAAAGTAAAATTTATTGGTAGGGGGGAACCGTTTCTTAACCCTTATGCTGTTGATATGATAGCATATGCCTCATATAAAGGGTTAAAATGTGATATAAGCACTAATGGTTCATTGTTAACCAGAGAGATAATAGATAAATTAATAGAGATAGATAATTTGATTCATATTCAGGTAAGTTTAAATGCAGCAAATAGTTTAAGCTATAAAAAAATACATAATCTTGGATCTGATAAATTGTTTTTTAAGATAGTTGATAACCTAAAATATCTTCGTGATAGAAAACATTGTGCACGTACAAATATACCTGCCATACAGCTTTCTATGGTTGTATGTAAATATAATTTCAGGGATGTCTTAGATATGGTTAAATTAGCCATAGAATTAAATGCAGAGAGTCTATTTTTAAGAGAGATGGCTGTTTATCGGCAGATAGAAGATCTCTTATTGTCTGAGGAGGAAGAGAAGGAATTTTTAGATATCCTTGATATGGCTATAGGCGAGATAGAAAAAACAGGCATTCATAATAACTTTAGAATATTTAAAAAATTACGGGCACAAAAAGATTTTGCTAGCAGAAATATGTTTGAATGGCTTTATTCAAAGATATCTTGTTATGCTGGTTGGTATTATTCTGTGATCTTGGCAGATGGCACAGTAAATCCCTGTTGTGAATGTCTAAAGGTTATGGGGAATATTAAGAAAGATAGATTTTATAATATATGGTATTCTAACAATTATAATGAGTTCAGACAGATTATCCGTAACTTTCCAAAGACAAAAAGAATGCCTTCAGGATGTAAGTGTTATGTATGCGGTATGGGAATGTATAATATGGCAATAGATAAGGTATTATATCCGTTTGTATCACGTGCGCCGGTAACAAATATGCCCTTCTCGATTAAAGATTTCAAACATTTTTATATGGAATAGTATAAGCAAATGATAAAGATACAAGATACAAAGAAAAGGATCTTGATGTATTTTATAGACACAATTTTTTTTATTTTTTATTTCATATTGAGGTGTCTTGGCAAGAAGTTTCCTTTAAAACATGGGCTAAGTGATACTAAATTTAAGAAAATATTAATAGTGAGGCTTGATCATATAGGCGATGTAATGATGACTACCCCTATAATAAAGGCCTTAAAAAATAAGTATACAGAAGCACGAATAGATCTACTAGTAGGTTCATGGGCAAAAAGAGTTGTTGAGGATAATCCATATGTGGATACTCTTTATATATATGATGCACCATGGTGGGCTAATATTCGTCCTGGAGAAAAAAGGGAAAATGTTTTTTCTCTTTCACATATTCGCAGGCTTTATGGGATATTATCTGTACTTAGAAAACAGAAATATGATTTAATGATAGAGCCACGGGGAGATTTTAGGCATCTTCTGTTATTTGGTTATTTTGCCAATGTTAGATATATATTAAGCTTTGATAGGTCTGGAGGTAGATATTTATTGTCAGAAGTGGTTTCTTTTGATGAAAACCAAAATGAGATGGAGAAAAATTCAGTCTTATTGTCAGTACTTGGTATATGTAATGTGGATAAAAAAGTTGATATTTATGTGTCTAAAGAGGAAGAAAACAGGGCAAAAGCCCTTCTTGAGAGAAATGGAATACTTGGGAAAAAGATAGTAATCTTTTCTGTAGGTTCTCGTAAACATTTAAAGCGTTGGCCAATAGATAAATTTTTGAGTCTTGCCAGCTGGATAGTTGAGACATATTTAGACACTGTGGTTATATTTGTTGGGTCGTCCGCAGACAGATTTTTGTCTATAGAAATCAAAAAAGGAGTTAATTTAGGTAAAGTGTATGATTTTATTGGTATGACAGATATAAAGGAAGTAATGGCATTATTACGAATGGCTGCTCTTATAGTAGCTAATGATGGTCCAGTTTCACATATGTGTTCTTCTGTTAATACGCCTGCTATTATATTATTTGGTCCTACTCAGGCAGAACGATTCAGACCTTATGGTGAGCATATTACTGTTGTACAGAAGATATATGATTGTTGTCCATGTTTATTGGTTTATTGTAAACATACAAATAGTGAAAGTATTTCAGCATGTATGCAAGCAATAGAGGTTGATGATATATGTAATATAATCAAGGATAAGGCTTTTTTAATTAAATAAAGATTTATAATTATATAAAAATATATATTTTTTGATATAATATGAACCTTTTGAATATATTTAAAATTGGTTTGATTCTTTTGTTTTCTGCCTTGTTGCTGGAACAGAGAGCTAATACAACCACAATAAATGTTGTGATAGATTATAATCAGATAAAGAGGGAAGTAAATGATATGCTGTTTGGTTCTAATATAGAGTGGGTGGATAATGGTTCTGGCATTTTATCTTCTAGAACAGGAGATTTTGATAAGTTAAGACTTAATGTAGTAAAAGATCAGATAAGACCTACATCCTTACGATTTCCCGGAGGGCTTCAGGCAGATGTGTATCATTGGAAAAATGGTATAGGAGATATATCTACACGGGTTGCAGGTAGACATTATTTTAAGAAAGAGAGGGTGGCTTCTAATTTTGGTACAGAAGAATTTTTGCGGTTATGTAAAAAATTGGAAGCCTCTCCTATAATTACTGTCAATATTGTAACAGGTACAGCAGAGGAGGCTGGAGAATGGGCGGAGTATATTAAAAAATTGGTTGAGATGAAGGGGTATCCACGTGTACTTTTCTGGGAGATAGGAAATGAACAGTATTTGGAGAATAAATTTGGTAGGTTTTCTCCAGAACAGTATGTTAAGGTGTTTACGGATTTTGCAGAACATATACGAAGTGTAGATCCGTCTGCTAAGATAGGTGCATTGTTTGTAGGAAGAGAGATAGAGGATTTTTATAAAAAAAAATATGGTATAGGATGGAATGAATTATTGCTTAGAAAAGTATCAAATATGATAGATTACGGTTGCCTACATAATGCCTATTATCCTGGTATGTTTTTACCATCTGCCAAAGACCCTTATTTTGTATTTGAAAAGACAATTGCATCTGTAAAGAAGGTTGAAGAGGATTATTCATGGTTGCATGCTTTATTAAAACAGTATCATGCAGATAATATAAAATTAGCCCTTACAGAATACAGTTCATTTTTTGGCATAAACAATCAATATGCTAATTATATAACTACATTAGGAGGTGGGTTATATATAGCGAATTTGCTTCAGTCTATGCTTAAGAAAGGTTATGTGGATGTTGCTAATCATTGGGCATTGCTTGATGAATGGTATTGCGGATTATTTTTTGGAGGTAGGATAAAACGACCATCTTTTTACGTGATGCAGGCATATCTTAAAACTATAGGAAAGGATATTGTATTTGTTAGTCAGGATAAAGAAAAAGATAGGGTTAAGTTGATGGCAGTAAGGGATAAACAGGGACAGACCCTTTTACTATATATTATAAATAACGATTTGAAGAATGCACATAAATTACACATCAAGGTTTCTCATTTCTTAGGTAAGGTAGTTAAGGCAGAGATGCTATATGCATCTTCTCTTCTTGCTAATAATGAGGACGGGATAAATAGAGTAAGGTTTGATAAGACAGATTATATTGTTTCAGATAACGGTATTGTTGAGATAGGTATTTTACCGCATTCTTTGACTGTTATAAAATGGGAGCGATAATGTATGGGTATAAGAGAACTTTTTAGATTGATAGGCAGTGATTATAATAGATTATTTGAGTACTATCATCTTAGAAGGTCGTTTTTTAATACTTTAAAGATTATACTTACAACAAGTTCTACGGCAGTAGTATTGTATAGGTTAACAAGATTTTTTTATTTAAATAAACTCGTTTTTATCGCAAGGCTTTTCTATTTATTGAATATTCTTTTTACAGGAGCAGAACTTTTACCACAGGCAGATATAGGAGAGGGATTTTTTTTAAATCACACAGTGGCTACTGTTATTACATGCAAGGTGGGTCGTAATTGTACGGTTTTGGGCCAGGCAGGGCTTGGAGGAGATCCTACTAATTCTAATGATGTAGGTGCAGGGCCTGGGTTGGCGGTTATCAAGGATAATGTTACTATAGGTTTTGGAGCTAAGGTTTTAGGCCCTGTGGTGATAGGGAATAATGTCACTATATTGGCAGGTTCTCTGGTAGTTAAATCTGTTCCTGATGGAGTTACAGTCGGAGGTGTTCCTGCCAGAAAGATTATTCATGTTAAAAGGCAGGTAGAATAAGATAATAGGGAATTTTAATATGACAAACACAGATAGATACACAGAATGGCAGAAGCAACAGATAGAATTAGAAAAAGATATTGTAGCAGAAAGAACCAAACGGTTTTACTTGCCTATTTTGAACCGTATCAAAAAAGAGAAGGGGGTAAATACGTTAAAGGTTCTGGATGTAGGATGTGGTAATGGTGAAGGAGTAAAGGTTTTTAACGATCATAATTTGTATTGTATAGGTGTAGATCATGGATTCAGAAAAGAGGAATGGCATAGTTTAGATTTAGAGGATAGGTTTATTGTTGCCAATGGAAATAAATTGCCGTTTAAGGATGGTGTGTTTGATGTTGTGGTTTCTTGTGGAGTAATAGAGCATATAGGAGCAGTGGGAGATTCACGGCAACTCGTGTCTGATTATAAAAGATTGAGAAAACAGTTTGCTGAGGAATTAATAAGAGTTACTGCTCCTTCAGGTTCACTTATTATAACTACGCCAAATCGTTTATTTCCTATAGATTTTTGGCATGGGCCGTTTATTATGGGAATGAGATTTCATTCACCGTGGGATTATTTTTGTTTGTCAGTAGGAGATCTTAAGCATATATTTGATGTAGGGGCTAAGACTAAAAAGATAACAGCCCTGCCGTTGAATGGTTTATTTATGTATAAAAGATATAAACAAAGATTAATTACAAGATTGATGTCATCAGCATTTAATGTAATAGTCCCGATAATTAGTATTGAAAGATTTGAATTTTTGCGGAGAGGATGTTTTGCTCCGTTTATAGTGGCAAGGATAGATAAATAAATTTAAAGCTAATAGAGAATATGACTGAGTCTAAAGGGAAGAATATAAATATGGTTTCTGGATTGCCAAGATTTTTTTATATTTGTAGTTTGATATTTTCAGTAAGACCAAAGATAGGGAGCAATGGCTATCAGAGATTGTTTTGTGAATATTTAAGGTTTAAATTAAAACAGATGTTTATTTTTAGGATATTTAGAAAAGAAATAAAGCAAGAAAGATTGTTTGGCTGTAAGATCTCTTTCCCTAATTACTGGTATTTTATCTTTTTATTTGAAGAAATATTTATAAAACAGGTATACTATTTTACATCTGATAATATTTCACCTTATATCATAGATTGTGGTGCAAATATAGGTATGTCTATAATATTTTTTAAGCTTTTATATCCAAATGCCAAAATAATAGCCTTTGAACCAGACGAGGAGATCTTTTTTTATTTAAAGAGAAACATGGAAGAGAATAATTTTAAAGACGTGATACTTTATCAGAACGCAGTATTTAATAATAATGGGATGTTAAAATTTTTTTGTGACAATCATCGGGGGGATTGTTTGACAAAGAGTCTTGTGCCTTTTGATGGTTGCAAGCAGATAGGAAGTGTGGAGGCTGTAAAATTATCTAAGTTTATTACAGATGAGATATCTTTTTTAAAAGTGGATGTAGAAGGTGCAGAATATTTTATATTAACGGAGCTTGAGAATGCGAGGAAATTGAGTTTTATTAATAAGATAGTAGTAGAGTATCATCATCACATTAAGAGAGGCAATGATGCATTGGGAAAGTTTTTATCGATATTAGAAGATAATGGTTTTGGCTATAATATAAGAGTAGTAGCTCCTTGCATTGATAAAGGTCAGGAGTCGTTTCAGGATATTGTTATTTATGCTTATAATAAAAAGTGTATAGGAAGATAAGGATATTATGATGAGAGATATATTATGGCTATTATTTGTTTATATATTCCCGGTTATTATTTTTGTGTTGTTTAGTGCAATTGTGTCATTGTATATTTTGTTTTCTGTAAAGTCTAATTTGTACGCAGACATGAATAAATATTTACAACGTTCTGGGAAGAGTAGGAATTTTCTAAACATATTTATCGCAATATTAGGTAATAATGGTATACAGGCCATAGTTTTGTATAGAATAGCATTTATCTTAAATAAAAATGGGTTTGTTTTCATCGCCAATGGGATAAGGCGTTTTAGTATATTTTTTACAGGTATAGATATTGCCCCCAGTGCTGTTATAGGTAAGGGGTTTGAGATTTATCATGGGCAGGGGTTGGTTATAGGTAAGGAGATAGAGATAGGGGAAAATGTCTTAGTTTGCCATGGAGTAACTATAGGATATAGTGGTTGTCATCGGCCTGTGATAGCAGATAATGTGAAAATTTTTGCAGGTGCAAAAATTATAGGAGATGCCCGTATTGGGCAGAACTGTAAAATAGGGGCTAATGCAGTAGTAACGTCTCCGGTACCAGCAAATTCTACAGTTGCCTGTCAGCGTTCAGTTGTGGTGCCTAAAGTAAGTAAGTGGTGATAATGAAAATAGCTATACTTGGGACAAGGGGGATTCCGTCAAATTACGGTGGGTTTGAGTCTTTTGCTGAGGAGTTAAGTAGTAGGCTTGTGAAAAAAGGGCATGAGGTTATTGTATATTGTAGAAAGGGTAATAGTTCATATAATCAAAACTTTTATAAAGGTGTTAAATTAATAATCTTACCTACTATTCGCCATAAATATTTTGATACAGTTGCACATACATTTTTGTCAGTATGGCATGTGTCCTTTTCAGATGTAGAAATAGTATACATATGCAATGTTATAAACGCTATCTTTGCTGTAGTCCCTATGATTTTTGGCAAAAAAGTAATTATAAATGTTGATGGGTTAGAATGGAAGAGGACAAAGTGGAATAAGATAGGTAAGATTGCCTATAGGATATCTGAGAGGATAGCAACAGTATTTTCTCATATTATTATTTCAGATTCTAAGGCAATACAGGCCTATTATAAAGAAAGATTTAATAAAGACACGTATTTTGTTCCTTACGGAGCAGAAAGAAAGACCGTTGATAAAGCAGAAGAGATTTTAAAAGGACTTGCTCTTAAGCCGAGAAAATATTTTTTATATGTAAGTAGATTGGAACCAGAAAATAATGCTCATTTGTTTATTAAGGCCTATGAGCAGGTAAAGACAGATTATCCTTTAGTGATTGTCGGGAGCGCTCCTTATAGCCACGCATATATTAAACAATTAAAAACTACAAAAGATAAACGTATAAGGTTTTTAGGTCCTATATATGGAAATGGATATTACGCCTTACAAGAAAATGCCTATGTATATTTTCATGGAAATGAAGTAGGTGGGACAAATCCTGCTTTATTGGAGGCTATGGTATATGGCAATTGTATCATAGCAAACGGTGTGCCTTTTAATAGAGAGGTTTTAGGAGAGGCAGGCATATGTTTTAAAGAATCTGATGTTAAAGATCTTATTGATAAGATAAATTTTACAATACAACATCCTGAGCAACTGGATATATATAGACACCGTGCTATTGAGAGGGTTAAAAACTATTATAATTGGGATGATGTAGTTCAAAAATATGAGTCACTATTTAGAATGTTGCTGTAGTTGTTAAAATTGAGTAGTTTTTAGATATATAACAAGTATAGTCGATATATCCCGGTGTATTCTATATTGGTGATAGATATTATTTTTTAGCAACTGTCCAAATTTTATAAAATAATTATGTTAACAATATAATTATTTTATTTGAAGTTGATATTTTAATTAAATAATTTAATAATAACCTGAAATCCTGTTATCTTTACCTTCTTTGTTTTATAGTTATAATTTTATCTTTATCAAGTAATTCTATCCCTTCAAGAGTGATATTAACTATTTTTTTCCCATTTATAATATCACCAATCTTATATATTTCATTATTAATAAGGGCAGCACGTTTACCATCTACTACAACAGTTCCATTTAAAAAGATAGAACTGTTATTATCTCTATTTGTTAATCGATTATATGGTTTGTTTTTCCCCTTTGTATATGCAAGGTTTATTTTTTTATTATGAGATTTAGGATTAATTGATTTTATGGTAATACTTTTTATTTTTGGAAATATAAAATACAAGGTTGCATTGAGTATACACAAAAATAAAAAAATACTTATCATAAGAATAATGTTATTATCTTTTATATTCCTATTTTTAGGAATAGGATAATTTGAATTACCAATATTTATATTAGAAATAGGATTAGTTTTTTTTAATGCCTCGTGGATAATACTCATTGATACACAACCTCTTTAGCAGATTTGTTTATTATATGTTCATTTATAGTATGGGTTTCTAATGTATATGCTGCAAGAAGTGCCCTATCGCAGATGATATTTACCATTCTAGGAGTTCCTTCAGACATTTCATATATAAGGTTTATAGCTTCATCTGTAAAATATGGTTTGTTTGGATTGTTTTCTGTAGCTGATGCTATTTTTAGTCTATGTTCTATATAATTACGTAGTTCATGTTGCATAAGCGGAAGCAAGTGATATCTTACACTGATGCGTTGGTTCAGTTGCCTTAATGAGGATAATTTGAGTTTGTCAAGCAGTTCAGGTTGCCCTACCAGAACTATTTGTAACAGTTTATCTTTATCTGTTTCAAGGTTGGACAATAATCTTATTTGTTCCAATTGTCTTGGCTTAAGATGTTGTGCCTCATCTACAATAATTACAATATTATATGATTTTTTCGTTTCTTCTATTAGAAAATCATTTAAAGTGTTGATAATATCAAACTTATTTTTAAAATTGCCATTTATGCCCAGGTCATTTACTATTAGTTTTAATAGTTGGAGGTCAGAGAAGTTTGGATTTAAGATAAGAGCAGTTTTTGTTTTTGTATCGAGTTTTGTTAGTAATGTTTTACATAGGGTGGTTTTTCCTGTTCCTACTTCTCCTGTAATGACTAATATACCTTTTCTTTGTTCAATTCCATAAACTAAATGAGAGAAGGCCTCTGCGTGTCGTGAACTTAGATAAAAAAACGCCGGGTCAGCGGTCATATTAAAGGGATTTTCTTTAAGATTATAGAATGTGTTATACATCGCAAGGATTATATCATAGAGCAGATAAGTCTCAAATAAATTTTAAGGAAAACATATTCCTTAGTTTGGTTACAAAAACTTTAATAGTTAGTTTGGAAAAAAATATTGCCCTTCATGTATATTGTGATATAATTCATCAGATTATCTTTAATTATTTGAAGGTGCTTTTTATTTAGTGGAGATGATGTGTATGATAGATATGTATGAAAGACGCACATGCCAGCGTGCTATTTTGAAGGATGCTGTGAGGTTCAGACCAAGGAATTCTGAAAATACAGAAGGATCTTTATCTTGTGATATTAGTGAAAGTGGGGTTAAAATATCTTGTGGTAAGTTTATTCCTTTGAATACTGAGTTGGTTTTGGAGATAAATCTTGGAGCAGGTTGTATTGTTGATTTTGTCGGTCGGGTGGTATGGATTAGTAGGATGCCTTTTTCAGAACGGTATCAGATGGGGATACAGTTTATAGAAGAAGGTTCAGTTCAGTCTTCTGTGGGTAAGATTCGCAGCTTTGTTCAATCAGTTGGAGGCCGAGATAGGCTTGTTGGGCGTATATAATGAAAGAACTAGTAATAATTTTTAGGAAAGGAAAGTGATTTATTATGGCAGATAAAGGAGAAAAAGCAGAGATAGGAAAGAATTGCGCTGCATGTAAAAAACCGCTAAAAAAGAAAAAAAGGTACTATAGAAACGGTGCATATTATTGTAATAAGAATTGTTATAAAAAGAAAATGGAGGCTATGGCTGCAAAGGCTGCCAAGGAACAAGAGGGGGCTGAATAGTTGTGAGAGAATTTGATTTTAGGTATCAGATTAGAGCATGGCTAAGATATATGTTAACAGATATAAAGGAATTTTTATTTTATGATATTAAGTAAACCATTTGTAGAACGGAGAAAAGATCCCAGATTAAATAATAATGTGCCTCTTAAAATATCAGGTGATACTGGGGAGATCGTTACTGAAAGCGGAAATATTAGCAGATCAGGTGTATATTGTAAGGTAAATGCATATATTAATCCAATGACCAAATTAAAGATATGTTTGTTGTTACCCATACAGAGAAATGGCAAGAACGTTATTAAGAAGATAGTATGTAGGGGGGTGGTGGTCAGGTCTGAACCCAGTATTGATGAAGGGGGATATAATATTGCAATCTTTTTTAATGATATAGCGCATAAAGACGCAGAATATATTGCTGATTATGTGAATTTTCATTTGGAAAAACAGAAAAGATTGTAGGGTCTTTAAGAGATATGATCTTTAGTTTATTGGGGTAAAGGTATTAGTTTTGAAGAAAAGGATTAAGGTCTTATTTGAAGATGAATATTTTATAGTTTTTGATAAACCCTCAGGGATCGTAGTTATTCCAACTCCTCAAAAAGATAATCTCTGTTTGACGCAGATAGTCAATCGTGAGTATGCTAGCCATATAGCCCCCAAAAAACTCCATCCTTGCCATCGTATAGATAGGGATACCTCAGGAGCGATAATTTATGCTAAGGGCAAACATTTCCAAAGATTGATGATGGATAAATTTAGAAAACATGAGGTGAAGAAAGTATATATAGCCTTTGTTCATGGAATTATACGTAAAAAGAGAGGAGAAATGAGAAGTTATATTAGTAATATAGAGAGGCTAAGGTTTACTCGGGGTCCTTTTTATATGTTTGCAGTGACTAAATACAGGGTGTTAGAATATAAAAACAAATTTAGTGTAGTTGAGGTGTATCCTGTTACAGGGAGAACAAATCAGATACGGATACATTTTAAAGAGATAGGTCATCCATTAGTAGGGGAACGAAAATATGCCTTTGCTAGAGATTATAGTCTCAAGTTTAGAAGGGCAGCGTTACATGCCCATATTTTAGAATGGAATCATCCTGTTAATGGAGAGAAAGTCAAGGTAGTTTCAGACTTGGCAGATGATATGAAGAGATTATTATCTCAATTTTCATGATAAAAGAAATTGATTCTTTATATGAAGAAAAGGCATAATATAGCATTGGTATAAGGGGTAGGGTGATCGTATGGGAGGGTTTGTATTAAAAAGTAAATTTCATCCAGTCTTAGAGCAGGTTGATGCTGTTGACAAACTTGTAGATGGCATAGTTGCAGGAGTTCCTGCTCAGGTGTTGATGGGGGTTACAGGTAGTGGAAAGACATTTACATTAGCTAATGTTATTGAGAGAGTTAATAAGCCTACTTTAGTTATCTCTCATAATAAAACGCTTGCAGCACAATTATATAGTGAATTTAAGGAGTTCTTCCCTGATAACGCTGTGGAGTATTTTGTCAGTTATTATGATTATTATCAGCCAGAGGCATATATACCGCAGACTGATGTATATATAGAAAAGGATGCCTCTATTAATGATCGTCTTGATAGGTTACGGTTGTCTTCCACTACGTCTTTGATGTCCCGAAGAGATGTGATTATTGTTGCAAGTGTCTCTTGTATCTATAATTTAGGTTCTCCTCAAGATTATGCCGATGTACTTGTGCAATTAAAAAGAGGTGATGAGATAGACAGAGATCAGGTATTGGAGAGGCTGGTTGATATTCAATATGAGAGAAATGATTATGAGTTTAGCCGTGGCAAGATTAGGGTAAGAGGAGATACAATTGATATATTTCCTGCTTATCGCGAGGATGCTATAAGGGTGTGTTTTTGGGGGGATGAGATTGAGAAGATACTTCAGATAAATCCTGTCTCAGGCGATAAGATTTCAGAATTAGAAAGGGTTGCTATTTATCCCGCAAAACATTTTATTATTTCCCGGCCACGTATAGAAAAGGCCATAGACATAATTATGAAGGAATTAAAAGATAGGGTAAAAGAATTGGTTGATAATGGGAGGTTATTGGAGGCTCAGAGGCTGGAATCAAGAACAAAATATGATATGGAAATGTTAAGAGAAATAGGTTATTGTCATGGTATAGAAAATTATTCTAGGGCATTATCTGGTCGGCCGGCAGGGAGTAGGCCGTTTTGTCTTCTAGATTATTTCCCACAAGATTTTCTTACTATTATTGATGAATCTCATATAACCATTCCTCAGCTTAGAGGTATGTATCATGGTGATATCTCTAGGAAGGAAACTTTAGTTGAATATGGGTTCCGCTTGCCATCTTGTCTGGATAATAGGCCGCTTAGGTTTGATGAATTTATGGGTATAATTAACCAGAGGATATATGTCTCAGCAACGCCAGGAGATTTTGAGGTAGCTGATAGTAAAGGCAGGGTAGTAGAACAGATTATACGGCCTACAGGAATAGTTGATCCACCAATAGAAGTAAGGCCTACGGCAGGTCAGATAGAGGATTTGTTAAAAGAGATAAAAAGGCGTGCTAAGAAAAATGAGCGTGTCTTGGTCACTACATTAACAAAGAAAATGTCAGAAGATTTATCTGCGTATTTTGAGGATAAGGGAGTTAAGGTAAAGTATCTGCATTCAGATATAAAAACTATTGATAGAGCTCAAATATTAAGAGAGTTACGCCAGAAAAAGTTTGATTGTCTTGTGGGTGTCAATCTTTTAAGGGAAGGGCTTGATCTTCCTGAGGTATCATTGGTCGCTATCCTTGATGCAGATAAAGAAGGATTCCTTAGGTCAAAGACCTCGCTTATTCAGCTTGGAGGTAGGGCAGCAAGGAATATTAATGGTATGGTTATTATGTATGCGGATACTATAAGTAGCGCAATGAAGGAAACCATAGCGGAGTGTAGGCGCAGACGAAAAATACAGTTAGAGTTTAATAAACGCAATAATATAACACCACAGACTATTAAGAAGGCTGTTCGTGAAGGGATAGAAGGCATGTGCATAGATAAAGCAGAAGAGGTTGTAATGGATGTTGTTGGACAGGACAGGGAAGAGTATGCGTTATCAAGTTATATATCTCGATTAGAAAGAGAGATGGAATTAGCAGCAAGAAATCTTCAGTTTGAGAAGGCTGCACAGATTAGGGATAAGATAAATTTTTTACGGAATAATTTTATTTGTAAAGATCACGTATAATAATTTTAGAAATCATTAATATGTTGTTGTGTGTAGATATAGGAAATTCTACCGTAACGTTTGCTGTTTTAGAACAGTCTCATATTATATATAGACGCAGGTTTAAGACCCCTAGGAAGAGTTCAGCCTCTGTTTCAAGGAGCAGATTTAAGAGGTTGTTGAGAGGTTTAAAACGCCAATATACATTGGAGAAAAGACCCATTGTATGTAGTGTAGTCCCAGAGGCAGAGAAGATTGTTAAGGTGTGTATAAAGAGGGTTTTAGGGGAATGGCCAGTTGTTGTAGGCAGGGATATTTTTGTGCCAATCAAAAATAATTACTATGAACCAGCACGCTTGGGACAGGATAGACTCGTATGTGCTTATGCTGCAAAGGTTATTTACGGTTATCCTTGTATTATTGCTGATTTTGGCACAGCAATAACCTTTGATTTTGTGAATAAAGCCGGTGAGTATGAAGGCGGATTGATAATTCCGGGGATACATATTGCAGCAGAAAGTTTATATCAAAAGACAGCACTGTTGCCTAATATTATTAAATTGAAAGAACCAAAAGATATAATCGGCAGGAATACAAAAGAATGTATTATGAAAGGGATATTTTTAGGATATAAACATATGTGCAGGGGGATAATAAACTCTTTTATACAAAAGGCAGAAGTTCAACCTTATCTTATCGTTACAGGAGGAGATATAGGGCATTGTTCCTCTTTTTTTGATGACATGAAATATGTTGTGGATGAGGATTTAATTTTTAAGGGAATGTCTTGTATATCGCAATGAGTTTAAAGTTGTTTTTAATAACTTAAAAATAATTTGACTTTCCTTTTGCCATTAACATTTTTTTGTTATTTCCCCGTCGGTATTCTTATTTTTCCCATTTTTTGTTGTAAAAAAATCTTGACAAAGAAAAATTTTTTGCTAAATTAGCACTCTGAAGGAAACAGTGCTAAAAAAGATTTTCATAAAGAGTAATATTAACCCTATTTCAAGGAGGTGTAAAAGTGGAACTTAAACCATTAGCTGACAGAATCATAGTCAAGCCTTTAGAGGCAGAGGAAAAGACAAAGGGAGGAATAGTCCTGCCTGATACAGCTAAAGAAAAGCCACAAGAAGGCAAGGTTGTGGCTGTCGGCAAAGGCAAAATAAAGGAGAATGGTGAGATTCAGCCAATGGAAGTAAAGGTTGGAGATAGAGTGCTTTATGGGAAGTATAGCGGCACAGAGATTACTACTAAGGACGGAGAGGAGTATTTGATTATGAGAGAAGATGATGTGCTTGCTATAATAGGTTAAAGATAAAAGCTATTATATTTATAAATTAAGATAAAAAAATTAGTAATAGTATTTTAGATTATTGATATAGTTTGAAAAATAAAAGGAGGAGACGGAAATGGCAAAACAATTGATATTTAGTGATGAAGCAAGGCGTGAGATTCTTGAAGGAGTTGAGCAGCTTTCTCGGGCGGTAAAAGTTACTTTGGGGCCTAAAGGCCGTAATGTTGTTATTGACAAGAAATTTGGTTCTCCTACAGTTACTAAGGATGGTGTTACAGTAGCTAAAGAGGTTGAATTGGAGGATCAGTATCAGAATATGGGTGCTCAGATGGTAAAAGAGGTTGCTGAAAAGACCTCTGACAATGCTGGAGATGGTACTACTACTGCGACTGTTTTGGCTGAGGCAATATATCGCGAAGGGTTAAAGAATGTAACTGCAGGCGCCAATCCAATGGCATTGAAGAGAGGTATTGAGGCAGCCGTTGATGCAGTTGTTGCCAAGATTAGTAAAATGTCCACAAAGATTGACTTGAAGAATCTTAAAGAGGTGGAGCAGGTCGCTTGTATTGCAGCAAATAATGATGAGGTTATAGGAAAGAATATAGCAGAGGCATTTGAGGCTGTAGGAAAAGATGGTGTTATTACTGTTGAAGAGTCGAAGACGTTGAAGACTGAGCTGAAGTTGGTTGAGGGGATGCAGTTTGATCAAGGATATCTTTCCCCATATTTTTCTACTGATATGGAAAAAATGGAGTGTGTGTTAGAGGATCCTTATATTCTTTGCTATGAAAAGAAAATAGGCAACATTAAGGATATACTTCCTTTATTGGAGAAGGTTGCCAAGGCAGGTAGACCATTAGTAATTATTAGTGAAGAGGTTGAAGGCGAGGCACTTGCAACATTGGTTGTCAATAATATCCGTAAAACACTTTCTTGTGCTGCTGTTAAGGCTCCAGGTTACGGTGATAGAAGGAAGGCAATGCTTGAAGATATTGCTATCCTTACAGGGGGTAAGGCTATAACAGAAGATCTAGGGATTAAGTTGGAAAACCTTGAGTTGAGTGACCTTGGAAGGGCGAAGAAGGTTAAGATTGACAAGGAGAATACTACTATAGTAGAGGGTGCTGGCAAGAAGTCAGAGATACAGGGAAGAATTAACCAGATTAAAAATCAGATAGAGACTACAGATTCTTCATATGATAAAGAGAAACTTCAAGAAAGGCTTGCAAAGCTTTCAGGCGGGGTTGCAATAATTAATGTTGGTGCTGCAACAGAGACAGAGATGAAGGAAAAGAAGGCACGTGTAGAGGATGCTCTTCATGCAACACGGGCTGCTATCGAAGAAGGTATTGTCCCAGGAGGAGGTGTTGCATTACTAAGGGCTATTGATTCAGTTGAGGCTCTTGATTTAGAGGGAGATGAAAAGACAGGTGCTGAGATAGTTAAGAAGGCTCTGGAGGCGCCTGTACGCCAGTTAGCAGAGAATGCAGGGCTTGAAGGTTCTGTTATTGTAGAACAATTGAAGAAGGAAAAGAAGAATAATATTGGCTATGATATAAATCAGGATGCATACGTTGATATGCTTAAATCAGGGGTTATTGATCCTGCAAAGGTGACAAGAACAGCCTTACAGAATGCGGCTAGTATAGCAGCATTGTTGCTTACCACAGAGGCATTGATTACAGATGCTCCTGAAAAAGAGAATGCATCTAATATGCCCGGTGGTGGAATGCCAGGTGCTGGAATGGGCGGAATGTATTAATATCCGTTTTCTTGTTGTTGACAATAGTCGGGCGCATACCTTAACGGATCTATTAAAGATCTAGGGTATGCGCCTTTTTTTATATGAATTAATGAATGAGTAAGGGATTTTGTATAGAGAGATGAAGCTTGTAATTTAAAGTGCGACAAAAGAAATAAAAAAGAAAGCTCCATAGATCATAAAAAACCTGTTATTTTGTAAGAGATAAATAAAACAAAAAACAGGAGGATCATATGGAGCAAAAAGATTATACCAACAAAGGAGAAAAGTATAAACATTTAAAAGAAAGCGAGCGATATAAGATAGAAGG
>CAZHWM010000009.1:0-10172 GCA_964535935.1 uncultured Planctomycetales bacterium
TATATTATTATATGATATTAAACGATGATAAACTTTGGCAGGCTCAAAAGGAGTTAAAACTATGATGGAAGGGTTTTCTGAAATAATGACCCTTGAGGAGACCGCAAAATATTTAAAAATAGGAAAATCTACTCTTTATAAGATGGCAAGGGAAGGAAAAATCCCCGCTGTGAAAATTGCTAATCAATGGAGATTTAGAAAAGAAGACATTGATAAGTGGCTTCAGGAAATAAGAAATAAGGAGATTCTCTCCAACAAAGAAAAATAAAATTTAAAAGCCGAAAGTTTGAGGGCTGGGAACTTTTTGGTATTTATGAAGATGCGAATTTTCGTATATTCCAGTATAGGTCGTATCTGAAGTCCGGCTCTTAGACTGAATATTAGGATAGAGGTATTATGAACCGCTGAAGCTAGATACGCTCTTATTACTTTCTAATATCACCTTCCAATTAATAAGTATGCTATTCCAAGATAAATGCCAGTTCCAATTATATCGGCTAAAGTAGTGATAAGAGGTGTACTTGCTGCCGCAGGGTCTTTCTTAAATTTTGTAAAGATGAAAGGTAACTGAACTCCAATTAGACTTCCAATAATAACGTTTATTACCATTGCCAGAACAACAACTTGAGCAATTAAATAACTTCCACCTCTAACAACTCCCATAACAGAGATTCCTAATCCCATTAAAACACCCAATATCCCAGCAATAATCAGTTCTCTACCTAAAAGATAAGCCCAGTCTTTCAATTTTACTGTTCCAAGTGCCAATGCTCTTATCACCAAGGTCGCTGATTGAGAACCTGCATTACCTGCTGTGTCAACTAAGACAGGGAGGAATGTTACAAGAACCACATACTTTGCAATAATACTTTCAAAACTCTGAATAATACCGCCAGTAACAAGGTCCATTATTAAAAGCGCAAAAAGCCATGTAATTCTTGCTCTAACTATTTTCTTTATGCTAACCTCTTTTATTCTCGTTATAAACCCCAGCCCAACTGTCTTTGCTTCAACTGCAGCGAATTTGGTAAAATCCTCTGTCTGTTCTTCGCGCAACGCATCTATAATATCATCTACTGTTACTATTCCCAGAAGGTGTCCTTCTTCGTCCGTAACCGGTAGAGCAATAAGATTATATTTCTCAAAAAGTTTAATGGCTTCCTCTTGCCGAGTGTTGGCTGTAACAGACACAAAATGATGATCCATTGTTGAATCAACGGTTTCATCTAAAGGAGTTAAAATTAATCTGCGTATTGGAATATCATCTAATAAATGCCATTCATCATCGACTACATATACTGTATCAATTGTTTCAGCATCTTTTCCAAATTTTCGTATATGCTCCATTGCTTTTTCAATACTCCAGTGCGATTTTATAGCTACATAGTCAGGTGTCATTAACCTTCCGATGCTCCCTTTAGGATAGCCAAGGAGTTGAAGTGTTTCTCTTCTGTCTTCTGGAGATAACATATTTATAAGTCGCCGTGTAAGTTCTGAGGGCATTTCTTCAAACAATTCGGCTCTATCATCAGGATCTAATTCACTGATAATCGCCTTAATATCTCTATCAGATAAACTTCGTAAAATTTCCTCTGCTACATCTGGACTTAATTCGGCAAAAACCTCGGATTGTAAAGAGGTGAGAAGCATTCTCAAAATAATTACAGCCTCTTTAGTATCAATCTCATCGAGCAGCTCTGCAATATCTGAAGGATGCCAGGTACACAAAATCTCTTTCAATGTCTTTAAGTTTTTATCTTTAATAAGCTCCTCAATTTCTGGCTTAAGTAATTTCATCATTGAAATTGGAACTTTTTTGTTCTCCGGCATATGATGTCCCCTTTTATAGATACATAGGTTTTGAAATTCCTTTTTTATCAGTCATAAATAATCTTCATCTTTTCTTGTTCTTTGGTGGAAAATAATAGAAAAGCCCTCGGTGCATAGTCTATTCCCGGTATTTCTTTTCTAAATTCCATTGTTCCCTTCCATCATAGATTTAACTCCTTTTGTGTCTGCCAAAGTTTATCATTGTTTAACATCATATAATGATATATAGCAAAGAAAATTAAAAAGTCAAGTCCATTTTCAAAAATTTTCGGGTGGGTGTGGGTGGGTTTTCTTCTCATTCCAGAATAGGAGTAAGAGAAATTTTTATTTTTCCTGCTTCCCCTTGTGCGGATAAGTCGGAAGGATACTTTGAAAGAGTTTGAAACAGCCATCAAAATGGCTCCCCCGCGAGGACTCGAACCTCGGACCTAGTGGTTAACAGCCACCCGCTCTACCAGCTGAGCTACAGGGGAACGGTTTGATTTTTTAAATTTATCTCTGAAAATATATTATGAATTATACAGAAATTCAATCAAAAGTCAATGTCTGTTTATAAATATATTTTCTTTAGAATTTTTATAAAAATTATATCGCTTCCTTTCCTCGTTCTTTCGTGCGTATACGAATACAATCTTCCAACGGTGTAACAAAAATCTTCCCATCGCCTATCTTGCCTTCACCATGCACAGCACTCTCTAATATTGCCTCTATGGCAGGTTCTACAAATTCGTCATTACATGCTATATCTATTCTTACCTTCTCTATTAATTCAGGAACCACTTCTTGTCCTCTAAATATATCTATCTCTTCTGCCCTGCCTCTACCAGCACAATAAGAGACTGTAATACGATAAATCTCTTTTTTTATCAATGCTTCTCTAACTGCATCCAATTTATCTGGCTGAATGATTGCTGTTATAAGTTTCATTATAGTAACCTCCTAAAGCACTAAGCACATTTTAATTTAAAGTTAACATGCCATAACCATGCTCAGCATGGAGAGAATGGTCCATTCCTGCCATTTCTTTGTCTTTATCAAGCCTAAACCCAACTGTCTTTTCTACAATAATACATATAATCCAAGTTGCGATTAATGCCAGAAGAACTGTTACTCCCCAACCTTTTATCTGAACTAAAAATTGGTCAAAAGATGTCCACATATGTCCGATAGAGGAAGAAGCATCTGCCATCCAACTGGGTCGTATAAAAAATGGTAGAAAAAGAATGCCTAATGAACTGCCCACTCCATGGATTCCAAAACAGTCTAAACTATCATCATATCCAAATTTCACTTTTGCTTGTAAGGCAACAAAACATACACATGTCGATGCTGCTCCTATAATTAACGCTCCTACAGGCAAAACAACTCCTGCCGCAGGGGTAATTGCAACTAATCCTGCTAAAAGTCCTGATACGAAACCTAATGAAGTAGCCTTCTTAAAAAGAAAGGCCTCAATAATTACCCATGTAAGTGCACCGCTCGCTGCAGAGATTTGTGTCATAGTTAATGCTCTTGCAGTATCCAGACCACTATGTACTGTTGAACCTGCATTAAAACCAAACCATCCTACCCACAATAAACCTGCTCCCATAAGGGTCATAACCAAATTGTTAGGGCGCATGGTATTTTTAGGGTACCCTCTTCTAGGACCAAGGAAAAAGGCCACAACCAAAGCGCTAATACCTGCTGAAATATGAATAACCAATCCACCAGCCAAATCAATAACTCCCGCAGCGCCTATATTATGGAGCCATCCGTCCTCAGCCCATACCCAATGGCATAATGGGCAATATACAAAAAGAAACCACAATGAAATAAAAAGACAGTATCCTTTAAAATAGACTCTTTCTGCTAAGGCCCCAGCAATCAACGCAGGAGCGATAATAGCAAATTTTCCCTGAAACATCGCAATAACATATTCAGGAACGTGTAACACAATACTATTATCTATGCCTTTCAGGAAAAAGTATCTTGGATCCCATCCAACTAGACCTCCCAGAATATTCTTGCCAAATGCTAAACCATAGCCACAAATTATCCATAAAATACCTATGATTGCAATGGAAATAAATGAATGCATCATTGTCCCTAAAACATTCTTTGTCCTTACCAATCCGCCATAAAACATTGCCAGACCAGGGACCATTAAAAGTACCAGAGCTGTTGATGTCAGCATCCATGCTGTTGCTCCTGAATCCACAACATTGCCACCATCAGCAGCCCAAGCATTGGTGGTAAAAATCCCTATAATCGACAAAAAAGACAACATAAAAAGCTTGTGATAAGATTTATAAGCTGTCATTGTCCATCCTTTCTTAGATAAAAGTAAGTTTAATCCTTAATTCTCATAAAAAGTTATTATATTATCAAAAAACAAAAAAATATAAATAATAATTTAAAAATAATTTTATAAAAATAATTTTGTTGACCAAACTTTCATTATGAGTTATCTTATTTTTTTCAAAAAAATATCTAATTGCGCCTATAGCTCAGAAGGATAGAGCACTAGCCTCCGGAGCTAGAGGGGCAGGTTCGAGTCCTGCTAGGCGCATTTTAAATATTAACATTGTATCCACCTTCCCTGCCACGTCAAATGGTCTTTACCTTAATCTTATATCTTATTATCTTTTTATATCTCTCTTCTTGCCTTAAAAGATGTAGATAATGTTGATATGTCTGCATATTCTACTGCGCTTCCTACAGGAAGACCAATGCCTATACGTGTTATCTTTATATTTAATGGTTTTAGTTGTTTCATGAGATACAAAGATGTCATTTCTCCTTCGTTATCTGGGTCAGTGGCAATAACTATTTCTTTTACCTCTCCGGTTTTTATACGGGTTAAGAGCTGATGTATCTTAAGCGAATCTGGCCCACGGCCTTCGGTAGGTGAGATCCTGCCAAGAAGTACATGGTAACTTCCCCTATAAACTCCACAACGTTCTATCGCTATCAAATCCTTGGGATCTTCTACTATACATATAATACTTTTATCTCTAGATGGGTCTCTACATATTGTGCATATCTCGCTATCGCTTAAATTGTTACAAATTCGACAAAAGGTAAGTCTTTCTTTTAGTTGGTTTATACTTGATGCAAGTTGTTCAGTCTCTTCTCTAGAACGATCTAATAAGCTAAAAGCGATACGCTCTGCGCTGCGCCTACCTATACCCGGCAGTTTTCTAAATTCTTCTATAACATTTTCTAATGTTTGAGGATAGCTCATCGTCTCTTTCTCAATAATAATCAATCTAATTATGCCAACGGTTCACAACCTTGCCTTTAAATATCTCCACCACTTTTTTTACAGTTACATCTTCTTCTTTTGCCTTGATTTCTTCCACTATTTTATATTCGATAGTTATAGGCATATTCAGTTTTTCTGTCAATATCCTTTCCACCAAGTTAATATTATGTCTCTCTTCAAGGGTCTCTTTATGAAAAATACAGGTCTTGGGGAACCCTATAGTTAATTTTTTGCCGTCAAATGATATAGGACCGCCTTCCTGTAGAAACGTAGCAACCGACATCTTTTCTTTACTTATAGCATGGGTTAAGGTATCCCACAAACGTCGAATTTTATCTATGGTTAGAGATATATTATTAATGGACTCCGGTAATGAATCTGTATGTGATATTATCTCATCATCAATATCATCGTCTTCAATAAGGCTATCTTCTTTTATTTTATTATTGGTATCAATGTCCTTCTCAGAGGAATCTCTTTGTAGAGTATCTTGTTTTTCTTCATCGGAATTAGGCTGTCTTATTATATCTTCTGTGGTAAGTATAGCGATCTGGCCTTTGTTGTTATTAAATATTTTTTGTATAGGCCTTCTTTTTGTATTCTTATAATTATCCTTCGATGCCGATATATTCTCTTCTAAAGTTTTTTTATCTGCCTCTATCAAGAGTTCCTTCATATATGTAATCCGTGCAAGGGCTATCTCAAAAGGCATCCTCACGGTTTCTGTTATCTTACATGTTTCATGAACTTCAATGAATATATCTATTATCGCTAATATTTCCTTTAATGTAAACTTTCTGCTTTGTTCAAGAAACATATCTTTAATAGGGATAGGATAATCTATTAGCTTTCCAAGCGCCTTGCCTCCTATCTTTACAATCATAAGATTTCTAAAATGAGCATTCATATCCTTAATAAGCTGGGTGATGTCTTTCCCTTTATCTATAATGTTATCTAATATCTTTAATGCCCTGCTACAATCCTTATCTCCTAACGCATCTGCAAGCTCAAACAACAGTTGTGTTTCTATCATCCCTAACATTGAAAATACATCTTCTGCCTTTATCTCCTGCTCACTTAACGAACTTACCTGATCAAGGATACTAAGGCTATCACGCAGGCTGCCTTCTGCTGCTTTTGCAATGGCAAAAAGTGCTTCCTGTTGTATCTTTATCCTTTCCTTTTTGCATATTTCTTCAAGGGCAGTAATTATCTTTTTATTAGGTATTCTTTTAAAATCAAACCTCTGACACCGAGATATTATTGTAGCTGGGACTTTGTTAGGTTCTGTTGTAGCAAATATAAACTTAACGTGTGGGGGGGGTTCTTCTAATGTCTTAAGCAGTGCATTGAATGCCTCTGTTGTAAGCATATGAACTTCATCTACTATATATATTTTATATCTGCCATATCCTGCTGCGAATTTTACATTTTCACGCAGTTCTCTTATTTCATCTATACCGCGATTGGATGCTCCGTCTATTTCAAGCACGTCAAAACTTGTCCCTTTTGTTATCTCTTCGCATGCAGGACATTTACCACATGGGATAAGACTAGGGCCTTGTTGACAATTTAGTGATTTTGCAAATATTCGCGCACATGATGTCTTACCAATCCCTCTAGGGCCACAAAATAAAAACGCATGCGCAATCCTGTCTGTACGTATAGCCTCTTTTAATATCTTTATTATTTCATCCTGCCCTACTACTTCATCGAATGTCTGTGGCCTATATTTTCGTGATAAAACAACATATGACATACCAAAATACTCCTCAATCAATTTTTCACTATTCTATAGGTAGGATATGCAAAGTTTACAGAATCTTCTTTGGCAAAGTCTTCAAGTATATGCCTGCAAAGGTAATCCTCTGTTGATCTCCTATTTTTTGCCTCTGTTAAATACCTCAATGTCAACTCTATCCCACTGTCTTTAATCCTAACATATACTATAGGCGTTAATTTGTCATAATAAATCATATACCTATTACTCATAGCATGCAGTTTTCTTTGAACCTTTTCCACTGTTCCTTCTGCAAGCTTGCTAGCATGTTTCAACATTATCTGTTTGCCTTTTTTCCAATCACTTTCAAAGGTAAGCAGTATGGGGATCTCATGCCATATAAATTCAAATCCTCGGCTATAATTGTAATTGCCTGCCTTAAATATAAAACTATTAGGAACGTTTACTATACGGCCTGTACTCTGATCTGCATCTACCCAGTTACCTATCTCAAGTAAAGCGGTTTGGAAAAGCCTTATATCTATTACATCTCCTTTTATTTTATTTATTTCTATCCTGTCTCCAACAGAAAATGGGTTTCTTACTAAAATTAATATCCAACCTGCAATACATAATATAACCTCTTGTAAGGCCAAAGCAATACCCGCACTGGCAACTCCAAAAAATATAGTTATAGAATTAATATTTTGTATCCATATAAAAAATATAATAACAAAGCTGGTAATACTAATCAAATAAATCGCATTTTTACGTAATGTATGCCTTATTTTTATATCTCGGATACTCTTATTGATTATCCCGACTATGCTGAACATGAGCAGGTAACTAACCAATGCGATAAATATGGTTTCCCATATCCTTCGTTGAATAGATCTTTCTTTCACATATAAACCTGGATATGGAATAGTAAGCACACTATTAGCATTATCAAAGGATATATTATGAGTATGCGAATTGCGGGCTAAAGTTTTTTTCCCCGCAACCTTGCCTGCAATAACAGAAATCGGAATGAAGATTAAAAAAGATGTAAAAATGACTATCAGTAATATACACTTAAATTTTTCTAAAGGTAAACTAAATCTCCTCAATTATCCCTCCAATATGATAGACGGTATGCAGCTTTAATCTGTTGTTCATAATGTTACATTCTCTCAACAGGATTGTCAATAGTAGTAATCTATTTAATTTATTCGATAAATGGATAACAAGAGCTACAAAATAAATATCATAAGAATTATAATAAATTAATTTATAGTATAATTATATAATTTGAAATATTATCTTTTTTAAAAAAATAATCAATATAAAAAACAGTAATTAAATTTATTAAAGCATAAAAGTTGATAATCACAACGATTCATTTATAATATGGATAGTTAATAGAACTATATCATTTTAAATTTTTTTAAGAAAGGACATTATTGATCATGGAAGCATTTATAAGACATAAAGGTGTTATTGCCCCACTGGACAGGGCTAATGTTGATACGGATGCAATTATTCCAAAACAATTTTTACGAAAAATAGAACGCAAAGGGTTTGGGCTACATTTGTTTCATGAACTAAGATATCTTGACTTCGAGGGGACAAAGGAAAATCCTGATTTTGTATTGAACAAACCAGAATACCGCAACGCAACTATACTTCTGGCAAGGGATAATTTTGGATGTGGTTCAAGCAGAGAACATGCCCCATGGGCATTGGAAGATTTCGGGTTTCGTGTGATTATAGCCCCAAGTTTTGCTGATATTTTTTATAATAACTGTTTAAAAAACGGAATATTGCTAATTAAACTAACATCCAAAGAGGTAGATGAACTGTTTTCTTTGGTATACTCAAACCCTGGGATAGAAATAGAAGCTCACCTTGAAAATCAAGTAGTAATTACACCTGAAGGGAAACAATACAAATTCGAAATAGACAAATTTGCAAAACATTGCCTCCTTAACGGTCTTGATCAGATAGGTTGGACATTACAATTTGAAAAACAGATACAAGAGTTTGAAGATAGACTAAAGGCAGAAAGGCCATGGATGGCATAAGCCCAAAATAATTAAAAAGGAGAAAGCCATGGCAGGCAACAGTTTCGGCAGGATATTTAAAATAACTACATTCGGTGAAAGTCATGGTCCTGCAATAGGTGTAGTAATAGATGGGGTACCACCGTGCCTACCCCTAACTGAAGCTGATATACAGTTCGAACTGGATAAAAGAAGGCCTGGTCAAAGTAGTATTACCACTCAAAGGAATGAACCAGATAGTGTAGAAATATTATCAGGTGTATTCGAAAAACAGACAACAGGTACACCTATAGCACTGCTTATAAGAAATAAGGATCAACGTAGCACAGATTATTCTGATATAAAAGACACATTCAGGCCAGGGCATGCAGATTATACGTATATGCAAAAATATGGTATCCGTGACTGGCGCGGTGGTGGACGCGCATCAGGTAGAGAGACTGCATCCAGAGTGGCTGCAGGTGCTGTGGCAAAAATCATCCTGCGGAAATATAATATCAATATCATAGCATATACACGGGCAATTGCTGGGATATACGCACAAAAAATAGACTACTCTGTTATTGAAAAAAATGATGTCCGTTGTCCTGATATGGATGCTGCAGAATTAATGAAACAACGAATAAAAGAGGCTCAAGAAAACAAAGATTCTGTTGGAGGTATAATAGAGGCTGTTGTGCACGGATGTCCTGCTGGATTAGGTGAACCTGTTTTTGATAAACTTGATGCCCTATTAGCACATGCATTACTATCAATAGGCGCAGTAAAAGGAATAGAGTTTGGTGCAGGCTTTCATGCAGCAGAGATGACAGGGGCAAAACATAATGACAAAATGTATGTAGACGGAGACAAAATAAGAACCGTTACAAATAATGCTGGGGGTATATTAGGCGGGATATCTAATGGAGAAGATATAGTCCTACGACTTGCAGTAAAACCAACTGCATCCATCTCTCAATCTCAACAAACCACCACAACCTCTATGAAAGATACCTCTATAGAGATAAAAGGACGGCACGACCCCTGCATATGCCCACGTATAGTGGCTGTGGTGGAGGCAATGATTGCTATTACGCTTGCAGATTGCCTTATGATACATAGAGCAAAAAGTATCCTTCCCTAAAAAATCATTCTGCACAATTCAACCTTGTTGATTTGTGCAGGATAGCACAACGTTGACAGTTGAAGGCTAAAAAGGCTATTTATCAACGAGAGAGAGGATGCACCACAGACAGACGGGACACTACATTTGCTATCTCTATCGTAAAACAATATCCTTGGCGGGACAGCCTCCTATTGCCTTGAATGCCAAATAAGCCTTATCTGGTAATTC
>CAZHWM010000010.1:0-27351 GCA_964535935.1 uncultured Planctomycetales bacterium
TTTTACTTAATCCTTTCTCTTTAATGAAACTTGTTGCCCTTTTCTCCTTTAGCAGATGAATGTATTTGACGATATATGCAATGCTAAACATTTAAGCTACCTTAATTTAATTATTTGAGCTTATATTGGGGATGTTTAAGCCTGAGTTTTGTCCTTTTATGGAGTTATACCTTACTGAAAATCTCTGTTAAATCGTGTCTAGTTTTAGCACATAAAATGGCTTCTTTTGTTTCTGTCTTGCTCATTATATCCGCAATACTAGCCAATATCAGGACCTGTGAATCATAGTCTTTTTCTGGGGTGAGGATTAAAAAAATAAATTTTACCGGCTTACCATCTGGCGCATCCCATTCTATTCCAGTAACTGATCTCCCAAACACTATAATTGGTTTACGTATCCCTTGTATCCTTGCATGAGGGACAGCCACTCCATCTTCAAGTGCAGTGCCCATTTCTTGTTCTCGGTTGATTAATATCTTGTAAATTTTTTCTTTATCTATAGTTTTATTTTTGTGCGCTATAATTCTGGCTAATTCTAATATTGCCTTATCTCTTTCATTATGGGACACATGAGATATTATGTTATCTTCAGAGATATATTTAGATAATCTTATCTTTTTTCTTTGTTTTACCAAAATACTTAACCATGGCCCCATGATAATCGATGATATTAAGGCGCTAAATACAATTGCTACAAAAATTGGTTCTGTAATAAGTTTGTATTCTAATGCTAGCAATCCTACTACTACCTCCATAGCTCCGCCGGGAATATGGGCAATAGAAACTATAAGCCTGCTTCGTTTAGGCAATGTTGTAAAACTTGTCCCAACCCATGCACCTAAAAATCTCCCTAAAATCCCTATAATGGTTATTAGCATCACCAACAAAGGGGCAAAACTGCTAAAAAAGTCTATCTTTAATCCTATATTTACAAAAAATAACGGAACAAATATGGCATGCACCATCTGTGATATGATTTGTCTTACATGTTCCGAAAGTGACTTTGAACTGCCTGCCATTATGCCTGCAATAAAAAACCCGAATAATGCATGTATGCCCATCTTTTGGGTAATTGCTCCGCATAATGCAGCTAATACGCATACAAAGCTCAACACTCCTGCTGGTTGTGATATCCTGTTAGGTTTCATCCATATTATTATTTCGTCTACAAGTTTACGTCCGATACTAAAACAGATAATGGTAAATAAAATGGTTACACCTGCAATGGCAAACATCCTGCCAAAGCCAGGATTTGTTTCTGTAAAGGCCCCTAATACTAAGGTAAATATCAACCATCCTATGACATCGTTAATTGACAAGGCTGACATTATAAGAAAGCCCAGGTCTGTTTTAGATAGTTTTAGATCTTGTAATACTCTAACTGCTACTGGCATAGCGCTAATGGTCATGGCTGTAGCCATAAAAGTGGCAAATAAAAAACGTCGTTCTGGATTGCCTAAATAGTAATCTGGAAGGAAGTAACATACTATGAAGGCAATAACCATTGGGATAATAATATCTATTATAGCGATCTTTAAGGCATCCATGCCCTGCCGCCACGCAGAGGCGAAATCTATTTCTAAACCGGTTTCTAATAATAAAAACAATACCCCTACCCATGCTATAGTTTCTAACATATTTTGCTGAATTATATCCTCTGGGAAAAGGCTCTGATATAGACTTGGGAAAAATCTGCCTAAAATGGTAGGGCCAAAAAAGACACCTACTAATATCTCCGCAGTAAGGGCTGGTTGTTTCCATTTGCGAAATAGTTCGCCAAGTCCTCTTGCTGCTCCTAATAGAACAGCTATTTGCAGGAGAAATATAAATATATTTTGTTCACTCAGATAATGCATCCTGTCATTTTTTTAATGCCGCAAGTATATAATTGCGGGGAATTTTATTTTGTATTAATAATTAGAATATTTTGTCAGCTACGGCTTCTACAAGCGGCACAATTGTCTTCTCTGAGAAATCAAAACAAATTCCTGCTTCATTAAAAAGTTCGGGAAGGGATCTTGAACCTCCTAATGAAAGTGCTTTTTTGTATTTTTCAACTGCCTGCCTCTTATTTTTACTTGCATTAAGCCATATCTGAAGTGCGCCTAACTGTGCTATACCATACTCTATGTAATAGAAAGGGACTTCAAAGATATGTAATTGTTTATGCCAGAGGGTCTGATGTTCTTCTTCTAATCCATTCCAATCTATCAAACCTGTATCAAAACGTTGTCTTATTTTAAGCCATTGGTCTTTTCTGTCCTGTATACTGGCTTCAGGGTTTTTGTATATCCAATGCTGAAAGGCATCTATCGTTGCTACCCATATCAATGTGAAGATAATGTCTTCAAACTGTTCTCTTGTTGATCGAAGTTCTTCTTCTGATGGGCCGTCTATCTGAGAAGGATAAAATACTGAGATATGTTCTCCTCCTAACAGTTCCATAGACATCGATGCTACCTCACAGAATTCCATTGGTGCGTGTCTATATGCCAAAAGTTCATGATGAGCACAGGCGATAGAATGGAAGCTATGACCTGCTTCATGTAAAAGGGTCCACACATCTGAGTCAATCCCTACCGCATTCATAAAGATAAATGGTTTTCGTGCCTCGTTAAGAGTGGATTGATATCCGCCAGGTGCCTTGCCTTGCCTATTTTCTAAATCAAGTAGTCTCTCTTCTGCCATAGATGAAAACCGTTCCCCTAGTTCATCATCAACCATAGAAAATATAATCCTGCAGCCATCAATCAATTTTTTTACATCGTCAAATGGCTTCAATGGTGGTCTGCCTAAAGGGTCCACTGATGTATCCCATGGCCTCAACACATCCAATCCCATTGTTTCTTTGCGTCTTTGCAATATCTTTTTCCATAAAGGCAGGACAAACTTCTCAATACAATCATGATATTGTATACAATCTTGCGGGGTATAATCAAAACGGTGTAATTCTTTAAATTTATACTCCATATAATTATCAAAACCTGCATTGAGTGCTATTCTATGGCGCAATTTAACCATTTTGTCAAAAAGCTGGTCTAGTTTGTCTTTATCTTTAAGACGCCTTGTTGATATTGCCCTCCATGCCTTTTCTCTTAAGACCCTGTCAGGATCTAGGAGAAAAACTGACATTTGCGGTATGGTTAGTTGTTTACCATCAAAGTCAACTGTCATTGTCCCGCATATCGTTTGATATTCCTGAGATAAAATATCCTCTTGTTTTTGAAGTTCTATATTCTCTTTTACAAATAACTCTACATCTGCAGTGACTGTCCTTAGAAAGATTTCATAATAGTTGCTATCCAGTGGAAATCTTTCATATTCTTGCAAAAATTTATTTTTTAATTTGTCTATTAATGGTTTTATAGCAGGCAATACGGTCTCTATAAATCGCCTGTATTCTACGGCAAATTTTTCCTCGTCTGTCTTTGCTGTCATACGAATATATAATATAGATCCGTGTTGATCTACAGCAGCCTCCAGCTCCGACCAGTTTAGTAGCCATTCTTCTAACTCAGATGCAGAATTTATATTGCTTTCTAACAGTTTCTGGTAAAGACTGGTGACCTCATCAAGACATGAAAACCGTACATCTCTGGGAACGAATCTACGTGTTTTATAGGCATGCAGTTGTTCTAATGAACGCAATATTTCTCTATAATCCATTATTTACTTCCCTTTCTTTTAGGCAAATACTATAATTCAGAATTCAACCTTGTTGATTTGTAAGATTAGATAACTTTTTTTTAAATCTTTGAAAGCATGTATTCAATATATCATTTAAATCCACATTGTTATCCAACAATAATTCCATACATAATACAATCAAATCTCCTGTTTCTATAAGGTAATGGCTGTTATTATCTTTTAACAACTCTTCTATCTCTTCGATATGGTGACGCATCATATCAAGGAGTATCTGACTATGTGAGATATTTTTATGTCTGTTACATTCAACAGACATTTTATGTATCTCTTCTACCTTACATATAGTATGCTCTGTTAGACAAATTTTTTTATTATTGTCAAGCTGTTCCATAAATAAAAAGATTATTTTTTACCTATTACAGGATCTTTAAACCTTAGGTCTATATATCGCACTTTTTTTAAATCTAGTTTTCCTCGAGATAAAAGGATCCCCAACACCTCCGCCTTTTTCTTAAGATTATCTCTGTCAACAATAACGTTAAGCCCCTTGGAAAATCTAAGATATATCTTAGACAAATTACTTACGTCTATATTGTTTATAGAATAATCATTAAGTTCAGAAAAGTTGGTAAATGTATCTATGATCCTAATCGCAGTGGAAATCCTTCTATTCTTAAGGGAAATCCCCGGGATAATTTGTTTGTTTATTAACCTCCCGCCTGTTATAAGCGGAAGGCTCTTTTTACGGGAGGTAGCACTGGACAGAATAACTCCATACTCATCTATAGTTACAATCTTATTCCAAATAGATACCTGTGCAAAAGGTAATCTCTTACGTGCAGTTATAAGCAACTGATTAGGAAATTGCTTTATAATCCTTATTTTATCTACTTGAGGATACCTTCGCGATAATCTATTCTGAATTTTTTGTAAATCTATAGCGAATATATTTTTCCCTATTAATTTAGAAATATCTCTTCTGTTTATAAATTCTAATGAAGGATCTAAGATAACTGCTTTTACTTTAAAATAGTTTGAGCGTGTGATAAATTTTACTATACCTATATATATAGACCACCCAATAACCAGTGCAAGTAGCACTGCGACAACTATCTTTATTGCTGTGGATGGCATTTTTATTGTTCTACTTTTTTTCCTTCTTGGCATAAGCTAACTCCACTAATTTAAGACATAACTGTTTAAAATTTATACCTATCTCAGCTGCAGCCTTTGGGAGCAAACTTGTTGCAGTAAAACCGGGTATAGTGTTAACTTCCAAAATATAATATCTGTTATCCCTATCTAACATAAAATCTACTCTGGCAAAATCATTACATCCCAAAAGTTCATATGCCCTAACCGCTGTATCCTGAATATCTTTATATAAATTTGATTCTATTTTAGCAGGTATTATATATTCTGTTATCCCCTTATTATATTTTGCAAAAAAATCGAAAAATCTTCGTTTGGGCCTTAGTTCTATAATTGGAAGAGGATTACCTTCTAGTATACCTACGGTAAGTTCCCTACCATATATAAACTCTTCTATCAGAACCTCTTTCCCATATTCACATGCTGTTTTAACTGCATCCTTCAATTGTCGTTCATTTTCTACAACAGTTACGCCTATACTTGACCCTTCGCATGCAGGTTTTACTATGACAGGAAATTGGCTAATATTATTCATAACTATTGTTTTTGTGTCAACATTATAACGCGATAATATCACATGCTCTGGGATAGGAAGACCTTCTTTCTTAAATATTGATTGAGTCATAATTTTATTAATAGCAAGCCTACTCGCCTCAATACCAGAACCTGTATAAGGGATATTTAATTCCTCCAATATGGACTGAATAACTCCATCCTCTCCTATACTGCCATGTAAGGCAATAAATGCTATATCTATCTTATTATCAAGAATAATCCTTTTGATTTCATTATTATCTGAAGAGACTATATCCACAGCCACTACATCACATCTTAACTCTCGTAAGGCTGTCAATACTGCAGTACCTGATTTCAATGAAATCTCTCGTTCTGATGAGCATCCTCCCATCAGTACGCCTATCTTGCCATATTTCGAATTTTCTTCTTTTGCTTTCAACATTTTCAAACAGGACAAATATCAAAAAATTCCCGTGCATCGTCAAGCGAATAAATATATCTGCATGACGGCAATCCACTTATAAAATTCTTACCATATGAACGGGTCCTTATCCGTGGATCTATCACCGCAACCATTCCCCTGTCATTATGGGTACGTATAAGCCTGCCAAATCCTTGCCTGAACATTATAATTGCCTTAGGAAGCTGATATTCTACAAATGGATTCTTCTCCTGGGCAATTAATTTTTCCATCTTAGCCTCTACAACAGGCTCATCCGGAACGGCAAACGGGAGTTTGCTAATAATAACACATTCCAATGCATCACCTGGAACATCTATCCCCTGCCAGAACGTTAAAGTACCTAAAAGGACTGCCTCTCTATTATCTTTAAATGTTTCTAATAATTTATACCTTGGAGCATCTCCCTGCCTTAACAGTTTTAGTTCTGGGAATTCCCATCTCAGTTCTTCATATACTTTATCCATCATCTTGAAACTGGTAAATAATATAAATGTTCTCCCGTTCATTACCGAAAGAATATTTTTTATCTCATCCGTAGCCTGATGTTGATAAGCGATATAGTCGCTATTAGGATCAGGAATATTATGGGGCAAGTATAGAAGTACATTGTCTCTATAATTAAATGGAGAATCAAGTCTTAATGTATCAGTATCCTCTTCAGAAAAACCAAGGCTTTTTTGGACATAATCAAAACTATTATTTACACATATAGTAGCAGATGTCAAAACAACAGGAGAAACAGTGCCTAAAACTTGTTCTCTAAACTCTCCTGCCACATCCACAGGTGCACATGATAAAGTATAACGTACCATTCTTGGTCTATTAAATATATCTATCCAGTAAACATATTCCTTTAAACCCATGTTTAATATGATATCCAACCTCTTAACTATGTTGTCCGCACGTAATATAAATGAATTTAATTCCACCTCATCCTCTGGCTCGAGAACGTCACAGGATATCTTTTTTAATGCACGCCTTAATTCGATAAACGGATGTGTAACACAATCAAATACAGGCCTTGGTGCCTTTATCCTTACTGCTCTCGTTTCTTCTCCAAACTTATCTGCTATTTCTGAAAAAAATGTATTAACTGCATTCCTTGCCTCTGAAACACATTCTATAACCTCATCTGCCGCAGCAACATCGATAGATGTCAATCTTTTAATAAATCCCTTGCCTGTCCTAGGATTAAATAGAGAGTTTAAAAAATACATCAGTTGGAGATTAGATATTTCCATTCCCATATAGCGGGTGGCAACATCTTCTAAGGTATGTGCCTCATCAAATACAACTGCCTCAAAAGGAGGTAACAATCCTGAATTTGATGATATATGTGAAAAGAAAAGATGGTGATTTGTAATTAGTATATGTGACTTAAATTCGTCTATCCTTGCCTTATAATAGAAACACTCCTTACGAAATGGGCACTTTTTACCTAAACAAAGTTCTGTATCTCTGTTTATCTTGTTCCACACAACATCGCTAACATTAACATCAAGATCCGAACGGATACCTGTTCTTGTAGAAGACCGCCATTTGTGTATGCGTGTATAAGTTTGCTCATCTTCTTCAGAATCAAAGATACCATGTTCCAAATTCTGTGTAAGTCGTCTAATACAAAGATAATTTTGTGAACCAAGACAAAGAGCAAAACTAAAATCTATATCCAAAATATCACGCAATTTAGGAAGATCTCTTTTAAATAATTGTTCCTGAAGAGTCTTTGTATATGTAGAGATAACCACTCTTTTATTAGTAGTAGCTATCCATCTTATTAAAGGAAGAAGATAAGCAAGACTTTTCCCTACCCCTGTAGCCGCCTCCACTATTAAATGCCTTTTATTCAACAAGGCATTATTAACCGCCTCTGCCATTTGAATCTGCTGCGGTCTTGATTCAAAACCTTTAAAACTATCAGCGATATCTTCTTTATCTTCACCCAAAATTAATGAAAAAATGTTCATTTTTATATAATAAAACCATATTCTCATCCTTATTTCACAATTCAACCTTGTTGATTTGTGAAATAAGAGGGATGATAGCTATTTATTGTTGGTTACCTTATATTAATAACCGGAATTGGCTTTGCATTGACTCTAACTATTATATCGTCTGTTGCTCTACTACACTTAGTCCCAGAATTGTCATCTACGGTAAGGGATACATTATATATACCACTTTTTGTATAAGTATGGCTAACTACAGCTCCCTCTGCGCTGGAGCCATCTCCAAAATCCCATATGTATCTCAACATATCTCCATCACTATCAATAGAAGCGGTCGCATCAAACCGAACTGGATTACCTAAACAAACAGACATATCAGATCCAGCATCAGCTATAGGAGGGGTATTGACTTTAACATCAACATAAGCAGTGGCAGTGGAACATTTAGTATGTCTGCCATCGTCCACTATTACATTAACCCTATAATTTCCCCCTTGTTTATATTGATGTGTGATTTTAGGGCCATCTTGCGAAATAGTCCCGTCCCCAAAACTCCAGTAAAACTGCAACCTATCGCCATCAGGGTCAGATGCATCCGATGCATCAAATTGTATAGCATCACCTATACAAACTGTTCCAACATCTTTTATATTTACACTAGGAGAAGAATTTATTGTAACTAATTTAGTATCTCTTGATATAGGACAAGCTGGATTTAACTCATTTTGCAAAGCTAACACAGCCTGATATTTCCCAGCAACGTTATAGGAGTGAAAAACCTTTAATCCTTCAGCACTGCTTCCATCATCAAAACTCCATTTTGCTGATACCGTGCCTTTTTTATATATAAAAGAATTACTACCATCAAAGAGTATCTGTTCTCCAACGCATCCTACAACATCATCTCCTGCATCTGCTTTAGGTGCTTTATTTAACCTAACTGTTTGAAAATCTACTCCTACAGAACAATCCATTCCAGAATCATCCCTTACTATTAATTTAACATCATAATTGCCTATCTCCGAATACCGATGTGATACTTTAACACCATAATCCTTAGTACCGTCACCAAAATCCCATTCGTAACTTAAAGGATCATTGTTCTCATCCATAGAAGCAGATGCATCAAAAGAAACAACCATATCATTTGGGTCACTAACACATTTTAATATGAAATCTTTTCCTGCCTCTGCCTTTGGAGGAGCGTTAACATGAATAATTTTCTCTGTAGAATGACTATTACAAAAAGTCTCACTTTTATCTGTAACAGTCAATGAAATCTTATAATCTCCACCTTTCGTATAAATTTTTTTTACAACCTTTTTCCCATATGCCCTACTACCATCACCAAAATCCCACGAATAATCCAAATCACATCTAGTAGCACATCTACTTTTTTCAGCATTCATAACAATTTCTTTATTTGTACATACCATATCAGGCACATCAAAATCAGCAAAAGGAGGAATATTTACCTCTACCGTCTGGGTTGTAGTTGCCGTACAACAACCTTTATCAGAACTATCTGCAATGGACAAATGCACTGTATATTTCCCAGGTTTTTCATATACATGTGTTACTACAGGTTGTGTGCTTGTAGTACCATCTCCAAAATCCCATAAGAAACTTATATTATCGTTATCAGGGTCATATGAACCTGTGGCATCAAAAGTAAATTCATTGCACCTAGGACTCTTAATTGGTTGATTATTCTCTGCACTTGTAGAGTATACAGGACTACAAAAAATAATCAAAAAACAAAGAAAAATAAAAGATACTCTCCCTAACACTACATCCCCCCTTTTATCTTAAGTGGTCTTCTTTTAAATATCGTATTTAAAACTATTTTTATTATATTACATGTATGCTATCAGTTTTCCTTAATCTTGCCTATCATATAACTATCTTTCCTCGCAACTAAAGTTACATTTAAGATTTTATTAGTTAAATCCTGTTTTGAAGATACTTTTACACGAATATAGTTATCGGTTAGACCTGTCCATAAACCTTCTTTCTTACGTTCAAATAAAACCTTCTGATGTTTTCCAAGAAAGGAATCATAAAACAGTCTTCTCTTATATATTCCAATCTCTCTTAACATACGGCTACGAATATGGATTATAGAATCTGGCACTTCAGATGGGAAATTCTTACTTTCAGCAAAAAATCTTTTTGAATAACTGAATACATGGAAATAACTTACTTTGAGTTCTTTTATTCGTTCAAACGAACGATGAAAAATTTCATCTGTTTCAGCCGGGAAGCCTGCCATAATATCAATTCCTATGCATATACCATCCACAGTATTATTTACATATTCTATAAAACTACGAAATTCATCAAATTTATATTCACGCCGCATCAAAGATAATATAGTATCATCTGCACTCTGCAAAGGAATATGCAAGTATCTACAAAGTTTTTCACTCCCTGCGATTTTTTTAATAAGCGTTTTTTGAATAGTTGTAAATTCTATAGATGAGATACGTATTCTACAAAGACCATCAATCTGCTCTAATGCATCAATAACATCAACTAAAGTATAATTTTTATATTTATATTTACCGATATTAATCCCTGTTAATACCAATTCCTTATACCCCGCCTCAACCAATATTCGCGCCTCTTTCAATATATCCTCAAATTCTCTACTACGTGGTTTGCCTCTTGCATAAGGTATCTCACAAAACGAACAAAAACAATCACAACCATCTTGTATTTTAATATTTGCCCTGTTACGGCCATAATATTTACCCGTAATTGGTATAGTAAAAGGCTCCTGCTGAATATCCGGCACCACAATATATGGTTTATGTTGGGCCTGTCTCTCAGAGACGATGGTAACCAAATCCATTTTAGCAGCATTACCAACTATCCATTTAACATTTGGTAAAGAAGCCAATCTATCTTTTTGTGTCTGAGCCTGACAACCAATCAAAGCAATAGATGCCCGTGGATTCTCTCTTACTACCTTATTTACAATCTTTTTTGCCTCAGCATCCCCCTTCTCTGTTACCGTACATGTATTAATTACTACTATATCATCAGGACTATCAGTAAGTCTATAACCATTGGCCTCAAAACTACTACGGAGGACTGCTGTCTCACTTTGATTAAGGCGACAACCAAGGGTATAAAATGATACAGATCTTCCCATTTCTCCCTGCGTTCTCATAAATATTTTATAAATTTGTAAAATTTTCTAAAAAATTAAATGTAACTTTATTATAATTTAATTAAATAAAAATACCAGTAAAATAGTATTGATTAAAACACTATTTTTGATTTATATATAATTATTTTTTATATAGAATGGGAAAAATAGAAAGTATTAATATAGAAAAGGCTATAGTTCTTGCTCCTATGGACGATATTACGGATATGGCGTTTCGTCTGATTTGCAAGAAATTAGGAGCCGATATTGTATACACTGAATTCACCAGTATAGAAGCAATTATTCGTAAAATAAAAAGATCTATAAAAAGAATTCATATATCAGAGGAAGAACGCCCCATAGGAATTCAATTATTTGGTAGTTCTCCGACTTCTATGCAAGAAGCGATAAAGATAACAGAAAAAATGAAGCCTGATTTTATAGATATTAACTGCGGCTGCTGGGTAAAAACACATGTGGGGCGTGGAGAAGGAGCTGCCCTGTTAAAAGATCTTAAGGCTATGGAAAAGATATTACGTGCTGCTGTGAAGGCTACAGCACTGCCAGTAACAATGAAAACACGTTTAGGCTGGGATAAAAATAACATAGTAATATTGGAAGCAGCAAAGATAGCAGAACAGGCTGGGATAAAAGCAATTGCCGTCCATTGTCGGACACGGTCTCAGGCATATAAAGGAGACGCTGACTGGAATTGGTTAGAAAAAATAAAAAAAAATGTATCAATTCCCGTTATAGGCAATGGGGATATTGTAACCGTTGAGGATATAAAAACAGTATTTGACACAGGCTGTGATGCTGTTATGATAGGCCGTGGGGCAATATCCAATCCATGGATATTTACAGAGGCAAAACATTTTCTTAAAACAGGGGAAAAATTACCGCCTGCAACTTTACAAGAACGGATAGAACTATGTATATCTCACCTAAAACTCTCAATTCAACTAAATGGTTTAAGAGAAGGTATTCTGCGACTGCGTAAACATTATTCAGGATATCTTAAAGGTTTTCCATGTGCTGCACAATTAAGAGCTGAACTTATGCAACTTACGGATTTAGATTTGATAATAAAAAATTTGTACCAATTTATGGAGAAAAATACATCATGAAAAATTCTCATAAGGCTATCTCAATAAAAAATCTTACAAAATATTATAAAAATTTAAAGGCATTAAATAACGTATCATTAGAAGTAGACAGAGGTGACTTTTTTGCTTTCTTAGGACCAAACGGTGCGGGGAAAACCACTACTATAAATATTATTACAGGTCTTTCTAATTACCATTCTGGGGAAGTAGAGGTCTTCGGCTATAATACAATAACAGAGTACCTACAGACAAGAAGACTTATAGGATTGTGTGCTCAGGAATTTAATTTTGACCCCTTTCTTACCATACATCAATTATTGGTCTATCAAGCAGGATATTTTGGCATACGTGCCAAAAGAGCAGCAGCTAAAGCAGATGAACTACTAGAAAGATTCCAACTTACAGATAAACGGAATGTAAAACACCGAGCATTATCAGGGGGGATGAAAAAACGACTGCTTCTATGCCGAGCTTTAATACATGATCCTGAGATTATTATTCTGGATGAGCCAACAGCCGGATGTGATCTGGAACTAAAATTTCTCATATGGGATTATCTTACTCAACTTAATAAAGAGGGTAAAACAATATTTCTAACAACTCATTATATGGAAGAAGCAGAGAGGTTATGTAGTAAAATAGGGATAATAAATCATGGAGAAATTGTACGTATTGGGAATAAAAAAGAAATACTGCAAGATAAAGACCTTGAAACAGTATTTATGGAAGTAACTGGTCTGGAATAAACGGAGGATAAAAAATGATTACTAATCCTGTAGGAGTATTAACTCTCTCTAAAAGAGAAATATATAGATTTATTACGGTGGCAAGCCAGACTATATTCCCTCCGTTGATGTCATCGTTTTTATTTATGTATATCTTTGGTATTGCTATTGGAAGCCGGCTGGATTTTAGTTCTACAGGATTATCCTATCTTGGGTTTATAGTACCTGGATTAATGACAATGCATCTTATATCAAGTGCATATGAAAACACAAGTTCATCGCTGTTTATTGCACGATGGCATAACCATATACAGGAGGTACTGTTAGCCCCACTATCATATTTTGAGATGGTATTAGGCCTATTAGCCGGCGGCATTGCCAGAGGTATAATAGTATGTATGGGAGTATATTTGATATCTCATATGTTTACAAATATTACTATCTCCTATCCATTACTATTTTTATTCTTTATCTTAACTATATCAACGATATTTTCATGTGCAGGTATGATTGCTGCCCTGTGGGCAGAAAATTTTAGTATGCTTAATCTCTGGAACGTATATCTTATAGTCCCTCTTGTCCTATTGGGTGGAGTTTTTCATCCAATGTATATGCTTCCTGAAACAATTCAAAAACTATCAAGATTCAATCCTTTATTTTATTTAGTACAAGGAATGCGTTATAGTATAACAGGCGTTTCTGATGTTTCTATATGGATTTGTTTTACTATTGCAATAATACTCACTACTGTATTTTTTCTAATAACTGTTTACCTATTTAAAATTGGATATAAATTAAGGACATAATAATCATGGATAGCATTACTGTTAATGTAGCTTCACATACCGCTATGTTAATAGAAGCGGTCAGGGAAAAAGAAGATATTATAAATCAGTGGCTAAACTCATATGAACAAGGCAATCCCCTCCCTCTCTACTCATCTGTTGATATACGTGACTCTGGATATAAAATGGCTGTAGTAGATACCAATATATTCCCTGCAGGATTTAATAATTTATGTAAACATGGTATTCTTGATGCAATAAAATTTATCCGTAAGGCAATATTACAACGTATCCGCCATGGGAAAAATATTGTTATCATAGCTGAAGAACATACAAGAAATATGTGGTACCTTGAAAACGTTCGGGTACTGAAAACAATAATAGAAAAAGCCGGATTTAATGTAAAAATAGCTACCTTTCTCTCTGATAACCATCCAGTTTGTGAAGAAAAACCATGGAAGCTATTTACAACAGCAACCGGATACCCTATTAAATTATATTACCTTAAATGGTTACTTATGAAAGAAAGCCATGATATAGACTTAATTATCCTCAACAATGATCTTACATCAGGAATACCAGATATATTAAAAAATGCTGATATTCCTATATATCCATCTGCCAAGGCAGGATGGCATTCTAGAATGAAATCACAGCATTTTGAATATACGCATAAATTAATCTATGAGTTAGCTGAAATATTAAAAATCGATCCATGGCTATTGACCTGTCTTCATTCATCTGAGAAGGATATTGATATTAATAATGAAATTGACCGAACTAGATTGATGAAAAAGGCATCCGACTTATTAAAACAAATAGAAAAAAAATACCATCAATATAATATCATCGACAAACCATACATCCTGATTAAATCAGACTCTGGTACATATGGTATGGGGGTGATTCCTATAGAAGAAGCTACTGAGATATTAAAATTAAACAGACGCAACAGGAATAAACTTTATAAAGGCAAAAACTCAAAATTAATCCGCAACTTCCTACTTCAAGAAGGAATTCCTACCATCTACCATATTGAACAACAGGCCAGCGAGGTTTGTATATATCAAATAGATAATAATCTTATAGGCGGCTTTTACCGTTCGCATTCTATGAAAGGTAGCAGAGATAATCTCAACTCCCATGGCATGACATTTAAAAAAATGTGCCCTCATTCACAGGAATATAGTAGCTGTGGTATACGTCATGATGTAAATATCTTTGATATATATCGTATTCTCGCACGTGTAGCTGGCATTGCTGCCCATTGGGAAATAAAAGACTTAGAGCTAAAATCAAATAATACAGATCAGGAGAAATAAACATGAACTTCCTTTTCCTAATGGATGATCTTAGCTCTATTATCTATGAAAAAGATACTACATTCATGCTAATGTTGGGAGCAGACAGACGTGGCCATGACGTATATTTCTTACCCAAAGGCGGCATTATAAGAAAAGAAGGACAAACTTTCTTTCATACAGTAAAACTAACTCCCCAAAAAAATCCTCAAAAACCCTTTTGTAGGCATCAACCAATTACATTATCTGAAAACGAAACAGATATTATTTTTATCCGTCCAGATCCTCCTTTTGACGAGGAATACCTTATAAACACATGGTTACTGGATCTCATCAATAAGGAAATAGCAATCATAAACCATCCGGCTGGGATACGTAGTGTTAATGAAAAAATATGGATATCACAATTTAAAGAAATAACCCCCCCTACCTTTATTGGAAGAAACAAAAATGATATCCTTAGTTTCTTAGAAAAGCATGGTGAAGTAATTGTAAAACCAATCAATAGCTATGGTGGACAATCAATTTTTTTTATAACCAGAGCAGATACAAATACCTCTGTTATATTAGAAACAATGACTTCCAATTGGAGAAAAGATATCATCCTCCAGAAGTATCTACCAGAAGCGGAAAAAGGAGATAAACGTATATTATTACTCAACGGAGAAATCTTAGGAGCAGTGCTTCGTATACATAGCCCAAACGATCACAGGAACAACCTGTTCTGCGGGGGTAAGGCAACTAAAACAGTAATTACAGATAGGGATAAGAAAATAGTAAATATACTAAGACCATATCTAATTAAGCTGGGACTATATTTTGTAGGTATAGATATTATAGGTGATTACCTGATAGAAGTTAATGTTACCTCTCCTACGTGTTTGCAGGAGATTAACAAATTATATTCAGTGTCATTAGAAGACAAAATAATTCTCTTTGCTGAGGAATTAATAAAGAAACAAAAATCATAAAAATAGGCGGCCATATTAAAAACAGCCGCCTATATCTTAAAAAATACAAATTAAAAAACTATTCAGCAGTGTTGTCTGCCGAATAAACAGTATCCATGATAAAAGAATCGTCCTTATCTTGTTGATAATTCTGTCTATATCGATTTCTTAGTGCATCGCTGTCAGCTCTTTTATCTTTTCGTAATTTTCTTCGTTCTTTAAGGGAAGAATTTCTATCCCTATAATTATTCCTTCTCTCTTGCCTTTTACTCCGTCGTTGTTCACGTTTATCCTGTGATTTTTGCTGTCTGGATTGATATCTCCTCCGCTGAAACTCTTTTCTATCCTTGTTCTGAATACGACTATAATAATTGTCTCTACTATAGGAACTACCAACACCTCTTCCATATCCGTATCCTCTGCTGCCACCATGGCTACCTCCCCCTCCATGTCCACCTCTAGCATACACTAACGGAACAGAATATAACGACAATGCACTTGACAACATAACAAACAACAACAATTTAATTTTACGATACATATTATTTCCCCTTTTTAAAAAAAAATAATATTATTACTTAATTTATTTTATAATTAATTTTATTTATCTAGCATTTTTCACCTCCTTTCCATTTTTTTACTTCTTTATCTTTCAAACTTAATTTTCTTTCTTCTACATTAGTAAACACATCAACTCCTATTTTGTTTCGTTTTTTTATATAAAATTCAACCAATATTTTTTGCATAACACACCTTTTTATGCTATAGTTGACATTATTATGTAACAAATAAATAAATATAAAAAAATATTACAAAGAATGAAAACTAAACTAAACAAAAAAAACACAAAAAAATCAATGACTGGTGCAGAGGCACTCATAAAATGCCTTGAAAATCATGGAGTAGAATACATATTTGGTCTATCTGGTGGGTCTGTGATCCCCATATATGACGCATTGGTTAACTCAAGAATAAAACTTATTCTTGTCCGTCATGAACAAGGCGCTACGCATATGGCAGATGGATATGCAAGGGTAACTGGCAAACCCGGAGTAGTTCTAGTTACCAGCGGCCCAGGTGCTACCAATACAGTAACTGGTATCATGACAGCCCAGATGGACTCTGTTCCTATGATAGTTATTACAGGACAAACTATAACCCCTCTACTTGGCAAAGATGCATTTCAGGAAACAGATACATTTGGTATAACTATGCCTATAGTAAAGCATAGTTATCTAGTTAAAAATACAAACGATATTCCAAGAATTATAAAAGAGGCATTTTATATAGCAAGTACTGGTCGTAGGGGACCTGTATTAATCGATCTGCCAAAGGATGTAACCGCAGGAGAATGTAGAGTATCCCTGGACCCTAAAATGGATCTACCCGGATATACAGTAAAAAAGGGCGTCAATAAGGCAGAGATTATAAAATTTGCCAAGATGTTTAAAGGGGCCAAACGGCCGCTCCTTTTGGTAGGACACGGTGCTGTATCTGCACGGGCAGATAAACAAATTAAAGCTCTTGCAGAAAAACTGAATTCACCTGTAACAAATACATTGCTTGGCAAAGGTGCCTTTCCGGAAACACATCCCTTATCTCTTGGAATGCTGGGCATGCATGGTACAGCGTATGCTAATAAAGCCTTGATAAACTGTGATCTTATATGTTCTATAGGTTGCCGATGGGATGATAGAATTAATGGTAACACAGATGAATTCTGTATAGGGGCAAAAAAACTCCATATAGATATCGACCCCGCAGAAATAGGGAAAATAATAAAACCAGATGGATACATTATAGGAGACGCCAAACTAGTCCTTGAGGAACTAATCAAACATGTCTCCCCTCTTGATACAGAAGAATGGTTAAAAGAGATAGATTATTATCGAAGGGAATTTCCATTAAAATATAGTAATGATAAAGGGGTTTCTGCACAATATGTAATAGATGAACTATACAAAATTACTAAAGGTAAAGCTATGGTATCAACTGATGTAGGACAGCATCAGATGTGGGCTGCTCAATTTTACCTTATTGATGAAAGTGGGAAATGGTATTCATCAGGAGGAGCTGGTACCATGGGGGTCGGATTACCTGCAGCAATCGGTATGCAGCTTGCTCGCCCCAAAGAACTTGTTGTGGCAATAGTTGGAGATGGGGGATTTCAAATGAATCTTCAGGAACTCTCAACCGTATTTGTGCACAAACTACCAATTAAAATTATTATTATTAATAATAGATACCTTGGTATGGTCCGGCAGTGGCAAGAGTTATTTTTCGATAACAGGCTATCTGGCGTAGATCTTGAAGGCAACCCTAATTTTGTAAAATTAGCTGAGGCATACGGGATTAAAGGAATATTAATAAATAAAGTAAGCCATGTCCGAAAAAAACTAACAGAGGCCATAATATATAAAGGGCCTGTTCTGGTTCAATGTGATGTTGTAAAGGAAGATAATGTTTTTCCTATGGTACCTGCAGGTAAATCAGCGTACCATATGATTATAGATCCACCTACGGAAAGACTAGAAAGGCCAACTGGAACTACATAAAAATTTAAATTAATCTTATATTGCATAATTTAACTTTGTTAATTTATGCAATATATGCAATTAGATAACATTGATATAATAAAAATGGAAAATAGTTACAAACAAAAAGATATACATACAATAAGTTTTTTGGTTGCTAATAAACCAGGTGTATTAGTTAGGGTAGCATTAGTATTTGCAAGAAGAGGATATAATATAGACTCACTAGTTGTATCTCCCTCCTCTAATCCTAGATTCTCAAGAATGACTATTACAGCAAAAGGTGATCCTGATACGCTGGAACAGATTATAAAACAGGCAAATAAACTAATAGATGTAATTCATGTTAGTGAACATACCGGCATAGATGCAATCCATAGAGAATTAGCCTTATATAAAGTTAAACTTACCCCCACTAATAAGGCTATTCTTACAAAATTAATAAAAAAATTTCAGGCACATGCAGTTGAGGAAAATAACGATTATCTTATTATACAGCAAACAGCAATTACATCTAAACTCGATGAATTTGAAGCTATCCTTAAAAAATATGGAATAATAGAAATGATACGTTCAGGAAAACTCGTTATGGCAAAAGGGAAGGAGGCGACCTAATCTCATCTTCCCTACCCTTAGGCTTTAATCTTCCTCGATTTCAAAAGAGATGAGAAATTATTAACTACTACCATAAAAATAAAGCTTTTATATAATTTTAATTAAAGAAGACATCGCATAGAAGGGTATGTAAAATACATTTATAATAATATAAAAACTATTTGTTTTCTTTGATATAGCCATATGGAAAGGAGTTGTATATATGAAAATATCAACATATCTTGATCCTAAATTTATATGTACTGAGATGCAGGCAACGACAAAAGAAGAGGCCATAAAAGAATTAGCAGAGGTAATGAAACAAAGCTCTGTTATAAAAGATTTTGACCAATTTCTTAAAGATATTTTCGAACGTGAAGATATGATGAGCACAGGTATAGGTCATAACGTAGCCTTACCTCACGCTAGAACAGAAGCAGTAGACACCCTTATTATAGGTTTAGGTAGATCATATAAAGGAATAGACTTCGATGCCATAGACAAGCAGCCTGTTAATTTAATATTCCTGATGGGAACACCTAAGAAGGATATGAGTAACTATCTTAAAGGGCTAGCCTATCTGACAAGAATGCTTACTAAAGAAGAATTTAGGGGGAAATTGCTTGAAGCGAAAACAGCAGAAGACATCATAAACATATTTAAAGAAGTAGAAAACAAATAGAGTAAAAGTAACAATAAATAACTAATATAATATTACCTATGACCTATTCTATGTAACAGATATATACAAAAAATTTCCTAAAATAATTTTATAGGTAATGACATCTTCTAACTTTGCTAATTAATATATTAGGCAACAACAAAATGAGATACCCCGATCATCAGGAAAACCTGATCGAATATTATGGAAATACTTCTTCTTTTAGGTCTTAGTCTATTATTAGGATATATAGGAAGCATTATAAGTGGACATTTCAAACTTCCAGGTGTAGTGGGTTATATAATAATAGGATTATTATTAGGCCCTTCCTTCCTAGACCTATTTACTCCCCATCTACTTGAAAAAATGGATATGATAAGTGATATCGCGTTATCTCTGGTAGCCTTTACTATAGGAAGTGAAATGCGTGCAGATGTTCTTAAAAGACAAGGAGCAGGATTGGCTGCTATAATATTTCTAGAGTCATTTTGTGCATTCTTCCTTGTAATGTTTTTAGTATATTGGCTAACACACAAATGGTATGTAGCATTATTATTTGGGGCAATGGCTCCTGCAAGCGCACCTGCAGGAACAGTTGCTGTATTACAAGAATATAAGGCAAAAGGACCTCTTACAAACACCTTGCTTTCCGTAGTAGGTCTCGACGACGGTCTAGCTATAATAATATATGGTTTTGCAGCAGCACTGGCAAAAAAATTAATCGGAAGTGCCGATGAGATAAATATACAATCATTCCTAACGGGACCTGCTAGTGAGATAACAAAATCTCTTCTCCTAGGAGTTGCTATCGGGGTTGCATTTAGTTATTTTGCAAAAAAAATAGATTCTCAAAATGACGTGCTAATAACATCCTTAGCTGCCATATTTCTATGTGCCGGGTTAAGTAACATGTGGAATCTATCCATAATTCTTACAAACCTTACATTAGGATTAGTAATGGCAAACATATATCTGCACGGCGCAAGAAAATCAGCTGACGCAATACAATACATAACTCCGCCTATCTTCGTATTATTTTTTGTATTAGCAGGCTCACATTTACGAATACAATTATTGCCTGCCATGGGCATGCTTGGTATACTGTATATTATAGGAAGAACCGCTGGACTTTTAGGCGGAGCATATCTAGGCGCAACCATAGCTAAAGCAGAAAAAAATGTTCGAAACTATCTTGGACTTGGAATTCTTTCTCAGGCAGGAGTAGCTATAGGACTCGCTCTTATAGTAGTAAAAGAATTTTCAGAGTTAGGCCCCGAAGGACATCAAGTGGCAATTCTTATAATAAACACCATTGCTGCCACTACTATAATATTTGAAATCATAGGACCTATAACCACTAAAATAGCTATCGAAAAAGCAGGAGAAATCGACAAATTAGAAAAACACAACTAAGTATACAATCTACTAATAAATCTGCTATGGGGAAATAACATATGAAGCTGTTATTCATTGTGTTAAATAAAGAAGAATATCTACCAGAAATACTATCCATTCTGGCAGAAGTGGATATCTCCGATGCAACAATTATCGACTCTGAGGGGCTGGTCCAGGCCCTTGCCTATGATGTCCCTATATTTGCAGGTCTACGTAAAATTGTAGGAGAGACAAAAAAACATAATAAAACAATATTTACGTTAATAGAAGATGATAAAGTATTAGCTGAACTACATTCCATTTTAAAAGAAGAAGGTATTAATTTCGAAGAAGAAAGTATGGGAATTATGTTTACTGTGCCGGTTGACAAGGTCATTAAATAAATTCTTTCTATCCTAATTTTGATAATTTTACTAAAATAAAAATATAAAACTCACCTTATACTATTGCTGAGTTTAAAATATAAAAAGTTAACCTTCTATAAAAAAAGTGAGGCATTGTATGAACAAAATATTTATTATTAGTCTTATTTCAACTATATTTATTATTGCAGGATGTATGGGAAGCCCTTCCCATAACGCCAAAAATATAAAACAACCTGAAAATTTTCTTAAAGAAAGCATCAAACAACTTCAACAAAAAGATATAAAAGATGCGCTTATCAGTCTGAAAAGAGCAATAACTCAGGATCCTACTGCTCCTAAACCCTACATTATGTTAGGTGAAATTTATATCAAAGCAGGACTATATAAGAATGCAGTCAAATATTTTGAGGCTGCCAGTAGACTTATGCCTAATGACGGCAAATTAAAACTTGAACTTGCCAGATGTTATGGATTAAGCGGGGAAAATAAAAAATCTATTGAAAGCCTGAAAGAAAGCATTGAACTATTTAAGGCACAAAATGATATTAAGGATTACAAAAAAGCCTCTGCTCTTCTAAGTGCGCTTATGCATACTGCGACGACAAAGAAATAATAACAACAAACCTAATAAATTAATATAAGTTTCCAGATATAAGAAGTAACATTACAAATCCTTTTTTAAAATAGAAAAAATTGTTTTCTTTATTTTTTCCACAAAAAATTCTTACTGTTTTAAAATGGCAATTTTGATATTTATAAATCAAATAATTACGTATGAGAAAAGGTCGCTAACTATACAACAACATATAATATAATCTATAAACCTGAAAGTTTATTCTGTGCCTTCATTATTTTATACATAGCGGCAATGCACTGATTCATATCATAAACTTTCAATTTACCTAATGTTCCGTTTTTGTTGTTGGCAAGGATAAACTTTATCGATCTTAGCAGGTTTTCGTTATGTTCCAAGACGAATCTTTCAAGCATTGCCTTATTAAAATGCGGATATACTCTCACAGGCAATATATTCCTATCAATAAAACCAATGTAATTACCAAGTTTCATGCTGAAACGTTTTCCATCTTCCGTATAAGAAATATAAGCCTGAGGGCCTAGCACAAAATATCTAAATCCTTTCTTATACAAATATAAAAAATATTTTACCTGTACAGGTGGTTTCACTACCTTTCGTGGATTAGATGCAAAAAGCCTTAAAACCAGCTCCTGAGAAGCTATAATGCCTGCATTTTTATTAACACGTTCAATATCATTGACAGCAGTACCATAATCAGAATGAAAATGTATTATGTTGTTATCCTTAATAATATGGACAAAAAACATAGAAACAGCTAACAATATAACAAATCTCCTAAAAACATGGTCATGTTTATTTTGAAACAAATATACTATCAACGAAGCTACAGCCATAGCCATAAATGGAAAAGCAAAACATAAATAGCGAACTCCTTTCTCCTGCGGCATAGAAAATATTATCATCTGAATACATACAAAAATGAAAGGAAGCCCCATACGCCACTCTTTTTTAATTATATAATAAAAATTCCCAAAGAATAATAGGCCGAAAAATACACTCTCCAATTTAAAAAGATAATACGGATATGATAAAAAATTTATAATATCAAAATGTCCTTCCGCAAGATGTGCCTGATAAAACATCCATGCAAACGTAACCCGTGTGTTAGCTGCATCATCAATATCGCCTACCATAAACACAACAAACAAAAAGGTAAGCGTATTCCACATATACTTACGGAAATCAAATCTACGACCTTCAGCAAAAGACAACAATCCCTCACAAATCCCCGTAAGTACAGGGATTATAATCATTCTGTAGTTAGTAAAAAACACACATGCAAATAAAATTCCGGATAAAAATGTCCTAAAATTAAGCCTTCTTGGGAATATATAGAAATACATCCCAGCAAGAAAACAAAAACAACTAACTGCCTCCTGCATGGCTAATCTTGAATAATACAAATGACTAGGCAAAACTGCAAGTATAGCAAAAGACAGTAATGCTATCCAATGTGATCTATAATATTTAAAGGCAAACAAATAGGTCAACAATATGGTAAAACTGCCAAATATAGCTGAGACAATACGGACAAAATACCATGCGTCATAGCTTAAAATAAATGCACGCAAGCCGCATATAAAACTCCATAAAGCCTTTCCTCCCGCAAGAGAAAGATGAGTAAGTATAGTCAAATATGATAAAACTCTATTAATATTTTGAGGAGGATGACTTGAAACAAATCGTAAAAATGAGAGGTTGTTATTTAGAAATAGGCCTTCATCATAATAAAAAAATTGATTATGGGTTATCTCAAAAAAACGCATCCCTATACCAAGAAAGGCAATTGCTATCAACAATACAGCAAACAAAACCTTCAACTTCCTAATATCTATTTTTTTTAATATATCCATCATATTTTTATAACAACCTTGTATTATCAATTAAGAAGTTTTTGTCTTAATGAATCAGGCATGGCTACAGGTTTAAAATCCGAATTTAAGGTCACAATACTAACCTCTGCCTCAACCAAAATACGCCTGCTATCTTTCTCATACACCTTTTGCCTAAAAATAATCTGGGCATGAGTAACTTTCTTAATCTCTGCATCTGCAACTATAACATCTCCATACCTTGCTGGACTTTTATAAACAATAGAACATTTCCTTACCGCATATAAAAATTTCTCTCCTGTAACCCCCTTAACATCCACTCCCTTCTGCTCTAATAATTCAGACCGTGCCTCTTCCATATATTTCAAATAATTTGCATAATATACAACACCCCCAACATCTGTATCATGATAATAAATCCGCTTTTCCATAACACATCTTCCTTTCCCTAAAAATAATTATAATATTACAAAACATTCACTATACGTGCATAATCTGAAATACTAAGGTCTTCTGCCCTTAATCTATGACTGAAGCCAAGCTCCTCAAGGATATCCTTACCCCTCCTCTTCCCTAATATGGATGATAAAGAATTATATATACTCTTACGTCTCTGTGCAAATCCATGGCGGATGACTCTAAACAATAGACTTTCATCCTTTACTTTTACTCTTGGTTCTTTTAAGAGGTCAAGTTGAACAAAACATGAATACACCTTTGGCACAGGTTTAAATGCCGTATTTTTTATCTTAAATAAAATCTTTACATCAGCATAATATTGGACAAAACACGTTAATGTACCATAATCTTTACTACCAACTGGGGCTGATAATCGTTTACCATATTCCAGTTGAACTGTAATATACAAAGAAACAAATTTATTTCTATAAAGCAATGCCTTCTCTATAATAGGTGTTGCTATATTGTAAGGAAGATTTCCTATAAGTTTAATACCTTCTGGCAAAGAGTTAAAGGGATATTTTAAAATATCACAGGCAATAATAGAAACATTACCTCGCGATATACTCTTTTTTAACTTTTCTACAAGATACTCATCCTTTTCTATGGCTATAAGTTTAGAGGCCCTTAAAGCTATCTGTTCGGTCAACACCCCCTTGCCTGGCCCTATCTCCAAAACAACATCATCCTTATTCAACTCACATGCATCTATAATCTTGTCCCTTACATACATATCTACCAAAAAATTTTGGCCCAAACTTTTTTTAGGCCAAAATAAAAAACTGTTATCTTTCATATCTTTTATATATATTTTTAGCTATTTAGCTAATTATTATAATCTCTTTTATAGTTTAATTTTTATCTCTTATCAGGATTAATATCCAGAAGCCTGGCAGCCAGTTTGATAGCCTCACACATCGAGGAAGGATCAGCTACCCCCTTACCAGCAATATCAAAAGCTGTACCATGAGCAGGAGAAGTTCTTATAAATGGAAGACCTAAAGTCACATTGACAGTTCTATTAAAGGCAAGAGATTTAACTGGAATAAGCCCTTGGTCATGATACATTGCCACTATTGCATCATATCTCTCTGATATACCATGAACGAAAATGGTATCAGCAGGATAAGGGCCATGGACATCAATACCTGATTGCTTAGCTAAATCCATAGCAGGAATAATTTTATCCATCTCCTCTATCCCAATCTTTCCCCCCTCTCCTGCATGTGGGTTTAACCCGCATACAGCAATACAAGGAATTTTTATCCCAAACATACTCCTTAAGCCTTCATTAAGAAGTTTAATCGTACTAAATACCTTATCCTTACTAATAAAACTACTTACATCACGTAAAGGGATATGCCTCGTAACAATAATAACACGCAATGAACCTGCTACAAATAACATACCTACATCATCTACTCCTGCTGCCTCTGCCAAAAATTCTGTATGACCACTAAATTTATGTCCTGCGCATTGAATAGCTAATTTTGACACCGGTGCAGTTACAATAGCCGATATCTCAGAGGTCTTAATAAGTGAAATAGCCTTCTTTATGTAAGTGAAAGCAGCCTCTCCTGTTAATGCCCCTGCTTCAGCAGGACAACATCCTTGTGAAGATATAACTCCACAATCAACAAAAGATACATTTGGGAAATCTCCTTTACAATAACGCCTATATACACCAATATCCCCTATAACCTTAAACTTAGCAAGCCTACGTATAGATGGCCTTGATAATGCTCTGGCAACAATCTCAGGTCCAATACCTGCCGGATCTCCTATTGTTATTCCTATACTCTTATCTTTATCTGGAACCATATTATCCTTTCACCAAAATTAAAACTATAAATAACGTATAAACCTTTATTATAAATTAATCTTACTACTATCAAATTTCTTTATATCTATATAAGCATTCTTTTTTAACCTATCTATCCATTCATCTAATCTTTTTTTGAATTTCTGTTTATAAAGAATACTTGAAATGTTGTCTTTAACCTCCCTAAGAGATGCTACTCTAGCAGGTATCCGGCCTTTAAGGTTAAATATAAAAAAGCCCGTCTTAACCTCTATTATCGGAGAAATCTTATTCTCTTTAAGATTAAACACAATATCCTCAACCTCCGGCAGGAGCTGTCCCTTCTCAACAATTCCTACTGACGGAGCATCAGAATATTTCTCAACAACGTCTAAGAAATCAGCACCTGCTTTAAGTTCACGCAAAGCCTCTTCCGCCTTGGCCCTTGCAGCCTTCTTATCGTTGCCAAAGGATATAAAAATAGACTGCAAATTAACTCGTTCCTTTCTTCTAAATTCATCCTTATGTTTCTCATAATAATCTGTAACCTCTTTCGGACTAATATAAATTTTAGATCTCACCTCGCGGTCAATAACAAACTGAATTTTATACTGCTCAATTATCTTTTTACGTAAATCACTTATAGTGGCACCATTACGTATAAGGGCATCCATAAACTCCTGCTCAGAACCATATTTCGCCTTAACTTGCTCAAGACGTTTATCAACTAATTCCGGCCTAACCTTAATCCCGAGCCTATTAGCTTCACTTAAAATTAATTTATCCTTTATAAGATTGTCCAGAGCCTTGGTCTTCAAAGATTGCATAACCTTCTCAATTTTATCCTTGCTTGCATGTTCTGCTAACAATCCAACATATACAGAATGCACATAATCTCTTAAATCGTTTAATGTTATAACCTCATCATTAACCACAGCAACAATAGCATCATCAACGGCAAAAACCGAAGAAATAAAACAACACACTATACCTATAACAATGATACACATTCTTACTATCTTTGGCACACTCATAACAACTATCCTTTCTTTAACTTTAATATCATCCACACCTAATATATCCATCATAAGACAATACCCATCATATACGCCCAAACTTCCATTGAAAATATTTTAGCAAAAAACTCTCCAAAAAGCCAACCTCCTACATTTTATCTTTGGAAATGATACCATAAATCGTTACCCCCTAGTTAAGGGGATGGAATTAAAAAAGATCCTGATTTTAAAAGAAGAAGTTTTAAGAATTCTTAAAAAAGAGTTTTCAGTATTTCAAGAAGTTTATAAACAGAAAAAAATTAAACAAACATTAACAAGTAAGACTGGAAAGCCACCTCCTAAGAATC
>CAZHWM010000011.1:0-19877 GCA_964535935.1 uncultured Planctomycetales bacterium
ATAGGCCCTTCTCTTATACGTATAGTAGATTATTTTGCTGAAAAAGATTATAACTACGAACTTATACTTGTTATGGATGGATGCGAGGATAATTCTGCTGAGATATGTAAAGGGCTGCTTAAAAAGATGAAAGGTCGGTTGGGGAACTGTTCAGTGAATTTTTTAGAGAGTATGGAAAACCATGGTAAAGGGTATTCTGTACGTAAGGGATGTTTGTTTTCAAAAGGGAAGTATGTGTTATTTATGGATGCTGATCTATCTACCCCTGTAGAAGAAGTTGAGAAACTTATAGCATATCTGCAGGATGGATTTAATATTGTTATAGGTTCAAGAGCTATTAGAGGTGCAGATATTGTAGTAAAGCAAAGTATACTTAGAAGAAGTATGGGAAAAATTTTTAATTTTTTGGTTAGAATGATTACAGGGATGGATTATTATGATACACAATGTGGATTTAAGTGTTTTGACAGGACAGCAGTAGATATTGTTTTTAATCCTTCAAAGCTTGACGGATTCGGTTTTGACGTTGAGATTTTGTATCTTGCAAAACAGCTTAACCTTAAGGTCAAGGAGGTTCCTGTAAGATGGATTAATTCTCCTAAGTCAAAGGTGAGGATTATTGCTGATTCTGCAGAGATGTTATTATCTATCTTAAAGATTAAACAGCTTCATTCACAGGATAATCTCGGGGGGTAGTCATGGCAGATGATAATTTGAATATGTTAAAAAAGACACCATTATATGAGCAACATAAGAGATTAGGCGCACGGATGGCGGATTTTGCAGGCTGGTATATGCCTATTCAGTATGAGCATGGTATATTATCAGAATACAGGCAGGTCAGGGAGAAGGCAGGTATATTTGATATATCTCATATGGGTGAATTTGTTATCGATGGAGAGTTCGTTTCATCCGGATTAGATAGGATAGTTACTATGCGTTTGGATAATCTTCAACCTAATAGGGGCAGATATGGGATGATACTTAATGAGGTGGGTGGCATTATAGATGATCTTATAGTTTTTTGTATAGAAAAAGAGAAATGGTTTATTGTTGTTAATGCGGCAAATATAGAAAAGGATGCTAGCCATTTTAAGGCTAACCTTAGTAGTGATTCAATATTTACAGATATCAGTGCAGACATAGGTAAACTTGATGTTCAAGGGCCGTTGTCTCGAGAAATATTAACAAATTTTATTGATGAAATTGATAAATTAGATTATTATACGTTTGATTATTTTGAACTTTTAGGTGAGAAGGTAGTTGTAAGTCGTACAGGATATACTGGAGAACTTGGGTATGAAATATATTTCCCTGCATATAGAGTTGCTGAGTTATGGCAAATGTTATTGTCAGATGATAGGCTGAAGCCGGCAGGCTTGGGCGCAAGGGATTTGTTGCGTATAGAGATGGGATATAGTCTGTATGGGCATGAGTTGAGAGAGGATATTTCACCAATAGAGGCGGGGTTGGAACGGTTTGTCTGGTTTGAAAAGGATTTTATAGGAAAAGAGACTCTTTTAAGAAAAAAGGCAGAAGGGGTTGATAGAACCTTGACAGGCATTATCTCTGATACAAGGCGTTCCCCAAGAGGGGGGAATCGCATTCTTTCCGAAGGCGGAGAAGAGATAGGTCTGGTAACTAGTGGCGGATTTTCTCCTGCCTTAAATAAGGGAATAGGGCTTGGTTTTATAAAAAAGGCCTATAGTTCTTTGGGAGATCGTATTTATTTTTGTAATGGACAGGGCAAAAAAAGTCCTGCTGTTATCAGTGAAAGAATATTTTTTAGAAATGGATCATTGAAGGATTAAAAAGGAGAAAGGATATGGTGGAAATAGTCGATCACTTCCTTTACACAAAAGAACATGAGTGGGTTAATATTGAAGACAATATTGCTACTGTTGGAATTTCAGATTATGCACAATCTTCATTAGGTGATATCACCTTTATAGAATTGCCAAGTATCGATGATGAAGTTGAGCAATTTGGAGAACTTGCTTCCATTGAGTCTGTAAAGGCAGCAAGCGATATTTTCTCTCCTATATCAGGCAGAATAGTTGAGATAAATACAGAGTTGGAATCAGACCCAGGTCTTATCAATAAATCCCCCTATGAAAAAGGTTGGATTGCTAGGATAGAAATATTAAATGAAGAAGAGACATCTAATTTAATGACAGCAGGTGAATATCGTAATTTTCTGGGGGTCACAGGTTAAATAGAGAGGATATTATTGTGTCCCCTTATATTCCACATACAGATCAAGACTTCAATCAGATGCTTTCTTCTATAGGTGTAACAACTGTTGATGAATTATTTGCAGATATAAAGCAAGAGCATAGGCCGAGATCATTTAATCTCCCATCAGGGAAATCAGAGTATGAGCTTTTCAGTTATTTCAATCAGATAGCAGGTAAGAATATATGTGAACTTATACCTTTTATTGGTGGCGGTTATTATGACCATTATATCCCTGCGGCTGTCACGGCTATTGTATCGAGATCGGAATTTTATACAGCATATACTCCATACCAACCAGAGTGTTCACAAGGGATGCTGCAGGCACTTTTTGAGTACCAGACCGCCATATGCGCATTAACTGGTATGGAAGTATCAAATGCATCTGTATATGATGGGGGGACTGCGTTATATGAGGCTGTGAAGATGGCCTGTAGTATAACAAAGCGCAAAAAGATTATTCTTGACAGAGGTGTTAATCCAATTTATAGAAAGATATTGACGACATATACTAAGAATTTAAGTTATAAACTTGTAGAAACTCAACTAATTAATGGTAAGGCAGATAGAGACAATATAAATGATATGTTAGATAATGATACTGCTGCTATTATACTTCAGAATCCCAATTTTTTTGGTAGTGTGGATGACCATTCTGATATAGTTAAATTTGCGCATAAAAGAGGCATACTGGTTATAGAAAGTGTATATCCAATATCTCTTGGTATACTAAAAACGCCAGCAGAAATGGGAGTTGATATTGTTACGGGTGATGGGCAGAGTTTAGGCCTTCCATTAAATTTCGGAGGCCCTTATTTAGGGTTTATGGCAACAAAAAAAGAATATGTTAGAAAGATGCCAGGCCGTATAGTAGGAGAGACCGTAGATAAATATGGACGAAGATGCTTTGTTAATACATTGCAGGCAAGGGAACAACATATAAGGAGAGAGAAAGCTACTTCCAATATATGTACAAATTCTACATTGTGCGCTGTTCAGGCACTGGTTTATATGTGTCTTCTTGGACGAGATGGATTTAAGGAATTGGCAAGATTAAATATAAGTAAAGCATCGTTTGCACGTAAATTAATAGATGAGATAGATGAGGTAGAGGTAAATAAAGACGTCCCGACTTTTAATGAATTTACTGTTCACCTTCCCAAGGACGCTTCTGATGTTGTAGAGGCTATGATAGACAAAGGTTTTGCCGCGGGTTTCCCTTTGGGACGTCATTACCCCGAGATGAAAGACTATATGGTAGTAGCAGTTACGGAAAGACGAACCAAAGAAGAGATAGTTAAATATGTTAATTCTTTAAAAGAGGTGCTTACTAAATAGTATTCTGCACAATTTAACCTTGTTGATTTGTGCATTTTTCACAATTTAACAAGGTTAAATTGTGAAATATAGATGGTGTGGAGGGATTATGGAATTGATTTTCGAGAAAAGTGTTGAAGGTAGGCGTGGTGTCAGGTTGCCTTCATGGGATATAGATGATTCTTTTGATTTACCAAAGGAATATCAAAGAGCCCAAGCTCCACTTTTGCCTGAGGTTTCAGAATTGGATGTGGTTAGACATTTTACAAGGTTATCGCAACAGAATTATTGTGTAGATACCAATTTTTATCCTTTGGGTTCGTGTACGATGAAATATAATCCTAAGTTTACTGAGATGATATCGAGTATACGTGGATTTCAAGACTTGCATCCGTTATTTCCTCAATTACAGTGTGGAGAAAAGTTGGTTCAGGGTGCATTAGAGGTGTTATATGAGACGGAGCAGTTGTTATGCGAGATCACAGGTATGGATGCCTTTACTATGCAGCCGTTAGCTGGTGCGCATGGAGAGTTGACAGGTGTTATGATGATGGCTGCTTATCATAAGAAAAAAGGTAATAAAAAGAGTCATATTATTGTACCAGATTCATCACATGGAACAAATCCTGCAACTGCTGCCATTGCAGGTTATAAGATAGTAAGCATTAACTCAGATAAAGATGGAGTAATTAGTATTGATGCGTTAAAAGATGCGGTTAACGATGAGACAGCAGGGCTTATGTTAACATGCCCTAATACTCATGGTATTTTTAATTCAAATATAGATAAGATAGCAGAGATTATACATTTTGTTGATGGTTTAATGTATTATGACGGTGCTAATTTTAATGCTGTGTTTGGTAGGTTCAGGCCGGGTGATGTTGGTTTTGATATAGTCCATCTTAATTTGCATAAAAGTTTTTCTACACCTCATGGTGGTGGCGGGCCTGGTGCAGGTCCTGTTGGCGTAAAAAAATTATTGGAACCGTTTTTGCCTATATCGCGTGTGCTAAAAAAGGATGATGGTAGCTTTTATTTAAGTTATGATCATCCTGATAGTATTGGATATGTTTCATCTTTTTATGGAAATTTTTCAGTTATACTTAGGGCATATGCGTATATATTACTGCTTGGGAAAGAAGGACTTATGCGTGTAAGCCAAACTGCTGTTTTGAATGCTAATTATATTAGAGAGAAATTAAAACATAGGTTTCATTGTCCTTTTGACAGGGTCTGTATGCATGAGGTGGTATTGTCTGCTGTGCGTCAGGCAAAGAGAAATGTACATGCAATAGATATAGCTAAGTTCCTTATAGATAAAGGGATTCATCCGCCTACCATTTATTTCCCTTTGACCGTGCCAGAGGCTATAATGATAGAGCCCACAGAGACAGAGTCTAAGCAGGAGATGGATGAATTTATTTCTGCAATGATTGAGGCAGATGAGTTGAGTCTATCCGATCCTGATGCATTCGAGGAGTTCCCTAGGACAACTTTAATTTGCAGACCGGATGAAGTAAAGGCTGCAAGAGAACCCCGTATGAATTACTTTTTGCATAAATGATACTAAGAGATATTAGTTTTGATGATCCTTATTATAATCTTTATTATGATGAGGTCCTTTTATATATGGCAGAGTGTAGTCGTATTGGCGAGGTTTTGCGTTTTTGGGAGTCAGATCGTTTTTTTGTTGTGCTTGGAAGGGTTTCCAGAATAGAAGAGGATGTATATGTTGATGTAGCAGTAAAAGATAATATCCCTATACTCAGAAGATGTTCAGGTGGGGGGACTGTTCTGCAGGGGAAGGGGTGTTTTAATTATTCTCTTATCTTGTCTAAGACAATAAGACCGCAGATAAGGGATCTATATGGTTCGTACAGATATGTTTTGGATAGGGTTGTGTCGGTGCTCCAGGATATGGGTGTAAATGCGCAGATCTTTCCGGTTTCAGATATAGCAATAGCTAATACGGCGATGAAGATATCTGGGAATGCACAAAGACGAGGTAGATATTTTATTTTGCATCACGGTACTATATTATATGATTTTGCCATTGATAAGATATCATGTTATTTAAAAATACCAGTTGTGCAACCCGAATATCGTAAAAATAGGGACCATGTTGATTTTTTGACAAACGTATCGATTGATATTGCCCTGTTCAAACGTAAGTTTAAGATTGTTTTTGACGTTACCGAGGAGCATGATATATTAACTGAATACGAAAGGTATCTGCTTTCCCGGGATGATTTTGAAGGTAAAAAGAAAGCTACTGTAGTTATTAGGGATTTGTTGTGAATTTGTGAAATTTTGTTTTTATTTATTAATTAAAATAATATATATTTTCTTATAATGAATAAAATAAATAATAATTTTTTAAGTTATAATTTTTTAATAATTTTTTTAATTCCTTTTTTGTTATTTGGTGCATGCAGAAAGACAAAGATAGTTTCTATTAATGGTGTTGGTAAGGATAAAAATTGTTCTTTTAATAATAAAAAAGGATTTCCTGTAAAATATGATGAGGAAACAGAACGTAACATGAAAGATCCTGCGTATAAGCAGTATATAGATTTTTTCGAAAAGGTTTATGACACTATGGAGAAGAATTATTATCAGCCTGTATCTCGTAATGCCTTTAATAGATTTTTGAAGGTGTTTAACTCTAAGATTTATAGCCAGTTAAAACGTACAGGGAAATCAGTAGATTTTATCCGATGGCGTTCTGCTGCATATCTGGTAGATTATTTAAAATCGCCAGAAGACATATTTTCTGCATTTTATCCTCCTAAGCCAGCAAAGAAATATGAGCGGACTGCACTAGGGCTACGTGTTGATTTGGGGATTAAGGGTAGGTTAACTGATGAGGGATATAAAATAATTCAGGTAGAGCCACGTTCGGATACTTATTCTAAGGGGATGAGGAGAGGAGATTTGCTTTTGCGTATAGATGGGGTTGATGTAAAGACATTATCTGAGAGAGAAATAGAGGAGAAGTTGACACCATTATTGGGTTCACATGTAAATTTGGAATATAAATCTTTAAAAGATGGTTTGTTACACAAAATAACTGTGGTAAGCAAGAAATATTTTAAACAGACAGTATTTTTGAGGCCTATTCCCATCCCTGGGATATATTGTCTTCAAATACAACGGTTTAATAAAAAGACAGCGGATGATTTGTTAAGATTCCTTCAGGCCTTGAGAGCGAGAGGTTTTATAAAAGGGCTTATACTTGATTTAAGGGGGAATCCTGGAGGGCCTCCTTTGGCTGCTATGCAGATTTCTTCTTTTTTTCTTAAAGGGGGAGATGAGTTTGCATATTTTCAAAAAAGAGGGGAAAAAAAGGCAGAGCTGATTGTCCCTTCCATACCTGATAAGTATCATTATGATGGAGCTATGGTTATACTTGTTGATAGAAAGAGTGGCAGTGCCGCAGAACTTTTTTCGGGTGTTTTACAGAAATGTAGACGGGCGGTTTTAATGGGAACCCATACTGCAGGACAGGTAATGTTAAAGAGCATGTTTCACTTCGAAGATGGTTCTATGCTTTTGTTAGTAATTGCTCGTGGACATTTCCCCGATGGATCCGTATTCAGTTTTAGCGGGTTAAATCCTGATCGTAGTTTTGATAATGCCGATAATAACAACCTTATAATATATGCTGCAAAATATTTATCGTATATATCAACAAAAAAATAATGTATTTAGTGGGTAATGTGATATCATTTAGATCGTTTATTATATGAAAGATAATATCCTCGTAATTATTCCTGCATATAACGAAGAGTTTAATATACGTAGAACAGTAGAAAGTATTTTTTCTTGTGGTATCTTAGCAGATATCCTTGTTATAGATGACGGGTCAATAGATAACACAGTTGAGGAGGCAAAAAAGACGAGGGCTTTTGTTGTATCATTACCGTTTAATCTAGGGATAGGAGGTGCTGTGCAGATGGGGTTTATTTTTGCCCGCAGACGAGGCTATGATATAGCTGTGCAGTTTGATGGTGATGGTCAGCATGATTCTTCTTATATAGATAAATTAATCTCTCCTATACTTAACGGTGAGGCAGATATGGTAATAGGCAGTAGATTTTTACCTCCTTATTCTGAATATCGATCTTCCTTTTTTAGACGAATAGGTATACATTTTTTTTCATGGCTTATAAGTCTTTTGACAGACTGCAATGTAACAGATCCTACATCAGGTTTTCGTGCATATAGTAGAAATGTAATTAATTTATTTTCTGAATATTATCCTAATGATTTTCCAGAACCAGAAGCAATAATGGTTGCACGCAGGTATAAGGTAAGAATAAAAGAAGTCCCTGTTGAAATGCATAGGAGGGCAGCAGGTAATAGTTCTATACGTTATATGCGGACTTTATATTATATGATAAAGGTTACATTTGCAATTCTGTTGGATAAATTGAAGAATAGAAGAATTTTTATGCCATGAATATAAAATTATTAGGAATAACGTTGGCGGTGGCAATATTATGTATCGTAGTGGAATTAACAAGACGGGAGAAATTAACTTTTAAATATGCTGCTATATGGCTTATGGTCTCTTTTGCTGCTGTATTTTTTGCTGTTTTTGATGAGCTCCTTTTTAAAATTGCCTATGCCTTTGGTTTTAAGTTGCCGAGTAACTTTATATTTTTCGTTTTGATGACAGCTTTTGTTTTTATAACTCTGTTGATGACTATTTTCTTGTGTCAACAGAACAGGCGTAATGATAAAATGGCTCAACGTTTAGCCATGCTTGAGTTTGAGCTTGAAGAATTAAGGAAAGGCTCTGGTTCTGATGAAAAAATTGCCTGATGCAAATAACTGGAATCGTTTTTGGTATAGACATAAAGTTAATATTGAAGAGATAAGCTGGTCGAAAAAAAGGATAATAAAAATTTTGGAACGATACACGATAAATGCTGAGACTGTATTAGATGCAGGATGCGGCAGTGGTTTCTTTTCAAAATATTTTTGTGATAGAGGACTTAGAACATGGGCATTGGATTATTCTGAAGAGGCACTCTCTCTGACTAGTAAGATTACAGGTGGTAGAGCAAATATTTTGAAACAGGATTTGTTGTCTTCTTCTTTGGCTTGCAGTATTAGTGAACGGTTTGATATCATTTTTTCCGATGGACTTTTTGAGCATTTCTCAGCAGGGGATAGGATGCGTATTATGAAAAATTTTTATTCATTACTTTCGGATAAAGGCATTATTATAACTTTTGTTCCGAATAAATGGTCGCCATGGCAGATAATTAGACCGTTTTATATGCCTGGTATAGAGGAGTCTCCTTTAGTGTTGAGGGAATTGGTAAAATTAAATAGAGATAATGGACTTAAAATATTAGAGAGTGGAGGAATTAATACCTTTCCTTCTGCCTTCTCTCCAGATTGTGTGGTAGGGAAGTCGTTTGGTATGTTAATTTATACAGTGGCGAGTAAGTAGAAGGATATTTTATGAAAGAACCTTTGGTAAGCATTGTCATTCCTGCTTATAATTCTGAAAATACGATTTTAGCGTCGATAAAGGCATCGTTGGCACAGAGTTATTCGAATGTTGAGGTGATTGTTGTCGATGACGGTTCAGTTGATGCTACTGCTAGTATAGTTCGTTCTATTGATAGGGTAAAATATATACGTCAGGATAATCGTGGCCCTGCATCAGCACGTAATAAGGGCGCTTCTGTAGCGCGTGGAGATATAATTTTTTTTACAGATTCTGATTGTGTCCCTGAAAAAGATTGGGTAAAAAAGATGGTGCCTTTACTTGATAGAGGAGATAAGACTATTGCTGTTGTTGCAGGAAGTTACGGAATAGTAAACAGAGACAATATTTTGGCCCGTTGTATTCATAAAGAGATTCTTTTCCGTCATAAATATCTGATCCCTTCTTATCCTCGTTCTTTTGGTAGTTATAATTTTTGTATATGGGCTGAGATATTTAAAGACCTTGGGGGATTTAATGCAGAGTATCGTTATGCCAGTGGTGAGGATAATGATTTAAGTTACAAGGTCCTTAAGGCAGGATATAAGATTTTATTTGTTCAGGATTCAGTGGTTTTTCATTGCTTTCCCACATCTATTAGAGAATATCTTAAGGAACAATTTCGGCACGGTTTTTGGCGAGTTAAGATGTATATAGACTATCCACATATGATGAAAGGTGATGATTATACCTTTTGGAAGGATATCATAGAACCCCCAGCGGTAATTGTTTTTTTGTTTTGTCTTGTGCTGTCTTTATTTTTTCCTTTAAATTTTTTTATCATTTCTGGATTTATATTTACATTTATTTTATTTCTTAATATTTTCTTTAGTTATATCGTTACAAGGAATTTTTATGAAACTATTTTTTTGTTCTGGGTAATGTTGGCAAGGGCTTTTGCAAGGACATTAGGATTCTCGTCGGGGATTGTCCGGTTTATTCTTACTCTGAGATATAAAAAAATTAAATAAATCTTGCAAGCCTTATCCCATGTGTTAGAATTTAAGAGCAACATAGATAGAATTATTTTTCTTTATGTAAATCTTTTCAATAATAGCTGTTACAAATTTTTCATATCATAAAGCTCATGTTTGGGTCAAATAAAAAAATAGGGTATTATTCGCTTTTAGGTTTTGAAAAGGAACCTTTTGCTACAAGCCCCAATCCAGAATTTTTTTATCCTAGTAGACAACATGAGTTAGTCCTAACCAATTTGCTTATTGAATTAAGACTTAGACGAGGATTGTCAGTTGTTTTTGGTGATGTGGGGACAGGGAAGACTACTTTATCACGTAAATTATTACATGAGTTAAATAAACGTAAGGATATGGTTTTTCATATGATTTTGAATCCATCTTTTGTTGATGAAGCACAATTTTTATCTTCTCTAGTAAGAAATTTTGATATTGAATGCCCTGAAACAATTGGTGTAAATTGTCAAGATGTGGTATTGTTACGGGACGCTATAGAGAAATTTTTGATACAACAGACATTAGAAGAAAATAAAACAGTGGTTCTTGTGATTGATGAGGCTCAGAAATTAGATTTTTCTATTCTTGAGGCATTGAGAATATTATTAAATTTTGAAACCAATGAGCATAAACTTATCCAATTGGTTCTTCTAGGTCAGCTGGAATTGTATTCAAAAGTTGTGCATATTAGTAATTTCTTAGATCGGATAAGTTTTAAATTTATGTTAAATCCTCTGGATTTAGAAGAAACTAAGGAGTTGATAGGTTTCCGTATAAAAAAGGCAGGTTATAGGGGATACCCTAAGATATTTCTCGATGAAGCTATTGATGAAATTTATAAATATTCTAAAGGGTATCCTAGAAAGATAAATATGCTTTGTCATAAGATTTTGGCTGAACTTGTGATGCAGGATCAGACCATTGCAGATAGAATACTTGTTCAAGAAGTGATAGAAAAGGAGAGACAGTGGAGTTCAGGGAGTATGGGTAATATTATAAACGAATCTTTATGTGTTTAATTTTTATATGAGACTCGGGCACGAGAGACCCTGAGTTTAATTGTGGATGTGTTATGTGTGCTAAAAAGAAAGAATCTGCAGAACAAAAGCTCTTAAAAATGATTGAGGCATCTTCAGGTGTATCTACTCAGACTACAGAGATAAAAAAGGTTGATAGAAATAAATCTATGATAGCCTTAGTCAAGTCAGTAAATTTTTGTTTATTGATAATGATATTCGGGGCTTTACTATTTTTAGGAAACGAGGTAAGGGCAGGGATAAAAGGCCTAAATCAAAAAATTTCTTTTTCGAAATTCTCAGATAGGCCAGTTAGGGGTGATGGTGTATCAGATGTAGGGGGAACTGTTCATGATAAGACATATTATCTCGCTGGCGTAAATGATAGGAATATATTCCAGCCTTTTGTTGTTTCAGATAAACAGGTAGGGCATATGCTCGCTAAAAATCGTAAGATACTTCAAAAAACGGCTAATCTGAGATTAGTGGGTATAGCATGGTTGGATACAGTTGATTCAGCCTCGGTAATGATTGAAGATACCGAGAAAGGAAAAACCTATTTTCTAAAAAAAGGGCAGAAAATAGGGGATATAATTGTAAAAACCATTTATGCCGATAGTGCAGTATTAGGCTATGAAGATGAGGAGATGGTAATAAGATATGAAAAGAATAATACTCAAAAATAACTTAAAGAATTTTATTTTATTTTTTAGCGTTTATGTTTTTTTTATGGCAACAGCCGGTCCTATTACACTTTGGGCAGCTAAACCAATAGTTATTTCTGATGATAAACAGCCGATGAGTGAACGTATGCAGAGAAAGATTACGCTTGATGTGCGTGATATGAATATTGTTGATGTGATAAAATTCCTTGCTAATAAGGGAGATTTTAATGTTGTCATTAGTCCAAGTGTAAAGGGTCGGGTTACAGTTTTTCTTAATAGTGTTACTATAAAAAATGCTTTAGATATAGTTATTATTTCTAATCATTTAGCTTATGATGTTCATGATAACATTATTCAAGTCATGACAGCAGCAGAGTATGAAGCTATGTTTGGTAAAAGGTTTAGTGATAAGACGCAGGTCAGTATTGTCCATCTTACTTATTCTAAACCCAGCTATGTTTTAGCCACATTGGATAGTATTAAAAGTAATATTGGAAAGATTATTATTGATGAAGATACGGGTTCAGTGGTAATGATAGATACTCCTGAGGCTATAGCTAAAATGAAAAAGGCTATAGCAGAGATAGAAAAACCTTTGGATACAATAGTTTATAGCCTTCAATATGCTGAGGCAGATGTTGTTGCAGATAAATTGCGTGCTAGGATCGATGCGAAAGCAGTGGGATCTATAACAGCAGATGAACGTTCAAATAAGTTGATTATTAGAGCATTCCCTGGTCGGAAGAAAGAAATAGAAAATATAATTCGTCAATTAGATGTGGTTACTAAAGAAGTGTTGATTGATACAAGTATTTTACAGATTGTTTTGAAACCAGAATATGATATGGGAATTGACTGGAAATTGGATTTTAGAGACAGCCCTGATAAAAATTTAAGAAAACTAAGTTTCCAAAATATATATTTAGATAAAAATAATTTAAGCTCGGGAGATAATCTTTCTTCTACTTTTGGGCAGATTGCAGTTGGAAACTTTGATGTGAATGCTTTCGAGATGTATGTAAGGGCCCTTAAGCAGGTGAGTGATACCAAGATGCTATCGAATCCTCAAATATTAGTTACCAATAAAGAGGAGGCTAAAATACATATAGGAGATACAGTCCCTTATATTATATCTACTACTTCAGGGACAGGAGATAATGCTATAACTAGTGAAGATGTTAGATTTGTAGATGTGGGACTAAAATTAAATGTTACTCCTATTATTAATGATGAGGGATATGTTACGATGCGGTTGAGACCTGAAATTTCGTCTGTAGTAGGAACTGTTTCTTCCAAAGGAGGAGGGATACCACAGGTCAATAAAACAGATGTAGAAACTACTGTTATGGTGAAAGATGGATATACTGTGGTGTTAGCAGGCTTAAAGAAACATGACAAGGTTCATACTAAAAAGGGATTTCCTGGGCTTATGGATGTGCCTTTTCTGGGATTTATTTTTGGCAGGACATACGATCATTTTTCTCAGACGGAGATAGTTATTTTTATTACTCCACATATTATTACTGGTAAAGATGATTATGCTAGGATGAAGGCATCTATTAAACCTTTTAAATCATATAGTTCAAATTAAGATATTTTTTAGGGGATAAATAAAAAACTGTAACCTTTTTTTAATGAGGATCATTATATGATAAAAAAATTTTTATTAAAATTAAATTATTATAAGTCGTTTCTATTTTTTTGCGTTTTTTTTATTTGTTTTTGTGGGGAGTTTTTATTTTTTAAAATGGATTATGCCTGTGCAGGAGATGGTAATACCAAAATGGTGAGTTTGCGGGGCGCCAATGCTACGATTAATAAATTGAAGAGAGATAGAGATATGCTTGCTGAAAAAATAGAGAGGGTAAGGAGTATTAATAGACAATATTCAAAAAAAATAAAAGAATTAGAAGGAACTCTTGCCAAGTTGCAAGATCATAATATTGATAATTATAAAAAGACAAATGTATTAGTTAATAATATAAATAATCTAAATAAAAAAAATATAAAAAGAAATAAAGTGATTGATAGAGAGAAAAAAACTTTAGAATTATTATCTAAAATCGATGCATTTAAGGAAGAAGATGAGAAATTAAAAAGGGATGCGGCAATTGCTCATTATAATATGGGGAATATATATTTTCAAAAAGGAGAATATGAGATAGCCTATAGAGAATATTATCAAGCGGTGACTTTAATGCCAAATGATCCAGATGCCCATTATAATCTTGCATTTGTCTGTGGAGAGTATTTAGGAGATTATAAAACTGCATTGAAGCATTATAGAATGTATTTGTATTTAAAGCCCAATGCTAAGGATGCCTATATTGTAAGAGGCAAAATAAGAGAGGCAGAAGTTGCATTGAAGAGTATTGTTGATTCGCCTTTGGAAAAAGGTTCCAAATAATATAAATTGAAATATTGGGTATTTTTATTGTTTTTTAATTTTTGTGGCAGAGCTTTGTTCAATTTAGTTAGGAGCAAAGTATTAATTGGTTGGCAATATTAATAATAAACAATTTTTTTTCATTTTATTTTTTATTATTAAGAAATTTTTATAATATATTGCATATTGTAAATTAGTTTTTTTAATTAAAAAAAATATAATTTTTTATTATTTTAATAATTATGAAAAAAATATTTTTTATTATTTTTTATATATTTATAAATTTTTGGGCAAATGTTTTTTATGTATACGGTAATAATTTGCATATTACCAATGTTTCCTTAAAGGATAGATTCCCTGATAATGGTACTGTTGTGGTTGAATTTGATATTTCATGGGATAACTCATGGCGGACAAAGATTAATCACGATGGAGTATGGATCACTGTTAGACTTTATGACCCAACCTCTTCTCCTATTTATAAAAAACTTTGTAAGTTAGCAACAAGTGGAGTTAATCCCGAGGGGACAAATGTAGGTGATAATTCTAATATAGAGATTTATGTGCCCAAAGATAGAATAGGAGCATTTATACGACCAGCTGTATATGGGAAATTTCATTCTATGTCATCAAAAGGAGTGAGATTGACTATAGATTATAAAACAGCTGGATTTAATAAGATGGATGAGGTTAAAGTAAGTGTGTTTGGTATAGAAATGGTTTATGTGCCAGAAGGCTCATTTTATGCAGGGGATTATGATGTTTCTGTTGCGAGTCTTGATCAAGGAAGTGGTGATTCTGACCCATGGTATATTTCTAGTGAAGATCCTATTATCGTGTCAAATTGTGTTAAGGATGGGTATAGATATGTTTCTGCTAATAATGAAGGAGAAGATGCTACAGGTGCTAGTTTTAGAATCCCAGATACCTTTCCAAAAGGTTATGCCTCTTTTTATATGATGAAATATGAGATTAATGAGGGAGAGTGGGTAGAATTTGTAAATTCTCTTCCTTCTGAGGGCGCACGTGCTGCACATGATCTTACAGATTCTATGCATAAAAATACCGATAGTGTTAAATTTAGGAATACTATTAAGTGTAGTGGGGTTCCTTTAACATGTTCTACACAGAGACCTGCAAGGGCCTTAACTTACTTATCATGGAAAGACCTCGCGGCATTTCTTGATTGGGCTGGATTGAGGCCTATGACGGAACTTGAGTATGAAAAAGCAGCGCGAGGGCCATTTTTGCCGGTTGGAGGTGAATTTGCTTGGGGGACAGTTAATATTATTCCGGCTACAACTCTTTCGGAAGGAGAAGAATTGGGAGATGAGACAGTGGTTAACCCTGGGGCGAATGCAAATTATAATAATATTTCTTTTTCAGGTGGGGATGCTGTTAGAGGAGAAGAGTATGCAAAGGGTGCTTTACGGGGAGGAATTTTTGCTACCAAAGATAGCAATAGGGAAAGTGCAGGTGCAGGATACTATGGTGCGATGGAGTTATCAGGTAATGTAGCGGAAAGAGTGGTTACTATTGGTAATGCTACAGGAAGGAAGTTTAAAGGAACCCACGGGGATGGCTATCTTACAACTATATCTGGATATGAAGGTAATGCCACTAACGAAGATTGGCCCGGAATTAATGAGATAGTTTCTTATGGGGTGACTGGGACAGCGGGATCTGGGATTAGGGGTGGTTCATGGAAAGATGGTGATTCAGGGGTTAGATTAAGGATATCTGATAGAATGAAAGCAGCGGATTCGACTGATACTATATTTAATGATGTCGGTGGTAGGGGTGTGAGGAGTTGTTGTGAATAAATCATTTTAAAAAAAGTGAGTAAAAATTTTAGAGAAAGTTGAAAAATGAAAAGAGTTTATATTCTTAAAAAGAATAAAAACAGAAGAGTGTTAGGGATTGTTTTGTTTTTTACTTTTTTTTGTAATTTAGTATGGGCTAATCATCTTAAAATAAAAAATTTTAATATTTATAGTATAGATACTAAAGCCAAAAAAATTACTTATACGTGTGATATATCATGGGACAATAGTTGGCGTACTACAGTGAACAATGATGCTGTTTGGGTGTTTTTGAAATATTCAACCGATGCAGGGAAGACATGGGAACATGCGAGCATGGGGTCAAGTGGACATAACCCTGTGGGATTTTATGCCCCTACAAATTTTGAAATTATAGTTCCATCTGATGAGAAAGGATTTTTTATCCAAAGGACAGATTTCGGTAGAGGTAGTGTTAGTGCAAAAGGAGTAAGATTTGTTTGGGATTATGGTCAAGATGGATTGAGTAGTGTTCAGGCTTCAGCCGCTAATACTATTAATAAAATTTTTGGTATTGAGATGGTATATATACCTGAAGGTGCTTTTTATGCAGGGGATGGAAGTAGTTCTATAGATTATGGATTTATGCAGGGTCGTTCGGATGATGAGCCTTGGTATATACGAAGTGAAGATGCAATAAGGACTACTAATACGGCAACGAATGGTTTCTTTTATCAAAGCACATTAGCTCCTGGAGAAAATAAAACGGGGGATATTTTTCTTATCCCAACTTCTTTTCCTAAAGGATTTCATGCCTTTTATCAAATGAAGTATGAATTAACTGAAGGACAATGGGTAAGTTTTTTTAATACTCTTACCCCAGAACAGAAAAAGAATAGGGATATAACAAGTTCAGTGGAAGGGGGGAAGGGAACTGATGCCATAGTAAATCGGAATACAATCTCATGGGATTCTTCTGATCCATATTCTGATGCAACTACCTTGAGACCGGATAGACCAGTTAGTTATATTTCATGGCCAGATCTTATGGCGTATGCTGATTGGGCTGCATTGCGTCCTATGACAGAGTTGGAATTTGAAAAATCCGCTAGAGGAGCAGACATTTCTCCAGTTCCGGACGAGTTTGCGTGGGGTAAGACATCATTTAATAGGGCAGAATCAGGAGAAATCTATCCTAATAAAGATGAGGATGGAACAGAGCAAATATGGGATGGTGCAGCAAATTTTAATGGTAATAGTTTGGGGTGGACGTCTGGCGATGGACGTCCTGGAGGAATTGCTGAAGGACAAAAGGGGCCTTTGCGTGTTGGAATTTTTGCGGAGAGTTCTACGACTCGTGCTACAAGTGGTGCTGGTTTTTATGGGACGATGGAACTTTCAGGGAATTTGTATGAAATGGTGGTTACTGTAGGGAGAAAAGAAGGTCGTCAATTTTTAGGAACACATGGAGATGGGAAACTTTCTGATGTTCCAGGATATGAAGGAAATGCAACTAACATTGATTGGCCAGGAATAAATAAAGAAGACCCAGCCAGGGGGGTTACAGGTACGGTTGGCTCTGGATATAGGGGCGGAGATTTTTTGTCTGAACCTATTTATTGTCAAATTTCTACTCGTATTTATGCTAGTAAGGATCCGGATAGTTTAGGGTACGCGCAACGGTATGATCCTTCCTTTGGTATTTTTCAAGGAGGTAGGCTTGTTCGTACAGCTCCGTGATATATCTAGTTTCGATAATGTTTTTAAGGGGCGCAAGATATCTTGGCTGTGGGGACGATTTTGAATAGCCGAGCTTGCGGAAGAAATTTTTGCGTGTAATATTTTGAATGAAATATAATAATAAATCACTAATTCAGAGAATTTTCTACAGGAGTATAACCTTTTGTGTTATATTCCTGTTTATATTGGCCCAAATTCCTGTCACTGTGTTTGCTCAATATACGGGTGGTAGTTATGGTGGTGATGAGGAATTTGTCATAGGTAGTGATATATATTCAGGAGGCCCGCAAGATGGAGAGTCTTCTGCCACCTCTCCAACTGCAGGCTATTTAGCCCATGGAGCAGCTACCCATCTTGTTTTCACTCAAATCCCTTCATCTACTCCTCACGTAAGCAAATTTGAACGCCAACCAATAGTCCAGGTGCAGGATGCTAATGGTAATGTTGTTGTTAATGATAATTCTACAGAGGTTACATTAGAGATTTTTAATAATCCTGGTGATGGTGTGTTACTAGGAACTACAACAGTTAAAGTAAAGGCTGGAGTTGCTACTTTTACAGATTTACAGATTACTAAAGCAGGTGAAATGTATACTTTATTAGCAACTGCACCTGGATTGACGTCCGCGGTTTCTGATCCATTTGATGTCTTGCCCAGTACGGAGATACATGGTTCTGCTGCATGGGATGATGCAACAGGTTCTTATTATATGTTTGGTTGGATCGTAGGGGCATCAGGGCTTGTTGACCTTACAAGTACTGATTCTTGTGGAGATTTCAAAATTTATGATAATAGTGGGACTTTAGTAACTACCTTGTTGGCCCCTACTCTAGATACGATTAACGATTGGTGTAAAACAGGAGCATGGATTCCTACAGATGCCCAAAGAGAGGATTCCTATTTACTTTATGTAGATATAACAGCAGCAGGGACACAATATACAGGATATGTTTCTATAGACCTTATCAAACCCACTTTAGAAGATATTTGGGATGCGAAGGTGAACTGGGACTATTTAGAGGCAATTAAGACAAAGACAGATACTATTAACTGGGATGATATTACCGCTATAAAAGCTCAAACAGATACTATAAATTGGGATGACATAGATGTGCTTATGACAGATGTTGCAGCCATTAAAAGTATAACAGATGATATGCCTGATAATATAAACTGGGAAGGTATTGGTAATCTTAGTGGAGCGGAGATTAATTGGGCAGATATTAGCATTATGAGCGACGTTGGGGTAAACTGGTCTGAGTTAGATGTTTTAAGTGATATGGGGATTAATTGGTCAGAGATAGGTGTCTTGAGTGATATGGGGATTAATTGGTCTGATATAGGTATGTTAAGTGATGTGGGGATCAACTGGGCAGAGATAGATATGTTGTCTGAGATGGGCATCAATTGGGGAGATTTAGGAAAGATGACAGATGCAAATGTTAATTGGAGTGATTTAGCAGTAATGACAGGTTCTGGTGTAAATTGGGACGAGTATATTAATTGGTCAGATTTGAAGGTCCTTTCTCAGGCAGGAATTAACTGGACAGATCTAACAGTGATGTCAAGTGCTGGGGTAAATTGGGATGATTGGCAGTCATTAAGTGAAGCAGGAATAAATTGGAGTGATGTGAGTATTATGACTAATTCAGGGATAAATTGGTCTGAAATGGATGTAATGAGTGATATGGGGATAAATTGGTCTGATATAGGTGTCCTGACGGATATGGGGATAAATTGGTCTGATATAGATTTTCTTTCAGATATAGGAATAAATTGGTCTGAAATAGACGTCTTGACGGATATGGGAATCAATTGGGGAGAGATAGACCTGTTGAGCGATATGGGGATAAATTGGTCTGATATAGACGTGATGAGTGCAGCAGGGATAAATTGGGGAGAGATAGATGTAATGAGCGATATGGGGATAAATTGGTCTGATATAGATGTAATGAGCAATATAGGAATAAATTGGTCTGATATAGACGTGATGAGCAACATGGGAATAAATTGGTCTGATATAGACGTTATGAGTGCAGCAGGGATAAATTGGGGAGAGATAGACCTGCTGAGCGATATGGGGATAAATTGGTCTGATATAGATGTAATGAGCAATATAGGAATAAATTGGTCTGATATAGATGTAATGAGCAACATGGGAATAAATTGGTCTGATATAGATGTTATGAGCGCAGCAGGAATCAACTGGGGAGAGATAGACCTGCTGAGCGATATGGGGATAAATTGGTCTGATATAGATGT
>CAZHWM010000012.1:0-191314 GCA_964535935.1 uncultured Planctomycetales bacterium
TACCATAAAGAGGGTAAGATAACATTATGGGAGTGGTTATTTAGTATCTTAAAAGGCAAAAAGGTCTGGGCCTGTTGGGCAGTTGATGACCCTGTTCCATTCCTTTATGCTACCAAGTGCGGATGGGTGCTGATAAAAAAATTGATTAAACGTATTTTTAGGGCCGAATGATTTCCATTTATAATTATATATAATTTGGGGATATAGATAAAAATCCTGATGAATGATACGGATGATATAAATACTAAGATTATTTCTGATACGGATGATTTTTTAACCCTAGAAGACAATTGTGGAATTTTATCCTTAAAGAAAGCCGGATAAACAATCCTTTCCTACGGCATGAAAGGCTTAGTTTATAATGGCAGGGTTAATGTGGGAATAAACAGTTATATATTCTAATTTGGGATTTTTTACTTCAAAAGAATAGTTGTTGGCCGTATTAGGTTGTGGCAGATCATATTGAAAAATTTTATGTTCTTTATATAGAGTAAATAAGATTAGGAGTTTTCTCCACGAATGGCACGAATATTTTAGAAAGTATTTTTAAATTTCTCTATTAAAACGGCAGGCCGTTAACATTACATGATAAACTATAGACTACCATTCCACATACTAACAAACCTTGTAGAATTTTTCTAAAGGGGGGGGGATAGTTTTTGAGGAGTTGTTGGCTACGATAATTTTTAGATAGAAACTTGGTTTTAATTTAAAATTTTCTTGTTAAACTAATAACCTTATTGGTTTATAGAGTATATAAAATTTATTTAGACACATCATGTCATCTTTATCTTCAAAAATAAAATATGGTATAAAATGGCAGGCGATTTTTAGTATGGCATCGCAAGTATTATACTTTATCAATGGTGTTATCCTCGCGCGTATATTAGGCCCTAAGGAATTCGGAGTATATGGTATGGCACAGGTTGTATCAAGTTTTGTATGGATGTTCTGGCAGTTAGGTCTAAATGCGGCTATTGTTCAGAGAAAGGATATAAATGAGAAACACTTGCAAACTGCATTTACAATAAGCGTTATAATGGGATTTTTATGCTTTGGAATCACCTGGATATCTGCGCCGTTTATAGCAAATTTTTTTAAAGAACCTCAGGTTAGAATACTAACCCGCATTATAGCCTTCACATTTATTATATATTCCTTTGATAGAATACCATCCGCGTTATTAAGCAGAAATCTTAAATTTAAAGAAGCGGCTATCCCGGGCTTATTAAATGCTATTTTATACCCTGTGGTAGCAATTCCCCTTGCTATAATAGGGTTTGGTGCTCAAAGTTTTGTATGGGGAGTAATAGCAGGAGCGCTAGGAATGGTGGGGGTAAGGTATTACTGGTTATTTAAATACTTTTCTTGGCGGCCCCAAATATTAATTGATAAGAAAAGTGCGAAAGAACTATTAAGTTTTGGTATATTTCTAACATTAACCAATATACTAAACTTTTTTTTATGGAATCTCCAAAAAATAATTACTGGTAGATATCTTGGAGCGAGTGAGCTTGGATACCTAAACAGGGCAGCTAACCTTAGCGCCATGCCGTTACAAAAATTAAATACAACCGTAGGAAATGTGCTCTTGCCTGCCTTTTCCAAAATACAAGAAGATATAGATAGAATAAGGGATTGGTTCAGAAAGATGAATTTTTTTAGTTACACTTTAGCCGCTCCTTTTTTAATATTTTTTGCTTTTTTCCCAGATTGTTTTATTGCTACTATATTTGGGACAAAATGGATACCAGCTGCTAAACTATTAATATTTACTTCATTTAACACATTGTTAGGTATTCCAAATTTTTATTGGATAAATATAATAAATAGCAAAGGCCTTCCTTATATGGTTTTTTATATGAATTTGGTAAGGCTTCCTATATTTTTAACCAGTCTGTTTATAGGAGTAAAATTTGGTATTAAAGGGGTAGTGATTGCATTATCGGTTGATGCTATCATAAAATTAATATTTACTCTTTTTGTATTGCACAAATATATAGGATTGTATGTAAAGGATTTTATTATATCCATATTTGAACCTGTGGGGATTTCTTTGTTATTTGCGATTATACTTTTATTTTTGCGATATACTATACTATCAACTATAGCTTATTGGGGCCAATTACTTTGCCTTAGCTTTTTATTTTTTGTTTCTATTTTTATATATTATTTTTATAGATGGAAATATAATAGCCATATTGATTACTTGCATTTTGATATAAAAACAACCTTTAGGCATAACTAGTTGAGAATGAATAATATACTAAAAAAAATTTTTTTTCATATAGAGAATGGTGTTTTAAGATTTAAAAGGAAAAAAGATATCATGTTTGGTATCTATAACGATATTATGTTTTCTTATGCAGAAGATATTTTAAAAATATTAGCATCACGAGATGACATCCGTTGCTGGATAACAATCCCGCCGAATTTATCCATGGAGGGAGATTTTCTTTATAAATTAAAAAGAAAGAAAAAAGACAAGGGCTATAAGATATTGCCATACATTATTGCGGAGAAGATAAAATGGGATATAGTCTTTCTGCCGGATAAAAATATCTATTTCAGAAAGGGGTGTAAAAAAATTTTTTCTGGGCATGGGTTAGCGGCTTATTCTTTAATTGACGGGTGTGAATATATATATAACAAACAATCATTAACAGAATTTGATGTAATTATAGAAGCAAGTTATTACATAAAAGAAAAGGTTACAAAAATCATGCCAGAATTTGAGAACAAAATTTTTGTTGCAGGCTCTTCAAAAGTTGATTACATAATACAGTTAAAGAAGGAACTCAATAAGAAAAATTTTTTAAAAAAAATAGGATTTTCTACCAATAGAAAAACTATTATGTTTATATCTCATTGGGGGGAAAAGAGCCTCTTGCAAAAGGAATGGGATAATATTAAACGTTTTTTACCAGAAATATTAGATAAATATAATGTTATATTTACAACACACCGGAGAAATTTAGCTCCAGTCCTATGTGATGGCATTGATTGGAAAAAAGAGATTGAATACTTCAAAAGATATGACACATTTTATTTTTATAATTCTAATGAAGACCCATTCAAATTTTTAACTGTATCGGATTTATTAATAACCGATCACACTTCATTAGGATTATATTATTTATTTTTAGACAAACCTATCTTATTCCTAGATTTAATCCCAAATAATGAATTTTCATATAGTTCAATTATTCCAAAGACCAAAGAATATGTTTATATCGTAAAATGTTTTTCTAATTTAACAAAAGATATTGAGACAGCCCAAAAATCGTTCAAACATGGCCAATATACCGGACTAACTGATAAAATATGCAGCCATGTTGGCGAATATCATTTACGAATAAAAACACTTCTAACAAAATTCATGGAGCAAGTTTAATTATGCCCAAAGTAAGCGTAATGATACCTGTATACAATGGCGAGAATTTTATTAAAGAAAGTATCATGTCTGTATTGGCACAAACATATACGGATTATGAAATTATAGTTATAAATGACGGGTCAACGGATAAAAGCGAAAAGATATTGACCCCATATATAAAAAAAGGCATTATAAGATATTTTTATCAAGATAATCAAGGTTTTGCGAATGCCAAAAATAGGGCTATACGAGAGTCAGAAGGAGAATATATTGCATGGCTAGATTATGATGATGTATGGTTGCCAAATAGACTAAGCAAGACAGTTAATATAATGGATAAGGATAAAAATACTGTTGTCGTTGGAAGTTATTGTGGTTATATCGATGAAAATGGAAAAAAACTACCGTTAGTATATCCTTATCGAGAAAAGGGAGTTATCAATTTTTATTTATTTCCACGTAATAAAATAATGACAGGATCTGCTTTAATTAGAAAATCTGTTTTATTAGAAAATGATCTCTGGTTTGAACAACAATTTTTCCCCGCAGACGATTATCATATGTGGTTAAAACTTTCCTTTCATGGCAAAATGATTATTATTCCTGAAATACTATATCATTATAGAATACATGGGAATAACAGTTCTATAGAACCAGGTGTCGGGATTAACAAACAAACCATTAGGAAACATTGGCAAGCTGCTAAGGAAATTTTGGGAGTCTCTGACTATAGCCATCTTCATTGTAATTTTTGGAAAAGAAAAATTTTATCATATTCAGATTGGATAAATCTGCAAAAAGATGCTCAAAAACTATATAATTTATATAAAAAATTATCTTTTTTTTCTCTTATCGATAAAATAAAAATATCTTTATATTACGATGCCTTTTTATGGTCTATTTATCTGAAAAATAAAGATATATTTAAAAAGAATTCAAGTATACTAGAAGTTATTTCATCGTTAAACAACCCTGCTTTATATTTTTCTTTTAGGTTAACAAAGTTATTTATAAAAAAAATGGAGAATTTTTTATATGCCAACTGTTAGCATAGTAATTCCAACATATAATTGTGCTAAATACATAAAAGGAGCGGTTGAATCCATCTTAGCTCAATCATATAAAGATTATGAAATCATAATAGTCGATGATGGTTCCACAACAGATAATACTAAGGAGGTTTTAACTCCATATATTGAAAAAGGGCTAGTTAGATATATTTATCAGGAAAATAGTGGTGTTTCTGCTGCTAGAAATAAAGGAATAGAAGAGGCAAAAGGAAAGTATATTGCTTTTTTGGATGCGGATGATCTATGGGAACCGGGATTTTTAGAAGAGTTTTCTTTATTTTGGGATAAATATGATTTTCTTATGTGTGATAATTACAGGGCGGAGTATGATAAAGACAATAATGTGATAAATAAAGAAATCCAAAAACGTCCAAGAGATTTGCAAGAGAATATGTTATATTTTTTGTTAAAGCAAGGGGGAATAGGGAGCCCTGACAGGGTTATAGTAAAAAAGTTTTTTTTGGAAAGGAATGGTATAAAATTCGATGAATCTCTACCCTTCAGAGAGGACAAGGATTTTTATGTACAAATTGCAAAAGCCAACCCTAAAGTAAAGATTATAGAAAGACCTTTAGTGACTTATAGAATATGGAATTATGGTAAAGTAAATGCTACAAGGAGAATAGGAATAAAGTGGATAGAGTATGAGATGTATTTTAAACATAAACATCGTTTGTTATACGAACAACTTAATCTTAAGGATGTATATGCAAAGGATCTTTTTGAATTGGCAAGAAAATGTAAATATTGTAAAAAATATAAATACATGTTTTCTATATTATTTGAGGCATTATGTATGTGGCCTTTGTTGCCGTTAGCATGGATAGAAGAGAAGATTAGGAAGTTATAGAGAAAATTGTATATCATTAAAAAATGAAAATAGCATTTGATATAACAAGATCACTTGAAGAGAAAAAGACAGGGATCGGTACGTATCAACAAGAACTTTTTCGTGCATTAACAGATGTCTCTAAAAATAAACATACCATTTATCCTTTAAGTTTATCATCTAAGGTCTATAAGCATAACCCAGGGGTATATTATATCGAAAACCCTTTTTTATATAGCAGACTTTTTTTGAAAAATACTTATGATAGGATAAAAATAATTCCTCAGCTAAAAAAAAGTAATACAGATTTATTTCATTTTACAGCATATGTTGCGGTAAAAGGACTTGAACATATATCGGTTGCTACTATACATGATGTTATTTTTATAAAGGATAAAAGGCATTATAACCCGTATTTTCATAAAAGACTTCAGGGCCATATAGATAAATTTGCCGGGATTATCGCTGTATCTGAAACAACGAAACAGGAGATACTGGAGGTTTTCCCTAAGGTAAAAGAAACCAGGATAAAGGTTATTTATGAAGGAGTTAGCGATAATATTAAGGCTGTAGACAACAATTCTGTTTTGCGTTTTAAAGAAGAAGTTCTGGGGAATAAAGATATAAGCTATATTTTATATTTAGGTAGTTTTACTGCCCGAAAAAATGTTGTATCTTTAATTAAGGCATTTGCTTATTTAATTAAAAGGCATAAGATTGAACATAATCTTGTTTTAGCAGGTAAACCTCTGGATTCATATGATGAATGTATTTCAACTATTGAGGAGTTGGGAATTGATGAAAAAGTAAAGCTAATTCCATATATAGAAAGTAAATATATATGTCATCTTTTAAGTGGTGCGGATATATTTGTCTTTCCTTCATACTATGAAGGCTTCGGATTGCCTGTATTGGAGGCTATGCGTTGTGGTATTGCTTGTGTTGTATCAAATGTGTCTTCTTTAAAAGAATTATTCTCTAGGGTTGCTTTTACAATAGATCCGTATAACATAGATGATATATCTAATGGAATTTATAATTTATTAGCAGATGTTGAGAAACGTAAAGAATATGCCCAAAAGGGATATGATTACGCACGTAGGTTTCGATGGGAAAATACAGCCAAAGAAACTATTAAGTTTTATAAAGATATATTAGATAAGTTATAATTTTGTATCAATTAGTTTAATCCTATTATTAATTGTAAGAAATTCCTACTAATGAAGATATCAATTGATATAAGGAGTCTGCAGGCGAATCGGAAAACCGGGGTATGGGTATATACCCAGAATCTAGTAGAGGCTATATCCCGCATAGATAAAAATAATATGTATTATCTTATAGGCTCTGGTATACGTGTAAAAAGGGAAGATATTATTATTGATGTGGGAGTAAATTTTCGAAAAATCATATTACGTATACCAGATAGAGAATTTATGTATAAAGATATATTATGGAACAAAGTGGTTCTTCCTATATCCTGTCTAAAACAAAAGATTGACATCTTTCATCAGCCAGTAGGCCATAGCCTGCCTATGTGTGGCAGGTTTAAGAAGATAATAACCATCCATGATTTAAGAACCCTACACATAAAAGATTTTCTTCCACAAGACATAGATGCTATGAAAAGGGCATGTAAGATTGCAGATGCTATTATAGCTATTTCTGAATTTACTAAAAAAGATATACTGCAGCATTTAGATGCTGAGGAAAACAAGGTTCATACAATTTATAATGGTATAAGTACCAAAATAAAAAAGATTAAAGACGAAGTTTTATTAGAACATTATAGAAAAAAATACAGCTTGAATAAACCGTTTATTTTTTGCCTTGGTATGGTCCCAAGAAAAAACATTCCAAGGTTATTAGACGCCTTTGCTAAAAGTAAATATGTCAAAGATGTATTATTGGTGCTTGCAGGCTCGAGCGGGGGACATTTGCCTCAATATAAACAGAAGGTCAAAGAATTGAGGATAGAAGATTATGTCCGTATGTATGAGAATGTGCCAGAAAAGGATTTGTCCTATTTTTATAGCGATGCTGTTGGTTTTATTTTCCCGTCGTTAGTTGAAGGATTTGGCCTGCCTCTGTTAGAGGCGCAGAAATGTGGGGCCCCTGTAGCATGTTCTCATACATCTGCCTTGCCTGAGGTGGTAGGGGATAGCGCATTATTGTTTGACCCCTATAGTATAAATGAGATATCCTCTGCCATAGATAAGATAGTCTCTAATGCAAGATTACGGGAATCGCTTACAAAAAAAGGATACGAAAATCTGAATAGGTTTAATTGGGATAAAAGTGCGAAACAGCTGGTAAAGATATATGAAGGCCTTTAAACAGATAATATTTCTTACTACTGATTTAAAAAGATGGAAAACCCCATCTATTAAAGAACGTTTTTATAATGTTTTTGAGTTTGGGATTTGGGCTACTATTTTGTATAGGATGAGTAGGATGTTGTTCCTATTAGATATTCCTGTGGTCAAAATTGTATTTCGTTTAGCATCATTTTTGATATTTAAATTAAGTGAGATATTGTTTAAGGTATCAATACCTGCATCAGTAGATATTGGCCCGGGCTTATATATTGGGCATATAAGTTCTATATTTTTCCATCATACAGTTAAGGCAGGCAAAAATCTTAGTGTCGGGCAGGGGGTTACTATAGGAACTAGAGGTGTTGGTCACAAAGGGGCACCTGTTATAGGAGATAACGTGTATATAGGTACAGGAGCCAAAATCCTTGGGGCTATTAATATAGGCAATAATGTTAAGATAGGGGCAAATGCAGTGGTTATTCATGACGTCTCTGATAACTCTACAGCTGTAGGGATCCCTGCAAGGATTGTTGATAAGGAGTGAGATGTTTCATATTATTAAAGAGATAATACCACCTATAATTCTTTTAGTAGGATTTCTTTTCGCTATTATAGGGCTTACAAACAAACAAAGATGGACGTTGCTGTTCATTATCCCTTTTTTCCCTTTACGTAACGTGGTCTATAAACTCCATCCATATCCGTGCGGAAAGGATTTTATTGATATCCTTCTTATCTCATTGCTTCTTGGGCTTATTTTTAACGCAACCCGTCAACGTAACGGTCGGGTATTTGAAAAATCCCCACTTAATGCTATAGCCTTTATTACTATTATATATACTTATATATCATTGTGGAGAGGATATTTTACTTTAGGCTATTTTGCTCCTTTTGATTTATCTGATGAAAGGTTACAGTTTTGGAAAAACTATTCTATTTTTCCTATATTATATTTTCTTACCTTTAATATTATTAAAGATAAAAAATGGATATGGAGAACAATTGTTGTAATGTCTCTTACGATGGTTGTAATGGATTACTATCAACTTATGCAATTGTCATGGTTTTCCAATATAGCTTCCAGAAGTAAAGTTAATGGAACCTTTGTATATCTTGGGCCTAATGAGATAGCGGCATTTTATTCACAGTATACAATAATACTTATGAGTCTATTTTTTGTTATGAGAAGTAAATTACTTAAATTTATTTTAGGAGGGCTTATTTGGGTTAATATATATTGTATTGCCTTTTTATTTTCTAGGGCTGCGTATATAAGTTTAGTAGTGGGCTGTTTCTTCCTTTTCGCTGCACGCAGGAGATTTTTATTAATACCACTTATATGTGTGGTTATCTTTTGGCAGACACTCCTGCCTCAAAAAGTTAAAGATAGGATAAATATGACGACAAATCAATATGGTGAATTGGATGTATCCTCTGAGATGAGGATTATAATATGGGAACAGAGTTTGAATTTATTTAAAGACAGCCCTGTATTAGGAATAGGATTAAAGACATTTAAGTATATGGGGTTTGCATTAGGTGATACTCATAATATTTACGTTAAATTTTTGGTTGAGCAAGGTATAATAGGATTTCTTTTATTTTTAATCCTTATATGGAAAATGTTTAGGTTGGGATGGCAGTTATATAAAAATGGAGATGACCCGCCGGCTAAGGCACTTGGACTAGGATTTGCTATATGTATCGTTGTATTATTGGTCAATAATATGTTTGGTGATAGGTGGTCATATTTACCATTGAGTGCATATTTGTGGATATTTGCGGGGTTGGTTGCAAGGTTAAATACATTATCAAACCAGCCTAACATGAACAAGAAAGAAATACTGATGAAGGAGAAAGAAAGAATTAAAAGGATGTATGGAATAGATATAAAATAAAAGGTTTATATAAAAGGAAACATATAATATGACAAATCAACGAAGGTGGAATAGAAGTTGAAGTATGCTAGCTATGGAAATGCCAGTTGGTGTAAATGATATATAATAGATCTCAGATCACAAATCTGAGATTGTTGAAGTTAGTGGCGATAAGTAACAAATTATCAGGCTTATCATATATTGGGGTTTTTGATTAGGATGGTCTGTTATAGTTATAAATTCTATGGAGCAAATAATGGCTGCTGATAATCTTTTAAATATAGCGCTTTTAACCGACTGCCTTAATAATCTGCAGGCCGGAGCAGAAAAGCAAATCTTTGAATTGAGCAGGGGGTTGGTGAAGCAGGGGTTTAAAGTTACAATAATTAGTTTAGAATGTGGAGGATCTGCTCCAAAGGATATTATTGAAAAAGCAGGGTGCAAGTTGGAAATCTTTCCCGTAAAAAAGATTTATAGCCCTGCTGGTATATTAAAAGGTATAAAGTTTAAAGAATATTTACAAAAAGAAAAAATAAATATTCTGCTTACCTATCATTTTAGTTCAGATATATGGGGGCCTTTTTTTGCACGTATGGCAGGGGTAAAGATTGTTATTTCTAATAGAAGAGATATGGGATTTTGGAGAGGTCCTCATCACATAATGGCATATATGCTCATAAATCATTGGGTGGACAAAATTATAGTTGTTGCGAACTCCGTTAAGAAGATGGTATTTGACTCAGAACATGTTGCAGAAGACAAAATTATGGTTATTCATAATGGAGTAGAACTCCCACAGGATGATATAGATGTTCAGGGAATAAATGATTTAAAGTGTCTTCCAGAAGTTAACAGCTCAGATATAATAATTATGCATGTTGCGAATCTTAAACCTATAAAAGGGCATACGTATCTTATTTCTGCATTGGCAAAGATCGTGCCTGTTCAACCTAATGTAAAACTTATTTTAGTAGGAGAAGATAGAACGGATATAAATATACACAAACAGGTTATTGACTTAGGGATAGAAGAACACGTAATCTTTCTGGGGAGGCGGGATAATGTAAGTGCGTTATTAAGAATGGCAGATATATGTGTTATGCCGTCTTTAAGTGAAGGTATGTCAAATGCAATACTTGAATACATGGCCGCAGGCAAGCCTGTGATAGCTACAGATGTAGGAGGCAATTCAGAATTAGTTGAACATAACAAAACAGGTTTACTTATTGAAAAAGAAAATATTACACAGTTGAAAGATGCAATTTTATTTTTAATAAACCATCCAGATAAGCGTATAGAGATGGGAAAGGCAGGCTATTTAAAGGCTCTGAGGGAATTTTCTATGCAAAAAATGATATCCAAATATATAGATTTGTTTAACAGTTATATTTCTTAAAATCTATGTTTAAAATATTATGAAGATAGCTCATTTGATAAGTAGCAGGGGGGTCTTTGGCGCAGAAAAGGTCGTGTTATCACTGGCCCAACATTTTAATCAGGCAGATAATATTGCATATGTAGGTGTTATTAGAGATAATCGGTTCCCCCTTTTATCTAAGGATTTAGTTATTGTTGCACAGGATTTATCTTTGCCAACATTTGTTATTAACTCAGCAGGTAAATTAGATTTACATACAATTAAACAGTTAAAGCAATTTTTGTTAAAAAATAGGATAGACATATTACATACACACAATTATAAATCTAATATTATAGGAATTATCTCAGCAAAGATGATAGGCATACCGGTTGTTGCAACAGTGCATGGGTATACAACAGCTACAGTTAATGTTTCTTTTTATGAGATTATGGATAGATGTATATTGCCGTTTTTTAATAGGGTAGTAGTAGTTAATGAAAAGATATTAAAATATATGCCTTCACGTAAAAGGATGGTTATCAAAAATGGATTAGATATTAATGCTTTTTTGAAAAATGATAAAAAACGTTTAAATTTTAGAAAAAGGTTCAATATTGGAGAAAATGAAACTGTTATTGGGACGGCAGCTAGGCTTAGTAAGGAAAAAAATCAACAAATGCTTATACGAGCATTAGAGAAATTGCTTGCTAATAGCAATAATATAAAACTATTAATTGCAGGAACAGGGGAGCAAAGAGATAAACTTCAAGGCATGCTAGAGCAAAGAGGCTTGACCCATGCTGTTGTATTTACAGGTTTTATCCAAGACATGACGGAATTTTATTCAGGGATAGATATATTTGTGTTGTCATCGAATACAGAAGGGATTCCAATGGTAATATTAGAAGCTATGGCATCTGGGGTGGTTGTTGTAGCAACAAAAGTAGGAGGTATCCCGGAAATAGTTATAGACAATAAGACAGGTCTTTTAGTAGAGGCAGGTGATGTGGTTGGATTAGCAGATGTAGTAAAGAAGCTAATAGATAACCGTAAGATATGGGATAGATTAACTGTAAATGCGTTAGAATTTATAAAAAAACATTTTTCAATAGAGCTAATGATGCAGCATTATTATAATATGTATATCTCTTGCCATAAGACTATATAGTTCAAATTATGTTCTCCTTATTATTTTATCTTAAATTAGCTATATTCCTTGTATTTTCTACTATAATCGCAGGTATTTTATTATTTATATTGTGGTATATAACTACATACTATAAACAAACAGGAGAACGGCGTATGCATAAATTAACCATTGTATTGAGATGGTTAGTTTTAATGCCGTTTATATCACCTCCTTTTTTATGGTATTATGCTTTTCATATTGAGCCTAATTGGATTCAAGTAACAAGAATTGAGATTCTATCTCCTTTATTTAATGAACGACTCGAAAAAATAAAAATGGTCCAGATATCTGATTTGCATATTCATAAGCAAGGAGTAAGAGAAGAAAGGCTCATTAATATTATAAATAAAATTCAACCTGACGTGATATTTATAACAGGAGACATAATAGGTGATAAAAATAGCTGGCCGGTTTGTTTAAGAGTATTAAGTCAACTAAAGGCAAACAAAGGGATATTTGCTATACTTGGAGATACAGAAGACTATTTAATAAAATACAATAAAGCTGTGTCTGATTTAAGGAAGATAGGCATAACCGTTTTAAATCATGACAATCTACGGGTAAAGTTTAACAATGGTGCAGTTTTGTGGATTGCGGGTATATCTGAGAGATATGCAGCTTTAGCGCGTTATGGGAAACCTGAGTATATTGATGATACATTTAAAGGGATCCCAGATAATGTCCCTGTTTTATTATTGATACATAAACCAGAACTTGCAGAACATAAAAAGATAGCAAAATATGCACCTTCTCTTATTTTAGCAGGAGATACACACGGTGGACAATTTGGTATCCCTTTTATACGGAAGATGTCAGATTATGCCAATCATTCAAAATACATGGGAGGTCTGTTTTTAGTAAACGGCATACCGTTATATGTAAACCGTGGTATAGGAACTATACGGATTAATATGCGTTTTTTATGTAGACCAGAAATAACTAAAATAATACTTAAAAAAAGAGAGTGATATATGAAGATACTTTTTATAGCGCCGCGACTGCCAGTGCCTGTTGATACTGGGGCAAAAATACGTACATTTAATATACTTAAACAACTTGTAAAGTTCGCAGAGGTTGATTTGGTATGTTTTTCCTTCAATCAGAACGATAACAGATATGTAAAATCTTTAACAGATATAAACGTATCGTGTCATATGGTTCCATCAAAGGATATCTCATTTATTAAGAAGGTCTGGATTACAGCCTTTTATAATATACCTTTTTCTGTATGGAAATATTATTCATACTCTATGCAAGAAAAGATAAAAGAATTGGTAGCTAAAAACAGATATGATGCTGTTCATATAGATCATATCCATATGGCGCATTATGGCAAACATTTGAATGTAGATACTCTATGTATAGATGAACATAATGTAGAATATAAAATACTAGAACGATGTGCTCGGGTAGAAGATAATATAATCAAAAGACAAATTTTTTCTTCTCAGGCTAAAAAAATGATGAAATTTGAAAGTCAGAGATTGTTAGAATTTTCTGCAGCGTTTACTGTGTCTTCAGATGATGCTGAGTTAATACGTAAGATTACTTTACCCTCCTATAAGGTATATGTAGTCCCTAATGGTGTTGATACAACCTTTTTTAATCCAACAGATATTGGCTTTAAGAATATTGAAAAGGAGCCATATTCTCTTATATTTACAGGTTCAATGGATTGGTTGCCAAATGAAGATGCTGTTATCTACTTTTGTAAAGAAATTTTACCTATACTATGGAGAGAGGAGCCCAAAATAAAGTTTTATGTGGTAGGTAAAAATCCATCTGAGAGTTTACGTGTTCAGGCAGGAAAAGATGACAGAATTATATTTACTGGAAGGGTAGATGATATCAGAGATTATGTCCTACGCTCGCCGATCTTTGTAGTGCCTCTTAGAATAGGTGGAGGGACAAGACTAAAAATATTAGAGGCAATGGCAATGGAGAGGGCAGTTGTTTCCACAACTATTGGAGCAGAGGGTATCAGCTATACTGATGGAGAAAATATAATAATAGCTGATAGTCCAGAACAATTTAGTAAGAAGATTTTAAATCTTATAGAATCCCCTGATAAAATTACTCGTATAGGAAAGGCAGCTCGTAGTTTTGTTTGTAATAATTATGACTGGACTATTATAGGTAAGAGATTAAAACAGATTTATATTGGGCCTTGTTGATATTATATTATTTTTGTAAAGGATAATCTTCTACTTAAATGGAGAGTTATATATATGAAAAAATCCGAACGCATTGTATTATTATGGGGGATAATTACAGGAATAATACTTTCGTATTTAACAGTTGTTATTGGGATTATAGTCTATAAAAACAACAAAGATAATCACATAAATAGAAAAGAAATAAAAGAAAGGCCTGTCAAATTTATTTCTCATCAACTATTGAATCTAAACAATATTACAACACTACGGACAATAAAGACAGAAGATAATGCTAAACTATCTTTTTCTGAGAGATATAGCCCAACAGAACTGTATTCATTGAAGGTAACTTTTCCTGAAAGTAATCGGAATCCTGGTTTTTATTTCCAGCGTTTTAAGGACGATATACTTGATTGGTCTGATGAGCGTATATTTGCATTTGATGTGGCAAATCCTGCAAGGAATGGTGTTAATTTATCCATTGAAATAAAAAGTGGTAAAAACCACAAAGTAAAGACATTTAGCAGGTCATTTCTCATTCCATCCAAAGGGTTATATAGGCTAATAATTCCTGTTTCCTTGATAGCAGAAAAAATAGATATAGATTCGGTATCATATTTTAAATTCTTTATAATTAGTCCATCAAAGGATGTCTGTCTTTATTTCTCAAATTTTGTTTCATACAAAACAAAGGATAACAGGACTTATATTATAGACCTTAAACCTACAGTATATAAAATAAGAGGGCTGGAATCTATCAGCAGTACATTATCTAAAAAACCTAAGAAACAAATTATTGTTGATGTTTATCCATTAAAGGAAATACAAAAAATAAGCAAATATATATATGGCAGTAATCTTGCGGCTAAAACAGAATTTGAAATGGACGTTGCGAAATTCGGGAGAGATATAGGTATTAGTCTATTTCGTTTTCCAGGAGGAGGTGCTGAGGGATATAGATGGAAGACAGGCACCTTTGATTTTTCAAATCGATTTGATAAAGCGCCTCTTTCTAAAATAGATAATGTTATAAAATTTTGTAATATAGTAGGAGCAGATCTTCTTATTCAGGTTAACATTGAATCTGCCACAGCAAAAGAGGCCGCAGAATGGGTAGACTATATGAATCATAAAAAAGGCTTCTATGTGAAGTATTGGGAAATTGGCAACGAACCTTATGGCGATTGGGAAAAAGATTATATGAGTGCTAGTGAGTATGCAGCCTTGCTAAGGCAATTTAGTCTGGCAATGAAAAAGGTTGACCCTTCAATAAAGATAGGCGGATGTATAGGCGGACCAAGCTATGAATCATTTGATAAGGAGGTTATTAAAAAGGCTGGCGATTATATCGATTTTGTTTCATATCATTGGTATCCCAACCATGTCAATAAACGCCATCCTTATAAAGGAAGCATACATCCTTCAGCAGGAGACATAATGGCAAATTCCCTTGCGGTTGGAAAGATTATTCAAAGAGTAAATGATATGGTAAAAAAATATGCTCCTCAAAGAGAGGGGAAAATAAAGGTTGCTTTTCTTGAATGGGATGGTTCATGGGATGCTGTATCATCAGATCTTGATTATAAATATAAAGGTATGTCGTGGTCGTTAGCAAATGCTATTTTCTATGCAGATACATTGGCTCAATTTGCTGTTCATGGAGTTGAGGTTGCATGTAACTTTAATTTTCAGGAAGTAATGTTTGGATATATTCGCGGATGGGACAAAGATGCAGGCTGGGGAGGAAGCCGTTGGGATGGTAAAACTATACGGCCAAAGGCATTGGCTATGAAACTATTTGCACGTTATTTTGGAGATATTTTAATTGCATCAAAGTTTAGAACTCAGCCGCCGAGTTACAGAAAAGAAAGTGATTGGCGCCCTGATTCCTATACAGGGGATGTCCCTTACGTTAGTGTATATGCAAGCAAATTTTCAAATGAAAAGAAACTATCTATTATCTTGATAAATAGACATCCCTATGATAGTTTTAACATAAAAATAAATTTGCATGATATAATTCCAGAAGAACAAGGTCATGTATGGATACTTACAGGGCCGAATTTAAAGGCACAGAATGATGGTTCCCCGGGAAACGTAGCAATAACTACATTTAAAGCTCAAGGGATAACAAAAGAATTTTTATATAAAATCCCGCCTCATTCAGTAAGTTTAATGCATATAAACTATAAATAAACTGCTATAAATATACAATGTATATAATTTTTTAGGATAACTGAATTTACCATAGCGTTGCTGGATAAAACTATATGAAAAAAATAAGATTTTTTGTTATAGGAATAGTAATAGGGATGTTAATTACCTTTGTATTAGCGATTACTGCCGTTGAGGCATATAAATTTTTAAGCAAGCCAAAGACTATAGCAATATTAAAAGATATCGGCAGACATGTTATAAAAAAGATAAATATGTAGGTTTAATAAAAAACCGATAAAAGAGGGTTTATCATATGTTGAATCATAAAAATATTGTTGTTTTGATGTATCATGGAGTTATTTCATCTGTTGAGGATATTCCCCCGCAGAGGGATATAGGTGCGAATATTTATGATGTCACAACAGAAAATTTTCGTTCTCAAATGGAATGGCTTAAGAAAAATGATTACCGTCCTAGTCTTATTGGCGATTTTAATCTTACAGAGAAAAATCAACGAAATATTATATTGACATTTGATGACGGGGAGATGAATAATTTTATAAAAGCGCTTCCTATATTAAAAAATTTAGCATTTCCTGCATATTTTTTTATTATTGTAAAAAGGGTTGGTAAGCCAGGATATATGGGATGGGAACAAATAAAAGAACTCCATCATCAGGGTATGGCAATTGGTTCGCATGGATTAAGTCATGAGATACTTACAGATTTAAAGGATACACAAATAGAAGAAGAACTAACAGCCTCTAAAAGGACATTAGAAAATAATTTAGGATTTCCAATAGAAGCATTATCAATTCCAAGAGGGTTCTGCAATAAAAAGATTATTGATATGGCACATTATGCAGGATATAAATATATATTTGTCTCTTACCAATACACATATCTTAATGAGAATTGTTTTAACCGTATAGCAGTTAAGTCTCGATGGGATATAAAGAGATTTGATATGGCTATAAAAGGATACATCCCTGTGCAGGAACGAGTATCATCTTTCGTTATATTAACTGCAAAAACTATTCTTAGAGATAAAGGTTATAACTGGGTAAGACAATTTTTGTTACAATAACAAAATTTTCCACCTTTTCTTTTTATAAAGGAATAATGATGTTTTTAATGTTTATAAAAAGATATGTTAATGGAAAACATACTTCTATTTATAAGAGCAAATTTTGGATAACTTCTGTGCAAGTTATCTTGTTGTTGGTTTATATAGTTTATCATTTTGCAACACCAGTTTTAGCTTATTATGATGATGGGGAAATAAAATTTCATGTATATACAAAGATGAAAGAGAGATTTGATGATAATATCACCTTTAGTAAGAATGATAAGAAGGTAGATGTAATAATTACTTCTTCTTTGGGCATAGATATAAACTATGAGAGCAAAAAACAGTCTTTTACAGTCAACAGTATAATCAATCAAAATGTTTTTTTAAATAACACTACGCTTACCAACACATCACAACAGGCAGAATTAAGTTATTTGTGTTATCTCTCTAGGTACTCTACTCTAATACTACGAGACATTTATACTCATGCACACTCACCTCTTACATTAGAAGCTGATTTTGGTAAAGATATAGGAAGATATAGTTATCAGCAAAACAGTTTTTATTTTAATTATATAAAAGATGTGAATAAGCATCTTTCTCTAGATGGGATGTATGAAAATAATTATTATTATACAGGTAAACATGGTAGTAATAATTCACTAACACATAATATTGGCTTAGGTCTTGATTATATGATAAATTCTGCTACAACACTAAAGTTACGATATATGTTTGAGGTAGCTGACTTCTCTATTGATGGGACGTCTTTAACTTATACTATCACTGCTGGATTGAGGCGATTTATTACCAAACAAGTATATATAGATATGGCCATTGGAGGTTCTACAGTGAAGCCTGTGTATGGTAAGACAACCACGAATGCTAATATGAGTGTGGCTGTTACTGATGAGATAAGCAAAACAGAGACTGTGAGTTTGATATATAATAAAACTACATTGCCAAGCGTTTTTAGTCCTGATATATTCGATTCATGGAAGGTTACTATTAAAATCAATAAGAATCTTACAGATAAAGCAGGTATTAATGTGGCAGTGTTTTATGGTGGAGGAGTGTTTACAAAAGATGCAACCAAAGATCATCAAATAGGAAGTAATATTAAAATAAATTATGCTTTAACAAGGAATATAACAGGTTTTATTGGTTATACATATAAAGCTATATGTTCTAACAATGATAGTAGAGAATATATAAGGAATTTTGTGGAATTAGGTGTAAAGTTGGTATTTTAGAGTGTAGGTTATTTTATATTCTTTTTATTGAAAAGAGGGGAGATAGATGCTGAAACAGCATGCAACATTATTTAGAAGGATGGTTTTTATATTCGATTTATGTATAATACTAGTTTCATTTTTTATCGCATATTATCTGCGAAATAGTATAGAAAATAAAATAGAGCCTATAGCGTATTATATATGGCTACTGCCAATTTTGTTATCTTTATGGAGCATCTTCCTTTATTTTTCAGGTATGTATAATTCTTTTAGGTTTAAGACAATTCCACAGGTTTTACTAATAATATATCAATCTGCATATTTGAGTTTTTTGTTTTTTACTGGTATTGTATATTTACTAAAATTGCCTCATATAAGTAGACTTTTTATATTTTTAATTTTTTTTATTACATCCTTGATACTTACAATTGAGAAGATACTTTTAATTAGTATATTTCGTAGATTACGTAAAAAAGGTTTTAATTATAGGAATATTCTTATAGTTGGGACCGGTAAGACGGCTAGGGGGTTTGTGAAATGGATAAAAGATAATCGTGAGTTTGGGTTGAATATAATAGGATTAGTGGATGCGGAAAAGGAAAGGGTAGGCCAGAATATAGAAGGATACCCTGTTATAGGGACCCTTAAAGATATTCCTGAGATATGTAGAAATAACACCCTTGATCAGGTATTGTTTGTGGTTCCATATTCATGGTTTGGACAATTAGAAGAACCTATGAATTATCTTAAGACAGTTGGTATTAAGATGAATATAGCCATGCACTATTTCAGCCATCGCCTTGGCAGATTGATTCAAACAGAATTTCTTGGTGTTCCGATGCTTACTTTTGATAGCACACCGGAAAGAAGGTTGTTTGCTTTTATGATAAAACGTGTGATGGATATAATAATATCAGCTGTAGCATTAATTTTATTATCTCCGATCTTTTTAATTACGGCTATTCTTATAAAAATAACCTCTAAAGGGCCTGTATTATTTATACAGGAACGTGGGAGTTTAAATGGAAGGAGATTTAAACTTTATAAGTTTAGGACGATGAAGGTTGATGCAGAAAGAGAGCTTGAACAGCTTAAGGCAAAGAATGAAATGAGGGGCCCTGCGTTTAAGATGGAAAATGACCCAAGGATAACAAAGATAGGTAAGATATTAAGAAAGTTTAGTATAGACGAATTGCCTCAATTATGGAATGTTTTAAAAGGGGATATGAGCATAGTGGGGCCACGGCCGCCTCTTTTAAGTGAGGTCCAACAATATAAAGATTGGCAAAGACGACGGCTTAGTATGCGGCCCGGTCTTACATGTTTGTGGCAGGTAAGCGGGAGGAATAAAATAACCGATTTTGACGAATGGGCAAGGCTTGACTTAGAATATATAGACAATTGGTCATTGTGGCTTGATATAAAGATTATGCTTAAGACTATACCAGTAGTACTTTTTGGAATAGGAGCAAAATAAACATTATATAAATAATGGGAGGAGAGATGGGAAGAGTAATTATTTCGGTGTTAATATTTTTGTTAATGCAGTTTTCAATACAATCCATTAATGGATATACTGTAGAAAATAAAGATAGAGCACAACATCAAGAAGAATATACTGTGGGAGTAGATGATATTCTTGAAATAAGCGTGCTTCAGCCAGATAGTTTCAGTAGGGTAGTAAATGTCGCACCTGATGGCAATATTACATTTCCATATATAGGAAATATTAAGGTAGCAGGTCTTACTATAATAGAGATAGAGAAAAAGATACAACAGGCACTTGCAGATGGGTATTTAAAAAATCCTGTAGTCTCAGTCTCTCTTAAGGAGTCTAGAAGCAGAAAGTTTTTTGTTTATGGAGAGGTTGTGAAACCCGGTCCATATCCACTTGATGAAAACACTACAGTTTTACGTGCAATATCTATGGCAGGTGGGTTTACACGGTTTGGTTCCTCATCTAGAGTGAAGGTGTTGAGGCCTAGAAAAGATAACCGTGGATATAAGGCTATTAAGATAGATATAAAAAAGGTAATGGATGGAAATTCTGCAGAAGACATTTTATTAAAACCCGGAGATATGGTGGTTGTTTCTGAGGGGATATTTTAAACTTGATATTTAAATACGGAGATAAAAAAAATATGAACGAGCAAGAGATACTAAATAATGAAACGACTCTGCGTGACTATTTGCGCGTTTTATTCAGACATAAGGCAGTTATGTTGGTTACGGTGCTTACTGTGTGTTTTACTGTATTTGTTGGGTTGAAGTTGAAGACAAAGGTATATGAAGCACAGGTAAAAATGCTTATCTCAGCAGAGAAGCAGGTAGAGGCTCCATATTATAAAGAATTTTATGGTTCGCGCAATGTGCAACAAACATTGACACAAAGTGAGATAGTAAAGTCCATGCCTGTCTTGTCTCGTGTTGTCCGTGCCCTTCATCTTGACAAAAGGCCCCTTGATGATGAAAAAAATTATAGCTCTAAACTGAAGGCTAAAATAATAGAATATAGAACAGCGGCCTTGAAAAGAAAATTGGCCAGACTTACTCCTGAAGAGAGACGATTTTTATTATTTAGAATGGCGGTAGAAAACCTTAAAAAAAATATAAAAGTAGAACCTATTCGTGACACCAATATGTTTACTATAAGTGTGAGAGATTATAATCCAGTAGGGGCGGCTGTTATTGCTAATGTGGTTAGTAGGGCATATGTAATATTTGATCTTGAACAACAATTAGCAGAATTAAGGCTTAAATACGGGGAAAAACATCCTACAATAAAACTTATTAATGAAAATATTTCTAGGTTGAAGAAAACTTTATCGGGTGAACCCCTTGATGATATTGAGGCAATAGGACCTGCCAGCGTAAAGATAATCGAACAGGCATCAGTGCCTATGAAACCAGTAGGGACACCTAAGATAATTACTTTTATTATTGCTGTGATAATGAGTATTTTTTTGGCGATAATGCTTGCATTTATCTTTGAATATGCAGATCAGACATTTAAATTACCTCAAGAGATAGAAAAGACATTGAATTTACCTTTTTTAGGCTCGATACCAAAAAGAAGGTTAGGAGACAGATTATTATTGCATAATATGAACAGGAGAAGTCCTTATGTAAATTTTTATAGGATAATATCGGATCAGCTATATATCCTTTTAAAGGATAAAAAAATAAAATCAATATTAATCACTTCTACAGAAGCTAAAGAGGGAACATCTGCGATTGTCGCTAATCTTGGGATATATTTGTCCCAAAAGGCAGGACATAAAGTATTGTTAATAGATGCCAATTTGAGATATCCTAGTTTACATAAACTCTTTAAGTTAAAGACCATGAGTAGTCCAAAGAAAGTTGAAGGGCAAAGGAAAAGGAAAATGTCAAAGACAATGCATCTTAGTTCAGAAAATAGTTTGGGGTTAGCAGGTATATTGGAAGGGAACGCTACTTTAAAAGATGTAGTAAAGCATGTGGATAAAAAACTTGATGTTATTGAGGCTGGGACCACGGATTTAAATCCGGTAATATTATTAGATTCTTCTAATATGGATAAAATGTTGAAACAGGCATATGAAGAATATGAAATAATACTCATTGACTGTCCTAATTTAAGGGGAAATAAAGATGCTGTGATAGTCTCTTCACACGTAGATGCAACTGTTATTGTTATTAATGAAGGGAAAGTAAGACGTCAGGTTATACAAAATGCTATCCGGCCATTAAAAGATAAAGATAAACGTATATTAGGGGTAATTCTTAATAATAGGACATTCCCAATACCTCGTTTAATATATGACCATATTTAACATAACTATATTAAGTAAAGATGTAAGAGTATCCATTTATATTAAGTAATTTTGTTTGTCAGAGAGAAGATATAATATAAGAATTATATATGGATAATATAAGTAGAAAGATGGGGGATAGTTATGAGACATGGAAAATCAAAAGTGGCTATAATAGGAGCGGGAAATGTTGGCAGCAGTTTTGCTTTTGCATTAATGATAAGCGGATTAGCAAGAGAGATAGTAATTATAGATAAAAATGAAATAAGGGCTAAAGGGGAGAGCATGGATTTAACTCATGGTTTGAGTTTTGTCTCTCCTTCTAAGATATATGCTTCAGGATATGAGGGGTGCCAAGATGCTGATATTGTAGTTATAACCGCAGGGGCAAAACAGAATCCCGGTCAGACAAGACTTGATTTAGTTCAGGCTAATGCCGAAATATTTAAAAATATTGTCCCACGGATAATAAAATATAATAAAGAGGCTATTATTTTAGTTGTAACTAATCCAGTAGATATACTTACTTATGTTACCTTAAAGATTTCTTCTTTACCGCCAAATCAGGTTATAGGTTCTGGGACAGTGTTGGATACATCGAGGTTTAAATATTTAATTAGCGAACATTGCGGTGTAGACCCAAGAAATGTCCATGCGTATATTATAGGTGAGCATGGAGATAGTGAACTGCCTGTTTGGAGTAACGCTAATATAGGCGGGATGGCATTTGCTAAATACTGCCCTACTTGTAATAAACATAGTTATTGTGGTAGTAATAAGGAATTGGCAGAGTTATTTGAACAAGTAAAAACCTCTGCATATAAAATCATAGAGGCTAAGGGTGCTACATACTATGCTATAGCACTTGCTATGCTCAAAATAGTAGCAGCTATACTAAGAGATGAAAATTCTATTTTGCCTGTTTCTACGCTTGTAGAGAATTATTATGGAATAAGTGACGTGTGTCTTAGTATCCCATCTGTTGTGAATATAAATGGTGTAACAAGATTTTTGCGATTGGAACTTTCAGATAAAGAACAGAAAGAGTTTAAACATTCTGCAGATATATTGAAAGGAATAATAAAAGGTATTAAATTTTAATGCTGTTATGGTAGACAAAAGATACCTGAAGCAATAGGGCAAGGTGTGGGCCTTATAATTATATATCCATCCTTCACGTATTTATTAAGTAAAGGAGCCTTGCACTATCTTTTTGAGGTTTTAAGACGATTACAAGTATAAAAGGTATTATTAAGGATGTTTCAGATAATAAAAAAAGATAAAAAAACGGATGCTAGGAGAGGGATATTAAAAACTTCTCATGGGGATATAGAAACTCCATTTTTTATGCCAGTAGGCACAAACGCCAGTGTTAAAGGAATATCTAGTGAGGATTTAAATGAAATTAATGCACAGATTGTTCTTGCCAATACGTATCATCTTTATCTGCGTCCGGGTATGGATGTTATAAAAGAGGCAGGGGGCTTGCATTCCTTTATGAATTGGAGTAAGCCTATATTAACAGATAGCGGAGGTTATCAGGTTTATAGTCTTACAAAGCTTAGAAAGTTAACTAATGATGGAGTTGAGTTCCGTTCACATTTTGACGGTTCTCTTCATAAGTTAACGCCAGAGGGGGTAATAGATATAGAAAGATGTTTGGGGTCTGATATGATAATGCCTTTAGACGTTTGTGCTCCTTATCCATGTAGAGAAGAAGAGGCAGAGAGATCTGTGCATATGACTTTTATGTGGGCAAGGCGTTCCCTAGAATATTTTCGTCAGAGAAGGGAAAAAGAACAATATTTGTTTGGAATTATTCAGGGAGCCACATACCAACATTTGCGTAGACGTGCATTGGATGATATAACATCTTTAGATTTTGATGGCTATGCTATAGGTGGGGTAAGTGTTGGAGAACCTGTTGAGGAAATGTTTAATGCTATAGATTGGGTTGCTCCGTTTATGCCGGATAATAAGCCTAGATATGTTATGGGAATCGGTATGCCTGACCAAATAGTTATAGCAGTCGGGAAGGGAATTGATATGTTTGACACCTGTATCCCAACAAGATTAGGCCGGCATGGTTCAGCCATAACATCTAAAGGGAAAATAATATTATTGAATGCGCAATATACAAAAGATTTTAGCCCGATAGACGATGAGTGTAATTGTATTGTATGTCGCAGGTATACTAAGGCATATTTACGGCATTTGATAAAACTAAATGAGATATTAGGCTTAAGGCTTGTTTCTTATCATAATCTTTATTTTTATGTTAATCTAATGAAACAAATTAGAAATGCCATTGACAAAGGCCAATATGAAGAATTTCAGCAGGGGTTCTTAAAAATGTATAATGAATTAAATGATAAGTAAAAGATACCTCCTGTATATATAATATTAAACTTAACAACCAGTTTGGGGATAGAGTAAAAACAAAATAAAGTATTATATATTTTTTAAGGATTATTATAAGATGCGGTTTGATATAATAACGATATTTCCTAATATGTTTAAGCCCGTTTTTAACGAGTCGATTATAAAAAGGGCACAGGAGAAGAAAAAGGTCGAGATTTTTGTGCATGATTTAAGGGAATATACTGAAGATAAGCACAAGAAGGTAGATGATCGCCCGTTCGGTGGAGGGCCCGGAATGGTCATGATGCCGCAGCCTATTTTTGATGCAGTGAAAAAAATAAAGGGCAGAAGAAAGGCAGAGGTAATATTGACATCTGCTTCTGGGAGACCCCTAACACAGCAGCTTGTTAAGGAGCTATCAAAGAAAAGAAATATTATTATTATATGCGGCCATTATGAAGGGGTGGATGAACGAGTGCGGACACATCTAGTGGATAGGGATATATCCATAGGCGATTATGTGCTTACTGGCGGAGAGATCCCTGCCATGGTTCTTGTAGACTGTATTACAAGAATTATTCCCGGTGTAATTGGAAAAAAAGAATCTTTGATAGATGAATCATTCGAGAGAAATCTTCTGGAATATCCACAATTTACACGGCCTGCAAATTTTCGTGGAATTAATGTTCCAAATGTGCTATTATCTGGAGATCATCAAAATATACAAAGATGGAGAAGACAACAGGCTTTAGCCAGAACAAAGGCAATAAGACCGGATTTACTAAAACGTAAAGTATGAATATTGTAAATTTTATAGTATATAGTATAATAAAAACGTTTAGGAGGATATAAATGGGAAGGAATATAGGAGAAACAATAAGAGAGTTTGATAAAAAACACTTAAGAGATGATCTACCTGACTTTGAAGTTGGCGATACTATCAAGATGAGGATACGTGTTCAGGAGGCAGATAAGGTAAGGGTGCATCCATTTGAAGGTACTGTAATAAGAAAAACAGGCAGAGGGCTTAAGGCAACCTTTACAGTAAGAAAGATTTCCTTTGGAGAGGGAATTGAAAGGACGTTCCCTTTACATTCACCTGTAATAGAAAGTATTCAGGTCTCAAGCAAAGGTATAGTAAGAAGGGCTAAATTGTATTATTTAAGAGATCGTGTTGGTAAACGTGCCAGGGTAAGAAGACGTCAGACACAATGAAATTTGAATACGAAGAAAGGCTTTTATCCAAAGGATATGATCTTGTTATAGGAATAGATGAAGCAGGCAGGGGGCCATTAGCTGGACCTGTAGTTGCCTCTGCAGTGGCATTGAAAAGGATTGATTTTAATAATAAAATTGCTGACTCAAAAAAAATTTCTGCACGTCAACGAGAAAAGGCTTTTAAAGAAATATGTGAAAATGCTTCTGTGGGGATAGGCATTATCAACGAAACAGTTATAGATGAGAATAATATTCTTAAAGCGACGTTTTTTGCTATGACTAATGCTGTAAAACAGCTTATTAGTCGATTAGATAACCGATATCGTAGGATATGCCTGCTTGTTGATGGAAATAAATTTGAAACGGATTTAAACTATGATTATCAGACTGTTGTGGGGGGGGATACATTTGTATTATCTATAGCATGTGCGTCCATTGTTGCTAAAGTGATGCGGGATAGAATATTAGTGACATATGATAAGATTTTCCCTGAATATGGATTTAGAAAACACAAAGGGTATCCGACACTTTATCATAGACAGGCCCTCAGGAGATATGGCCCTTCGATTATCCATCGAAAGACTTTCAAATATTAAATGGCAAATTTTAACACAGAGATTGGAAAGATAGGAGAAGAAATAGCTGTATTGTATTTGAAAAAGCAGGGTTACCGTATACTAGAACGCAACTATCGTTCACGGTTAGGAGGAGAAATCGATATAATAGCAAAAGATAAAGACGTGTTATGTTTTATTGAGGTAAAGACAAGGTCTTCTAATAAATTTGGTTCACCTTTTGATGCAATATCTTTTTTTAAACAGCAGCGTATGATTAAAACAGCCAAGGATTATATATGTCATAAAAATATAGAGAATACGCAGGTACGTTTTGATGTGGTATCTGTGGACTCTGAACAATGGTTGAAATATGTAAATGTAATTAAAAATGCTTTTGATGTTGAAAACGAGTAATATTTAGGGTAATATTATAATAATTATAATAATAGGTCCTCTCTTTTTTCCATTCATAATAGTCCTAAAATTATGAAGAAGCTAAAAGATCATACTATAGAACAATATTTTAATGTATTATCTGCTAGGACACCTACACCAGGGGGAGGGTCTGCATCCGCTCTTACTGCAGCAGCAGGTGTTTCACTATTGATTATGGTAGCTAATTATTCTGTTGGAAAAACAGATTCTAAGGTTGTTAACAGACGTCTAGAGAAAATAATAAAACAAAGTAAAAAGATAAGAGACAGGCTTATAGAACTAATAGACCTGGATGCAGAGGTGTATCGTAATGTTGTAGAATCACGAAAATCGTCCGCTAATGTTCAAAAGGCAGCTTTAAGACAAGCCAGGAAAATACCGTTGGAGGTTGCGAGATTATGTTACAAAACAGTAAGTTTTGCCCCTTATCTTGTAGAAAAAGGTAATAGTAACCTTATAAGCGATGTGCAGATAGCGGTAGAGATGCTATTTTCTTCTTATACATCTGCTATGATTAATGTGGAGATTAACCAATGACAGCCCAGATACTAGATGGACGGGGACTATCTCAAAAGATAAAAGAGGATTTAAAGGAAGAGGTCGCCGAATTAAAAAAGCTCTATGACAATATCCCTTCAATGATAAATATTATGGTAGGTGATTATCATTGTGCATGCGCGTATGCCAATGCTCAAAAAAAAACTGCTGAGTATATAGGCGTAAAATATAGTTTAGTACATTTCCCTGAGGATGCAAAACAAAAAGATATATTGGATTATATAAATAAGATTAATAACGATTCCAAGATACACGGAATCATATTACATAAACCAGTTCCTAAACATATTAACTATAGATTTATTGCAGACCATATAGCACCGGAAAAAGATTTAGAAGGAATTAATATAAGCAATATAGGAAAATTAATTCTTGATAAACAGAGTATAATTCCATGTACTCCCGCATCTGTGATGGAGCATATAAAATTGAGTGGTATTGATATTAGAGGAAAAGAAGCTGTTGTTATTGGACATAGCGAAATAGTTGGGAAACCATTGAGTTTGCTTCTATTAAGAGGAATGGCAACTGTAACAGTTTGTCACATCGCAACTAGCGAGGCAGGTAGGCTTGTTAGCCATATAAATAGGGCTGATATTTTAGTTTCTGCTGTAGGCAAACCATTACTTATCAAAGGTGAATGGATAAAAGAAGGAGCGATTGTAATAGATGTGGGGATTAATCGTGTGAAAGATAAAATAGTTGGAGATATAGAGTTTGAATCCGCCTCTAAGAGAGCTGCCTATATTACACCTGTTCCTGGAGGGGTTGGTCCTGTAACAGTAGTAATGCTTATGCGTAACCTTATAAATGCTTTTAAGGAGCAAAAATAAAATGAGAAAGATAGTTGTGCTTGGCAATTCTATGGCTGGAGTTAGAGTTATAGAAGAGTTGTTTTCTGCAGGAGAAGAGATAACGCCTATTTTGGTCTCTTTTGATAAATATTATCCTTATTATCCAGATATGTTAGAGGGGGTAATATCTTCTAGCTTGCCGTTTAGTAAAATTGTTTATAAAGATAAGAATTTTTATTCTGAGAACAATATACAGCTATTATTTGATGAAAAAATATCCCGTATTAATTTTAAGGCTTCAAGAATAATTACAAAAAGCAAAAACAGGATAGAATATGATATACTTATAATTACAATGCCTGTATCTTATAAATTTCCAGATATAAAAGGAGTGAATAAGAGAGGTGTTTTTACGTTAAAAACCCTTTCAGAAGCAGTCCAGATACAGGATATGTTGCCTTTGTCAGAGACTGTTATAATAGTTTCGGATAGTTTATCTGGGATAAGACAAGCATGGGCCTTTTGGTCTAGAGGTAAGGATGTAATATTATTAACGGCTAAACCATATCTTTGGGAGGGGATAGTTGATATTGAATATGCTAACCAATTAGAACAAGAACTTAAGAAGAAGGGTATAAATATAATAACAAATAACGAAATTGTTGAGATATTAGGAGATAGTAATCTTAAGGCCGTAAGGCTTAAAACAGGCAAGGTTATTGCTACGGATATTATAATCTTTGATAATATTGCCCCGGAGTTAAGGATGTTTAAGGAGGCTGGATTGAATATAAACCAGGGCATATGTGTAGATGAACGATTTAACACTAATATAAAAAACGTATTTGCCTGTAGTCTTGTATGTGAGATGGAAGGAATCTCTTTCTTTGAGAATAATAGTTTTGATGGATGTTTATCTGAGTTATATAAAGAACAGGCAAAGACAATTGCGTCTGCTATAATGAATAAAGATATGGTTTTTCAAGCACCTTTTGCCGGGACCCATTTTAAAATAGACGATATCACCATTACTACTATAGGGAGGATACCAACACGGGACAGTAATGTGGAGATTATTACAGATTTTGATAAAGAGACGGGTGTCTATAAGAGATTATTTGTAAACAATGATATTGTGGTTGCGGCGATACTTATCAACGCAGATGAGGATAAGCTGATAATAAAGGCACAAATAAAGGCGGGAGCAAATATAAGAGAGTTTATAAAATTAGGAGTTATAAAAAGAAATGAAGAACAAATTCTTCTTGCAAAGTGAGGGATGATGTATTATGTTAAAAACAAATAATTTTTTAATTAAAATTACTTGTAAAGTAATAACTTTTCTATTTTTCATATCTTTTGTTGCCTGTCATTCAGATGTTTCGGCAGAAAATTTCAAGATAAAGACAGCACAGGAATATAAGAAACAAGGTGAAGCGGAACAGGATAAAGGCAATCTGCCGGGTGCGTTATCTTTTTATAAGAAGGCAATAGCTTTAGGGTTAAAGGATGCACAATTATTTAATGAGGCAGGAATATTATCAGAGCAGGCTGGGATGCTAAAACAAGCAAAAAACTACTATCTAGATGCTATCAACGAGGACGAAAAATTTCTTCCTGCTTACATGAATTTGGGATATTTGTATAAAAGGTTGGGTAATAAAGAATTAGCATTAAAGTATTTTAAAAAGCGATTTGAACTTGCTGAATTTAATGATCCATGGGCAGAGAAGGCAAAAGCAGAAATATTGAAAATAGCACCTAATTATAAGAAATGGTTTCAAAGTATAGAAGCTGAACGGTTGAATAGGGAGATGGTGAAGCGGGCAAGGGAAGAATTATATCAAAATCTTATGTTCGCAGAGGAGTGTTATAAGGATGGGAAGAAAAAAATGCAACGCAAAGAATATAAGGAGGCTTTAAAGTCGTTTCAGCAAGGATTAGAATTCACTCCTAATAATCCTAAATTACTAGATGCTAAAAAAGAGGCAAGACAGGCGCTGTTTAGAAAAAGAATAAATGAACATAAAGAGAGAGCGAAACGATTTTTAGATTTGGGAAGTTATTTTTCCGCAAGTAGAGAAATACAGAAGATACTCACCATGCTACCGAATGAACCGAAACGGCTTCCTAAATAAACATATAATTGTAAAAAATGATGGTCTTGAAGTCCAATCTTATTCTAGACAATTCAATTGTTAGTAGGAGAGGAGACCTACAATCAAATAAAAAATAGAAGTTTCCTAAAAGATAAAATGGATAAAGAAAGATTATTTTTATTGGATGGGCATGGGTTATGTTATAGGGCATTTTTTGCGATAAAAGGGCTCTCTACAAGTCATGGACGTGCCACAAATGCTGTTTTAGGTATGGTTAATACACTTAATAAAATACTTCGTGATTATCAACCAGAGTATATGGCAATATGTTTCGATTCTAAGGAAAAGACAAATCGTGCCAAGAAATTTGCAGAATATAAAATACATAGGCCAAGCATGCCTGCTGACTTAAGGGATCAAATCCCTGTCATTAAAGATATAGTTAAGGCATATAATATTGCTATATTTGAGGTAGGCGGGTTTGAGGCAGATGATATTATTGCGACATTGTCAAAGTGGGCAGTATCTCAAGGGATAGAAGTAGTGATTGTTAGTGAAGATAAAGATTTATATCAAATAGTTGATAAAAATATTTTGTTTTTTAGCCCTAAAAAGGGAGAAATATTAGATAGTCAAGATATTGCTAAACTGTTGGGGTTCCCGCCTAATAAGATAACAGATTTTATTGCACTGGCAGGAGACAGTAGTGATAATATACCAGGGGTGCGGGGAGTAGGAGAGGCTACTGCCAAGAGGCTTTTGTTGAAATTTGGAAACCTTGAAAAGATCTTTGATAATTTGGATCATATTAATGTTCCAAGATTAAGAAAAAGGTTACAAGAGAGTAAAGATATTGCGTTTTTAAGTAAAGAGCTTGCTGTATTAGATACTGAAGTAGCAGTGGACTGTGACCTAAAGAAATTAAAAATAGGAGTGCCTGATAAACGTCTTCTTTTTAACTTGTTCAAACAGCTTGAATTCAAAAAAATGGCAGAAGATTTTTCTCCCGGTAGTCATAATAAGCAAATCAATACAGTCCATATATTAACTTCAGAGGCAGTGAAAAAACTGATATCTAATATTAATGAGTCAGGGGAATTTGCATATTTGGTCACAGCGTTGGATGAAGATAAAAACGATGATAATAATGTAATATTATTTGATGATTCGAATTCAAAAAATAAAGGGTGTATAGTTATATCTTTGGGTGAAGATGATAAAATCTATTGTGTCCCGTCATCTTTTTTTAGCGTTATTAAAGAAATTTTTGATAATAATAACATTCTAAAAATCACCTATGACATAAAGGCATCTCTTAAGGTATTAAAAGCTTACGGATGTGGATTAAAAGGAGATATATTTGATGTAATGCTGGCAGGATATCTATTACGGCCTATGCATGCCTCCTCAAAAATAGATAATATGGCATGGGAATATTTAGGTGAGAGTGTAAAGACTGGCAGAGGAGAGGATTTATTATCTCGTAAATGTGATATAGTTTATAGATTAAAATCCAAACTGCAAAACGAACTTGAAAAAAAAGAACTTATAGAATTATTTCGAGATATAGAGATTCCACTTTCATTTGTGCTTTTTAAGATGGAAGAATATGGGGTGAAACTAGATATCCATATTTTGGCAGAGTTATCTCAGAAGTGTGATGAGAAAATTAAAGAATTGCAGTCTAAATTATTTAAAATGGCAGGTACAGAATTTAATCTTAATTCTCCTAAACAATTAAGCCATATCTTGTTTGATAAGCTGGGACTTCCTGTGATAAAACGGACAAAAACAGGGGCTTCTACAAATGAAGAGGTTCTTAATAAACTCGCACAGATAAATGAACTGCCTGCTATGATATTAGAATATAGGCAGATAACAAAATTGAAATCAACGTATATAGACGCATTACCTAAGATGATAAATAAAGCTACAGGGCGTATACATGCCTGTTTTGATCAAACAGGCACAGAAACTGGTCGTTTGAGTTCAAGAGACCCTAATCTTCAAAATATTCCTGTGCGGACAGAACTTGGCAGACAAATACGAAAGGCATTCATTCCTTCAGAAGAAGGCATGTTAATGCTTGCTGCCGATTATTCGCAGATAGAATTGCGTATACTTGCGCATCTTTCTCAAGATGAAAATCTTACAAGGGCATTTAAAAATGGAGAAGACATACATAGTTATACTGCCTCATTAATCTTTGATACTTCTATCAGTAATCTGACGCCTCAGATGAGAAATGCCGCTAAAAAAGTAAACTTTGGTATTATTTATGGTATGAGTGCCTTTGGTCTTGCAAAAGACCTTCATATTTCCCAGACAGAGGCTCAGGAATTCATTGATAAATATTTTTTACGGTATCCCAGAGTTAAGGAATTTATGGAGGAATCAATTAGGCTATGTGAAGATAAAGGTTTTGTTGTTACTTTATTAAATAGGAGGAGGTATCTTCCTGAGATAAACAGTAGCAATAATTCTCTCAGGCAGTTTGCTCAAAGGCAGGCTATTAATACACGTGTACAAGGTTCGGCAGCAGACCTTATTAAACTTGCTATGATAAATATACAGAAAACCATTGATGAGCAGAAGATGTCTACAAAAATGCTTATGACAATACATGATGAACTTGTCTTTGAATCACCTTTGACTGAAAAGGTAGAAACTTTAGATATGATAAGGGATAAAATGGAAAATGCCCTTACATTATCTGTCCCTATAAAGGTAGTAATAAAAACAGGTAACAATTGGCTTGAAATGAGAGAGGAAAAATGAAAGTAGCATTTTGTTCTTCAGAAGTATTTCCGTTTGCAAAGACAGGGGGATTAGCGGATGTATGTGGAGCGTTGCCGTTGGCTTTAGAGAATTTAGGAGTGCAGGTAGTAATTTTCATGCCTATGTATAAAAATATTAATATAGGAGAACAGGTTCCTGCAAAAATAAATGACAGCCTTTCGAGATTGGTAATAGGAGAAGGGGTAGAAGTGTTTTTTATAGAAAATTCGGATTTTTTCTATCGAGATAACCTTTATGGCGATACTAATGGAGATTATTCGGACAATCTTGAGAGGTTTCAATTTTATTGTAGGCAGGTGTTTAAAAATATAGAAGAACTTAATTTAGACATTGATATTATTCATTGTCATGATTGGCAGGCCTCGCTTATTCCTGTTTATTTAAAGGAAAAATATGCAGATAAACAAAATTATTCAAAGATTAAATCTGTATTAACTATTCATAATCTTGCTTTTCAGGGGATTTTTCCAAAGGAAAAATTTCCTGTATTGGGATTAGATGCTGAATTATTTAATACTTCAGCGTTTGAATTTTTTGGACAGATTAATTTATTGAAGGCTGGGATTATTTATTGTGACAAGGTAACAACTGTAAGTGAAAATTATGCAAAACAGATTCAAACAAAGGAATTTGGGTGTGGATTGGAAGACGTATTGCGTAGCAAGACAAATGGAGTGGTAGGTATATTGAATGGTGTAGATTATAAAATATGGAACCCAGAATCTGACAAATTTATATACAGTAATTATTCATCAGTTGACTATTTATGGAAGAAAGCAGAAAACAAATCCATACTTCAACAAAAGTTTAATTTAAAAGAAGATGATGATATCCCGTTATTTGGTTTTGTGGGCAGGCTTTGTCAACAAAAAGGACTTGATCTTATATCTGAGATAATAAAAGAACCGAAGTTACCTGATATACAGATTATTATTCAGGGGATAGGTGAAGAGAGGTATCACAATCTTCTTACTGATTTGGCACAACAATATCCAGATAAACTTGCTATCTGTTTTGAGTTTGATGAAAAAACAGCACATCAGATTTATGCTGGTGCAGATATGTTTTTAATGCCTTCAGAATTTGAACCCTGCGGGTTAAGTCAGATGATAAGTTTAAGATATGGTACAATCCCTATAGTATTTCATACTGGCGGATTAGCAGACACTATAATTGATTATAATGAGAATAATTATAACGGTAATGGATTTGTGTTTAAGGATTATAATAAGGAAGCGTTTGCCGATGCAATAAGGCGTGCTATAGAATTTTTTAAGGATACAGAACATCGAGCTAAATTGATAGGCAATGCATTTGGTGCTGATTTTTCGTGGGATAAATCCGCATATGATTATTATCGGCTTTATAAAGAATGCATGGATATGGTACATGATGATGAGTAATAAGAAGAGATGTTATGATGTTATTAAATTTTTACTATGGCTATTGTAATTGGTATAACAGGTAGCCTATGTTCAGGCAAAACAACGGCAGCTTCTATATTTGCAAAGTTAGGTGCAGTAATAATTGATGCAGATAGGATAGTTCATAGGCTTATCCAAAAAGATGGGACATGTTTTAGAGATGTTGTGAGTGCTTTTGGAACTGATGTAGTAAGCAAAGATGGTATCAACAGAAGAAAATTAGCAGACATTGTTTTTAAAGATAAAGAGAAGTTACGACAGCTGGAAAACATCATTCATCCTGCCGTTGTAAAAGAAATTAAAAAGCAGGTTGAAGAATTTAAAAAGACAAATACTGATAATGCAGTGCTTGTTCTTGATGTGCCGTTGTTATTTGAGTCAGGGCTATCAACGGTTACAGACTTTAATATTGTAGTAAATGCTTCTTATGAAGAAAGGATAAAAAGGGCTATTAATAAACTTAAAATAAGCAGGGCAGATGCGGTTAGGAGGATTTCAGCACAGATGCCGGTCAGAGAAAAGATACGTATGGCAGATTTTGTATTAGACAATAATAAAGGTAAGCAGCATATGAGAAAGCAACTAAAGAATATTTGTAGAGAGATATTGGGTGAAAGGAAATAAATTCCTATTATTAACTATAATCAATAATAATATATCATGGCAAAACAAATCAATCAAAGAAGGAGAAAGGGAATAATGGGTGAAAGATCTTCGCAGGAGAAAGATGTCCAGAAAACAACTCATAATAGGCAGGATCGTAATAGTGATCTGCCTCGTAAAATTGACACAGAAGAACATTTGGATATTACAAAATTAAAAAATATGAGGATGTCAGAGTTAACAAAACTGGCAAAGGATATGGGAATTAATGGGATTAGCGGTATTAGAAAACAGGATTTAATATTTAAAGTATTACAAAAACAGGCTGAGAAGGTAGGTTTAATGTTTGGTGAGGGGACGTTAGAGATTCTTCCTGAAGGTTTCGGTTTCTTAAGAAGTGCTAATTATAATTATCTTCCCTGTCCAGATGATATCTATATATCGCCATCTCAGATACGTAGATTTGATCTTAAGACAGGCGATACGGTAAGCGGGCATATTCGCCCGCCTAAGGAAGGAGAGAAATATTTCGCTTTGCTTAAAGTAGAGGCGGTTAATTTTGAGAATCCGGAAAAGTGTAAAGAGAAGATATTTTTTGATAATCTTACACCTTTATACCCTAAGGAAAGAATTGTATTAGAGACTTCACCTGATGAGATATCTACCCGTATTATGGATTTATTTACCCCTCTAGGGAAAGGACAACGTGCGTTGATTGTTGCCCCTCCTTATAGTGGAAAGACTGTTTTAATGCAAAAGATAGCAAATGCTATAACACAAAACCATCCGGATATTATACTTATTGTGTTGTTGATAGATGAACGTCCGGAAGAGGTAACCGACATGCAAAGAAGCGTTAAAGGGACGGTTATATCTTCAACCTTTGACGAACCAGCAGAACGTCATGTCCAGATAGCAGAGATAGTACTCGAAAAGGCTAAACGGCTTGTGGAACACAAACGGGATGTTGTTATTCTTTTGGATAGCATAACTCGTCTTGCACGTGCTTATAATACCGTTGTCCCTCACAGTGGTAAAATTTTATCAGGAGGTGTTGACTCAAATGCATTGCATAAACCAAAACGTTTTTTTGGGGCTGCACGTGCAGTAGAAGAAGGTGGTAGTCTCACAGTTATTGCCACAGCATTAATAGAAACAGGCAGCAGGATGGATGAAGTTATATTTGAGGAGTTCAAAGGAACAGGCAATATGGAATTACAGCTTGACCGAAATCTATTTCAGCGTAGAATATATCCTGCTATTGATATAAAGCGTTCCAATACAAGACATGAAGAATTTCTTGTTAGTCAGGACGATCTTCAGAGAATATGGTTACTTAGAAAGGTAGTGGTAGACCTCAATTCTGCGGAGGCAATGGAACTTTTGATAAGCAGGATAAAAAAATATAAAACTAATAAGGAATTTCTTGAAAATCTTAGTAATGAATAAAGTTGGGTTGAATTATAATTAAGGATAATTTTTAGACAAATACAAAATAAAATGATAGGAGGAAATAATAAAAGATGAAAAAAGATATTCACCCAAACTATGAAGAAACAACTATTACATGCGCATGTGGAGAGGTTATTCATACACGGTCAACAAAAAAGAATATCCGTGTTGAGATATGCTCAAAATGCCATCCTTTTTTTACTGGTGATAAAAAGTTTGTGGATACAGCAGGAAGGATTGAGCGGTTTGAGCGCAGATATAAAAAGAAAAAATAATTTAATTGTATATTAAATAGCTAATGGCACAATTAAATATGATTAGATTGTGCCATTAGCATAGCATGAAAAAATTTTGTAATTTTTTCAAAAACAGATTATTTAAATTATAAATTTATTTGGGAGAATAAGAAGATTATTTTTCATAAATAAAGTTTGAGTTAATATTATGTTGGGAAAGCTTCGGGAGACAGAACAAAGATACAAAGAACTGGAAAAATTGCTCGCATCAAGTGAGGTAATAGCTGATCAGGAGAAATATAAAAAACTTGCTAAAGAATTTGCAGATATAACTCCTCTTGTAACAGCCTTTAATGAATATAAAGAAGAAGTAAGTCAAATAGAAGAGCTTACTATGTTGCTTAAAGAGAAGCATGATGATGAATTTAATGCTTTGATAAGAGAAGAGTTGAAGGAAGCGAAAAAGAAAAAAGAGGAGATATTAAAAAAGATAGAAGATCTAACTACTCCTAAACATGAGATTAAAGACAGAGATCTTATTATAGAGATACGAGCGGGAACAGGTGGGCAAGAGGCCAGTCTGTTTGCTGCTGATTTATACAGGATGTATGTGAAATATGCAGATAGAAAAGGCTGGAAGGTAGAAAACATAAGCTGTCATGAGTCTGATACAGGTGGATTCAAGGAGATAATATTTAGTATCAGTGGGAAAGGAGCAGAAAGCAGGCTTAAATGGGAGAGCGGTGCCCATCGTGTTCAAAGAATTCCTACTACAGAGTCTTCCGGAAGAATCCATACTTCTGCAGCTACTGTTGCAGTTATGTTTGAACCGGAAGAGGTAGATGTAAAAATAGATCCAAAAGATTTAAAAATAGATATATTTCGGTCATCTGGGCCAGGGGGACAGAGCGTTAATACGACAGATTCTGCTGTCAGGATTACTCACCTACCAACAGGGATAGTTGTAACATGTCAAGATGAACGTTCTCAATTAAAAAATAAACAGAAAGCGATGAGGGTTCTTCGTGCCAGATTATCTGCCAAGATAGAACAGGAGAAATATGAAGAAACATCCAGAGATAGGAAACTCAAAGTAGGTTCTGGTGATAGAAGTGAAAAAATACGTACTTATAATTATCCTGACAGACGTGTTACAGACCACCGTATAGGGTTTACAACCCATAAATTGGCTGCTATCATGGACGGTGATTTAGACGAAATAACTGAAGCATTGATGAAAGCAGAAAAAGAACAAAACGATTAGTCATCCTAATTAGGATTAATGTTGCTATAAGAGATGACAGAAACAGAGTTGATGTTGATATCGATATTAAATTGCAGTCGCATTGATTTGTTTCTCAATAAAAGAAAACTTACCAAAAAAGAGCAAGCTCAATTTAATGCGATGCAGGCCCGAAGGAAGATGCATGAGCCATTACAATATATTATAGGCACCTGTGATTTTATGGGAATAGATCTGAATGTGGACAGACGAGTACTTATCCCAAGACCTGAGACAGAGTTGTTAGTTGATATAGCTATAAGGACTATAACTTCTGCTAAGCTTTCCTTCTATAATGGTATATTAAATATTCTAGATATTGGAACAGGTTCTGGCAATATAGCAATTGCCCTTACCAAGAATCTTAATAATTGCACGGTTACAACAATAGATATATCAAAAGATGCAATAGAACTGGCCAGGGCTAATGCATGCCGTCACGGTGTCTCTGATAGAATTAAATTTATCCATTCAGACGTATCATCGTTTCTTAATCAGGCAAAGATAGTAGGCAAACAGTATGACATGATTATTTCTAATCCGCCTTATATACCTACTCCTATGCTTCCAAAACTTCCGAAGGATGTACGCTTTGAACCTATTATTGCTTTAGATGGGGGAGAAGATGGTCTCTGTTTTTTTAAGATTATTATTTCTGCTGCAACTTATATAATCCGTAAAAACGGTTTTCTGTTTATAGAAATTGGGGACGGCCAGGATGATGATATTGCCCAGATATTTCAGGATAATAGATATTACAATAAGGTGTCTTTTTATAAAGATTATACTAATGTAAATCGAATTGTGTCTGCTAATGTGACTATATAATAATTTTTGTATAAAGTCGTAAATTTATTATATCATTCATATTTTGTCTCTTAAGGAATAATTATATGGAGAAACTTATAATAGAAGGAAGAAGACAACTTAAAGGAGAAGTTTGTATAAGCGGCTCTAAAAACGCATGCCTTCCTATAATGGCTGCTACATTGTTAACAGAGGAGGCATGTGTTGTTCGTAATGCCCCTGATTTACGCGATACTACTACTATGATAAAATTACTTCGTTCATTAGGTAAGAAGATAGAGATATCGAATAATAAAATTATAATTACTTCCCAAGGCAAGTTAAATTATGTTGCTGATTATGAATTGGTTTCGACTATGAGAGGATCTTTTTGTGTATTAGGTCCTTTGCTTGCAAAGCTTAATAAAGCAAAGGTTTCTTTACCTGGGGGGTGTGTGATTGGTATACGCCCGGTAGATCTCCATCTAAAAGGATTGGCTTCTTTAGGTGCTAAGATAAGAATAGAGAACGGCTACGTTATTGCCACTACTAAGTATAGATTGAAAGGAGAACGTATATATTTAGGAGGGGTATTCGGTTCGTCTGTGCTGGCCACTGCTAATGTTATGATGGCAGCTGTATTGTCAGAGGGAGAAACTATTATAGAATCTGCCGCTTGTGAGCCGGAAATAGAAGACTTAGCTAAATTTCTTATATCTATGGGAGCTAAAATAAGAGGTAAAGGGACCCCAAGGCTTACCATAACAGGAGTAAAAGCACTTCATGGCGCTACCCATACGATTATTCCTGACCGTATAGAGGCAGGTACTTATATGTTAATGGCTGCTGCGACAAAAAGTAACATATCTATAAAAAATTCTAATCCTTCCCATCTGATGGCATTGATAGATAAATTATCACAGGCGGGAATAAAGATATCACTACAAAAAAATATTATCAAGATCTCTTCGCCCAAAAAAATCAAACCTGTAAGTATAACGACTTATCCTTACCCAGGTTTTCCTACAGATTTACAGGCCCAGTTTATGGCGCTTATGTCTTTGGCAGATGGTGTCAGCATAATCACAGACAAAGTGTATCCTGATAGATTCATCCATATATCAGAATTAAACCGTATGGGAGCTAATATACGAAGAGAAGGTATAAATGCTATTGTAGAGGGAGTAAAAAGATTGCATGGGGCGCCTGTTATGGCATCTGACCTGCGTGCTTCAGCTGCATTAGTAATAGCAGGATTGGCTGCTAAAGGTATAACTGAAATACACCGTATATATCATTTAGAGCGGGGATATGAAGACCTTGATAAAAAATTAATACAGCTTGGTGCAAAAGTGTGGAGGGAAAAAGAATAAAGTGTCGCTAAAACAGGAGGGGAAAGATGAACGGCGCTTTGTTGTTAAGTATAGGGATTATCTTATATTTTATTTGTTATAAATTTTATGGTTCTTATTTGAGCAAATTATTCGGAATTAACCCCGGAAATAAAACCCCTGCCCACAAGTTAAACGATGGGATAGATTATCTTCCTGCGAAGGCATCTGTTTTATTTGGCCATCATTTTGCCTCTATCGCAGGTGCTGGTCCTATAATTGGCCCTATATTAGGAATATGTTTTGGTTGGCTGCCTGCTGTAATATGGATAATATTAGGATGTATTTTTATAGGAGCAGTGCATGATTTTAGTGCTTTATTTATATCTATACGGAACGAAGGTCGTTCTATTGGCCATATTATAGAAAAATATATAGGATATATTGGTCGGCAGATATTTTTATTTTTTTGTCTTGCTGCGTTACTCTTAGTTATAGCGATGTTTGCCATATTAGTTGCCAAGACTTTTGTTAACTCGCCGGATGTGGCAACCTCATCTATTCTGTTTATTGCTATTGCAGTGGTTTTCGGGGTTTTGGTATATAAAAAGAATCTACCTTTACCTATTGGCACAGCAATATTTGTCCCTTTACTTTTTATAAGTATTTATATAGGGACAAAGTTTCCTATGGATTTATCATTATTGATAGGAGTTTCAACGGAACAGGCTAAAAATATATGGTTGTTAATGATATTTATATATATATCTATAGCATCAGTGGCACCTGTATGGATATTGCTTCAGCCAAGAGATTATCTTAATTCTTATTTAATGTATTCTATGATTCTTCTGTCTATAGCAGCAATCATGATAACTGCTCCTAAATTTAATATGCCTGTATTTAACGGTTTTTTTGTTATGGATCCAGTTAAAGGTAAGCTGCAATGGGCTTTATTCCCCCTGCTATTTGTTATTATTCCCTGTGGGGCATGTTCGGGTTTTCATTCTTTAGTATGTTCCGGCACAACAGCAAAACAACTTGATAACGAGAGGCATATTTTACCCATTGGATATGGCGCTATGCTGTTGGAAGGGGTTGTTGCGCTTATTGCACTAATTAGCGTGGCAGGGTTACATAATGGCGAGTATATATCCATTCTATCAGAAAAAGGCCCCATATATGCGTTTGCCTCAGGTATATCAGGATTTTGTGAACATCTTAATCTTTCCAGAGATGTAGGTCGTAGTTTTTTATCTTTGACAATATCTGCCTTTATTCTAACTACTCTTGATACGGCTGCAAGATTAAGCAGGTTTACACTTCAAGAAATAGTAATGCCAAGATACGGAGCGACTAAGAGAGAAAATATACAGACCTTTCTTTTAAGAAACCGATATATTGCTACCTTATTTGTTGTTATTATATCAGGATATTTGGCATTTAGCGGGGACGGGGGAAAAATTTGGCCTGTTTTTGGTGCATCAAATCAACTATTGGCGGCTTTGGCTTTGCTTACAGCAACAGTGGTTCTTGTAAAGGGGAAAATAAAAATTGTTAGTGTGTTTTTACCCTTTATCTTTATGATAACCATATCTGTATGGGCATTATTAAAATTGTTGCTTATAAACATGCTCCCTCTTAATCTCCCTCTTTTTACAGCAAGTTTATTTTTACTTATAATGGCTATTTTTTTGGTAGGAGTGGCTGTAATAAAAATAAACCGTTTTTTTAAATAGATAATATCTAAAAGAAAAGGAGGCTAGATGAAAAAACTTTTTTTGTCTTTTTTACTTTTTATATTAATTGCAAAAAATACATATTCAGCTCCTTGTTATGGTAGTAAAATGCCAGAGAAAGGACAGATATTTTTTGGAATTCAAAATTATACTGTTATGAAACGTTATCTTGACAAAGATTATGGGAATATTGACAGTATGCAGGAATTTATACTTATATCATACGGATTATTGGATTGGCTGACATTAGATTTAAAAGGGGGTGCCGGCCGTATTATACACCATTCTCCAATAGGCGCAGAAAAACGTTATCCTACTTTTATGGCAGGTGGTTACGGGCTTCGTATAAACCTTTATGAAAAAGAAAAGATAAAAACTGTCTTGGGATTACATCATATAAGTGTTCATCCATATTCTATAGAGATAAATAATACGAAATATAAAGCAGTGTTGGATAATTGGCAAGTATCATTGTTGGCATCATGTAGATTTAATAAAATAACCCCGTATATAGGTATAAAATTTTCTAGAATGGATTATATAAATTGGATTGATGGACAACGAAAATTAAAAAAGTCAGAACCAGATAAAAATTTAGGATGTGTGATAGGGATGGATATACCTATAAATAAACACTTATGGTTTAATGTAGAATGTCAGATGATAGATGTTACAGCTATAGCAACAAGTTTAAATTTTCATTTTTAATGTATAGATATAATGATATAATTATAAAAAAGATTAGGTTACATTAAAATAACTATTTCGAAAAAGGTAGCTAAAAAATATATAAGGATATATATGAGGAGGGAGGAGAAAAATATATATTTTAAAAAGTCAGCCTAAAAGTTATTAAATATGTGGTAAAAAAGTATTAAATTAAAAGTTTAGGCACATAAGGAAAGGGAGTGCCGTGGGAAGACTATTTAGGAGGAAGATAATAACTAAACTTAATAAATTCCAACGTCGTATGATGTATCCGGTAATTATTTCAGCTATAATTACATGTAATTTATCGCTTATATGTTTGGCATACTTTTATCTTCCTGCGGATATTAATTTTCAAGGATATGATCTTAAGGCCTTAAAAATAATTATTCCACATTTACTTATGGCAGTGGCTCCTTTTCTATTGTTTATGGTATGTTGGATGTATTATGTATCCGGGAAAGTAGTAGGCCCATATACTAGAATACTTTTGGAATTAGACAAAATTATTGAAAACGGACAAAAACGTATTATTTATGTAAGGAAAGGAGATGAATTATTTGAAGAGTTGTTAGGACGTATTAATATACTGATAAAAAAGCTACCTAATAGCATCGATGGGAGAAATTAAATTCGTTAATGTAACCTTCTTAAAATCCTGCCAAAAATATTTTATTTTTCATTTAATAATTAAAAATTTTTAAATAAGGGCTATAGTATGAACATTAAAGAGACCTATATACAAATAAGAAAAGAGATACCTGAATATGTTGATATAGTTGTGGCAGCAAAACAAAGAACATCAGAAGAAGTATTAACCATAATAGAAGCAGGAGCGTTACATATAGGAGAAAATTATATACAAGAGGCGGAAGCTATGTATAAGGCATTAGGCGATAAGGCAAAAAAGGTGCGCTGGCATATGATAGGTGATTTACAAAAAAATAAGATAAACAAAGCAGTTAAGATGTTTGATGTAATTCAGACAATAGATTCTCTGGAAAAGGCAATAGAGATAGACAAACGCGTAGCAAATGCCGGTAAAGACAAAGTCAGTGTATATATAGAAATTAATATAGCTGAAGAACCTGCCAAATCAGGGCTTATGCCGGATGATAAACTGCTAGAAGAAGTTGTTCGTAATATAGCAAAGCTAGAACACCTATCACTTGAAGGATTAATGACCATGGGGCCTGTTGTTAGTTTTCCTGAACAGCTGCGGCCGTATTTTCGTAAAACCAAACAGATGTTTGATAAGATAAGGTCGTTGAATATTGAAAACGTTAATTTAAAAACGTTATCGATGGGAATGTCTGACTCGTATAAAGTAGCGATAGAAGAAGGTGCTAATATGCTACGTCTTGGGACAATTCTATTCGGGCCTAGAAAATATAAAAGTTAAACATAATAGGATACATATGCGTTACAAATTAGAACATAAGACTAACAAAAAAATATCGAGAGGCTTACCTGAACCTTTAGGTGCTACTGTGAAAGAAGATGGTGTCAACTTTGCTATATTCTCCCAATATGCAAAGGATATCTACCTCTTACTATTTGACAGGCCGGAAGGGCTACCCTCTGATATTATTAAATTAGAAAATAAAACCGAACACATATGGCATGTTTTTGTGCATGGAATTAAACAGGGACAATTATATGGATATAAAGTTGATGGGCCATATGATCCAGCAGAAGGAATGAGATTTAATAAATACAAACTCCTAATAGACCCTTATGCAAAGGCAGTAACAGGGAAATGCTATAATAAGGACAACTTACTTTTAGGGTATAATGCTGCTTCTCCTAAAAAAGATTTAATAATGGATAAAAGGGACAATACCTTAATAATGCCAAAGGCTATTGTTGTAGATGATAGCGCATTTGACTGGCAGGGAGACACCCCCCTTGATATACCATTGGATGAGATAATTATTTATGAAGTTCATGTTAAGGGATTTACCCGGCATATATCTTCAAGGGTGAAGAATAGGGGAACATATTTAGGTTTTATCGAGAAGATACCATATCTTAAACAACTTGGGATTACTTCTGTGGAGCTGATGCCTATCCATGAATCTTGTCCGCAAGATTTTTTAATTAAGAAAGGACTTAGTGATTATTGGGGATATAACAGTATTGGATATTTTGCTCCAGAATCTTCTTATAGTACAGGTCGTTTTTTAGGATGTCAAGTTAATGAATTTAAAACATTAGTTAGAGAACTCCATAAGGCAGGTATTGAAGTTATTCTTGATGTGGTTTACAACCATACAGGGGAAAGCGATAGATACGGTCCGACAGTATGCTTTAGAGGGATCGATAATCCTAGCTATTATGCGCTTGAAGAAGAAGATGGTAAACCATACCTTGGGTATAAAAACGATACAGGATGCGGCAATACAATAAATGCAGAGAACCCATATATCATACGATTTATATTAGATTCACTTCGCTATTGGCGAGAAGTTATGCATGTTGACGGTTTTCGTTTTGACCTTGCATCTATATTGGCACGTAAATGTGGTCAATTTAGTAAAGATTCTATTTTTTTCTCAGCTATCGCCAATGATACAATATTAAGCAAAGTTAAGATGATTGCTGAACCATGGGATATGACTACCTATCAAGTAGGCAACTTTCCTGTTAGCTGGTCTGAATGGAATGGCAAGTTTCGTGATACAGTGCGGCGTTTCTTAAAAGGTGATCCTGGCCAATTGGGAGACCTTGGAAGGAGGTTAACCGGTTCAGCAGACCTATATAATGATGATGGGCGACTTCCGCATAATAGTATAAATTTTATTACCTGCCACGATGGGTTTACCCTTAATGACTTGTATTCATATAGTAAAAAACATAACCGTGCTAATGGTGAAAATAACCGTGATGGTATGAATGAAAACTATTCATGGAATTGCGGAGTAGAAGGTCCCACTAAAAATCCAAAAATTCTTAAGTTAAGAAGACAGATGGTAAAAAATGCATTCTGTTTTCTTTTCTTTTCTTTAGGCACGCCTATGATGCTTCATGGAGACGAAATATTAAGAACAAAGAAGGGCAACAATAACAGCTACTGCCAAGATAATAAAATAAATTGGATTAACTGGTGGCTTGTAAAGAAAAACGCAGATATCTTAGAATTTTGTAAAAAAGCAATAATTTTTAGAAAAACATGGAGTGTGCTTAAAAGGAAACGTTTTTTTACAGAACAATACGAAGGCGACAAACCCGTTCCCGGGGTTGATTGGTATGGGACAAACCTTGATTATCCTGATTGGGACAATCCAGAGAAAAAAATATTATCCTGTAAACTAGATGGAAGATTAAGTCCTTATAACCCGGGTAACTATGAATTATTTTTTATTATGAATGCAGATGAGAAATATTTTCAAGTAAAGCTCCCACAGATTGAAAACATGCGATGGTATAGGGTAATAGATACCAGTTTAGACTACCCGGATGATTTCTTAGATAATGGAGATGAGAAATTATTAAAAAACACCGAATATTACAATACAGCTCCCCATACTACCGTTGCATTATTGGCTAAATAAGAATTTTTATATTAATTATTTTTTTACAACAAAATCTCCAATGTTCGTTTAAATTCATTTTAAGGTTAGGATGTTTAAAATAATTTGTTTAATTTTATATACAATGTTTAATAAATTTAATAAAATTTTGTATATTTATTTATAATAAATAAGAATTTATATAATATATTAGTTATTTAGGTGTAATGTATTAATTAGTTTAAATTTTTTTGAGGAGGTGGCATAGTTTTTGCTCATTTTTATAGAATGACAGATAATATAATATTATATAAAAAATAAAAGGAGAAGAAGGATATGAAAATAGTATTTAAATATTTAGGTGTTTTAATATTAACTGTTTTAATGAATCTATTTATCTATATTTATCCTGCGTCGGCTATTACATTTACTCAAATTCCTTTTGAATGGGAACATTTCGATATTTCAGATTTAACAGCTTATGATAGTGATGATGATAGTAGTTTAGGCCCTATTGCATTGGGATTCTCCGTTACAATTGGCGGAGCAACATATGACCATTTTGACATGGATTCCAATGGTTATATTGAATTGTTATCGGCTACACAGCCACCTAATGGATATGGATATGGGGCAATACAAGAATTGATTGATGATAATCCAACATCAACTTATTTACTTGCGGCCTACGATGATCTATCTTCCGATGATTATGGATACTATGGTTATGCTCTTGAATCTAACCGGGCTATTTTTTATTATAACACCGAAACATACTACGACGAAGATCATGAACTTCTGAACAATTTTGAAGTAATCCTTAATTCGGATGGAAGTGTTCAATGGAATTTCAATTATGCAGATTATGATGACTATGATTATGATTTGTTTTCTGGTCTTTATTTTGGTAATACTGGAACCTTGTATGAGTTATATCGTGATTATATTCCAGAACAAGAATCGTGGGTCTATGGTAGGAATTCAAACAATGTCGTTCCAGAACCGATAACAATGCTTTTATTTAGCACCGGGTTAGTAGGATTTGCAATAAAACGACGAAAAGCTTAAATGATTATAAAAAATATAGTTTTATAAAAGGCATCTCATTTATTTGAGATGCCTTTTTTTCTTAAAATTAATTTATTAGAATAGTTTATTTTGTCTGATGAATTGTCGTTAGATAGGTTAGAAAATCGTTTATGAAAGGGACTTACCCCTTTAAGCAAATAATGTAAATTTGGAGGCATCTATTCTATTTCGCTTTGGGGCGCGAATAAATAGAATTTACCCTAACCGGTTCACTAAATACACGCTCAATAGCGTAGACTGGCATAATAGGTTACAGATTTGGCATAACGTTTCCGATAACAAGATAATAGGCATAAGTTTACCTGAAACGCTAATATATTTACCTTACAAATCCAAATAGCATGGAATTATAGACCTGTTTTCATATAGAAATTATAAAGTTTATAAACTATATTCAAAAATGATTTTGCATTCTTAAGAAGAAGGTGATAATATATGCAAACGCTATGAATGGAAAAACAAAAGGCCAAGTAGAAGCTCTTATTGGTGGAGCAATAGTAAAGTTTGAAAAGGAATATATGGGCAGAGGGCCAACAGAAATCAAGACCTATATTATAAAAGACATGATTTTTGTTAGGCTTAAAGGGGTGCTCACCCCTGCCGAGGAACAATTGTCCAAGACTTCTGAGGGGGCAGAGCTTATAAAAAGAACACGCGTTCAGCTTTTAGAAAGTGCCAGGATTTTATTGGATAATATTATCTTAGAGATTACAGGTTGTCAGATAAAAAGTTTGCATACAGATATCAGCACAAAGACCGGGGAACGAATTATCATTTTTACATTAGACAGGAATTTAGAAGATAAATTTCAAACTTAAAAACAAGTTGATTTAGCAATTTTACTTCATATAATAGTTAAATAAGGTTTTGGAAGACTAAGGCAAAGGCCCTTCTTTAAAGGGTGGTTGCAAAGTAGACCAATACCAAGTTTCTTAATTCTCTATAATATAAATTTATAGAGAAGAGGAGTCGGTGTTGGTCTTTTTTTTTTAGGGAATAAATGGTATACAAATGAAGGGAGAAATACAATGACAGAGCAATGGATGGAATTACTTAGAGGTAAGTGTATTCAGAAAAGCTATGAAAAACTAATGCAATTAAATAATCCCAAGCTACATAGCTTTATTGCAAAATATGTTGAACTTTGCAATCCTGACTCTGTATATGTTTGTAATGATTCTAATGAAGACAGGCAGTATATCCGCAACAAAGCCTTAGAAAATGGTGAAGAAAGGAAATTAGCAATTGATGGGCATACTGTGCATTTCGATGGATATAATGACCAGGCTAGAGACAAAGCAAACACTAAATATCTTCTTGCTGCAGGTAAGGATTTAGGGGTATCCCTCAATGTTATTGATAAAGAAACTGGGTTAAAAGAGGTGCATGATTATTTAATAAATATTATGGCCGGCAAAGAAATGTATATCCTGTTTTTTTGCCTTGGCCCTACAGATTCTGAATTTTCTATTTCCTGTGTTCAAATAACGGATTCAAGTTATGTTGCCCATTCAGAGTATATCTTGTATAGGCCAGGGTATGAACAGTTCAGAAAAATCGGGGCTTCTGAAGATTTTTTTTGCTATGTGCATAGTGCCGGCGAATTAGAAAACGGTGTAAGCAAAAACGTGGATAAAAGAAGAATTTATATTAATTTGGAAGAAAATATTGTCTACAGTGTTAACACTCAATATGCAGGCAATACTGTTGGCTTGAAAAAACTTTCCCTAAGACTTGCTATCAATAAGGCATCCAATGAAGAATGGCTTGCAGAGCATATGCTTATTATGGGCAGCCATGGGCCAGGAGGAAGAATAACATATTTTACTGGCGCATTTCCTAGTGCCTGTGGGAAAACATCAACCGCAATGCTGGAAGGAGAAACCATTGTAGGAGATGACATAGCTTACTTGAGAAAACGTGATGGTAAAGTTTACGCGGCAAATGTTGAGTGTGGGATATTTGGCATTATCCGTGATGTAAACCCAAAAGATGATCCTATTGTTTGGGAAGCACTTAATAGCCCGTCTGAAGTAATTTTCTCTAATGTTTTGGTAACTAAGGAAGGTGCCCCTTATTGGCTTGGAGATGGCCGCCGCCAAATACCTGAAGAGGGAATTAATTATTCAGGGCAATGGTATAAAGGAAAGAAAGATTGCAAAGGGAAAGAGATCCTTCACGCCCATAAAAACGCTCGTTATACCATAAGTCTATATGCCCTTAAAAATGTTGATGCTAACCTAGATAATCCTGAAGGTGTTCCAATTAAAGGCATCATCTACGGTGGAAGAGATTCCAGTATTTGGCCGCCAGTCCAGCAAGCGTTTGACTGGGGTCATGGTGTAATTACAATGGGAGCTTCTCTTGAATCGGAAACTACAGCCGCCACTTTAGGGAAAGAAGGTGTTCGTCAATTTAATCCTATGTCAAATCTTGATTTCGTCTCAATTCCACTTGGGAAATACATTAACAATCATCTGAAGTTTGTGGAAGGAATAAAGGAACCGCCATTAATTTTTGCGGTGAATTATTTCCTTAAAGACGATAATGGCAATTATCTGACAGGGATGGAAGATAAACGGGTTTGGGTAAAATGGATGGAGTTGCGTGTTAACAATGATGTAGGTGCAATTAAAACACCAACAGGCTATATTCCTAAATACGAGGATCTAAAAAAGTTGTTCGAGGAAATATTGGGCAAAGATTATATTCAAGGCAGTTATACAAAACAATTCACCTTAAGAATTCCAGAAAACTTAGAAAAGATTGAACGAATTATAAGTATTTATAAAACTAAAATAACAGACGCTCCTGATCTTTTATTTAAAATCCTTCAGAGCCAAAAGCAAAGACTTGAAGCTTTGAGAAAAAGACATGGAGACTATGTTACCCCGTCGATCTTATTAAATATGTCGTAATTATTAGGAATCACTCGACCATAAATCACTTTTATTAAATTTTTTTATATAAAATAAAGATTATAAAAGATTAAAAAAACAAGTGATATTTAGTTGGTAGGTAACAAAAAATAGATATTACTAGTTTGTTCTTGTTCTATTAGATTTTGTAGGTGTTTTTGTTTTATTCCATCCCTTTATAATATAACCATGATGGACTGATTCTCTATGGTATCAATTTCCAATAATTAATTATCTTCTTATTGACAAGTTTTATTAAAAGTAGTAAAAATGTATTTTTATAGAAGAAAATTAAAAAAAATAAATCAAGGCATAATCTTATCCGAAAAGGAGTGATATATGGACGAGATTATAAAAGGCCTTAAGAAGTTTTTTAAGGATAATTTACTGGGTGAGAGGGGTCGGAAAATAGCATTTATGTGTGAGAATGGGAATTTGTGTATGAACAGAAGAAAAGAAGTATTCACTTTTACTTTAAAAGCTCCAGAGGCCAAAGAAGTTGTTCTTGTTGGAGATTTTAACGGTTGGGATGTGAATAATGGCGTTCGTATGAAAAAATCAGATGACGGAATATGGACTGCGGGCGTAGAGCTCACATCAGGCAGGTATGAATATAAGTTTATAGTAGACGGGGAATGGAAATTAGACCCGGAAAACAATCAAACGGTTGCCAATGTTTTTGGTAGTCTTAACTCTGTAAAGCAGCTTACAGTATAATGTTAAGAGGAGGAAATTTATTATGAAAAGAAAAATTTTAAAGATTATAGTTTCCTCTTTTATCGCTGTATTGATTATAGGAAATATATTTTCTATCCCTTTATCCATGGCACAGGATAGTAAAAATAATACTATTTGTGGGGTTTATATTAGTGGAGCAGGGTGCCATAATTGTGCGGTTACGGATCCAATATTATTTCAAGACTTTACAAGGCGGTTTCCTAATCTAGTGCTGATAGAATATGAGATTTATAAAGCTGCAAAAGAGAATAGAGAGGCTAAAACAGAATATTTTTCTTCCTATCTTGGTGGCAGAGGAGGTGTCCCTTTTTTAATTTTTAATAAAGAACATACTTTTTTAGGACGGTTAAATGTGCCTACGGCAGGCAATTGGATCGCAACCATATCTCGAAATCCTTGTCCTATGGCTAATGGAAGTTCTGTTGCATTTGAAGATATTGATATTTCCTCTTTACCCGGGAAAATAAATATATGGACAAAAAATAGGGTGTTAATTAAGGAAGGTGGAAATATCAGGAATAATAAAATATTAAAGAAGATTATTCTTGCCAAGGATGTAACAGAGGTTTTAAAAAAAGTAAAACATCGTGTAGTGGCTCCCGTGCCCGTAGAGATCTCTCTTGCAGAAATAAATTTTGATCACGCTGCTATTATTGACGGATGGCGACTACAATGGAACGATGATTCTACTAATAAAAAAACATCTGTAGTGGCCTCTGTGAAAAAGACTAATAGTCGAAGACATTCCTATAAACCCAGTCATAAACTCAATACAAATATGCTTATTAGTATCTTGTTAGGTTGTATAGGTATATTATTAATTCTTGGGGCGTTTATAAGGGTAAAAAAAGTGGAAGAGGGTTTGTTAATTTGCATCAGATTTGATAAAACAAGCAAAGATTTTCTAATAGCAGGAATATCTTCTCTATTATTGATGGCATTTTTTATGTTAGCGCCAACGATATCTCCTGATGCACTTGCTAGGGCAGGATATAGAATGCCTTTACCTTTATTTACTTTCTTTATTGCATTAATAGATGGGTTTAATCCATGTAATATATTTGTGTTGATATGTTTGTTGTCGGTTATTATAGCTACTTCTGAATCTAGGATGCGGCTTTATACCGTTGCTTTTAGCTTTGTATTTATGGTCTATATTATATATTTTCTTTTCATGGCAGCATGGTTGAAGGTATTTCAATTGATGAATTTTGTAACCCCTTTACGTATCGGGATAGCTTTTATAGCTCTTGTTGCTGGACTCATAAATTGTAAAGAACTTCTTTTCTTTAGAAAGGGGATTACGCTTACAATTCAGGACAAACATAAAGGGCCTTTATTGAAGAGAATAACTGCAATGAGATCAGTTATTGAGAAAGGTTCATATCCTGTATTAATATTATCTTCAATTGGTTTGGCAACTTTAGCTTCATTGGTAGAGCTTCCATGTACGGCAGGATTTCCTATTATATTCACCGGAATATTGTCTGCCAAATCCTTAGATAATACATGGTTTTATTATTTATATATTGCTTTTTATAATATAATATATGTGATGCCTTTGATGGTTATTGTGGCTATATTTATTTATACTTTTCGGACGCATCAGATTACAGAACGGCAGGTTCAGATTATAAAATTTATCGGTGGCTTGATAATGATATTATTGGGAATAATATTATTAGTGAATCCAGCATTGATAGGGATACCTGTAATTCGATAATATTTTTTATTGTATTCTTTGATTTTCTAGTTTTATATGGTAAGTTGTTAGCCATATTTTGCGCTCGTAGCTTAATTGGATAGAGCATCTGTCTACGGAACAGAAGGTTGGAGGTTCGAGTCCTCCCGAGCGCGTTTTTTTTATGTCTATAATTTGATGTGAAATAAAAATATAAGAGAGGTGTTAGGTTGGGGGGAAAAAAAATAGAAATAATTGGTAAGTTGCCTGAGAGTTTGCCAGAGGATGAGCAGAGAGATTTTCTATATAGTTTAATAGATACTATTCCTAAAGAGGTAATGTTGACGGGTGAAGACGGGCGTATTGTATTTGCTAATAGAGCATGTATTAGAGGAATAGGTCTTAGTAAGGAATATATCTTAGGCAGGCACATAACAGAGGTCTATGATATGAACATGGGCCCTCGTAAATGGAAAAAAGATGTATTTGATAAACTTAGGGGAAAGAAATATATTATTCGTTATATTTTTAATCGAAATGTTAATAAAAAGAGACACAAAATGATGGAGTTTTGTGCCTCATATTTTAAATATAAGTGCAGAGAGTATATATTATCTATAGTATGGGAAATTAGTACAAAGATGCAGATAGAGCAAATCAGCAGAGAGTCGGAGAAGATGAAGGCACTGCAGCAGTTGATAGCTGGGACTACTCATGAGATACAATATCCTCTAAAGGCATTGCTTGAGAGATTAGATACTCTTGTAAAGAAATACAAACATAGAGATTTTGAATATATAGGATATAAAGAGTTTAAGGATATTATAGTTACTCTGGAAAGAATGCGTGATCAGGCAAGATATTGTTTTGATACCACAGAGAGATTGTTGAGCATTAATAAAAGAAAGCTAGGGATAAAAAATAAGAATTGTCATGTAGTTTCTATTATAAAAGATGTGGTTAATGAGTTAAAACATGATCTTGAACTTGCAAACATAAAACTAAAACTTAAGTTAACAGGGGATGTCCCAAGGGTAGGGATAGGTTCGATTGAATTAAAACAAGTTTTGACGAATATAATTACAAATTCTCTTCAATCAATGCCTACTACTGGCGGGCAAATATGCCTAAAGGCTAATGCATGTTTAGATAAAGATATGGTATTAGTAGAATGTAAAGATAATGGTATAGGTATTTCTAAAGAAAATCTACCTCGTGTATTTGAACCATTTTATACTACAAAACAAAGGGGGCTTGATAAGAACTCAGGTCTTGGTTTATCTATTGTTTATTCCATAATAAAGGCATGTAATGGAGAGATTTCTATTAAGAGTGATCTTAAAAAAGGCACAGTTGTAAGGTTAATGCTGCCTGTATATAAAAAGTAACTATTGGGGGCTTCAGTCGGATAGGATATTTATTATGTCGGTCTATTCTGATGATAATGAAATGATTGATACTGTATTTATGCGTGAGGCGTTAAGGCAAGCGGAGATAGCAAGTGATAAGGATGAAGTCCCTGTTGGTGCGGTTATTACATTGGATAATAGGATTATAGCTAAGGCATATAATCAGGTGGAGTCCTTGAGAGATCCTACTGCGCATGCAGAAATGATAGCCATAACTCAAGCGACAAATACTATTGCAAGCAAATGGCTTTATGATTGTACTATATATGTTACATTAGAGCCATGTAGTATGTGTGCGGGAGCATTAGTTCTTGCGAGAATAAAACGGATATGTTTTTGTGCAGATGACCCTAAAACAGGAGCATGTGGGTCAGTGTTTAATATTGTAAATAGTGATAAATTAAACCATAAAATAGAAATAAATAAAATTCCTATGGAGGGTGCAGGGGCACAGTTATTAAGTGAGTTTTTTAGGAATAAAAGATAATTATATCCATAAACTGATTTCGTAAGCTACGATTTAAATGTTAAATATTGTTATATTTCCATAAGATTTTTTAGAGTAATATTGTGGTTACATGTGTGATTTAACAGGAATAATAAAAAATGTTTATAAATACAGACTATTTTCAATTGTTGATTGATAAAGGGCAGAAAGTTGGTTTCTGAGATAGAAGTGCTAATTTAGTATATAATATATATTGAGATTTTAGATTTTGCTTGCCAATTAATTTAATGTGGAGTTTTCTGTATTAAACCAATTTTATTTTTGCCTTGACGGGGTGGGTAATAGTCCATATAATAACCCATTATATAAATTAATACATTTGGAGAGGTGCCGGAGTGGTTGAACGGAGCTGACTGCTAATCAGTTGATCTGGGCAACCGGATCCTCGGGTTCGAATCCCGGCCTCTCCGCCATTTGCCATTCTAAGGGGGATTTCAAAAAAACATATTAGGTAAGATTCCTTTTAATATCAGATTTACTTAAATCCTCTCTTCTTAATTCAATGTAACGATGTGGTATCATTTCCAATCCCACCGAGCATAAAGGTTGAAAAAATATAGTTTTAGTAGTATGATAAATATGAAAGAAATGATATAAGAATGATGTTTCATTCCTGCATACAAAATCTTTGCATTTTGTCACAGATGTGATTTTATATAGACATGGCAAAGATGTCATATTATTAGGCCTACGAATAGAGATTGATTTACTATTGCTACTTTTCTTTGAATGTTCTCTTCTTTTTTATGTTCAATAGCGTGTTAAATTAATTTTTTGTAAGGGAGAACGTTAAATGAGGTTAAAACCTATAGCAGTTATACTTGGCCTGTCGTTTATCTTTGGAATAGCTATAGTAGAAGCGACCCGTGTACTTGGTTATGATGTGTTGGGTTCTGAGCCCAATTCTGTATACGTATTCTTTATTGGGTGTTTTGGTTTATTTGGCTTGTCTATTTTTTATACACTGGAAGCGGATAGTAGATTAATGAGAGTTTTGTTTTTGAAAGAACAGAGGTTGAGTGATTTGGTCGATGATTTGGATGTTGGTCTTTTTATGTATAGGATAAAGGATAAAAAGATTGTTAAATGTAATAATTCTTTCGCTAGGTTGTTGGGATATGACGATGTTGACGAATGTATATTGAATGCTTCTATAATTTTTTCGTCGGACGAGTTTAGAGAAAGTTCTGGTAGGCCCTTTTGTTTTGTTGATAGAAGGATAGTGAAGTTTAAGAGAAAGGATAATTCTGATATATGGTTAAATTGTTCAGTAAGGGCTGCTAATAAGAAGGGCTATATTGAGGGTATCGCAATTGATATAACTGAAACAAAACGAAAAGAGGAATGGTTAAGAAAGTTATCAGCAGCTGTTGATCAGAGTACTTGTTCTATAATTATTACGGATAGAAGGGGTAATATTGAGTATGTAAATAAAAAATTTACAGAAGTTACAGGATATACTCTAGAGGATGTGAGCGGAAAAAGCTCAGCAGTATTAGAATATTGTAAGTCTGCTACAGATAATTATAAAGAACTTTTTCGCACTATAAATAAGGGAGAAGAATGGGTTGGAGAATTACATAGCTGTAAAAAAAATGGTGAACCTTTTTGGGAGTTCGCATCTATATCCCCAATTTGTGATAGTAATGGGAATGTTACTCATTTCCTTGCTATAAAAAATGATATAACAGAGACCAAATTAGTACAGGATAAGTTAAAAAAATTACAGGATAATTTACGTGTTGAAAAGATCAAGCTGGAGAGGGTGTTGGATATAGATCGTAAAATGGGAGAAATTTTGGATATTAATCATTTGGTTGATTTTATTGTGGATAAGTCGACCGAAATCCTTGAGGCTGAACGATGTTCTCTTATGCTGGTGGACACGGAATCAAAGGAATTATTAATAAGGGGAGCAAAAGGTATAGATGGGAAAGTTATAAAAGAGGCGCGAATTAAAATAGGTGACGGCATATCTGGATTTGTAGCTAAGAATGGTAATCCTTTGCTTGTTAATGATATAAGGACAAGTAGATTTAAAGGAAATACAAAATATGGTAGTAATTATAAAACGAAGTCATTTATTAGTGTCCCGATAAAGGTCCATAATAAAATAGTAGGAGTGGTAAATATTACGGATAAAAAACCTGATAAGGATGGTTATACGCGTATATTCAATGAAATCGATCTTAAAATATTATGTACTATTGTTCGACAAGCTTCAATTGCTATTGAGAATGCAAATTTTTATAGAAAATTGGAATATTTATCAGTAAGAGATGAAATTACAGGAGTTTTTAATCATCGTTTTTTTGTGAGGAGCCTTGATAGAGAAATTGCTCGCGTAAAGCGGTATTCTTGTCCTCTTTCTCTTATGATGATAGATATAGATGATTTTAAGTCTTATAATGATAAATATGGAGAACAAAAAGGAGATAAGTTGTTAAAAGATATTGCTTACATTCTAAGGAATGTTTCCCGTGACGTAGATATTGTATGTCGTTATGCTGGGGATGAATTTGCTATTATTCTTCCCGAAACTAATATTGCTGATGCAGAAAAACTTGCTATAAGGATTACTTATGCCTTGGAAACCTCATCTTTCAATGATAGAGTGACAGTTAGTATTGGGTTAATTCAATATTCGAATAATAATGAAAGCAGAATTGATTTTGTAATGAGAGCAGGGCAGGCTTTAGTTCAAGCTAAGGGAGGTGAGCGAAATAACAGAAATAATGGTCTAGTTTCTTTTTAGGTTAATAAAATGTGTAGTGTAATAAGTTCGTTAGTATTTTTTTTAATAGATATTTCTATGTCTTAGATATTTTCTAAATGTTTGACAAAATAGGTATATCCTTTATAATTAAAATGGTTTAAATTTTTTAGTTAAATTAATAATATAAATAAGAGAGATAGGATAAAATATGCAGAATTTTATTTTCAAAAAGGTATATCTTTCTGATAATGATTTAATGTATAAAATATATAAACTTAGATTTCAAGTTTATTGCAAAGAATGCGGTTTTATTAAGGAGGAAGATTACCATGATCAAATAGAATTTGATGAATACGATGCCAAACAGGCTGTCCATTTTGCTGCATTAAATGAGGATGGAGAACTTGTGGGAACAATGAGAATGATTTTACCCGGAGATCTACCACTCCCGATAGAAAAACATTGCCCTGATGTAAAAATTGATAAATACGCTTTTGAAGCAGGCAGAGCAATGGAGATATCCAGATTGGTTATTAGTAAACATCTTAGACGCAGGAAAGATGATGGAAGATATTACGGGCCTCAGGTTAGGGACAAAGAGGGAACAGGTAAGGATGGAAATCAGTTTGTCCGTAGGGTAAGACCAATGGCATTCGGTTTATATCGAGAGGTATATAGGGAATGTAAACGGAGAGGTATTACGCATTGGTATGCATTAATGGAGAAGGGATTATGGTTGTTGTTGCGTATACACGGATTTAATTTTGAACGTATAGGAGATGAAGTTGATGTATATGGTCCTGTTTGTCCATATCTTGGGAGAACAGAGGTATTTGAAAAAGAAATAAAAGAAAAATTCCCTGATTTTTTTAATTACTTCACGGAGCCAGATGTAAGTTTCTGTAATTGATGGGTAATTTATGAAGACTGACAGCCATCGAATAAAGTTTAGGCATATCTTTAAGGTATTCTCGGAGATAGCAAAACGTTTTTCCAATAAAACGGCTATTATTCTCACAAAACGTGGATATGGCTGCATATCTAATTTAAGTTATGCTACTCTTTACAATAATTCCCTTAAAATAGCGTCTTTTTTAAAACATAAAGGGATAAATCCACAAGATAAGATTGCTATTATTTTAGAAGATCAACTTGAATATGCTGAGGTATTTTTCTCAGTCATGGCAGTTGATGGTGTAGCTGTAGCTTTTGATGTCCAATTACCTTCATCACAACTGGGAGAATTATTGCATCATGCAGAAATAAGATATGTAATTACTACGAAAAATCTTAAAAATAGGATAATAAATGTTATAGATACAAAAAAATTAATTGTGTTAGATGATGAACATACGCGTGATGAAATAGCAGAATCTATACCTTTGAGTGAAAATGAGTATGGTCAGAATACTGGTGATGAGGCAGTTATCTTTTATACCTCAGGTTCGACTGATACTCCAAAGGCAGTTGTATTAACTCATACTAATTTATTAGCTAATTTTAATTCTATTCTACAACTAAATTTGGTAGGAAAGGACGATGTTGTCTTATCTATTCTCCCTCTACACCATGCCTTTGCCTTCACCACGACATTTTTATCACCATTAATGATAGGAGCTACAGTAGCATATCCTAACAGTATCGCTTCTGCAGACCTTCTATATTGTATGCAAACCGCACATATTACCGTATTTGTAGGAGTACCCCAAATTTTTTCTATCATACATAAATTTATTTCAAGGAAATTTGATACGTTATCGATAATTACTAGAGGTATGTTGTCATTATTATCCAGTATCTTTTTTAAGATACGTATATATACAGGTTTTAATTTAAATAAACTATTGTTTAAAAGGATACATGTCTCTTTTGGCAGTCGTCTTCGTTTTATGGTTTCCGGTGGGGCTAGGTTAGATACTGACATGGCTTATGATTTTATGAAATGGGGCTTTACTATATTAGAAGGATATGGTTTAACAGAAACCTCCCCTGTAGTTACATTTAATCCAATTAGCAAACCTAAAATAGGTTCTGTTGGGAAGCCTTTACCTAATGTGCAAGTAAAAATTGTTGAGAAGGACAACGATGGGATAGGAGAGATAATTGTTAAAGGCGACAACGTTATGAAGGGATATTATAAATTACCAGAAGCTACGAGTGAAGTTATAAAAAAAGGATGGTTTTTTACAGGAGATTTAGGATATTTAGATGAAGATAATTATCTTTATATTACTGGAAGAAAGAATGATATGATTGTTTTAAGCTCGGGAAAGAATATTAATCCTGAGGAAATAGAGACATATTATGAAAAGAATCCTTTTATAAAAGAAATTTGCATATTGTCCTTTACATCAAGCAGGCTTAAAGGGGTGGACAGTCTGTCGGCAATAATAGTAATAGATGAGGAGGAATTCAAACGTAATAATGAGACAAGAATTCAAGAAAAAATAAAATGGGAATTGGATACTATGGCAGCAGGGTTGCCTAGTTATAAACGTATTAAGCGTTTTGTAATAAGCAAGACACCATTGCCAAGGACAAGATTAGGTAAGATTATGCGTTATAAGGCTAAAGAATTGTTCGAGCAGCTTAGTAATTTATCTGTCTCTGATAAAAGTCAAGAAGGGCAATGCGAAAAGATAGATATATATTATGAGGATGTATATAATATAGGGGTGTCTTTTATAGAAAATACTTTGAAAAGAAAGGTTTCTGCTTCTGATCATTTAGAACTTGACTTAGGCCTTGATTCTTTGGAAAGAATAGAGCTACTCTTAAATTTACAAGAACGGCTTAATTTAAAGTTGTCGGACGAGTCTGCTATGGATTTTTTTATGTGTAATACAATAGGTGAACTGACCGAACAATTGAAAAGACATGTAGATGCTATTAAAGAAAAGAACACTAAAGTCAGTTCTATTCAATGGTCTGATGTTCTTAATGAAGATTTGCAGCCAGAGACATCAAAGAAGATATGTCTTAGTCCTAGTTTATACGATAAGATAATCAATATACCTTTTATACTATTGTTTAAACTTTTTTTTCGAATTTTTTATTTGTTAAGAACAGAAGGAAGGGAATCTCTGAAGAATATATCAGCCTGTATTATTACGCCCAATCATACTAGTTATTTGGATGGGCTTTTTATTTTAAGTGCATTGCCTATAAAGGTTATATTTAATACGTATTTTGTGGGATTTGCCAATATACTAGAGTCGCCTATTTTGAAACCCTTTGTCAGGACGGCACGGCTTATTCCAATCAACGCTAATTTTAACCCTACGGAGGCACTTAAGGCATGTGCTTATCTTTTAAGGCATTCTAAGATTATTTGTTATTTCCCTGAAGGACATCGTTCTATTGATGGAAGAGTTAACGAATTTAAGAAAGGGATAGGAATCTTGATTAAAGAATTAAATGCATCTGCTCTTCCTGTTTATATAGAAGGAGCATTCGGGACATGGTCCAGGGGACAGAAGTTTCCCCGGTTAAAACCTGTTAAGGTAAAATTTGGTAAGCCCATATCCGCAACTCATCTGTATTCTCACCATGATAAATTTGATGGAGATGTGTATGAAGTTATTGCCGAAAATCTTAGACAAAAACTAATAGAGATTAGCAACAAATAGAGGGGGTAACTTAGTTTTTCTCGTCTAATATTTAACCTCTTTATAGTTGACACCCCTATATTTACTATGATAAGATTTAGTTCCTCATAGGAATAATAGAGGGGAATTAAAAGGGATGTTGGAGATAATACTCCAATTAAAGAGAAGGGGAGAGTATGAAAAAAAATATTGTGACAAAACCTAATATAGGAGCCGTAGCCCTGTTAAAAGAATCGATAACTGTTTTCTTTGAACATAAAGAGATTTTATTCCCCTTTTGTATAACGGCCTTTATTCAGCTTCTTTTTTTAGAAATATTATATTTTTATCCTCGCTATCCCCTTAATATATTTTTTGGTCCATTAATACGAAGGAAGTCTGAATTGTATATGCATTATCCTTTTAATTTTATATACTTACCCGAATTATATCAATATGTGCAAATATTTGTATATATCTTTATTAGTGTGTATTTTGTTGGAGTAGCAGTCTCGATTATTCAATCTATAAATAGAGGAGAAAAAATACAAATAAAACAGGCCTTCCAAAGAGCTTCTTCCGTATATGTACATTTAGTACTTAATTCTTTGTTGGCCTTTGGTTTAGTTATGTGGTTATTTCGTTTAACAAAATTATTGATTCTACGCGCAATGCAGATACGTTCGACAACGGGGATATTTTTTATATTAAAAAAATCAGTTATTTTAGGAGCACCTTATCTCAATCTTATCTTTAGTATCCTTGTTACTGTTCTTTTTCTTTATGTAATTCCTATTATTATTATAGAACAGAAAAAAATATTTTCTGCTCTATATATAAATTTTAAACTGTTATTTCGTTCTTTGAGGCTTAGTTTTGTAGTAGTTCTTATGCCCACATTGATTTATGTTCCTGTATTAATGCTTCGGGGTATACTTGATAGTGGAATATTCCCTCCTGAGATGAGGGTTATTATTATGGTGCTTGGTATAATGCTAACTATTTTTATTGATGCAACGATATATACATCATCCACTATTTTTTATCTTATAAACAAGGAAAAATCATGAAAAAGACAATTCTTATTTTCATTATCATTTTAATTACTGTATTTTGTATACTAACCTTTTTGGATTATAAGGGCCGATACATTGCGGAGAGAAATCTGTGGCATATTAACAAAAAATTGGAAGAAATTGTAAAAGACCCTAAAGCGGTTCCTGATACTGCTTTTTATAAGGTTGTTAGAGAATATGAAGATTTTATAAAGGAATTTCCAAACTCAGAATTAGTTCCTATAGCAGATATGTTATTAGCCCGGGCCTATATTGCAAAAAAAGATTATGAGCAGGCTAGGAGTATACTTTTTCAACTAATAAAAAAATATCCGAATAATTCAAAAGTAGAAATTAGGGCATTGGCAGAAATAGCTAATATTTATGCAATGGAGAATAAATGGAATAAGGTTATTAATACTTATGATGTTGTATTGAGAAAATATCCTTATACGCCTTTAGGAATGAGGATTCCTATGATGAAGGCTGAAGTATATATAAAAAAGAATAATAAAGAAAAGGCAAAAGAGCAAATAAAGAATGCAATCAAATATTACAGTAACATAGTAAATAAGAAACAGAATACGGTAGTAGGGTTAAATGCTATGTTGTTAATTGCTTCATGCCATGAGTCTTTGGGGGATAATCAGGAAACAATTAATACATTAGAAGAAACTTTTAATAAATTTGCGGACTCAGGTTTACTGACTCCTAACATGGTTATAGGAATAGTAAGGCATATCAATACAATTTCATTAGCCAAGATGGGCAATCTTGATATTGCCATTAATGTTTATAACAGATTTATAAAAAAGCATCCTAATCATCCTTTTAATAAAATTTTTTCTGAGATTATTGGCCAACTTAAACACATAGAAAAACAATTAAATAAAAAGCAATCTTCAAAGACAAAGACTAAGGTAGAGGCAGGCGTTACGAAATGAGCGTAAAACAAGAATCTATTTTAAGCGATTTATCCCAGAAGGAATTATTTAAAAAAATAGGGGACATATGTGCGGTAGTAAATACTGTTATTACAGCGAAAGATCTTTTGGAAATATCTCTGCGCAAGACCTTGGATTTATTTGGAGCCACACGCGGTTCCATTTTTATAGTTAATAAAAATGGAGTAGATCTGATATTAAAAGCGGCAGTTGGGATGAAAAGAGGAGAAAAAGAACAGATGGTGAAGCGAATGGGGGAGGGGATAGTAGGCAAGGTTGCCCAATTTAAAAGTCCTATATATGTAAATGATATATCACAAGACCATCGTTTCCGTAATTTTAAGGCAAGGGGTAGCTATAATACTCCTTCGTTCATATGCTCTCCTTTACTGCTTAAGGATCAACTTATAGGAGTAATTAATATAACAGATAAAGAATCTGGGCAGTTATTTAATGAGAGTGATTTACAATTATTAGACTTTCTTTCTAGTCAGATAGCATTAAATTATCGGAGGATACAACTTTATCAAAAATTAAAAAAAACTATAAAAGAAACCCGCAATTTAAAAGACAGGTTGGGACAAAGTGATCAAGAAACAGCTAATCTTAAAAAACAGATAGTAATCAATGAGCGGCTTGCAACAATTGGGAAACTTGCAGGTGGGATAGCTCATGAATTTAACAATCCTTTAGATGGAGTAATGCGGTATACAAATTTATGTCTTGAACATGTCAACGAAGATGACGTTGTCCGGGGATATCTTTTAGAAATAAAGCATGGACTTCATCGTATGGCCAAGATAGTTAAAAATTTGCTTGATTGTTCACATGGAGGATTCGCTATTAATAAGGAAAAAATAGACTGTGTAAAAGTCATAGAGAGAGCTATTGCATCTATGCAAACAGAGATATCTCATAAGAATATTAAAATCATAAAAGATATCGATAAAGAGTTACCTTTAATATTAGACCTTGGCTTGGAAAGGATAATTTTGAATCTTATACGTAATGCTGTTGAGGCAACATATGATAAAGGAGAAATAACGGTATCAGCTACAAGTAAAGATAATATGTTGATATTAGAAGTTAAAGATACTGGTTGTGGAATACCATCTGATAAAATTGAGCAAATATTCGAACCATTTTTTACAACTAAAGATATAGAAAAAGGATGTGGGTTAGGTTTAACAATAGTAGGCGAAATAGTAAAAAGTTATGATGGAAAAATCAATGTAGAAAGCACCCCTGGGAAGGGGACCCAATTTACTGTTGTGTTGCCTATACAACAACAGGAAAAGATATCTATTTCATACAGATAAACTAAATTATTTTTTTATATTAATTAAGAGCTATGATAGTTCCAGATAAGAAAAATTATTTAATACTTGTTGTAGATGATGAGCCGTTGATACGGGAGTCTCTTTATGAAATTTTGAAAATAGAAGGATATCGTGTAGAAATGGCATCTAGTGGTGAAGAGGCCTTGGAGGTTATTAAGAAAGAGAAAGTAGATATAGTCTTAACAGATATGAAACTCCCATACATGAGTGGGATTACGCTTTTATCAGAGACAAAAAAAATTGCTCCAGAGACAGAGGTTATTTTAATAACTGGTTATGGGTCGATAGAAACAGCAGTGGATGCAATGAAAAAGGGAGCCTATGATTATGTTACTAAGCCTATAAATGATAATGAGATAAAAAGTCTCATTAATAAGATTGTAGAAAAGGCCTATATCCTTGAAGAAAATAGAGTATTGAAGGAGCTGATTGCCCGGGAAAATAGGAGTTCATATTGTAATATGATAGGGGCAAGTCCTAAAATGCAAAAGGTTTATCATATTATTGATTCTGTGGCTAGTACTAATGCTACAATATTAATAACTGGAGAGAGTGGGACAGGAAAAGGCTTAACTGCAAGGGCTATCCATGAGATGGATAGGAATCGGAAAGATAAACCTTTTGTAGAAGTGAGCTGTGGGGCGATTTCTGAAACTTTATTAGAAAGTGAACTTTTTGGGCATGTAAAAGGTGCATATACAGGAGCTATAAAAGATAAGGAAGGAAGATTTGAATATGCTAAAGGAGGGACTATATTCCTTGATGAGATAGATGCCTTTTCTCTTGGATTACAAGTTAAATTATTAAGGGTATTACAAGATGGAGTATTTGAACGTGTGGGAGATAATATAACACGTAAAACAGATGCAAGGATTATTGTAGCTACGAATCGGAATTTACTCGAGCTCGTAGAAAAAGGAGAATTCAGAGAAGATCTTTATTATAGGGTTAATGTTATAGCAATACAAATGCCACCGTTAAGAGAAAGAAAGGACGATATTGAGGCATTGGTATCTTATTTTATTGATAAATACAATAAAATTAATAATAAAAGTATACAAGGAATAAGTAAAGAGGTTAAAAGACTTTTTATGGAATATCACTGGCCTGGTAACATTAGGGAACTTGAGAATGCTATAGAAGGTGCAGTGATTATGTGTAAATCTCATATTATTCAGAAGGGCGATATCCCTAACCTTGCTAAATTAGAGGCGGATCAAAAATTACAATTATCAGGGGAGAAATTATTAAAAAAGGCGGTAGAACAACCTGAAAGAGAACATATTATTTCTGTATTAAATGAATGTAATTGGAATAGAAACAAGGCTGCTAGATTATTAGGGATAAATAGAACTACTTTATATAATAAAATGAAAAAATATAATATATTTAGTAAAGAGAAACGGTGAAATAATGAGTAAAAAAGATATTATTACCAATAGACAGTTGGCGTTAAAAATAATCAATAAGACTCGATGGGAAAATATATTATCTCGTTTTTCTGATGTTTTGAGAATTAATATATTTGTAGTTGACTCTCAAGGAGAAATTATTCTTCCACCAAATAAAATAAAATATGGCGCTAGATTGTTATTTGAACCTATTTTAGGTGTAAATTTGTTAGAACCTGTGGTTGAAACACTAAAAAAAAATATAGATTACAATGCCAAATATATTGAGGTAACAGGCAAATTTAATCTTCATATATATGCTATCCCTATAATAATCCCTTCAAAAAGAATAATAGCATATATGATAATAGGTCCTATTATTTTAAATAAACGTATGGAAAATTATGAATATAGTAGATTGGCAGAGATGATGAATATTGATAAAGATGATGTTCTTGATGAAATCAATATGACTAGGGTAGTTTCGAATGTTATGATGAATTCCATACTTGAATTATTAGCTGATATTGTCAAAAATGGAGTAGAACTGAGTCTACAGAAATGGAAAGGTGGAGCTATTTCAGATAAAGAGATAATTCTCTCTTCTAATAAAATGGCAGAAGATAAATTGAAAGAATACCTTGCTACATTGTTAGAATTATCTTTAAATATAACTAACGCAGAATCGGGTTCGATAATGTTGATGGATGAAAATAAAAACACATTAAGTGTTAGAGTTGCTAAGGGGCCCGGTACAGAAAAAACTCAAGGTAGTAAACAAAGATTGGGTGAAGGTATAGCAGGTGTTGCTGCAAAAGAAAATTCTCTTTTTATTATCAATGGACAACATGGAGATAATAGGATAAGGCATCTATTAAAACGACCGGAGATCAAACAATCTATAGTGATGCCATTATCGGATAAAAACAAGGTTCTTGGAGTATTAAATTTGCATACCCAAAAGGTTGATACTAAAGTAGTAGATACAGCAGATAAATTAAAATATATATCTAAATTATTAACTTCAATATATTAAATTTGGGTTTTATTTTTAGCAAATGCTCATATTAAAGCTATATTTAATTTTAGCAAATGCTAAAAATAAATATAGCTTTTGTTAGATTTTAGGATATAAATTTTAATACTTATTATAAATTAGCATAATGAATAAAAAAGGTAGGCACAAAAAAGTCAGATATATACAAGAAATGCCTAAGATATCACAATTTAGCCCAAGAGGAAAACCCGGGAGGCCAGATGAAGTGGAATTAAAAATAGATGAAATGGAGGCTATAAGATTAGCAGACTATCAAGGATATAATCAAACTGAAGGCGCGTTAGCGATGGGTATATCAAGGCCTAGTTTTGGGAGAATATTGCGTGCAGGCAGAAAAATTGTTGCTGATGCTTTAATCAACGGGAAAATAATTAAGATAAGAATCGGAGATGTTCAGGTTGGCGTTAAAAAACAAAAACTTCCAGAAAAGAAAAACATTTTTAAGAATATATCAAAAAACAACTTTTCTTCTAAGGAATATATAAACAAAGAGATATTATTGCGCACAAATATATTTAGATATAAAAAGACAAAAACCAATACTAATAATATTATTGGCAATAATAAACAACAACTTGTAACAAACTCGCAACAAAAGATTTCTTAATATATTTATAACTTCCGATAATATATATTATGTTAACTTGAAATATAATTTTTAAAAATAAAAAACATAACAAAAAAATGGATAAAAAAAATTTTATAACTCTGTATTTATTTTATTTTTTGCTATCTTCTTCCCATCCCCATCATCACATATCTTCTATTTTATCTGAAATTTTAAAAGGATAGGCGTATGATAAAAAAACAAATAAACACATTAAAAGATTTTTATTCCCTAATGTTTCTAACCAGAGATATACGTATGAAATTAGTGAAAGATTATATTAAGAGTTTTTATATTGATAAAAATTTGATCGATGAATTAAAAATTGCTCTTAAAATGCTTGAAATGCTTCCCCGGCAAACTGATGGTAGATATCGTTTACAACTTGTAAAAGATAAATACATTTTTTTAGACCTATATTATGAGATAAACGAATTAAAAAAAGATATATTTTTTCTTACCCATGATGAAAAAGACTTTCTGGCATTTCTATCTTCTATGCATCATGGTTTCACGCAGCAATTAACAAAAGGGAAAGATTTTCTTTCTAAGATAAAGATAAAAACTTTTGTAACTGATAGAGATGGGACTATAAACAACTATTGTGGAAGATATCTATCTTCTATACAGTCTGTATATAATGCTGTGTTTTTATCACGTTTTGCTATGAATTCTGTTGACAATGCGATAATTTTGACCTCTGCCCCTTTAGATAATATTGGGTTGAAAGACGTAAGTATTATGCCGGAGGGAATTTTTATATATGCTGGTTCTAAGGGCCGAGAATATTTTGATAAAAAATTAATTCGGCATGTGTTTCCTATAGAAAAAGAGAAACAACAGATGCTTGCTAAATTGAATGAAAGATTAAAATTACTGGTAAGACAACCTGAATATGAGATATTTTCTCTTATTGGTTCCGGGCTACAATTTAAATTTGGACAAACTACTATAGCACGACAAGATATCTCTGGCACGATCCCAGAAAATGATTCTTTAAAATTTCTCAATATTATAAAGCATATTGTATCAGAAATTGATCCAGAAGGTATTTTTTTCCGAATAGAAGACACAGGCAAGGACATTGAGATAATCCTTACTATCGATAATAACCAACAAAATCAAGGATTAAAGGATTTTGATAAAGGAGATGGTATCGTATTTTTAGATATGGATTTAGGGCTTAATATGTCAGATGGTATCACCTTGGTATGTGGTGATACCCTTTCTGATTTTCCAATGATTGAAGTGGCTATTAACAGATCAGGCGCAACTAGAGCGATTTTTGTTACAGAAGATGTTTTTTTGAAAGAAAAAATAATCTCTCTACTGGGAGAAAAAAACGTATTTTTTGTAAATCAATCTGACATCCTTATTTCTATATTGAATGAATAATGAATGGCGGAGAGGGCGGGATTCGAACCCGCGAGCCACCTTACGGCAGCCACACGCTTTCCAAGCGTGCTCTTTCAACCACTCAGACACCTCTCCAGTTTTCCTTAATCTTATTCTCGCTGCTACAAAAGTTACAAATTAAAAAGTCAAGAAAAACAGATCAATAAATATTGTCTTTCAATCCTAACTCTTTTTCTATATCCTGTCGTAACGCCACCTTATTCTTTATAGTTGTCTCTTTTTGTTCATCAGCATATTTTTTGTCTTCCATCATTCTTTCTAAATTAATATCCATAGCTTCTGCAATTCTATCAATGAATTTTATGTCAGCATAGTCACATTCTTTTATAAGAGCAGTGACCCTTTTCTCATTAGTATCTAATGCTTTTATTAAGGTAAAAGCCTTCTTTCTATTATCATTAACAAAAATCTCCAATCCGATTAGACAATCCCCACACACATCTTTAGAAGTATCAATAACATTTTGAATGCGAGAATATATTCTCTTATATTGTTGTAACAATCTTTCTCTGTTTTGTTTAATATTTTCTATGTATCTGCCTTGGTCTTTCTGGACATCCTTCAATACATTCATAAGCCGAATTAGATGTCCACCCTTTATCTCTAAAAATTCTTGGGATATAATTTTAAATTGACTATGTATAGTATCGCGTATTTTATCTAGCTCCTTATCTGTCCCTTGAAAGTTATTGTCTAATAGCCATATTTCATAATTTAAGGAGGTAACCATTTTATCTATATTTTTTATCCCATCAAGAGGAATATCTGTTATTTCGTTTATTATCTCCTCAAAATCGTATTTAAGTGCAGATACAGTTTGTTTAGAACACCCTTTTTTTGTGTTGTTATCTTGATGACATTTATCTGAGGAGTTACTACATTCTCCTATCATCATCCCTTCTATGCGTTTGAGAAGTATGTCCAAACTTGGAAGATTCGTAACAGGATCTTCTATTATTCCTTCAAACAGAGATGTTATCTGTGACTTTATACGATTATAATTTGTTTTCCTATTATAATAAGGACTTTTTTCCTCACACATATATAAAATGGAATCTGCTATTTGATTAAAATCATCTATTTTACCAAGCAATTGCTTCCTTACATTGTTTACAATATATGTATATTCTTTAGCCTTTTGACGCAATTTTTCATTGTTATCCTTTAATTCCTTTAGCAATTCTTTGCGTTTAGAAATCAATTTTTCTCTTTTATTTAATATTTTTTTATATTCTGTAATTAGTTTATTCCAATTATCTCTTGAATCAAATCTATATTCTTCTGATTTAGGTTGATGGATTCTTTTTTTAAACCATTTATGGTAATCCCCCAAGAATTTTGATATAGGGGAGCCCCCCTCATTACTATTCTGAGAGTGATAGTCATATATCTCTAAACAAACAAAGACAAGAATTATTAGCAGTGTTACAATTATCTTTTTAAGCATAGTAATATATTTTACATTTCATATGAATTTATGTAAATATATTTCAAAAATTATATTTTTCCCGCCAAAAAAAGATTTTGTCCTTTGGCCTTACCTCAATAGGTAGTTTTATACCTACAACTTCTCCTCTAACAGCCTTTTTTATAAATTTATGATTTTGTTGCATCTGTTCTACTTTAATTACATCAGAAACTGTCTTCTTCCCTATAATGATAATATTCTCACCTACAGCTATCTCAAGATTCCTTATCTTTACTTCTGCGACACCTATTTTTTTAAAAAATCGCGTCACTTCTCCAACAAATACCTTTTCATAGGTATGCGCAAGTCCATCGCTCCGCCATTTATCCGACAGCCCAAAAAAGAATCCTTCAGAGAATCCCCGGTTATATACAGTTGCCAATCTATCCTTTAATGAAGCCTTTAATTTATCATCTAATCTGCCCTCATAATATGCATCAATTGCCTGACGATATACAGCAGTAGTTGCTTTTATATATTCTGGTGAACGCATCCTTCCTTCTATTTTAAAAGAAGATATTCCTACTTCTATCAATTTATCTATAAACTCTATAGTACATAAATCTTTTGGACTTAATATATAATCATGACCAATAATATACTCTGTTTCTGCATCCATATCCCTTATCAAAAATTCTCTCCTACATGGTTGAAGGCATTTACCCTGATTAGCGGATTTGTTAAAAGAATATAAAGATAAAAAGCATCTACCTGATATACTTACACACATAGCCCCATGGATAAATGTCTCTATCTCACAGTTAATATTGTTTAAGCGTATATACTCTATAATATGCCTAATATCATCAAGTTTGCACTCTCGTGCTAATATTATCCGATGAACCCCCAACTTAGCCCAAAACTTCACAGCTTCGCTATTGGATACACTCGCCTGTGTTGATAAATGAATACGAAACCCCATCTCCTTTGCCATGTCCAAAACGGATGCATCCCATAGTATAATAGCATCCACACCTGCCTCTTTGGCCGCCTTTAATATCTTCCGTATCTTACATATCTGATTATCTAAAACTATTATATTTAGAGTAAGATATCCTTTCCTCCCTTTTCCATGCAAATAGTCCATAACCTTATGAAGTTCAAGGATATCAAAATTACCAGCATTATGCCGCATATTAAAACCTTTAATTCCAAAATATACACTATCTGCTCCACTTTCTATAGCTGCTATAAGTGAAGCTTGTGTCCCTGCAGGGGATAATAATTCTGGTTTTTTCATATTACAAAACAATAATACAACAAAAACGTAAGATAAGGTTAGAAAGATAATACACCCATCCCTATTATTAACCCTACCTTACGTTTCTTATTAACTGCCTAATATACTTTTTATTCAACTGCCTTTTTTAGTGCCTGTTCAATATCTACAATTATATCTTCTACTGCTTCAATGCCTATGGAAAGGCGAATAAAATCTGGTGTAATACCTGCCTTCTGTTGTTCTTCCTCTGTCATCTGAGAATGTGTTGTACTTGCTGGGTGTATAGCTAATGTCTTTGCATCTCCTATATTTGCCAGATGAGAGACTAACTGCAAGGAATTTATGAATTTTTTGCCTGCCTCCAATCCCCCTTTTATTCCAAATCCTATAATAGCCCCTGCCCCTTTCTTAAGATATTTATCAGCCCGTTCTTTATAGGGACTACTGGCTAACCCTGGATAATTGACCCAACTAACATAAGGACTCTTCTCAAGATATTCAGCAACAGTTAGGGCATTTTTAGCATGGCGCACCATGCGCAAATGTAAGGTTTCAAGTCCCTGTAAAAATAAGAAGGCATTAAATGGAGACATTGCAGGTCCTAGAGGCCTAAGCATAGATAACCTTGCCTTAGCTATATATGCGGCATCGCCAAAGGCCTCTGTAAAATCTAACCCATGATATGCCTTGTCAGCCCCAGCTATTAAAGGAAATTTTTCTTCTGTCCACTTAAATTTTCCTGAATCTACTATTATTCCACCAATTGAAGTTCCATGACCTCCTATAAATTTTGTTACTGATAAAACGACAATATCTGCTCCATAATCAACTGGACGGAATAGATATGGTGTAACAGTGTTATCTACAATAAGAGGGACACCTGCCTCATGAGCAACTTTTGCCAAAGCCTCTATATCTACAACATTTACCTTCGGGTTTCCCAAGGTCTCAGTATATATAGCCTTAGTCTTAGAAGTAATTGCCTTCTTAAAACCATTTATGTCATCCGCATCTACAAACTTAACATTTATACCGAAACGTTTGAATGTATTGGAAAACAGGGTATATGTACCGCCATACAAACTATCAACAGAAATAATCTCATCACCAGATTGAGTTATATTAAAAATAGCAAGAGATATCGCCGACATTCCACTGGCAACAGCCAAGGCCCCTACCCCTCCTTCCAACAATGCCATCCTTTTTTCTAAAACATCGGTAGTAGGATTCATTAACCGTGTATAGATATTTCCTGTTTCTTGTAAACCGAATAAATTAGCAGCATGCTCTGTGTTTCTAAAGACAAAAGACGTAGTCTGATAAATAGGTGTAACTCTGGCTCCTGTTGCTGTATCGGGCTTCTGCCCTCCATGCACTGTTAATGTATCTAAATTCAGAGTTGTTTTAACATTTTTGTCGCTCATAGCTGCTCCTTATTTACTATAGATATAATTAAAAAAATTTTTTATATTATTATAATAAATATGATAAAAAAGTAAATTCTTTACTATTGATTTAAATAGAAAATCTTATTTGTATTTTTTTTTAGAGATAAATATAATCCCATCTTTTACTCCTTTAAAGGTAGCTTTAAATAATTGTTTTTTATTTTTATACACACATAATATTTTAATAAAATCTTTTAGAAGACATAGAAAGTATATAGGTAGAAATAAAAGAAATGTTATTTTTTTAGAATAAACTTTATGGAGGAAAATAAGTTTGTTTCTATAATTATAGTAAGCTGTATATGGATTAAATTTCTCTCCTCCAGAACTTTGTGAAACTTTATGAAATACTATTGATAATGGTTCATAAATAATTTTATATCCTTCTTTATTTATTCTATAACAAAGATCCAAATCCTCACAATAACAAAAATATTCTTCATCAAAATATATACTATTTAAAGAAAGTTTTATAAGCATAGAACATCCTGATATATATTGAACTTCTTTTGCCGTTTCTGTATTACTGTAATGGTCCTCTTTTCCCTCGTCTATATTAGAAAAAAATTTTAATCCTGGTGGGAACAGTTGAAACTTTATTAAATATAGACCTCTAGACCAAATTTTATTTGAATCAAAAAATTTAATTTTTGACCCAACCGCCCCCACTTCTTTTCTCTTTAAATGGCGCACCTGATATTTCAGAGAATCTTTATCTACAATAGTATCATTATTTAAAATCCATACATATTCATAACCATTATCTTTCGCCCATTTTATAGCTATATTATTCCCTTTTGAGAAACCATTGTTATTTTTATTTTGAATTAAATGAATGTCATGAAATTTTTCTTTAATACGACTTCCTTCATTTTCTTTAGAAAAATTATCTACTATAATTATTTTATAATTAGAATATCCTAACTTTTTCAAAGATTCTATACACATAATTGTATCTTTATATCCATTCCAATTTAGTATAATTATTGCAACTTTTGGTTCATTCTGCATCCCTTAGAACTCCAGAATATAATTTAAATTAAAATAAAACTTAATCCATTCGTTAATTTTTTATGTATCTTTTACCTAAATAAAAAAAATGAAATATGATAATTATAATAATTGTGATTAGTTGATATATTATTCTATTTTTTTAATCTTAGGTTTTAAATACCCTTAACTAATCGGGGGTTTTTTCATGATTTTTTAAAGTGGGATAAATATATAAATATAAATTTCATATTCCTAACACGTTTTAATTATTTCTTGCGAACTTGACTTGAATAAGGACTATATAATAATATTTTTTGTCATTTGTAACATTAATAGAAATATAAAGTATTGTATATAAACATTTAGCTCTTTTTGTATTTATATCTTTTTACCCATTTTGCAGGTGAAATTCTTTCCCCTTTTATATTAAAAATAGCATGAATATATGCAAGGCATAGAAGTTTTAACCTTAAAATTTTGTAATCCATAAATACTATAATGTTTATACTGTTTCTTAAGAATATATAAATTATTTCTACCCAAAACTTTATATTTTTTTTATTACTATATTTTTTCCGGAGAAACAAACTATTACGTTTACCATAATATCTCTTCCATAAATTTTCAATATTCTCGTAATTATTATTCTTATATTTTTCCCCCACCCGGTCTTTATGAATAATAATTGCTTTTTTATTCAAGTAAATTTTACCATAATCGTTCAATCTCCAACAATACTCTACATCATCATACCAAATAAAAAAATCTTTATCAGGAAACCCTTTTTCTGCTACCGCTTTCTTAGAAATTAATAACCCCACGAAGGAACTGTAATCTATTTCTAATAAATTTTCATTTTTGGAATAATCTTCTTTGGACAAAGGAATAACTTCTCCTTTTTCTCTGTTTATATATCCTCGGTGTACTTTTTGAATCTCTCCTTCTGTATCAATTTTAAGAGGAGTTAATGCAGATATTTTAGAAGATAATAAATTGATACTATTTAACAATATTTTTAAACAGTCCTTTTCAGGTTCTGCATCATCATCCATCAACCATAACCAGTCATAGCCTTTTTCATATCCTCTTTTTACGCCCTCATAAAAGCCCCCAGCTCCACCAATATTTTTATGTATTCTAACGTAGTGAATTTTTAGCTCATTTTTGTTATCTTTTGCAGACATGAACATTTTACTCTCAGATTCCAAAGGATAATCGATAGGTTGTAAAATTTCCTTTATATATCCTTTTTTTTTCAATAGGACAGGGGTCCCATCCGTGGAGGCATTATCAATTATGTATATAGCATGTAAAGGATATGTTTGTTTTAAAATAGAGTCCAGGCATTCCAACAATAAATCTTTCCTGTTATAAGTTACCACTACTGCGCATATTTTTTCTTGTTTATTGTCCATTTTTAATATCCTAAAATTTTTTTAATTTTAAATCCATCTTTTATAGAATCAACTATCCCTTGGAATTTCCATTTCCCGTATCTACCTATTTGATAAATGTTATTTTCTCTAAGAATATTAATTGTTTCATCTTGCCAATTTGCATTTGTTGTTTGCCATGTATAAGCCACATCTATCCAGGTAGTGTTTACTACTTCTGCCTCGGAAATATATTCTGCTTCCATTAATTCTGCAACTATTTTTTTAGAAATCGATTTTATCTCTTCACTACTCGGTTTATTCCCTCCCAAAAAAGCTTTTTCTACGTATATAACTACACGATCATTATTTTCTCTAAAAGATATAGGGGAGAAAGATTTATCTACATTACTATAAAAACCAACTCTGTGGAATCCAGATTTACTTTTAGGGAAATAAATCCAATGATAAGCTGGCAACTTTTTTCCTTTTTTTGCACCAATATTTACAACTAATACAGAGGTATAACACGGTATAATAGATTCTCCTATCTTTATTTCTGTTAATTGTAACATTTTGTTCAAAGGTAAAGTTGAAATTATCATGTCATATTTTACAGTTTCCCCATCTTCAAAATAGATCTCTTTTCTTTTAGGGACTATCTTTACAACTTTTTTATTAAAATTGATTTTACATCTTTCAGCCATTTTTCTAATCAACATATCTAACCCTTTTTGAGGATAGACAAAACTCGCATTATAACCTACATTGGGTGACTTTTCTTTTATTCCTTTTAAAATTAGTTTTTTATTTATAGGGGTTTTAAATTTATCTTGTGGGGTTATTTGTGTGTATAGATCAGCGGTATACAATTTATGAAATGGGAAAAAAAATAATTCACATAAAGTTTTTCCAAAATTGATTTCTAACCAATCAGATAGCGTATTTACATCTTTATCTCCATTCTCAGAATCTAAGATTTCTTTTAATATTTTTTCCCTGATTTCTTCAGGTAAATAAATAAGATGATCTTGTAAAGGATAGGGAATATAGAGATCCAAATCAGGCAAATATACTGCGGAATTCCTTTTATAACGGTTAACCTTTACTAATGAAGTTATAAAATTTAAAATCTCTTTATCCGCACCAAAAATCCAATGGCCCCCCCCTATTTCAAATCTATAAGAGTCCTCTGTTTGCCGATAGTAACTTATTCTTCCGTTCAAATCCATATAATAGGATGCACATATCCCACCAGCGATATTAGAGGCCTCATAAATTGTACATTTCGTATCTAACCCAGCACTTAATCCGGTTATTCCTGAACCTAAAATTATACCATTTTTTTGCATTTTATCCCCCATTTCTCCATATAACTTTATTAAAGTAATAATTTTTTGTGATATAAATAAAAAAACATACTAGCTGTAACAAATATTTCGGTAACCAAGACAGATATAGAAATACCAATATATTTGTAACATGGAGTTAATAATAATGCTAGAATTATGTTAATAATCCCTGCTGAAATAAGAATTCTTGAGAATGCTTTCTTAAAGTTAAATGTAAGCATTATTTGAATACCTAGAATGTTACTTAAAGAAATTATAAATGGTAGGAATGACAAGATTTGCAGTACAATTATAGACTGTTGAAACTGTCTACCCAGTATTATATTTATAATAGGTCTAGCAAATATTAAGATAAATAAAGAAATGGCAAAGCTTATTATACCTATAAAAATAAGTATCTTCTTTGTAAAATTCAATGCTTTTTGTTTAGATTGAACTACTAGTTTGCTTATATAAGGATAAATAGTTTGTGAAAATGGGTGTAATATCCTTTGTATTACTGTAATTATTTTCTCTGCTGCTACATAATATCCTACGACAGCATTATTTGTAAATAGTCCTAATATAAAAGTATTACTATTTGTGTATAAAGTAATCGACATTGTAGAGATAAATACATACCAACCTTCTTTTAATTGGTAACTTATCTGCTTAAAGTTAGGCACAATGAACTTAATCTCAAAATTTTTATATATAATCCATAATCCTATTATACCAGTTACCAAGAATCCTAAAGAAGTTATTAGAGGCACATAGATATAATCCTGTATCTTTTTTACAAATATAAAAATGGAGACTGTAAATATAATTTTTGATACTATATTTGAAAGGGTAATATATTTCATTTTTTCCATTCCTTGGAAGAACCATATGGGGAATAAACTTTGACCTAATACACTGCCAAAGGTAAATATATATATTAACCAATGACTTTTAATTTTGGGGATACTAAGAATCAATCCTATTAAAATAATAAAACTAATCAGCATAAAACAAAATTTAATTGACATTACTGAACTAAATATTTCTGAAATTTTGTTTTTATTTTCTCTATATATAGATATTTCCCTGGTTGCAGATAAATTAAATCCATAATCTGTTAAAATAACAAAATATTGAATGAATGCTTTGGCGAAAGCAATTAACCCATATTTTTCTGGGCCTAAAACTCTTACCAAGTAAGGTAAAGTAATTATTGGTAACACGTAATCCATTATTTGTAAAAAGGAGAGCGAAAGGAAATTTTCAATCAAAATATTTTTTTTTTTAGAAAAAAGAAATTTTTGGAAGGTATCTTTTATGAATTCCATTTTTTCTTATCAATTTATATCTATGTAAAATTAGTAATATATCTAACCACTTATTCCAAATGAAAAATTTTCTTAGAGCTTATATGAACTGTGATTTATATTATTAATAAAAAAACTTAATTACTTTTGAGAGCGCTCAATTGTTTTATTGCTTCAATAACATCAGTAACCCTAATTTTTTTCATACACAAATTATCCCCATATCTACATTGTTTATCATCGCAAGGAGGGTTACAGAATTTACGATCAATTTTTTTTCTAACAATACCTATTTTTCTATTACCATCAATATAAGGATACCAACATTCTTTTGAAGGACCACATAAAACTACTTGAGGTACTCTAAGTGCATTGGCAATCCACATAGGGCCAGAATTAGTCGAAATAAAAAGATCCGCTTCGTTAATCAAGGCTGTCGTCTGAGGTATAGTAAACTTATTAACAACATTTATTACAGGCACATCTAACAATTTGATAACTTTCTCTGTTTTATCTACATCCACATAACTTCCAATAAAGAAAACATTAGCTTTATATTGTTTAACCAAAAATTTTACAACCTCCGCCCATTTTTTTTCAGACCACATCCTTGAGTAAACCCCCTTATTTGCACCGATATGAAAAACAACTTTTGGAGTATTTTCATGGAATACACTATTTTTAAGAAAAATTTTTATATTGTAGCTTTCTTCCACAAAAGAGAAAGGGATAAACGGTTCATAATCACTTTCGTTAATATTTATATCTATTTTTTTTAAAATATCAAGTTTTAGACGACAGACATTTATATGCCTTAACGCTGGGAATTCTGTGCTTTTATAGAATATCTTTTTTTCTGCCCTAAGCGATGTTATCAATAAACTGTAGAAAAAATTTTTCGGATATCCCAATGGCCTAGTTAGCCCTCCCCAACCGATTAATATATCTAGTTTTTGTTTAAAAAGTAAAGGAATTTTTGTTATCCTCCCATAAGTTATTATTTCGTCTAAAAGATCTATTTTAGTGTTCTCAATGAACCCCCCATCATAAGAGTAAAGATTGACTCTCGAATTCGGATAAACTCTTTTAAGTTTCCTTAAAAGAGGGGATATAGAAATTATATCCCCTATAGCAGCTGGAGAAATTATAGCTATTTTTTTCATAAAGACCCTATTTATCGTCTATCTAACCAACCTCTCAATGCATTCCCTAATATGCTTTCCTATCACTTTAGGTGAACATCTGCTACGAAATAATTGATATCCATTTTCTGCAATCTTTCTGCGTAGTTGTTCATCCTCATGCAACGTCTTTATTGCCTCAGCCAGACTCTTAGGGTCTGCTGGCTTACATAAAAAAGCGGTTTCCTTATGAGCTAACAACTCTCTTGCTGCAGGTGTATCTGCAGTGATTAGTGGTTTTGCCATTGCAAGTGCTTCATAAACTTTATGCGGAATAACAAGACCTGCTTTCTGAGTATCTCCAAAGATTCCCAGACAAACGGATGCTCTTGCAATATATTCTGGCAATTGTTCATATGGCACAGAATCTATAAAATCAATATTATTTACATCATATCTATCTGCTATCTTTATACACTTTTTAAGCTCTCTCCCTCTACCTATCATCTGAAATTTTATCTCTGGAATAAAGGATGCAGCTTTTATTATATATTCCGCCCCATGCAAAGGCTGAAACTCACCATGGAAATGGACAATAAATTCTGAATCTCTACCCTCTCTTGGAAACATTATAGAAGTATCAGAACTAACCCATAGCCGTCTGAATTTATTTTTTGAAAGTTTATATTCTTCGCAGAAAAACTTAATATGTTCCTCTGTATCTAAAAATACCATATCTGCTAACTTACAAGAAATCTTATCAAATAGCCTAGCAATTTTAGCAAAAATACTACCCTTAGATATTGCTTTACGGTCAAAGACCAATGTTTGATACACAGAAATAAATGCATCAAAAATAATTTTCTTGCGTGTAAATAATTTCACAATTGGGAGCAAAAACTGGCCTAAAAATCCTACAAAAATAATATCACACTCTCTCTTGTGCCTCAAAAATCTAAAAAAACTCTTAATATATCTAAATACATTTCTATCTGGACAGGAACAATCATATACTATGATATTTACTTGTCTCATCGCATTTAACAAGACCCTGTTTCGGGAGTAGCCTGATTCTCTACCTGGGATATAACATATCTTAATTATCCTACCACTCATATCTCTATATCTTATATACCTTTTTCCAATACCTTTCTAAAAATCTTTTCTTATCCTCCATCCACTTCATATTTTCCATATACCATGCAACTGTCTTTCGCATACCTTCTCCAATAGCAGTCTTGGCTCGCCATCCTAAACGCTTAATCTTTGCACAATTTACAGAATACCTGAAATCATGCCCTGCTCTGTCCTGGACAAATTGTATCAAATTCTCAGGTTTATCTAATAATTTAAGAATGGTCTTTACAGTATTGATATTCTCTCTATCAAAATAGCTTCCTATATTATATATTTCACCTATCTTGCCCTTCTCTAACAAAATCTCTATTGCTTCGGCACAATCAGATACATAAAGCCACTCCCGTATTTGTTTTCCCCTTCCGTAAACCGGTACTGGCTGATTATGCATTGCCTTAAAAATAACTACTGGAATTAATTTTTCAGGGTACTGCCATGGACCGTAATTATTAGCAGGTCTTATTATAATAGCAGGAAAGTTATATGTCCTTATAGCAGCTCTCACTAACATCTCAGCAGATGCCTTTGTCGCTGAATATGGATTATTGGGTTTAATAGGGGCTGTTTCAAGAAAACGCCCTGATTGACTCTCACCATATACTTCATCAGTTGATATATGCAAAAATCTATTTATCCCATATTTTCTACTTATATCAATCAGATTCTGCGTTCCTATTACATTTGTACGTATAAATGCGCCTACCTCCTGTATACTTCTGTCAACATGTGTCTCAGCTGCAAAATGAATAATAGCATCTGGTTTTTCCTTATCTACAACATCAGCCAATTTGGCCTTATTGCAGATATCTATCTTATAAAAAACATATCTTCCCGCTACATCCTTAAGCCGCAATAGGTCCCCTGCATAAGTAAGTTTATCTACTACTACAACCTTATACCCTTTATCAATAGAGTGTCTGACAAATTCACTTCCTATAAAACCCGCCCCGCCTGTAACTAATACTTTACGTATTCCTTTATGCATTCTTCTACCACCTCTTTAATTGAACGAACAGGGAACCCTGTGTCCTCAAGTTTCTTTGTTGATAAAATTAAATTGGTTCTATCCAGCCCAAGCTCCTCTAAAGGCAATATCTCATACTTGAATTCAGGTCTGTATCTCCTGTAAACATCCATTAGCTGTGGATATCGTAAAGCTCCCTTACAAACCACATTGTATATACCTACCGCATCAATGGAAATAAGATATTTCATTGCCTTAATAAAATCAGGGACATATGTCACAGAATTAGGGATATCTAAAACTCTCTTATACTTTATCAATTTATCAACTATATTCTTGGGATGAGGTCTGTTATCCATAGGTATCCGCATTCTTAAGATAAGGATATTATAACGAATGGCTAACTCCTTTAATACAGCCTCTGAATAAATCTTACTCCTGCTATAATATAAATCGTAGTAATCAGGGACTCTATTCTCTGTTATAGGCCTCTGTCTTTCATAATCATAGTGATAAATACACCCGCTAGAAATATGTACCAGTTTGATACCACACCGTAATGCTATCTCCCCAAGTAATATAGGTACAAATGTATTTGCCATAATGGTCTTGTCAATATCCTTTTCGCAATCATCTACATTTTTTTTCCCTGTATACCCGATACAGTTGACTATGATTTTGGGCTTATATTTTTTAATTTCTGCATTTATATCCTTAAAAGAATATATCTTCCTATCAGATAATATCCAACCCAACTCATCATGTAGTCTATTACCTATAAAACCATTACCTAAAATTAAAATTTTATTTTTGTCAAACATCTTTTTATCTTTCATTTTTTAAACACCTCTTTAAATACTCTCCATAATCTGTTTTTATTGCCTTAGCCAACCTGCACAACTGGTTTGCATTTATATATCCCATACGATAAGCTATCTCTTCTATACAACCTATCTTAAGCCCCTGTCTATCTTCTATAGTCTTAATAAACATAGAAGCCTCTATAAGAGAATCATATGTACCTGTATCAAGCCATGCAAACCCTCTGCCGAGGAGTTTAACTTGCAACTTGCCCTTTTTTAAGTATGCCTTATTTACATCCGTAATTTCAAGTTCTCCTCTTGCAGATGGCTTTAGTTTCTTAGCTATGTTTATAACGTTATTATCATAAAAATATATTCCTGTTACAACCCAGTTCGAACGAGGAAATTTAGGTTTCTCCACTATAGAAGTTACCTTCTGATTCTTATCAAAGGTAATAACACCATAACGTTCAGGATCGTTTACACTATATGCAAAAACGACCGCTCCGTTCCTATTGGAAGCAGCCTCTCTTAAAAGATTAGTAAGTTTGTCTCCATGAAAAATATTATCGCCCAATATAAGGCATACAGAACTATTTCCTATAAACTCTTCACCTACAATAAAAGCCTGTGCTATTCCTTTAGGTTCTTGTTGGACAGCATAACTTATATCAAGCCCAATATCCTGCCCATTTCCGAATAATTTTTTAAAATTGTCGATATCTGCTGGCGTCGAAATAATCAATATCTCCCTTATCCCTGCCAGCATCAAAACAGATAAAGGATAATATACCATAGGTTTATTATATACAGGCAAAAGTTGTTTACATACACCTCGTGTTATAGGGTAAAGCCTTGTAGCCCTCCCTCCAGCAAGGACTATACCTTTCATTACTTTCTCCTTAAAATGAATTATTTTGTCATGAATATAGCCAAAAATATGTCTTTATACTTTCTCATATTCTTCTGACTTCTGCAAATGTTTTTTTAAGTTATCAACAGATTCCTTTAATAACCTGCAATACAAATCAAAACCCACAGTAGCAATATATCCATGCTGTTCTGCACCCAAAAGATTTCCTGCCCCTCTAAGTTGCATATCCTCATATGCAATATGAAAACCAGCACCTAATTCGCTAAACTTTTCAATAGCCTCAACCCTAGACCTTGCCTGTACAGATAAGCTCCTAAGACTTGGCACTAAAAAATATGCATATGCCTTTTTATTTTCCCGGCCAACCCTTCCCCGTAATTGATGCAAATCTGCCAGGCCAAACATATCTGCCCTGTTAACAATCAGTGTATTTGCATTAGGAATATCTATTCCTGACTCTATAATAGTAGTACATACAAGCACATCTATCTTGCCTTCTAAAAACCTAAACATAATCTCTTCAAGGAGTTTAGGTGGCATCTGTCCATGTGCTATACTTATATCCGCATCCGGCACCAACTTTTTTAATAACAAACCCATACGTTCAATATCTTCCACACGATTATGTAGAAAAAAGACCTGGCCCTTACGCCTTAATTCTCTATTTATAGCCTTCTTAATAATCTCTTCGTCAAATTCGGCTATGATAGTCTTTACTGCCAATCTATTTTGAGGTGAAGTTGATATAACAGACATATCCTTTGCTCCTGACAAAGCCATATAAAGAGTTCGTGGTATAGGAGTAGCTGTTAGAGTAAGGACATCAGCCATGACCCTAAAATGTTTCAGCCTTTCTTTAGCCTTTACACCAAATCTTTGTTCTTCATCAACAATAATTAAGCCTAAATCCTTAAAGGCAATATCTTTTGATAATAACCTATGCGTCCCTATAATAATATCGATATCCCCATCTGCCAATCTTTTAATAATCTGTTGCTGTTCGGCCTTATTACGCAATCGGCTTATCATCTCTATATTTATAGGATATTTATTTAATCTTTGAAAAAAATTATAAAAATGTTGTTCAGCAAGTATTGTTGTGGGGACAAGAACAGCTACCTGTTTATTATCCATAACAGCCTTAAACGCTGCTCTTAAAGCTACTTCTGTCTTCCCATATCCAACATCTCCGCAAAGAAGCCTGTCCATAGGATGTGGAGATTCCATATCTGCCTTTACTTCAGATACCGCTTTAATCTGATCTGCGGTCTCTTCATATGGAAACGCTGCCTCAAATTCTCTCTGCCAATCAGTATCTTTTGAAAATACATGACCTTTCAACCCCACCCTAAGTGCCTGAGTATGCAGAAGTTCTGCTGCTAAGCGTTGTAATCTCTTTTTAACAAGAGACTTAACTCTCTTCCATTCTTTACTACCTAACTTGTAGATACGTGGCGGCCTTTTAGAAAAACTAACATATTTCTGAACAAGATGAATATCTTCTTTAGGGACAAAGAGTCTATCTCCATCCCTATATTCTATTATAAGATAATCCTTGTTAACATCATTCACTTCTATCTGCTTTATTCCTAAAAACTTGCCTATACCATGGTTATTATGAACGACATAATCACCTTTTTTTACATCTATAAAATTATTAAGCGGGATATCTGAAGAAAAAATTTCTTTTTTAAAGGATGGTTTCTTATTAGGGATAAGAATAACTATATTATGTTGCCATATAACAGTAGCTGTCTTAATATCTATGGTGGTAATAGAAGAGATCCTATCATCATCAAAACTTATACGTAAAGGGGCATCAAAATTAGGAGGATATACATCTATTATCTCGCCTCTATGGCTAAACTCCCCTTGTTTTATTGTTTTTTTTACCCGATGATAATGAAAGGCACTAAGGTTATTCAATACAACCTCAATATTAATCCTCTGGCCTGCAAACAACTCTAATGATTCAAACATATGCGAAGAAATAAGAAAACAAATCCTCCATTTTCTATTTTTTCTTATCCCATGCCAAGACAAGAGGTGAGGCAATAAAAATAGTAGAATATGTTCCTGCTACGAAACCAATAATTAAACAAAGGGCAAATGTATTTAAAACTTCTCCTCCTTTGAAAAATAATGAAAAGACAACCAATAGAGTAGTAAGTGTAGTTAAAATTGTCCTACCCAAAGTCTGATTAATACTCATATTAATAAGTTCTGCTAACCTTTTTTTAGGGAATTTTGCCATATTTTCCCTAACGCGATCATATATAATTATAGTGTCATTGATAGAGTACCCAGCAATAGTGAGCAAGGCTGTTACCACCAAAAGATCTATCTGTCTTCCCAACATAACCGCAATTCCCAAAGTAACAAAGACATCATGTAATAATGCTATAACACCAGCAGTTGCAAAATCAAAGTGCTTAAATCTAAAACCAATAAAAATAAGAATACCTCCCAAAGCAAAAATAACTGCAAAGATCGCCCTTTTCCGTAAGGCCTTTCCAACAACAGGGCCAACTTTTTCTATACGCAATATCTCAAATGGATTAGAAGGAAATGCCTTTGCAAAAGCAGCCACAACCTTCTTATATGTATCTTTTGATGTCCTAATAAGGACGTTCTCTGAAGAACCATTTCGTTTAACTGTCGACTTTTTTTCAGATAAACCAAGCTTCTCTAAGCCTTTGCTTATCGCATCATCTGATGATGGTTTTGTTATCTGAATAACCGCATCCTCTATGCCTGCTTTATCCAACGACCTTCTTAATGTCTCAGCGTTAACGGGTTTCTTAAACCTATATTCCTGTATTTGGCCTCCTGCAAAATCAATACCATATGCCTTATCTTTCTTCTGCACTAAAGCAACGACACTGGCAATAATTACAAATATGGATATTGCAAAACAGACAAATCGTTTCGAAACAAAATCTATCTTAGAATTTTTAAACAACTGAAGCATAGTAAGTGATTTCAAAAATCCCAACTCAAAAAATAAATCAAAAAACGTCCTTGTTACAAAAAGGGCTGTAAAAAGGCTAACAACAAGTCCTATTGAAAGTGTTACTGCAAATCCTTTAATTGGCCCTGAACCGAACTGAAATAACATAAACGCGGCAATAAGAGTAGTAGAATTTGAATCAACTATAGCCTTAAGTGCCTTATTAAATCCATTATTTATGGCTGCCTTAATAGATCTTCCATTGTTAATTTCTTCTCTGATACGTTCGTTAATCAATACATTAGCATCTACAGCCATACCAAGAGTAAGAATAATACCTGCTATACCCGGTAAGGTTAAAGTAAGTTGAGACTCTGGTAAAGTCAGATTAAGGAATCCCATAGTACCGAATATAAGCAAAATGTTTAATACCAGAGCTATGTCTGATATCAATCCTGCCTTTAAATAATAAACCAGCATAAAAATAAGCACCAACGCACCGCCTATAATAGTAGCAGTAATACCAGCGTTAATTGAGTCACGGCCCAAAAGTGGGCCAATGGTTCTCTCTTCTTCTATATGCATAGGCGCAGGCAATGCACCTGAACGGAGGGCTAAAGCTAACATGGATGCCTCTTCATAATTAAATTGACCGGTTATTTGAGCACTGCCACTTAGAATAGGTTCTTTAATATTAGGAGCTGTCAAAACCTCACCATCCAAAATCGCAGCTAATCTTCTGCCTACATTCTTTCTTGTAATATCTGCAAACTTTTTTGCACCTTCCGCGTTAAATTTTAAAGAAATATATGGTTCCCCGAAACCTGTCTGATCAAAATCCACTCTTGCATCTACGATTGTATCTCCGTTTAATGCCACCTTATCTTGAACTAATAATGGTTCAGGTTTTTCTGCTCCCGTCCTATCTTTTACATATTTTAGTATATAGCCTTTCGGAACTTTACCTTTCAATGCTTCCTTTAATTTTTCAGGGTCATCATTAACTAACCTAAACTCAAGCTGCGCAACCTTACCTATCATCTGAATAGCCTTGTCACGATCGGTTATTCCCGGTAACTGAACCAAAATTTCATCCTCTCCCTGCCTTTGAATAACAGTCTCCCCAACACCTAGGCTATCAATACGATTTCGCAATATCTCAATAGCGCGTAAAACTGCATCCTTCTTAGCATTTTTATCCAATTTTTCAGTTTCAACCTTTAAAATAAGATGCATCCCACCCTTTAAATCAAGGCCTAAATTAATATGCTTTTCTACAGGGAAAGTAAGATATATTGCAGCCACCACCACCGCGATTATAACCAATAGCCTATTTCTCAAACTCTTTCGCATATCTCCTCCTGATTTTTTGATAAAACCACATAAATTTTATTACATAAACAATCCTAACAGTTACAAATTTATACTATTAGGAATTATTTTTACTTTTAACAGATGTAATTGCATCCTTATTAAACTCTATTCTTACATTATCATCAACCCGCAAAATAACAGTATCATTCTTTATCATAACTACCTTCCCATGAATGCCTCCTGCAGTTATAACTTCATCATTTTTCTTTAAATTAGTAAGCATATTAGCATGTTCCTTCTGCTTTTCTTTTTGTGGTTTGAGAACTAAGAAATAAAAAATGAAAAATATTAAAATATAAGGAATAATAGGCAATTGGGTTAAAGCAGAAGCATGTTCAGCCTGCATAATATCTCCTTTTTATTAATATATAAAATTAAAATATAGATTAGTTACTTTATTCTTTTTATTTTTTCTTTGCCTTACGTACCAGTGACTTCACTGTGTCACTCATCTGTGCTCCTCTACTCAACCATTTATTTAATTTTTCTTCATCAACTACAATAACTGCCGGTTCTTTTGCAGGGTCATAATGCCCGATAATCTCTAAATGCCTGCCATCGCGTTTGTTTGCACGCGGCATAGCAACAATCCTAAAATTGTAACTTCCCTTTGCAGGTTTGCCTGCCTTTTGTAACCTGATTCTAACTTCCATATACTTAACTCCTCTTTTTATAGATTATTTATCTTATTTTTTAGCTTATAATTCATCCTTAAAACCATTCAAAAAACTGTTTCCTAATCACTATCAATAGCAGAATGAGCAAGTTCTATCGCCTTTATTTGTGCCATAGCCTTATTTATTGTTTCACTATATTCCTTCTCTGGGGCAGAATCAGCGACAATGCCTGCTCCTGCCTGAACATATGCCTTACCTTTAGTAACAACTATTGTCCTTATTGTTATACAGCTCTCAAAGTCTCCAGAAAAACTAAAATAACCAATACAACCTGCGTATGGTCCACGACAAACATCTTCTAAATCCTCAATAATCTCCATAGCTCGTATCTTAGGAGCACCTGACACTGTACCAGCAGGGAAAGTTGCCTTAAGCACATCAAAAATATCCTTTCCATGTGCTAATTCTCCACGCACATTACTTACTATATGCATTACATGGGAATATCTCTCAATAGTCATAAATTCTGATAAATGGACTGTGCCTTTCTTACAAACCCGACCAAGATCATTGCGACCAAGATCAACTAACATAATATGTTCAGCTTTTTCCTTAGGATCTCTCAACAAATCCTCTGCTAACCTATCATCTTCTTCTCTATTTTCCCCTCTAGGACGCGTTCCTGCTATGGGCCGTGTTTCAACTATACCTGCCTCACATTTGACCAACAATTCTGGAGATGCACCTATAATATAAAGATCTTCAAAATTGAGATAATACATATAAGGTGAAGGATTAAGTAGCCTTAAAGCACGATATATCTCAAATGGATCAACGGATAAATCCATTTCAAACCGTTGAGATAATACAACCTGAATAATCTCACCAGCCCTTATCTGTTTTTTTGCCTCTTTTACAATCTTTTTAAAACGTTCTTCTGAAAAGTTAGATTTTGGCTTAAACCTACAACTATAATTACCCTTACCCGGCTTATGTCTTATTGTAAAAATCGGTTGTCTCAATTCCTGTATAAGCCTATCTATCTTTCTCATTGCCTTTTTATACCCTCTCAGAAGCGTATGGTTTGTCTCATCCTTATCCACCTCAATACAACATACAACCTTTATCTTATGATTGAGATGATCAAAAATGAGAATATCTTTCGCAAGCATAAGGAACACATCCGGCAAATTTAAATCATCCTTTACTTTCTCTGGCAATTTTTCAAAGAACCTTACTATTTCATAACTAAAATAACCTACCATACCACCACAAAATTGTGGCAGTTGTGGAATATTAACGAATTTGTATTTCTGCAATATCTCTTTAATAATAGAAAGCGGTGTATCATCTATATCTTTCTCTTCATAAAACTCCTTACCGTTTTTCAACCTTGTTATCCTAGCCCTCCTCCCCTTACTCTGAAACACTAACTCTGGATTACGTGCTAAAAAAGAAAACCTTGCTACTCGTTCTTCTCCTTCGACAGACTCAAGTAAAAAAGAATACTTTGCATCCTGAGCTATTTTAAAAAAGGCGGAAACAGGTGTATCCATATCTGCCACAATTTCTTTATAAACAGGAATAAGATTACCTTTTTTAACTAATCGCAAAAACTCAGATTCATTAAGATATGATACTATCTTAGATGCCCTTGCCCTTACACCTGATTTCCCTTCTTTGGATGCGTATATATTCATATAAAATATATTCCACTACTTTTCTATCTTACGATAAAAACAACTTTTTTTATTAGTATGACATGCAGCGCCCACCTGCCTTACCTTAATCAACAACGTATCGCAATCACAATCATAGTATATTGCCTTCACATATTGAAAATGTCCACTTGTCATACCCTTCACCCACAATTCCTGTCGTGAACGTGACCAGTAACAAGCAACACCGTCTTTTAATGTCTTCCTTAAAGACTCAAGATTCATATAAGCAAGCATTAAGACATCCTTGCTTTTATAATCCTGCACCACTACCGGAATCAGTCCATCTTTGTTAAACCTTAACTTCCTAATTGTTCTTGGTGTTATTTTGATTGTTTCAATACTTTGTTTCATATAAATCCTCTTTCATATAAAAAATATTCTTAAAATTTTAAAACCTACAACTAACCTATAACCTCACATTAATACCTTTCTCACTTAAAAACTTCTTCACATCTCCTACACTAAACTCCTGATAATGAAATACAGATGCTGCAAGTGCCGCATCTGCGGATGTCCTAATAAATACTTCAAAAAAATGCTCAAGCCTGCCTGCCCCACCTGATGCAATAACCGGGATTCTGACTGCATTACATACCGCATCCGTCAAAGCAATATCATAACCATCTTTAGTGCCATCAGAATCCATACTGGTAAGCAATATTTCACCTGCGCCCAACCCCTCTGCCTGTCTCGCCCATTCTACCACATCTTTACCAGTAGGAGTCCTGCCACCATGAACATATACCTCCCAGCCCCTATCTATCTTTTTCGCATCTATTGCAACAACAATACACTGGCTACCAAACCTATCAGCGGATAGCTTTATCAAATCAGGATTCTTTACTGCTGCTGTATTTATAGAAACCTTATCCGCCCCAGCATTCAATAACCTGCGAATATCTTCAACATCTGTTATCCCCCCACCAACCGTCAATGGCATAAATACCTTCTCTGCTGTCTTACGAACAACATCAATAATAATAGACCGTCTCTCATGACTCGCAGTTATATCAAGAAAAACAATCTCATCAGCCCTTTGCTTATCATAAAGCTCCGCGACCTCAACCGGATCTCCTGCATCTTTTAGATTTACAAAATTTGTCCCTTTGACAACACGTCCGTCTTTTACATCAAGACACGGTATTATCCGCTTTGTTAACATATCCCTCTCTCTTCATCTCGGAAACTATATCTATAGCTCTTTTTAAATCTATCTTCCCTTCATATATAGCCTTACCGATAATAACACCTATTATACCATCATTCTCCATGGCCGCTATCCTTAATATATCTTCTAATATTGAGACCCCTCCGGATGCTATAACAGGGATATCAGTAGTCTTTAATAACTCTTCAATACCCTTAAAATTAGGCCCAGTCAACATACCATCACGTGTCACATCTGTATATACAATTGAACCCACTCCAATATCAGCCAACTCTCTTACAAAATCAGATACCTTTATACCTGTATTAGAAACCCAACCTTCTCCTAACAGTATCCCTTCTGAACAATCAAGACTGACACATACTCTATCCTGCCACGTATTAACAGCTTCTTCTAAAAAGTCTCTTGAACTAATAGCCCCAGTCCCTAAAATAACCCTTTTTACACCACCTTCAATAAGTCTAAGAATATCATCCTTTTTTCGTATACCACCCCCTACCTGTATAGAAACCTCTACACAAGAAGCTATCTTTAATATAATATCTGTGTTCTTAGGACTCCCTTCTTTAGCACCATCTAAATCAACAATATGAAGCCATTCTGCTCCCTGGGATACCCAATGTTTTGCCATGTCGACTGGGTCAGCACCATACTCAGTAACCTTATCAAACTTACCCTGAAGTAATCTAACAACATGCCTATTCTTTATATCAATAGCAGGGAAAACAACCATATCTCTACCTAATAAGTTTATAACTCTGCAAAATTTTTTAATATTCTCAAGCCCTCTTGCTGACTCTTCTCTGGATGAAACTGTACGCCAAATATATTACCACAATACACAGAAGAAGCAAACTTTATACCATAATCAGTGGAAGTAGTAACTATGTTTTTATCCAAGACATCTACATAATATGAATGACAAAAATACACATTAATAGGAAACTCCAATCCCTTAAAAATAGGACAATTATTTATATTCAAGCTAAGCTGATTCCATCCCATATGGGGCACCTTAACTGTTGGAGGGAACCTTTTAACCCTACCTTGCAATATACCAAGCCCCTTAACCAAACCACCTTCATAACTCTCTTCAAAAAGCAGCTGAAATCCTAGACAAATCCCAAGAAAAGGCACACCAGCCTTAACAACATCCTTTATAATAGAAATCAAGCCCAAATCTCTAAGTCTATCAACAGCTGGTTTAATAGCCCCCACTCCTGGAAGCACTATCTTATCTGCAGATTTAATATTATGCTTATCTTGACTAACTTTAACCTCAGCACCCACACTCTCAAAGGCCTTCTCAACACTCCTCAAATTTCCCATTCCATAATCTATAACCGTAATCATAGCAAACTGCCTTAATCAATTATACCCTTAGTTGAAGGCACCTCATCAGGCCTGCGAGGATCTATCTGTGTAGCCTGATCCAGTGCCAATCCTAACGATTTAAAAACAGTCTCAACATTAGTATGTAAATCAGGACTGGGATTATCAATAAAAATATTTATTGTAGCCCCTAAGCCATGAGCAAAAGACTCCATAAAATGCTCTAAATAAGTAAGAGAGTAATTTTCTTCTGATTTGATATCAACAGAAGCAATATCCTTACCTCCAACACTAATCTTTAAATAACCTCGCCCACTAATATCTACTACAGTTCGCCCTAAACATGATTCCATAGGCGCAAACCCTACTCCAAACCGCTTAATACCTTGTTTTTCTCCTAATGCCTTTTTAAACACCTTACCCAAAACGATACCTATATCTTCATTCGTATGATGCAGATCTATCTCTTCATCGTTTTTTAAAACCTCTAATATCAAATCAAAATAACCATGAAACGCAAACAACTCTAACATATGATCTAAAAATGCTATCCTTGTCTTTATCTGTATCTGTCCTTTACCATCGATATTTAACTCTGCCTTAATCTCTGTCTCCCTGCTTTTTCTTATATATTCTGCCTTTCGCATAATTTCTCCCTTCCACAAAAAAAACTATAAAAATTCTACAAAAAAAGCTCTATTTGAATCGAATATTAACCGACTCATAATGTTTTTGCAACCCCTCTAGCTTTGCAACTTTCTCAATAGGCTCTCTTATCTTCTCCAGCGCACGTTTAGAATAATATATAATATGCTGTGTCTTCATAAAGTCAGAAACACATAGCCCTGAAAAAAACCTTGCAGAGCCCATTGTAGGTAATACATGGCTTGGTCCTGCAGCATAATCACCTAATGCAGTTGGACTATAAGGGCCTAAAAATATTGCTCCAGCATTTACGATTTTTCTTGCCACCTTAGCAGGATTATTAGTCAATATCTGTAGGTGTTCAGGAGCTATCTTATTCACAATCGTAACTGCCTCATCTATATTTTTAGCATAAATAGCATAGCCTTCAGGCACATATTTCCGTAACTGTTTAATAAGCTGTTTTGACGTTGAAACCAGCACCCCAAGGCCTCCAAGATGCTCTACCTGCGCCTCAAGATCTGCTACAATAAACTTCGGATTACTATAACGGTTAGCAATAATCACAAGCTCTGATGGCCCTGCCAGCATATCGATATCCACATACCCAAAAAGCTGCCTCTTTGCCTCTGTAACAAACATATTCCCTGGGCCTATTATCTTATCTACCTTAGGTATAGTCTTTGTCCCACAGGCCATGGCAGCTATTGCCTGTGCCCCGCCTATCTTATATATCTCGTTAACCTTCAACAAATTCGCAACTGCTAATATATAAGGATTAACACGGCCATCTGCTCCTGGCGGTGTGGCAATAACAATACGCTTAACACCTGCAACCTTTGCAGGGAGTACTGTCATATATACCGTAGATACAAGCGGAGCAGTACCTGCTGGGATATATATTCCTACTGTTTCTATAGGCACAATATTCTCTTTTAAAAGCACACCATCTGCATCACGAACACGGCATGGTTTATGATTCTGCTTTTTATAAAATAAAGAAACATTATTAATAATAACTTTCAATGCAGAGATAAAATCACTGGTTATATCCTGAAATGCCCCACTTATCTCGCTCTCTGCTACCCTAAGTTGTTTGGTATTGAGTTTCACCTTATCAAATTTTTTTGTATATTGAATAAGGGCTGTATCTCCTTGCTGTTGAATATCTTTTATAATCTTACGTACTTTTTCCTCAACATGCCTTTTATGCGCAAACAAGTTACGATTATATAATTTCTGAATAGCCTGCCCTTTTTGTGTAAGTATCTTCATCCTATTTATTCCTCACATAACATTAATGGCAACATACCTTCTTAGCCTTACTTATTACTTTTATTTATCTTCTCTTTTACAATATCCTCTAACTTATTAAATACCTTATCAAATTTAGCAATATCCTTGCTTCCTGCCTGAGCCAGCTGAGGGCGACCTCCACCAGAACCATTCATAATAGGGGCTATCTCTGATATCAATTCATTGGCCTTAATCCCCCTATCTATCACATCCTCAGAGACCGCAACTAACAATGATACCTCAAATTTAAAACGAGAAGCTAACAAAACAACAGCAGAATCACATTTTTGTCTGATTATATCAGCCAACCGCCTTAAGGTAATAATATCAACATCATTAAAACAAACTTTTATAATATGTAAACCATTAATAACCTCTGCAGACTTTATTAGGTTATCAAGAGAACTTTTTATAGCAGAAAACCTTAATTCTGCGACATCCTTCTCCAAGGTCCTAATACGTTTTAGTTGATAATTTACTCTATCTACGACATCATCTACAGGGACCTTTAATATAGAAGCAACCTTCTTTAACAGATTCTCTTCAAAGTTAACAAAATCTAATGCCCCAAATCCTGTTTTAGCCTCTATCCTGCGAATCCCCTGAGCGACAGCGGTTTCTGATATAATCTTAAACAACCCTATCTGGCCAGTATTATCCACATGTGTTCCCCCGCAAAATTCTTTAGAGTAATTTCCTATAGAAACCACCCTTACTACATCAGAATACCTTTCCCCAAAGAAAGCTAACGCCCCTGTATGTTTGGCTTCTTCTATAGGCAAATATTCCTTAGTTACAGTCTCTGTTGCAATAATATACTCGTTTACCTTACGTTCTACCAAACATAACTGTTCAGTATTCAGCTGCTTATGATGGGAAAAATCAAACCTAAGCCTATCCTCTGCTACATAAGACCCCTGCTGTTTAACATGAGCTCCTAATATCTCTCTTAATGCTGCCTGTAAAATGTGTGTAGCAGTATGGTTACGCATTATAGCCATACGACGGTCTATATCAATCTCAGCATGAACCTGTTCGTTTACTTTTAAACATCCTTTTTCTACAATGCCACAATGAATAAATATTTCATCTATCTTATGCGTGTCATACACCCTAACCATTACACCTTCTGCAGATATACATCCTGTATCTCCAAGCTGTCCTCCTGATTCTGCATAAAAAGGGGTTTTATCAAGTGCAATCTTTACGTCTTCTCCTTTCTCTACCTCATTTACACTTTTCCCATTAACAAATATCTTTAATACAGTACTCGCTGTCCTACTCATTTTATACCCTAAAAACTCTGTCTTAGGTAATCCAAGATCAAGAAGAGAGTAATCAAAGACACTTGCAGATATCTTGCTTAAGCTACGTGACTTCTCCTGCTGAGAACGCATAAGAGAATTAAACCTCTCTATTGCCTCATCCATATATTTATCTTTAATCTCATCCACCTCTTCTAAAACCGCAGTTATAACTGACAATGTAAGCCCAAAGGTATCACGGTATTTAAATATCAGCCTACCCAATTCATCTGCGGCCTCTCTTGCTGATAACCTACCTAAACGTTCCACCAACTCATCCCTTTCTCTTCTCAATGCAGGGACCCTCTCTTTTCTAACCTTGATATAAGATGCCTCCACCCCCTTGATAAGCTCACTTATATCAGAAGATTTCTGGCTTATCTCTGGATAAATATCACCCATAGCCTCAAGCACAGAAGGAACAAGTCTAAATATTATAACCGGGTTAGACTCTAAGGATTGCCTATCATCACTCTTAGACTGGATATTTAAGGCAATATCTGCCATATCAATAATAAGTTTTTTAATAACATATCCCCTGCCTTCATTAGAAGGTATAACTCCATCAGCAATGGCAAACACAACAGCCCTTATATGATCAGCTATACGATATCTCTCATACCTAGTAAGTTTTCTTTTATCTGACACATTAATAAATTTGTCAATAGCTGCCAAGATAGGCATAAACAAATCTATCTCGAAGTTATTTCTCTTACCTTGAACAACCGCTGATATACGCTCAAGTCCCATTCCTGTATCAATATTTTTATTAGGCAAAGGAATAAGTTCACCACCATCTTTTCGTTCAAACTGAGTAAAAACAAGATTCCACACCTCAGAAAACCTTCCGCAATCGCAAGCAGGATTACAATTATCATTTTTACATTCAGGATTAGGACCATAATCATAAAATATCTCAGAACACGGCCCGCACGGTCCATTAGGACCTTTCTCTTTGGCATCTGCAGGCCAAAAATTGCTATGATCACCCAGACGGACAATCTTCTCCGGACTAATTCCTATTTTATTAAGCCATATTTGCTCTGCTTCTTTATCATCCTTATATACTGAAACCCATAACTTATCCTGCCCAATTCCTAATTCTTTAGTTAGAAATTCCCATGCCCAGGAAATAGCCTCTTCTTTAAAATAATCACCAAAAGAAAAATTACCTAACATCTCAAAAAATGTATGGTGAAAATCCGTCTTACCAACCATGTCTAAATCATCTGTCCTGAGACATTTCTGAGAGGTAGCTGCCCGATTGAAACCCTTAATATGGCCTAAAAACTGAGGTTTAAACTGTTGCATACCTGCAGTAGTAAACAATACAGTATCATCATCTTTTGGTATTAAAGAATCACTTGCGATTATACTATGTCCTTTTGAAGCAAAAAAATCCAAAAATTTTTTACGTATCTCATTAACTGTCATTAATCAGCCTCCCCTACAAAATATAAAAAAACTACTTATCTTCCAAAATCCTGTTTATAATTTCCCTATTTATATTTTTTTATCTTCCTCAATGCCTTACCAATGGCGCAACTGCTAAATCCTCGCCGAAGGAGGTATCCATATAACCTATGCTTCATTTTCTCCGTAGATATACCCTTATACTTAGAAACTTGTTTTTCAACCAAATGGGCCACTACATCATCTTCATCATAACTATCCTGCATAGCAGATGACAATTCATCCTCAATAATAGAATCATCAATACCCTTCTGCTGTAACTCTCTCTTTATCCTTACCCTACCAAATGGCTTAGCTAATCTCCATTCAATCCACTCACGTGCAAACCTACGGTCATCTATAATACCTATATCCTTAAAATAATCAACTACTCTAACAATAACCTCCTCATTAAATCCCTTTTTTTTTAATCTCTCACTCAATTCAGCCTCACTACGTATCCTGAACTTCAACAACCTTTGCGCTGCTGTTATTGCCTTCTTATAATCTTGAGATAAGATATCTCTCATAATTAAAGTCAAAATATAGGACAAGAGGGAAATATTAGATAGGTTTCAGATCAAACTTTGCGCGTATTTCTTTTTCTATCTTTTTTGCTATCTTAGGATTATTCTTTAAAAATTTACGAACATTATCCTTCCCCTGACCTATCCGTTCACCACCATAAGAAAACCATGCACCTGATTTTTCAATAATTCCTTGCTTTACTGCTAAATCAAGGATATCTGCCTCATAAGATATCCCCTCATCAAAATGTATCTCAAACTCTGCTTCCCTGAACGGTGCTGCAACTTTATTTTTTACAATCTTTGCCTTAACACGATTTCCTATAATATGTTCTCCCCTCTTAATTGACTCAATACGTCGTAAATCTATACGAACAGAGGCATAAAACTTCAACGCCCTCCCTCCTGTAGTAGTCTCAGGAGAGCCAAACATAACACCTATCTTCATCCTTATTTGATTAATAAAAATTACACACGTATTTGACTTATTAATAACGGCTGTTAACTTTCTCAATGCCTGCGACATCAACCTAGCCTGCAACCCCATATGAGAGTCGCCCATATCACCTTCTATTTCAGCTCTCGGGGTAAGTGCAGCAACAGAATCTATGATAATTACATCGACTGCGCTAGAACGAACTAGCGTCTCTGCAATCTCTAGAGCCTGTTCTCCAGTATCAGGTTGAGATACCAGAAGCTCCTCCAATTTAACTCCAACTTTCTGTGCATAAGCAGAATCAAAGGCATGTTCTGCATCAATAAAAGCAGCAGTGCCTCCCATTTTTTGAACCTGATGTATAATACTTAATGTAAGAGTGGTCTTTCCAGAAGATTCTGGTCCAAATATCTCAACAACCCTGCCTCTTGGGACCCCCCCTACTCCAAGGGCAACATCCAGCGCAAACGAACCAGTAGGGATAGCATCAACACCTTTAGCAACACTCCCATCCAATTTCATAATAGACCCCTTCCCAAACTGCTTCTCTATCTGAGAAAGGGCTAGTTCTAATGCCTTTTTCCTATTCTCTGACTCAAGGTTCTTTTTTGCATCAGAGTTTTTCTTTTGTTCTTTCATAACCTTTTTCCTCACTAATTAATAAGTATATATATAAAAAGACCGACCAGGACAGTTAATAATAAGCTTCTGTTTTGTCCCTTAATTAAATTATAATGTTATTTATGATAATTTATATAAAAATATAAAAATTAATAAAGATGAGGTTGAATTATACATGACAATAAAAACCTTGTCAATTAATTGTCGGTTAATAGTAAAAAGGAAAACAGAAAATAATATTTATAATATCTATTATCGATTGTTTAGAAGTTGATCGAATATTTTAAAATTATTTATCAATTCATATACAGTGTCAATAGAGGTTATTTTAAATTATCATCATAGCATCTCCATAACTGTAAAATCTATATTTTCTTTTTATTGCTTCTTTATATGCCTTTTTCATTAGATTTGTGCCCCCAAAGGCATAAACAAGCATAAGAAGACTACTATGAGGTAAATGAAAATTTGTAACAATCGTGTCTGTTAAATGGAATTTGTAGCCCGGATATATAAATATATCTGTATTGCCTTTTAAGGTAGGATTTTTACCCAATGCTATTTCCTTACCTAATGTTTCAAGTACTCTACATGATGTTGTTCCTATGGCAACTATGGTTTGTTTCTGTTTTTTAGCCTTTATTAGTTCGTTAAAACTTTTCTCACCTACAGAATAAAATTCTGAATGCATTTTATGGTTTTCTATATCTTGCTCTTCTACGGGTTTAAATGTGGCATAGTTTATGTGTAAAGTTACTTTTATTATTTTATGACCTTCTTTTTTTAGATTATTTAAAAGTTTTTTAGTAAAGTGAAGGCCAGCGGTAGGTGATGCAACTGATCCTTCTTTTCTGGCAAAGACTGTTTGGTAGTAGTTTTTATCATCCAAATTGTCAACTCGTTTTATATACGGTGGCAAAGGAATATGTCCAAAGTTTTCTATGTATTCGGATATGTCTTTTTTATTGAAACCTACTATACGTTTCTCAACGTCTTTAAGTTGGGCATAGATTTGCCCGTCTCCGAATATTATCTTTTCATCTACTTTTATCTTTCTTAAAGGTCGTATTAATGTTTGATATAGATAGGGATTTGAAAGTCGTTTTAATAAAAATACTTCTACCTTCCCGTTAGTTTTTTCCCTTTTGCCTATAAGTCTTGCAGGTATTACTTTGCTATCATTTAATACAATAATAGAAGGAGACTTGAGATGTTTACCTATATTGTAAAATATGTCATGGTCTATAGTTTGGTTTTGTCTATCTATTACCATAAGCCTAGCATGGTCTCTTTCTTTTAGAGGATATTGTGCAATAAGTTCTGGAGGAAGTTTGTATGCAAATTCTGATAATTTCATATTATCTTTTTAATAATATTTAACAATATTTGTTCCAGGATAGTAATATTGTAAAATTTCTTTATATTTATATCCTTGTTTTGCCATATTGTATGCACCCCACTGACACATCCCAACACCATGGCCCCAACCTTTGCCAATGAGGTCAAAATAATAACCTTTCATTATCACATTATAAAGGTTGCTTTTTATATTATTAGGCCCTATTATTTCTCTGAACTTTTTGCCTGATATAGTTATTGATTTACCGTCACGACAAATAATCTGTAATTCTTTTACTCTTCCGCTATTATCTCGTTTTATAATTTTTATTTCTTTTATTAATCCTAGGTGATATCCATTTTGATTCAATTTATCTTGAATATCTTTTAAACGAAAATTTTTTTTCCATTTTGAGTGTGGTGATGACTTACAAAATTTACAAATTCGCCCTTTTAACGGAGGAATGTTATATCCCCACAGCTCATTTGCATCTTCGGTATGCCCACCACAGTTAGAATGAAAATACGCCGGAATTATATCACCTTTATACAATAATACTTCCCCTCTTGTTTTTCGTATAGCTACATTCGTCCGATATCTTTCCGCATTCCTTCCGCCATATACTTGTGAATATATGTCACTAGTTACATCATAGGTATGGGACCGGTTTTCTTTCATACGATATAATGCATACGTCCTGGCTGCGACCGCTTGTGCTTTTAGTGCTTCTATTGGCCAGTAAAACGGCATTTCATGATACAAAACACCTCGTAAATAATATTCTATATTTATGGTATTGACTATTAATAACGTATTATTATTTTGTGCACTTATATCTATATATCCTCTAAATTTACGAAGTTTGCCATTGATATATATGATGGAGTATTTTTTAGGATATATACGTATTCGTTTAGTTGAGAGGCATTTTCTACCTATATATATGCTATTTTTTAAAGTTATTGGCGTTCGCCTTAAATATTTTCCTTTATATAATATTATATTTTTCTCAAGATCAATAAGCTTATACTCCCCGTGTACTGCACAAGTTACTTGTTTTGTTTGTTTTATTAAGGCTACTCTTATAAACTGTCTTTGAGCATGGGTATAATTTGCATACATAGTATGGATAGATATAAACAATGTGCTCACCAAAACCGCAAATTTTTTAAGAATACATTTATGATTATATGATATACTAAAAATACGGATAGATAATACTTCAAGGATAGTATTTTTATTATGTGTTATTATTTCTGGTTCCATAGAGATAGTAATATACTGAGTATGAGACTGACTAAAATACAGGTGGCAAGGGGAAAATAGAATGCAAAATTTTCTTTTTTGATAAAAATATCTCCTGGTAATCTACCTAGCCATGGGATTTTACCTATAATATATGCAGCTATTCCCGCAATAATGAATATAATTCCTATTGTAATTAACAATTTAGCCATTGTTACTATCTATTGATAAACTTAATAGGTTAATATGTTTTTTAGCTAGTTCTGTTAATTCTCTACCACGTTGAGTCCTTCTTATATACCCCATCTTCAGAAGATATGGTTCGATAACCTCCACCAATGTATCGACCTCTTCATTTAATGTAGCAGCAAGAGTTTCTACTCCTACAGGACCACCATTATAGTTATTGTGAATAAGCTTCAGAAGTCTTATATCTATTTCATCTAATCCTTGGCTATCTATACCCAATGTTTTCATTGCAGATTTAACTACAGTTGTATTTATAATGCCTTCTTTTGTTCTTACCTGTGCATAATCCCTAACACGCCTAAGTAGTCTGTTTGCGATTCTCGGTGTCCCACGCGACCTTTTGGCGATCTCTAATGCCGCACTTTCATCAATAGGTATATTAAGCTTTTTAGCAGATCTTATAATTATCTTACTCAGGTCCTCATGACTATAAAATTCCAGGTGGTAAAATATACCAAAACGAGTACGTAAAGGTGAAGTGAGTAGACCACTACGTGTTGTTGCTCCTATAAGAGTAAAAGGTTTTAAGTTAAAATTGATAGTTCTAGCATAAGGCCCTTTATCTACAACAAAATCTATTTTAAAATTTTCCATAGCAGGATATAAAAATTCTTCTACCACCTTTGACAATCTATGTATTTCATCTATAAATAAAATATCGCCTGTTTCTAAATTAGTTAATATACCTATAAGATCTCCTGCCCGTTCTATTGCTGGGCCGGAAGTTATTGTAATCCGTGCATCCATCTCATGTGCAACTATATTTGCCAGAGAAGTCTTCCCCAGTCCTGGTGGTCCTGATAATAGTATGTGCTCTATAGCTTCTTTCCTTTGTTTCGCTGCCTCTAAAGATACCTTAAGGCTCTCCACTATGTCTGTTTGTCCTATAAAATCATCCAAACTTAGTGGTCGTAATGACAAACTGTAAACTTTATCTTCTTCTGTCGATTGTCGTACAGGAGATTTTTTTATCTTCTCTGTTATATTATTATCTACAGGTATTTTTAGTTTTCTATCATTGATGTTAATTTTTTGCTGAAATATTATTTTTTTTTCTTTTCCCATAGCACATAGAAATATCAAACTTGTTGTTTCAATAAAATAATAATCAATTATGTACTGGTTCTATATTCTCTTTATTTCGTATTATTTTTATCTCTTTAAAGGGTTTTTTTTGGACTGCTCTGATCTCTTTTAGTCGTATTAATTCTAATATAGCAAGAAATGTCACAATTATATCTATTTTATTTCTTGTGTCTTCAAATAATTCTGTCAACAAAATGGATTCTCTTTCTATCATACAATGTAATATTTTATGTATCTTTTCTTCGACAGTAGCCTCATCTTTAACTACTATTTCATGAATTATTCCTTTTGGTTGTCGATTTAGCGCAGATGTTAAAGCACTAATTAAATCAAACAGATTTGCATCAAAATAAATTTCTGTTGCCTCTTCTTTTAGTTGAGTTAATTTTTTTTCATCAACACCTCTTGAAAACAAAGCACTCCTTTCTCTTTCTTTTTTTTGAAGCACCTCAGCAAGTTCTTTAAATTTTTTATATTCATATAATCTTCTTATAAGTTCATCTTTAGGATCAGGTTCATCCTCATCTTCATATTCAGGATTTTGTGGCAGCAACATCCTTGATTTGATCTGCATTAAGGTTGCTGCCATAACTAAAAAATCTCCTACTACATCAAGGTTAAGTATCTTCATCATCTCTATATATTGCATATATTGTTCTGTCACCTCGACTATAGGGATATCTTTAATATCTATGTCATTCTTTTTTATTAGGTAAAGTAACAAATCTAGCGGACCTTCAAATATATCTAATTTAAGTTTATATTTCATTATGATTTTATAACATTATGGAAAGTTTTTAAGGAAGATCTCCCTTTCATGGACAAATTCGTCCGAATACAGACTCTCTTACTTGAGCTATGGTATTTACTGCTATTTTTTTAGCTTGATTTGTCCCTTCTAAAAGAATATCTTTAACCTTATTTATGTTACGCTCTAAGCTTTGACGCCTTTCACGAATAGGTTCAAGTCTAGCTGTTAGTATTTTTGCCAAGCTGGCTTTACATTCTATGCATCCTTTCTCAGCATTTATACACCAATGATAGACCTCGTTTTCCATATTTGGCGAAAATATTTTGTAGTAATTAAATACATTGCATTCTAACGGATGTCCTACGTCTGTCTTTTTTATACGTTTGGGATCCGTAAACATAGATTTTACTTTTGTTCTTATCTCTTCTTCCGAGGCAGAAAGGTTAATAGCATTATTATAGCTTTTACTCATTTTTCTACCATCTATACCCAGTAAACGGGATGTCTTTGTTAATATGGCTTCACAGTCAGGGAATAATTGTTTTTTAAAGATGTGATTAAACCTACGAGCTATCTCTCGTGTCAATTCTATATGCGGGAGTTGATCTTCCCCTATCGGAACAGCAGAAGCTTTATATAACAATATATCTGCCGCTTGAAGTATTGGATATCCTAAAAATCCATAAGTTTGTATATTCCTACTCTTTATTTCTCTAAGTTGCTCTTTATATGTTGGATTTCTTTCAAGCCATCCCAGCGGTGTAATACAGGAAAATATCATACTAAGTTCAAGATGTTCTGGTATCTGTGACTGAATAAAAAGTATGCTTTTCTCAGGATTAATACCACATGCTATCCAATCAATAGCCATTTGGATAGCATTTTCTGTTATATGCTTACTATTTTCATATTCTCCCATTAAAGCATGCCAGTCTGCTATTGCAAAGATACACGAATATTTTTCCTGTAATTTGGTCCAATTGTCTATTGCCCCTACCAGATGCCCTAAATGGAGCCGTCCGGTTGGACGCATTGCACTAAAAACGATTTTTTTCATACTGCTTTTACCTAAATTTATCTGAATTTTCTGTCTCTAAGGAAGAGCTACAATTTTTGGGCTATAGTTTCTATTTCATATACCTCTATAATATCACCTTTTTGATATCCGCTGAAACCTTCTACTATAATTCCACATTCCATCCCCTCATTAACTTCACGCACATCATCTTTAAATCGTTTAAGAGATTGTATTGTGCTGGAAAAAATTACGTCGCCATTTCTTATTATATCGACCTTTGCCTTTCTGTTAACTTTACCTTTTTGAACATAACAACCTGCTACTATACCATGTTTTGTCAACTTAAAGACCTCACGTACTTCTATTCGAGCAAGAAAATGCTTTCTAACTTTTGCTTCCAACATTCCCTCCAAAGCCTTTTTAATATCATCAACAGCATTATAAATTACGCTATATTTTCGAACATCTACTGCTGTCTTTTCAAGTTCTACTTTGGCTCTGGGTTCAATCCCTACTTGAAATGCTATTATAATAGCATTTGAAGCTACTGCTAATATTACATCAGAGGTATTAACATCACCAACACCCAAATGTATAAAGCGTATTTTTACCTTTTCACTTGGAATTTTTTCCAAAGAATCCTTCAGGGCTTCAAGAGAACCCCGCACATCCGCCTTAAGAATAACATTCAACTCTTTTACTTCGCCTTTTTGCATCTGAGAATATAAATCTTCTAATGTTATCCTTTGAGACGATAATAGTTTTTTATTTTTTAGTTCCTCTTGACGTTTCAACGATATTTCCTTTGCTCGCTTTTCATCATCAACTACATAAAATATATCCCCTGCTTCAGGGACCTCAGGTAGCCCTAGTATTTCGACAGGCATTGAAGGCCCAGCCTCTTTTACAGTACGTTCATGGTCGTCAAACATAGCCCTCACTTTACCATATATGGGGCCTACTACAATTATATCTCCTTCTCGCAACGTCCCACTTTGTACTATAACTGTACATACTACACCTTTTCCTCTACTTAGATGCGCTTCTACTATAATCCCTGATGCCTTTTTATGTGGATTTGCCTTAAGTTCAAGTAGTTCTGCTTCTAATAATATCATTTCAAGAAGATGGTCTACTCCTTCTCCTGTAACTGCTGATACACCCACAACTACTGTTTTACCTCCCCAGTCTTCAGGGGTAAGGTCATGTTCAGCCAGTTGCTTTTTTACTCTATCTATATCTGCATTTCTTTTATCAATTTTATTTAATGCCACAACAATCGGAACACCTGCTGCTCGAGCATGATCAATTGCCTCTTCTGTTTGCGGCATAACTCCTTCGTCGGCAGCTACTACTAATACAATAATATCTGTGATATTAGCGCCCCGGGCCCGCATTGCAGTAAACGCCTCATGACCAGGGGTATCTAGAAAGGTAATCCTGCCATTAGGCAGTAATACAGAATATGCTCCTATATGTTGAGTGATACCACCATGTTCTTTATCAACTACGTTAGTTTTACGTATTCTATCAAGTAAAGTGGTTTTTCCATGATCTACATGTCCCATAAAAGTGATTACAGGAGCCCTTGGTTCCAATAATTCCGGATTGTCTTCTTCCTGTTTATGTATTTCAATAAGTTGTTCTTCTTGTGTTTTACATCTTGTAATATTGAATCCAAAAGCCTCAGCAACTTTACGCGCTATCTCCTCATTTAAACTTTGATTAATATGCGCAAAAACTCCTATTTTCATAAGTTGTTTTAAAACAAGACTAGACTTCTGTTGCATTTTCGAACTGAGTTCTTTAACTGTGATAGGAAAATCTATCTCTAAGTCCGTAAAAGTCTTTTTATCCTGCACAGGTATTGGGTCAGAGAGTATATCTTCTTTTTTTTCACTCTCAGATGGGCTAAATGTGATATTGCCTGTTGAATCTTCAGTTATTTTATCTTTGATTAGAGGTTCTTCTTTTTTCTTTTTTTCATCTTTAATAGGTCTTTTTTTCCTACGGCCTAATGGCTTTAGTGTTATCACAGGTTCTTTGCCAATCTTTTTTCTAATTCTTGATAAATCTTTTACAGGAACCTTTTTATCTTTCTTTTTATTTTTTCTATTTAACTCTTCTATTTTAGTCTTTTTCTCTACTTTTTCTTTAACTTTAATTTCTATTCCTTGTTCTTCTATCCTCTTTTTAGTCCTATCTTTTCTCTTTTTAAGATCTTTTTTTTCTTTTTGAGAACTTTCTTTTTGAGTTGTAGTTATATTTTCATCTTTTGATTGAACAAGACTACCTTCTTTTGCCTTACGTTTCAATTCACTTCTTAATACAGAAACCACTGCAACATTGAGTTGCTGGTCTTCCCCTTTTGCTTTCAATTTTAATGAGCGAAGGGTATTCAATATAACTTCACTTGTGGTGTTAAATTCTTCTGCTAATTCAAATACTTTCATATGTTCTTTCCTAAAAATAAATAATATTTATAATATTATATAAATATATAATATAAATTTAAAATTATATATTTATAATTTTAGAATACCTAATATTTTAATACAAAATAAAAACAATCCTTTTTATTTTGTTTTTTTAATTTCAAACAAATATTTTTATTTATGTATCAAATCTTATTAGAATTAATCTCTACTATCAGTATCGGCATTTTCAATATCTGTTTGACTTGATATATCTTGTTTCTCTTTCTCAGATTCATAATCTTTATCTTCGCCTAATACTAATTTTAAGGCATTTATTTCTTCGTTATTAACAGATTCCTCTAATTGTCGCCATTGTTCAAAAGAAAATAAATCAAGCTCCCATCCTACAAGTTGACTTGCTAAGCGTACATTTTGCCCTCGTTTACCTATAGCTAAAGAAAGTTGATCATTTGCTACAATTATATTGGCCTTTTTCTCTTCATAATCCAGTTGAATCTGTGAAATTTCTGCAGGAGCTAATGCTGCTTGAATATATTCTTTTATATCATCCGAATAAGGAACCACATCTATTTTTTCACCTTGAAGTTCAGATACTATATTCTTAACTCTAGCCCCTCTCATTCCAACACATGCCCCTAAACAGTCAACCTTTTCATCTTTGGAATAAACTGATATTTTGGTTCTTTCTCCTACATCACGAGCTATAGATTTTATTTCAACTATACCATCATATATCTCAGGAACCTCTAATTGAAACAGTCGTTTAATGAAATTAGGATGAGCGCGTGATAAGATTATACGTGCTCCCTTATTCTCTCGGGTCACATCTAATACATATGCCCTTATTCTATCCCCTTGTCTAAATTCTTCCTTTGGAGATTGTTCTTTTTTAAGTATAAATGCTTCAGCATTGCCTAAATCTACTACAATATTATTTCTTTCAAATCTATATACACTTCCACTTATGATCTGGCCTATTTTTTCTTTATATTCAGCAAAGACGACATCTTTTTCTGCTTCACGTATTTTTTGGACTACTACTTGTTTTGCTGTCTGGGCTGCTATTCGGCCAAATTCACTAGAACGTATCTCTTGATCTCCCGCATAGGCTGTCAATTTCCCTGTTTTAAGATCAAGAACAACGCGTATTTCTTCTTTTTTGTCTACTGTCCATAGTTTTTTTGCTGCAGAAGTTACAGCAGCCTCCACTGCTTTAACAAGAACCTTTTTATCTATCCCTTTATCCCTTTCTAATTGTTCTAATATACCTAATAGCTCATTATCCATATCTCCATCCCTTCCTGTGTTGTATTAAACTTTTGTGTTCAGTTAAACTATGCTTTCATATATGTATCATAAATTTTATATTATATCCAATTTTAGCTTTATCATCAAGTAATATCATATAACCTGTTTAGCTTTTATTATATCTTTAATCATAAGCGAGACTATCCCTGTCGTTGTCACTTTTCGTTTTTTACTTTTTTTTATAGGTATTATCATAACTTTGTCTTCTAAAACTTTTTTTACTATGCCCTCATATGTTTTGGGATTATTTAAATTATCGGATGTAAATATATTAACATGTCTGCCTATTACCCTTCTAAAATCATTTTTAGTTTTTATGGGCCTGTCCACACCAGGAGATGAAACTTCTACCATATAGTTTTTATCCCTAATAACATCATATTTGCCTAATTTAGCATATAACTCTCGATTTACTATACTGCATTCTTCAATACTGATTCCTCCAGTTTCTTTATCTATAATTATTTGTAAATATAGAGTATTGTTTATTTTTTTTATGTTTAATTCTATTATTTCTGCTTTTACCTTATCTAGAACTGGTTCAATAAGTGTTTTTATTTCTGTCTCTAGTTCTTCAAACATGATATATAGTCTATATTTATATTTTTAATTATTATTTAATTATTTAGTATATTTATTATTTTTTCTATTGCATTTTCTTTAGGAGTTAAGATGACTTCTGCTGTATTGCGTTTTTTGATTTCTACATTACCTTTTTCTAGATTCCTTTTTCCTATTGTTATTCGTAAAGGAATACCTATCAGATCAGCATCATTAAATTTTCGGCCAGGACTCTCATCCCTGTCATCTATAAGCACATCGATACCCGCTTTTTGAAGAGCATCATAATATTGATTACTTATCTGCATTATTTCATCTTCATATTCTGAAAACAGCGGTAATATTTCTACATCAAAAGGTGCTACAGATTTAGGCCAAATAATCCCTTTATTATCGTTATGTTTTTCTATAATTGCTGCAATAACCCTACTTACACCTATGCCATAACATCCCATTATGATAGGATATTGTTTACCATTTTTATCTATAAATTTTGCTCCTTGAGCCGAACTGTATTTTGTCCCTAACTGAAAAATATGTCCTAGTTCTATTGCTACATGTTTTTTTAATTTAGCCTTATCACATTTTGGGCAATTCATATTTTCTTTTATATTATTTGTTTCTGGAGAATGCATACCACAGGAGTCACAATATATTACAGTATCTTCTCCTATTGGGGCAGGTACCATAAATTCATGCGAAATATCTCCACCCATTGCCCCTGAATCTGCTTCAAGTATGATTACATCTAATTCGAGTCTTTTAAATATTTTCTTATATGCCATTAGCATCTTTTCATAACTTTTTCTTAACCCATTGATATCACAGTCAAAACTATAAGCGTCTTTCATAATAAACTCAGATGCCCTTACTATTCCAAATCTAGGTCTTAATTCATCCCGAAATTTAGTCTGAATTTGATATAAAATTATAGGTAGTTGTTTATAAGATTGAACAAAATCTTTTACCAGGTTAGTAATAATTTCTTCATGAGTGGGTCCGAGACACATTTCTTTGCCTCTGGTATCCTTAAATTTAATCATTACCTCATTTAAAGTCTTGTCTCTCCCTGTCTTTTTCCACAGATCCAGAGGATGCAGGCATGGAAGGAACACTTCTATTGCACCTACAGCATTCATCTCTTCTCTTATAATACTTTCCACTTTTCTTAAGACCTTTAATCCTAAAGGAAGATAAGAATATACTCCTGAAGTCAACATATGGACCATGCCAGCCCTAAGAAGAAGCTGATGACTTATAGCTTCAGTTCCTAAGGGTATTTCTTTTAATGTTGGTATAAAATAATTTTTCCACTTCATTTTAGTTTTTATTTTATTATTTGGTTAAACTGTAAATTTAATTTAAATCAAAAAAACCATCCGGAACTTTAACTCTCCGTTTTTCTATTTTTTTATAAAAGGATGGTTTTCCCCTATCCATTACCCATTTCCCCAAAATTTCACCTGTTTCGGTAACCCCAGTTTGAACAAATTTGAATATATCTCTCATTATCACCTTTTTCTCTTTATCATCATATGAAATGTCTGTAATATAAGCTATACGTCGTTTGCCATCCATAAATAACTCTAGGTGTACTATAAGATCTATGGCCTTTGCTACCTGTCTGTAAATTTCTTCTGTACTTAGCCGAATTCCAGTTGCAAGCATCATTGTTATCATCCTGCTAAAACAATCTTCCGGTGTTTCCGCATGAACTATAGCAAGTGAACCGCTATGGCCACTACTAATGGACTCAATAAGATCTAACATTTCATTGCCTCGTATTTCGCCAATTATGACTCTATCTGGTCTCATACGAAGAGAATTAATAAAGATATCTCTGATAGTAATCTCTCCCTTTCCTTCTATATTGGCAGGTTTAGATGCTAACGGGACTACATGTTGCTGTGAAAGCATAAGTTCTGGGGTATCTTCTATAGTAATAATACGTTCATCTTCAGGAATATGTTTTGAGAATACATTTAAGGCAGTAGTTTTACCCGCACCAGTAGATCCACAAAATACCACATTCAATTTTGCCTTCATTGCAATGATAAGTAATGTGGCCATATCTTCATTAAGTTCACCTCTTTTAACAAGATCATCAACTGTTTTTATATCATCACGAAATTTTCTTATTGTCATAACTGGACCTATAAGAGACAATGGTGGAAGTATTATATTAACTCTTGATCCATCAGGTAAAGAAAAGTCAACATAAGGAGATGATTCATCTACTCTTTTATTAGTTCCAGAGCCCGCCAATATCTTTTGGATTGTATGAAGCAAGTGATTATTATCATCAAATTTAATATCAGTGAGTATTAGTTTACCCTCTCTTTGTACATATATCTGCTTAGGGCCATTAATCATAATCTCTGTCACAGATTTGTCTTCCATTAATGGGCGTATAGGGCCTAAACTCATAACAGCGCTTACTAATGTTCTTATAAGAACAGCACGTTCTTCCATAGATATTTCAACAAAATGTTCTGAACAAAAATCAGAAATCGCTTGATCAACAAACAGCCGCAACTGATCCTCATTCATCGTATCTTTTACTTTCAGAAAATCTGTGCCAGTAAGAAGATAACGATTTATTCTTTCCCTAAGATCTTCATTCATTATGTATATCCCCCTTTTTTAATCGCAGATCTTTTAGTGAAAAAACATTTTTATTTTATCAATGACCCCTATTCTATCAAAATCTATGTAAAAAACATATATTGCAAGAAGCATAATCATACCAAAACCTATTCTTGTAATAATATCATCTGTTTTGGGAGATAGTGCTTTACCTCGTATTTTCTCAATACCGAATAGAAAAAGATGCCCACCGTCTAGAGGAATAACTGGTAATAAATTAAATATAGCCAAACTGAGACTTATTGAACCTAACATAAATAAAAAATAGCTTATGCCTAAATCTACAGCATCTGCTACTAATCCAAATATCATAATAGGCCCACCTATTGCTTCTCTGGGAGATATTGTTCTAGTAATCATAGCGTATAGTGCCCGACAAGTCCCAGAAGTTATTTCTACAAATTTATCCCAGCCTTTCTCCATTGCTGGCAATAAGCTAAATTTATGGTTACCCAATTTTACTTTCTCTGGACCGATACCAATAATCTTTCTTGTTATACCTTTTTCTTTAATTTCTTCTGGAACAATATGATATAATATTTTTTTATTATTTCTTAATACAGTTATTTTTATCTGTCTCCCCTTTTGCTCACGGATACTATTTTGCAAATCATGCCAGCCGAATATATCTTTTTGCCCTACCCGTATAATTTTATCTCCAATTAATAATCCTGCTTTTTGAGCAGGCGCCCCTTCTTTTAGCCATCCTATTATGTTCGAGTTGAGATCAATACCAATAGTCTTAACTTTATCATATTTTCCGAATGGATTTCTTTCAGCAGTTATTTGCGGTTTTATTTTCTTTATAAATTCTTGCTTGCCTCGTAAAATTTTTAAAGTAATCACCTCATTTTTGGAATCTCTAATACTTTCTAGAAGATCATCCCAGAAATAAACATTCTTCCCATCTACTTGTATTATCTTATCTCCTACCTGTATTCCTACCTTTTGTGCAGGCGAACCATTAATCAGTCCATTAACACGAGTGGACGGATTAGAATAACCTATCATAAACATTAAGACAAAACAGATATAGGCTAAAATAAAATTAACTACAGGACCGTTTATTACAATAAGTGCTCTTTTCCAAACAGGTTGTGAATAAAATTCATCAGGTGCACCTGTACATTTAGATCGTTCATCTCCTGCCATTTTAACATAACCACCTAAGGGAAACAGTTTAAGTTTATAATTAGTCCCTTTATACATCTTAGAAAATATTGTTCGTCCGAAACCTAAAGCAAATTCTGTGACAGAGACTCCCATTAATTTAGCTGTAATAAAATGTCCCCATTCATGTACAGTTATAAGTATGCCTAAAAAAACACCAAAAGTAATTATTTTCTCAAGATTATAGATAACGTGTTCTATTAACATAACCTTTATTCCTCGTTAGGATTTTTTATTTTCTATTGTGCATTTTATAAATAAATGATTTAGCTGTCTCTCTCGCCCACTGCTCTGCTGATATAATATTATTAAGAGTTACAGTATTATTGACACGATGGCTCATTACAGTCTTTTCTACTATATCATAAATGTTAGAGAAAGCTATCTCTCTTTTTAAGAATGCCTCTACAGCCTCTTCATCAGCAGCGTTTAATACTGCAGGTAATGTTCCTCCTTTTTCCCCTGTGTAAATAGCTAAAGATAATGAAGGGAAACGTCTTAGGTCCGGAGGTGTAAAGGTCAGCTGTTTTAGTTTAAAAAAATCCAAAGATCTTAATCCTGTATCAGTTCGTTTAGGATATGTCAGGGCATATTGTATTGGCAATCGCATATCTGCTATTCCCATCTGTGCCACAATGCTTCCATCTTGAAATTCAACCATAGAATGAATAATAGCTTCGGGGTGAATAATTACTGTTATATTGGTTACAGCTACATTAAATAACCTACTAGCTTCTATCACCTCAAACCCCTTATTCATCAATGTAGCAGAATCTACTGTAATTTTCTTTCCCATCTTCCATTTAGGATGTTTTAATATTTGTTCAACTGACATATCTCTAAATTTAGATTTAGGTATATTTAACAGTGGCCCACCAGATGCTGTAAGAAGAATTTTTTTAACTATATTAACATCGTTACCTTTTAAACATTGAAATATAGCACTTTGTTCACTATCAATAGGAATAATTTCTGCCCTATGTTTTTTTGCCTCTTTCATTATTATCTCTCCTGCGATAACTAATGCCTCTTTATTTGCAGGTGTGACCCTTTTCCCCAATCTCACAGCAGTTAGGAATGGTTTAAGTGCTATACTTCCCCGCATTGCAATTACAACGATATCTATATTTTTATTTGACACAAATTCTTCTAATTCCGTATCGACATTAAAAATTTTAACCTTTCTTGTATTGATATTCTGTCTTAAATATTCGATACCTTTACTACTAACCGCAACCTGTTTTGGGGAAAAAACTCTTATTTGTTTCTCTAATAATTTAAAATTATTATATGCTGTAAGTCCAAATATAGTAAATTTTTGCTGCAGTCGACTTACAACTTTTAGTGTATTGATACCTATAGACCCTGTTGAACCTAAAATAACAATACGTTTTTTATGCATATATATAAATAAAAAAATTATAGAGAATTAAACACTTCTGATAAGAGAACTAATATAAAAATAAAATACAGGGGCTGAAAATAATAAACTATCTATAGCATCTAATACTCCTCCCAAAGCAGGGAGCATTCTACCAGAATCTTTAACGTTACAATCTCTTTTTATAAGAGATTCTGAAATATCTCCAAGCTGACCTATTCCGCCAAAAAAAGCACCTATTAACACTATTTGCCAAATTTCAAGTCCCAATTCTGAAGGCAAAAGAGACCTACCTAATACAGCAGCCATGATACTAAAAAGAAAACTACCTATACTTCCTTCTATAGTTTTGTTTGGGCTAACTCGTGGCAGAAGAAGATGCCTACCAAACGTGCTACCTATGAGCAATGCCCCGACGTCTCCCATTTTTGTGACAAGCAATATAAAACCTAATAATTTCATCCCGCCTACACCCGGCAAGAGAAATCGTATTTTTATGAGAAAACTAAATAACCATGAAACATAAAGAACTCCAAAAAGAGTTGTGGATATCCCAACTATTGCATTTTTATTCTCTTTTCTTGTAAGCTGCATAAGGAATATTATTAGTAAAACAAGCACAATAAACAATAACTCCCAACCTTTAGTGGGTTCGAATTTAACAAATATAGATAAGGGTATCGTTACCCCTATTACTATCCCAGTATAACTGTAAATGGGTATACCCTTCTTTTTTATCAAGTAAAAAAATTCATATAGACCTCCTATTGTTAAAGCCAAAACTACAAATAAGAGTATCCATTTATTTAACACCGCAAATAATGACAATAATATCATTATTGTAGAACTAATTAATCTATCTTTACTCATAATCTATTCTCTTTTCAACATAGTCGCGGTTATACTACCAAATCTACGTTCTCTTTTTTGATAATCACTAATGGCCTTTTCAAATTCTTCTTTTGTAAATTCAGGCCAATATTTATCCGTAAAATAAAGTTCAGTATAGGAAAGCTGCCATAACAAAAAATTGCTAATCCTTTGTTCTCCTGAAGTTCTGATTAACAAATCAGGGTCAGGAAGCATTTTTGTATATAAAGCATCAGAAACTGTATTTTCACAAATTTCATTAATATTTAGATTGCCATTCTTTACTCTGTAGGCTATATCTTTTATAGCATCGACAATTTCTCTTCTGGCACCATAGTTAAATGCTAAATTTATTATAAGTCCATTATTATTTTTTGTCTCTTCTTTAACCTTGTTAATTGTTTCTAATATAGGGATAGGAACATTATCTGAAACACCTATGGTTTGAAATTGTAAATTATTGTTTTTAAATTTATCGATTTTTTTATTTAGTATAATCTTTAGTAAATTCATTAACATAGATATTTCTGCATCCGGCCTATGCCAATTTTCAGTAGAGAATGCAAATAGTGTAAGGACTTTTACTCCTATTGAATTTGCAAAATCTACCACTTCTTCTGCCCGCTTTGCACCTTCAATATGTCCCTGTGTTCTTGGCAGATGGTGCTGTTTTGCCCATCTCCCATTCCCATCCATTATTATGGCAACATGTTTTGGTATGCGTTTATCTTTCATTTATAATCAATAATTATTTTGATTTTAAACATATAAACATTTTAACTATATTAAAAAAATGGGGGATCTATATATCCCCCATATTATAACTTATCGATTTCCCTTCGTCTCTAAAAAAATATCCAATTAATTATTTGGCAGCAGGAACTGCCATAGTTTTTTCTTCAACAGTATTATTTGCCTTAGCAGCTGTAGATATTGCAACTAATTCCTTTATTTTTGTTTCTAATTGTTTAATTGTATTATTAGCCTTATTTAATCTTTCACTCAAACTAGAATTATCTGATTTAACTTTCTTTAATATTCTATTTAGCTTTTGTATCTCTATATTAGTTTTCTTTATTTCGCCCTTTAAAGTTAAAATTTTTTTATTTGCAAAAGACAAACTTTCTTCTGTCTTTATCCTTTTAAATCTTTCATTATTTAACTTTTGTTGCATCTCTATAGCATTCTGGGCATAACGAATCACCAATCCTCCACTTATAACTATCAAAATAATTAATAAGGACATTATAAAGATTCTCATTTCCTTACCGCCTTTCTTTTTGTTTAGTTTATATTAATTATCGCCCCTTTTTAGTTGTGGGAGGAAGAATTACTATTTCTACACGTCTATTTTTTTGTCTACCAGCAGCTGTCTTATTCGAAGCCACTGGATGATATTCCCCATAACCTGTAGCTGTAAGACGCCTTGGGTCAACCTTTTTATGCTCAAGATAATGAAGTACACTTAAAGCTCTCGCTACAGATAGTTCCCAATTAGATTTCCATTTTGAATATTTAATTGGAACATTATCAGTATGTCCTTCTATGCCCACAGAAGAATCCTTTACTGTAGTATTTAATACCTTTGCTACTTTATCTAATTTTTTATAGGCATCTTTTCTAAGGGTTGCCTTGCCAGAATCAAACAAAACCTCTGCAACAAAAGTTATCACAAGTCCCTTCTCTAACATCTCTACCTTAACCTCTTTATCATTTATCTCTTGTTTAAGACGCTGCTCCAGCTGAACTTTAGCCTTTTCCAACTCACTTAATTGTCTTTTCAATTTAGATAACTTTACAACATCAATACGTCTACCTTTCTGAAATATAAAAGTACAGCCATTAGCGGCAAGACATATACTAACCACTGTAGTTATTAAGCCGAGATTCTTAAGGAATTTAAACATACTTTCCTCCTTTTTTGCCCATTCTAAATTTAGCCGCTATGGTTGTTATTAAAAGGGATATACTATTTTATATAATATATATAAATTATTTTCCAAGGAAGGATTTATTCGTCGGAGATTATACTTCACCTTAACATAACCTTATATTAAAGTCAAGTAAATTATTTATTTTCCAAGGTTTATAATTTATTATAAAATCTTACAATTCTATTAAAACTAAATAATATACTTATTCTATTATTAAAAAATATTTCAAATTTTATTCAGATCTCCCATACAATAAAACATTCTATTTTTTCCTTAACGAGCAATTATTTCTTCTCTGTCTGAACCAATAGATATATATTTAACCTTAACTTTAAGCAATTTTTCAAGTCTTTCTATATATCTTCTTGCATTCTTAGGGAGTTTTTTGTAATTACGTATACCTTTTAAAGAAGTTTGCCATCCATCCAGTTCTTCATATATTGGTTTTGCATTACATAAAACCTCAAAATCAACAGGAAAATCTTTATAAATTCGTCCTTTAAATTTATAGGCTGTACATATCTTTATTTTTTTTAAATCATCTAACACATCAAGTTTCATGATAGCAAGTTCAGATACCCCATTAACTATAACAGCATATCTTACAAGTACACTATCAAACCAACCACATCGTCGGGGCCTACCTGTAGTAGCTCCAAATTCATTTCCTTTTTTTTGAATATCATATTTAAGCCTATCTGAAAATTCAGTTGGAAATGGTCCCGCTCCCACACGGGTAGTATATGCCTTGACACAGGCTATAACTTTGTCTATTACATTAGGAGCTACGCCACAACCAGAGCATACTCCCCCAGCGATGGAGTTAGAAGAGGTAACGAAAGGATACGTTCCAAAATCTATATCTAAAAATGTTCCCTGCGCTCCTTCGAATAATATAGAGTTCTTTTTATTTATAGCTTCATTGAGGTAAAGAGTTGTATCACATATATAGGGCTTTAATTGTCGGCCGTAAGAAAGATATTTCCTATAGATATCTTCCAGTTTAAATCCTTCACTATTAAAGACCTTTTTTAATATCTCATTTTTTTCTTCTATATTGTCTGCTAGTTTTTGTTTGAATACCTTTGGATTAAGAAGGTCTATCATTCTTATCCCACATCTTGTTACCTTATCTGCATAACACGGACCAATTCCCCTGCCTGTTGTCCCTATTTTATTTTTTCTTTTTACTTCTTTTAGACTATCCAGTAATCTGTGATATGGCATAATTAGATGACAACGGTTGGATATTTTAAGCCTTCTTGGGGTTATATTTACTTTACGAGCATGAAGCTCTTTTATCTCTTTTATAAGTGCCTCGGGATCAACTACTACTCCATTCCCAATAACACAGACTTTATTTTTATGTAATATAGCTGAGGGTAATAAATGGAAAATATATACATTATCTCCTATAACTACTGTATGTCCAGCATTGTTACCCCCTTGATAACGAACAGTTATATCTAAATCTTCAGAAAGCACATCTATAAGTTTACCTTTCCCCTCATCACCCCATTGAGCACCAACTACAACCAAATTCATTTGATAAAATCCTTTCTTATAAAGAAAGATATAATTTTCTGGTTACCAGCTAATATAGCTTTATTTAATTTATGCCCCAAATAGATATATGAATCCCACCCCTGAAGAAATAAATAATGCAGCTGTTATTAGTCTTACATAAATACTATATTTAATCAATAAAGAATCTATTTTTTTTAATTTATTATTATATATATATATTATAGAAAAGAATAATAATATATGTAAGACAATAAAACCTAGATTATAAAGAATAGGTACAAATATTGCGTTAGTATAATCTTTTATCATGATAAAAAAAGAAAATTTAAGGAGAACCAACTTATTTAACGTCAGGACAGAATTTAGAAGACTACATAATATACCTGTTATAATGGAGATTACTAATATTACAATGTATGGAAAATTTTGTTTAGTTACATTTGATTTGGAAATGATAGGCATAGGGATAAAAAAAGTACTTCTATGGTCTTTTTTAAACTTAAAATAATCGCAAAGTATTAATATCCCCCATATAAAGAAAATTATTCCTATTATCTCATATATAAAATGAAAAAGGAGAAAAGATGCTATAAGCCACTTGTCAAATATTCCCAAAAAAGAAAGTATATTAGTAAAAAATAATGTTAGGATGAAAGCTATTCCTCCTATTTTTATATTTTTTTTGTTTGAACCAGTAAGAGATAGGAGCATAAATAGAAAAAGTAAAGACGTAATTCCGCCGACTTTGATACTATCCTGTATACCAATACCTATTATTGGAATTAAATTATATAAAGGAATATCACATCCTTTCTTTTTTATCCATTTACGCAACTCTCTATTTTCTGTGTTTCCTACCCTAAATCTATATTTATCGGCCTCTATTCTCACCTTCTCCATGAATATATAGGTATCTTTTATATTAAACTTTTAGCAATTTTACAAACAATATATCCTTAACTGCACTGAGTCTTCCTATGACTTCTTCCGGGACTTTATTGTCTACGTTTACAACACTCACTGCTAAGCCACCTTGTGTTTCTCTCCCAAAAGTAATACCTGCAATATTTATTTTAGCATCTCCTAAAATAGTCCCTACTGCCCCTACTATACCGGGTTTATCATTATTATTGATGAATAACATATACCCTTCAGGAACCGCCTCAACATAAACTTTATTAACTTTTACTATACGTGGTTGTTTATTCCCTGACAAGGCACCCAGTATGGAAAAATTTTCTTTATCAGTGACGATCTCTAAATTAACACAATTAACAAATTCTTCTTCTCGTGTAGAATTTATCGTCTCTACTTTGATGCCTCGCTCCTTTGCAAGATCAACTGCGTTTATAAAATTAACCGTATCTCCCATGATTGGGGTAAGTAGGCCATTAATTAGGGCAAGACTTATAGGAGCAACTTTATATTCTGTGACAACGCCACTGTAAGTTATTTTTACCCCGTTTATTCTTCCATTAATAAGTTGCCCGGCAAATTTACCCATACGAAATGCAAGGTTAATATAAGGTGAAAGTACTTCATATGCCTCTGGTGTCACAGACGGGAAATTCGCTGCATTCACAATACCCTTGCCAAGCAGGGCATCGCGTATGGTTTCAGCTATTTCAACAGCAACATTTACCTGTGCTTCCGAAGTGGATGCCCCGAGATGAGGGGTTGTAACACAATTATCAAATTTGAATAAAACTGAATTAAAGTCAGGGGGTTCCTGTTCATATACATCTAAAGCACAACCTGCTATTTTTTTCTCTTCCAGTGCTTTTATTAATGCCTTTTCATCTATAATTCCGCCTCTGGCACAATTTATTATTCGCACGTTTTTTTTCATTAGAGCAAATTCTTTATCTGATACCATACCCTTAGTCTCAGAGGTTTTGGGTACATGTATTGTTATGTAATCAGACTCTTTTAGAAGGGTCTCCCATTCTACTACGCGGACTCCTCTCTTTTCAGCTATCTCTACTGATAAAAATGGATCAAAGGCAATAATATTCATCCCAAAGGCTTCAGCAAACTTTGCAACTGTAGATCCTATTCTCCCCAATCCTATGATACCAAGAGTTTTTCCTCTAAGTTCTACTCCACTAAACTTAGATCTTTCCCATCTCCCTTCTCTTAAAGAAACATATGCTTGCGGTATGTTCCTTGATAGGGCAAGTATAAGGCTCATAGTATGTTCTGCTGTAGAAGTAGTATTACCTGCTGGAGTATTCATAGCAACTACACCCTTTTTTGTAGCAGCTTTTAAATCAACATTATCAAGGCCGACACCTGCTCTCCCTATAAATTTCAGTTTTTCTGCTGCCTCTATTATATCAGCAGTCAACTTAGTACCACTTCTTATAATGATAGCATCATAATCCTTTATGATAGCCTTTAGTTCTTCAGGACTAAGCCCTGTTTTAACATCTACCTCAAAACTATCAACTGCTTTTAGTATATCAATGCCTTCCTTGGCTAATTTATCACTAATTAAAATCTTCATTCTATATCTCCTCCACTATTACTGATGTTACTCTTCCCCATTAAAAAACTCTTGAGCTGTAGCAACACCTACACCTAATTTAAATGAATGTCCTAATTTTTTAAGTACTTTTTCAAGACATGAAATACCGGTCAATATGTCATATTCATCAATACAGCCCATATGAGCGATACGGATAATTTTGCCTTTTAATTGTGCCTGTCCACCGGCAACTGAGATTCCATATGTATCCCGCATTAATTTTACTAACTTCCCCCCATCTATACCTTCTGGTAGTTTTATAGCTGTAAGTGCGTTTGATATACATGCCTCATCTGCTAACAAGCTCAACCCTAAAGCCTTTGCAGCCTTTCTGGTTGCCTCTGCTAGACGTGCGAAGTGGGCAAATCTTTTTTCTAATCCTTCTTCTTTTATAATCCTAAGGCTTTCATTTAACGCTACTATAATACCTATAGCAGGGGTAAAAGGTGTATCTGGTTTCGAAAAGACCTTTTTGGACTTTCTCAAGTCAAAATAGTATCTGGGTAAAGTAGCTTTTTCCATCAACGCAGCTGCTTTCTGGTTTACAGCAACAAAGGCCACCCCTGGTGGCAGCATAAACCCTTTATGGGATGCAGATACTGCCACATCCACAGCCCAATTATCTGTTTGCATATCCACTACACCCAATCCACTTACAGCGTCAACAATAAGTATCGCATCTGTTTCTTTTACTACATCTGCTATTGCCTTGATATCAGTAGTAACACCTGTTGATGTTTCACATAATGTGACAAAAACAGCTTTTACATCATTATTTTTTTGTAATAATTCTGCTATTTGTTCTGCCTTAACAGCCTTCCCCCATTCTATAGTTATCACTTCTGGTATAAGCCCATATGCCTTGCATAGTTCTGTCCATCGTTCGCCAAACTTACCACCTTCAACAGTAATAACCTTATCTCCAGCAGAAAGGAAATTACATACAGCAGCCTCCATCCCTCCTGTCCCAGAAGAGGCAAGTATATATATATCATTTTTTGTCTGAAATACATATTGCAGACCTTCAATAACCTCTTTTAATGCCTCTTGGAATTGTGGTGTTCTATGGTGTATTATAGGTTTTCCTAATGCTTGGCATATTTCTACTGGTATATGTGTTGGGCCTGGTGTAAGCAATAAATTTTTCTTCATTTAAAACTCTCCTTTTATTTTACATCATCCATAATTTACAGTATTTCTACCTTTTTATCATACTTATTTAGACTAACTGCCCTCTGGACTGATTACTTCATCTACCAATCCATATTCCTTAGCCTCATAAGAACTCATAAAAAAATCTCTATCACAATCTTTTTCTATCTTTTCATAGGATTGTCCGCTGTGTTTGGAAAGCAGTTTAATAAGTTCATCTTTCATCCTTAATATTTCTTTTGCCTGTATAGATATGTCGCTTGCTGTCCCCTGCGCTCCACCCCATGGTTGATGTATCATAATCCTGGAATAAGGAAGAGCATATCTTTTACCTTTTGTTCCTGCAGATAACAAAAGAGACCCCATACTAGCGGCCTGACCTATACAATAGGTGCATACGTCAGGTTTTACAAACTGCATTGTATCATATATAGCTAGTCCTGCAGTGACGGATCCCCCGGGTGTATTAATATATATATTTATATCTTTTGTGGCATCTTCACTCTGCAAAAATAGTAACTGTGCTATTATAAGATTTGCGACGTTATCGTCTATAGCTGTACCAATAAATATAATCCTCTCTTTCAAAAGTCGTGAATATATATCATAGGCACGTTCACCATGGCCTGTTTTTTCCACTACCATAGGTACCAATATCTGATTTTTTGTATCCATTTTCCATCCCCCCTCATTATCATCATCCAAAAATATAATTTTAAAATAATTTATGTTTGCCAATTTGCCTCTTTTAACAGAAATTCCATAACTATGGGGACCAGTCTGTTATCATCTTTTATCTCTATCTCCTCCTGTTCAGCTATTTTCTCAAATATGAGAAATATTTTTACTTCTTTCTCTATCTGTTCTTTTAAAATTTTACGCATATTTTCTTCTTTTTCATTAATATCTTTGGCAGGCATACCTTCTGATTTAGCCTTCTTTTTCCATTCAGATATTCTTCGTTCTATATGTTTGTTAATAAAAGATTGAGATATAGTTAATTGGGCCTTTTTAAGGATATGATTTATAATCTGTTGTTCTACATCTGCACGGTTATGTCTATCTTTATCTAAAGACATCTGGTTCCTCAATATCTTTTTAAACTCATCAAGATTGGCATACCCCAACTTATGTGCAAAGCTATCATCAATCTGATCTTCATCCTTAAGCCCCTGTCCCTTTTTGATATACTCCATAGTTTTTTCAAGTTCCTCATCTGTAACCTCTGAATCTTTTCTTTTTATTTTTATCCCTTTATAATCCTTTATAGTAACTTCTGGTCTAATATCCAATATAGCTGTAAATTTTAAAATCCCATCATTAAGGCTTACATCTTTTATATCAGGCACATCTAATGGAATTATTTTTTCCTTTTTAAGGCCTTCCTGATATACCTCTGGAATAAGTTTTTTTACTGCTTCCTCCCTAGCTACATCGCCATAATGTGCCTCCAATACCTGTTTTGGAACCTTCCCCGGCCTAAATCCTTTTACCTTAGCACGCTTCCCTATTTCTTTATATGCATCCTCAAGTTTTGGAAGAAATTTTTCCTTTGGAACCTCAAATTTTAATTCTCGCTTACTTGGATCTAATTTTTTAACTTCAACTTTCATTGCTGTCTTTTCCTTTCATTTAAAAATAAGCTGTTACCTTGTATGTTTATCTTATGTTTTTCCTTAAGACTATAACCCGATTACATTAATACATAAATGCTACATGCTGAATTTCTCTCCTAAATAAATTTTCCTTGCCTCTGGATTATTTATTAAATCCTCAGCTGTCCCAGAAATTAAAATACGACCCTCAGCAATTAAATATGCTCTGTCTGTTATCGATAATGTTTCTCTCACATTATGATCTGTTAAAAGAATGCCTAACCCTCTGTTTTTTAATTCTTTTATAATTTCTTGCGCTTCACTAACCACTATAGGGTCTATCCCGGAAAAAGGCTCATCCAATAAAATAAAAGATGGATTAGTAACAAGTGCACGTGTAATCTCAAGCCTTCGTCTTTCCCCACCGGATAGAGTATATGCCTTACTTTTAGCCAAATGAGCAATATTAAGTTCTTCTAAAAGTGCATCCAATCTCCTTTGTCTCTCACGAGGACTTATATTAAGTGTTTCTAAAATAGACATGATATTCTCTTCTACTGTAAGCCTTCTAAAGATAGACGGTTCTTGAGAAAGATATCCCATTCCTAATCGACAACGTTCATGTATCGGCTTATTAGTGATATCTTCACTATCAAAGAATATCTTCCCTTCAGTAGGTTTGACGATCCCTACTACCATATAAAAAGTGGTAGTTTTACCTGCTCCATTGGGGCCAAGCAACCCTACTATCTCTGAACGGCCTACAGAAATATTTACACCATCAACAACTTTTTTGCGGCCATAAACTTTTACGAGATTTTTAGTTTCTAATATGTGTAATGGCATTTTCCCCCTCTGTTTGTAAAATTAATTTTGGCCGTCCTGAAAGTGTAATCTTCTTTGTTATAGCATCATAGATAGCCTGCTCTGCAAACGTCTTATTCTCCTTCTCTATTATTTCAACATTACCACTGCATATCATTTTTTTTATAGACTTCATATCAGGGTCAAAAAACACTTCTATCTTATCAGCTTTTAACTGCTGTTGATCCTGTATTGCCACAACATTATTATTAAAAACTGCCACTGCTTTTTTTTGATCTATTTCCAAAGGTCCATCACAAGTAATCGTTACAAACTTTTTTATTTTTTTATCGGGTGTAGTATTAACCTTTACCTTTACATCAGTCTTTATCTGTGCGGTTTTAAGCCCAGGTCTGGCTTCCATTCCTTTACCAACAACAGTCATTCGTTTGTCCCTAAGCACAACTTTATCATCTGTGGAGACCAAGTCATCATCTCTTTTCCAATCAATATGATCTGTTTTTAACTGCGTTCCGTCTTCCGTAGTAATCACAACATCATCTTCAAGTCGCATGTTTCCACTACTTTGGTCAATAATACCCGTATCAGCTTTTACATTCATTTTATTCTCATTATAGGTATTAGCATCCACATTAGACAATTTTACCTTAGTGCCTACAACATCGGCAGTATCACCTTTGACCTCCCATGATTTATTTCCATTATTATCATATCCATGAAGCTGAAATCCTTGGAATTTTTGATCCACATTTTCTTCTGCATAAAGATTATTTATCTTATTTAAATTTAATCCTGCCAACAATACTACAACATATAACAAAATTTTAATATATAATAATATTTTCATTTCATTTCTCACTCAATTGATTATAGAATGTTTATTATAACACATAATTGTCCTATTAGAAGTTATTTAAGATTGACTCCCATTGCCCTTTATTCTTAAGTATAAGTTCTACTGCTTCTCTTACCGCCCCCTCTCCTCCGCATCTAGTAGTAATATAATCAGCTGCCTGTTTTGCCTCAAATGAAGCATTTCTAGGTGCAATGGCAAGTCCTACTCGTTTAAATATACATATATCAGGAAGATCATCTCCTATAAAACATACTTCATAATCTTCCACTTGAAAAAATCTCGACATATCCTCAAACGCCTCATCTTTAGGATAAGCGTTCTGATATACACGGTCTATTCTTAAATCTCTGGCACGTAAATCTATGGCAGCTGAGGACCTTGCAGAGATGATGGCTGTTTTTATACCTGCCTTTCTTAAAAGATGTATGCCCAGACCGTCACGAACATCAAAACTCTTTATCTCTCTGCCAGTATCATCTAGGATAATTTTACCATTTGTAAGAACTCCATCTACATCAAGGCATACTACCTTAATTTTTTCTATTTTTTCTTTTAAATTAGTTTTCATTATAAAAATTTCCTAAATTCAAACTAAACCAGCTTTTAAAATATCCTGGACATCTAATAATCCAACTAATTTATGTTTATTATCAATGACAGGCAATTCATCTATTTTTCTATCTTGTAATATTTTTAATGCATCTACTGCTAATCTATCCTTAGATATAGTTGCAGGATTTTTGGTCATTATATCTTTTACTTGTTTTGATAATATATCAGGGCTGGTTTCAAGATTACGCCTTAAATCTCCATCAGTAAAAATCCCTACAAATTTACCTTTTTTGTTAAGTATACAAGCAGATCCACACCTTGCTTTTGTAATAGCCAATAACACATCTTTTATACAAGTATCCTCTTTAACCCGTGCAAACCTCCTACCTGTACGCATAAGATCTTCTACTTTTAGAAGAAGTTTCTTGCCAAGTGAACCCGCAGGATGAAAAAAGGCAAAATCTTCCTTTTTAAATCTTCTTCGAACAATAAGAGATGCGGCCAACGCATCTCCCATTGCTAATGTAGCAGTAGTAGATGCCATGGGAGCAAGTCCTAAAGGGCAACCTTCTTTTTCTACTGAAACATCCAGAACTATGTCACTATGTTTCGCCAATGCCGACTTAAGATTCCCTGTAACAGCAATGATTTTGGTCCTAATTCTTTTCACAAGAGGCAATATCTTTTTTATTTCCTCTGTTTCTCCACTATTAGAAATAATCAACAGAACATCGTTTTTTGTAACCTGTCCTAGATCCCCATGAAGGGCCTCTGCACTATGCATCCACATACTAGGAGTTCCAGTAGAAGACAAAGTAGCAGCTATCTTTCTGCCTATAATACCTGTTTTGCCCATGCCTGTAACAATAACCCGACCTTTGCATTTAAGTATGGTATCCACTGCACTCTTAAAATTCTGATTTATTCTTGAAGTAAGGCGATTGATAGCCTCTGCTTCTATTTTGATTACCTCTTTTGCCTTATTTAGTGACATACGTATTTTGTTCCTAAAATTTTTATAATGATAACACGTGATAAAATTAGATTATAAAATCAAGATAGTGATTTTATAATTCTATCTATTTCTTTAAGGCAGAGCAGTAATTTTTCTAATTTGTTCAATTTTAACATATTGGCTCCATCGGATAAGGCCTCCTCAGGATTAGGATGAACCTCCATAAATATACCAGCACACCCTGCTGCTACTGCACATCTTGATAATAATGGGACAAATTCACTTTTGCCTCCTGTTGCAGTCCCAAGTCCACCCGGTTGTTGCACACTATGTGTTGAATCAAAAATAACAGGATACCCTATATTTGACATTATTGCTAGAGAACGGAAATCATTTATAAGATAATGATATCCAAAACTCGTGCCTCGTTCTGTAAGAAGTATTTTTTTATTTCCCGTAGCCTCTATCTTTTTTACTGCCTGCTCCATATCCTCAGGTGCTAAAAATTGACCTTTTTTTATATTAACAACCTTCATTGTTCTCCCTGCGGCAATAAGTAGATCTGTTTGCCGACACAAAAAAGCAGGGATTTGTATAATATCCAAGACCTCTGCAGCTTCTACAGCTTCATCAGGGGTATGGACATCGCTTAATATAGGAATATTTAGTTCCTTTTTTATTTTACTTAATATCTTTAATCCTTTTTTTATACCCGGACCACGAAAAGATTTTATTGAAGTCCTGTTGGCCTTATCATAACTTGCCTTGAATATAAAAGGAATATTAAGCTTTTGCGTAATCTTTTGAATATTAATTGCTATATTGAAAGTTAATTTTTCTTCTTCTATAACACATGGTCCTGCAATTAAAATAAAATTATTTTTATTGCCTATATGTATATCGCCTATTTTTATTATTTTGATCCGTCTCTTCATTTATTATTCAAAAATTTCTCTACCTTAATAATATCTTCAGGAACATCAACCCCTATGGTATCTATTTCCGTTATTACTGTTTTTATTTTATATCCTGCCTCAAGCACCCTTAGTTGTTCCAATCTCTCCGAGGCTTCAAGTCTTGATGATGGTAGCTGATTAAATTTTTTCAAAAAATCTTTTCTGTAGGCATATATACCCAGGTGTTTAAAATAGTCTATATTACTGCATGTCCTATTATATGGAATAATAGTCCTAGAGAAATACATAGCATTGCCATATCTATCAACGACTACTTTAACGACGTTAACATCCTGTAATTGCTCCTGAGATTCTATTTTTTTTATTGAAGTAGCCATAACAGCTGTACTATTTTTGATAAGGACAGATATTAAATTATCAATTATAGAATGATGTATTAACGGTTCATCTGCCTGTATATTGACAATAATATCTGCATCAACATTAGCTGCTGCTTCGATGATTCTATCTGTCCCTGATGCATGTTTTTTCGAAGTCAATACAGCATTAGCCCCAAACCCCTTAGCTGCCTCTATAATCCTTTCATCATCACATGCAATAATAAGTTCATTTAGCAAGCTACTTTTCCCAGCATTTTCCCATACATGCTGGATCATTGGCCTATCTGCTATCTTAGCTAAAACTTTCCCTTTAAATCTACTCGCCTCCCAACGGGCTGGAATAATACCTACTGTTCTCATATGTGATTATATGATAAAAATAATAGTTCAAATTATTACTAATATATGTAAATTAAAATTTAAGATGAGAAATCACATCTCTTTTATTGCTCTAAGAAGTTCATTTTTCCCTATTGCCACTGCCCCTATCTTTCCTACAACAATCCCTGCAGCAAGATTAGCAAGTCGTGCAGCATCCTTTTTATCTGCCCCAGTTGTAAGAGCCAGAGTAAAGACAGCAATCACTGTATCACCTGCACCACTTACATCATAGACTTCTCTGGCTTGAGTTTTTATAGAAAAGGGTTTTCTCCCTTTTTCAAACAACCTCATTCCGTCTTCACCTAAAGTGACAAGTAGTGCATCTGGCTCTAAAAGTCGTAAAATTTGTTTTGCTGCTATATCTATATCCTCTGTTGTTTTAAGTTTATTTGGCTTTATATTAAGAATTTCTGTTCCATCACTCTGAAAGTTTAAATCTGTTACTGCATTTTCCAATTCTTTTTTATTAGGAGTTATTGCAGTTACATTTTTATAATAATTAAAGTGTTCTATTTTAGGGTCAACAGTTATAATCTTCCCTTTTTGAATTGCTAGGGAACATATAAAAGATACAAGATTAGAGGTTATCATGCCTTTACCATAATCAGATATAATAATAGCATCGACAGAATCTATCTTCTTTTGTATAAAATTAATAATTTTATCATTTATTTTAGGATCAGCACATGCCCTGCAATCCTCTCTATCAACTCGTACAACCTGCTGATGTTGTGCGATAATTCTTGTCTTGGTTACTGTGGGTATATTTTTATCAACAAAAACACCAGTTGTCTCAATACCCTTTTCTTTTAAATCTTGTATCAGTGTTCTTCCATCAGTGTCAGCACCTATCCTTCCTACTTGAATTACCTTACTATCCAGGCTACTTAAATTATGTGCGACATTAGCTGCTCCTCCTATAGTATGAAAACAACGTTCTTCAACTACTACCGGGACAGGGGCCTCTGGAGATATACGTGAGACGCTTCCTTGAATATATCGGTCTAAGATGATATCTCCGATTACTAATATTCTTTTTCTTTTAAATTTTGAAATAACTGAAGAAAAATAATGCATCATTATAAAATTATATTAATATTAAACAAGTAAGGTTAGCCATATTTCGGATATTATATTAAAATAAGAAATAATATTAACATACTTTGAATACCGAGTCAACTGCTTCCAAAACATCATCAGGGGATATATTATAAAGATATTTTTTGCTAATTAGGCCACTTTTTTTGAAAGATAAGCTGTTGTCAGGTTTGACACTTACAAAAGTAGAATTAGGCCCTAATGGTCTCCATCTTTCAGGATTAATACCTGGCTGGTTACGGGTAAATATAGAAACTACAGGGGTATTCATGGCAGCTGCTATATGAACAGGACCCGAATCATTTGATATAAGAAGGTCTGCTCTATTTAATAAAGAAACCAATTCTGCAACAGTTGTCATTCCACATAGGTTTATTACATTTGTATTTGTATATGAACAGAGATTTTTAGCTATATTTTTGAGGTTTTTCGCACCTATAACAACAAATTTTGAAGATTGATATTTTCGGGATAATTTGTTAATAATCTTTACAAATAATTCTTCTGGCCATTGTTTAGAAGGATCGCTAGCTCCTGGATGCACTACTATAAGCAGGTCCTTATTAGATATATTGGAAGAAGAAAGAAATTGTTTTAACCAATCTACTGCATGAGCTAGAATAGGTAATTCCAATTTTATTTCTCCATTGAACTTAATATCTATTTTTTTCAACAAATCAAGACAATATTCTGCTTCATGTTTTATCCCATGGACTCGATTATCATAAACTGGATGGGTTAAAAGAAACCCAAATTTATTATTTTTATATCCAAGCCTCATAGGGATACCAGATAGAAAACAGAGCGCATTTGTCCTTTTTTTAGTATGATATATTATTGCAAGATCGAATTTCTCTTTTCGTATGGTTGAAACCAATTTAAAAAAACCAAAAATCCCTTTATGTCTGCCATATTTATCATCAATGATTATTTCATCAATATTAGGATTTCCCTTGATTAAATCTACTGTATAACTACTAATTAATACACATATTCGGGCGTTAGGATAAGCCTCTCTCACTGCCTTGATAGATGGTGTGGTTAATACAACATCACCTATTCTGTCGGTTCGTACTATTAAAATATTCTTAACTCTTTTCATTATATAATCTTTTCTCTGTGCCCATATTTTTATCAGAGGATAAGTAAACAAACAATTATTTAGGCTGTAATTTTATTTATGAGGTATTATAATAATAATATATATATTATCAAGGTATTTTGACTTAAGCCGAATTTTAATTATAAAAGGTAATCTGGATTGAATCGAGGTTTTCTCAACGAAGATATTGGGGAAGAAGACTCCTCCTGCATTGCTATATTTTATTTATGTATTGTTGCCGAATAAAAGGTTCCAATACAAAATTTTGGTTTATGAACAGTCTATAATTAATTATGACATATTCTAACAGGAAAAAACTAAGAAAACCATTGCCTAAAGGCAGAAGCTATGAACAGATATTACATCATTATTTAGTAGAAAAAAACATTGCTAATAAATTAAAGATTGCCAACCGTAAGGATAGAATAAAGATATATGCCTCTATGTATGAAGAGCTATTTAGGGAGGTAACTGATCATCCACGACTAAAGCAAAGAAGTAGTAGTGTATTGACTACCAGGGCAAATGAACGAAAATTTATGCTTATAAAAGATTTTCTAAATAAATCATCAGTATTTGCAGAATTTGCCCCAGGGGATTGTAGTTTTGCAATGTATGTAGCTAAATATGTGAAATATAGCTATGCAATAGATATATCTGACCAACGTGCTAATAACATAGAGAACTTATCAAATTTTAAGTTAATTATATATGATGGGTATAATTTAAACGAAATAAAAGATGCAACAATAGATGTTGCATTCAGCGATCAACTGATTGAACATTTGCATCCAGAAGACGTTTGCTTACATTTTAGACTGATTAGCCGTATATTAAAACCCGGGGGAATATATATTTTTTGTACACCCCATGCCTTTACTGGCCCTCATGATATATCTCAGTATTTTTCAGATACACCTGAAGGGTTTCATTTGAAAGAATGGACATATACAGAATTAAACCATATAATATCTAAAATTCGGGATTTCTATTTCCATCCATATGTTATAAAAAAGAGGTATGCTATTAAGGAAATGCCTGATATATATTTTTTAACTATGGAAACAATCCTTTCATGGTTACCAAAGCCTTATAAAAAGGCATTTGCTGCAAGATTGTTCCCTTCAATATATGTGGCAGTAAATAAAAAAGTAATAAAATAATTAAATATCTTAATTTATAAAATCAACCCCATCTGCCGTAATCTTGAACATATTAAATACGCTATTCACACTTATCGCATCCATGCATGAATGCAATAAGCCAGATTTAGGATATTTGCATTTTTCACAAGATATATTATTTCTTATAAAGCTACTATTATTAGACCATGGCCCGTATCTTTCAGGTGAAGTGGGGCCGAATATAGCCAGAACAGGCACATTAAGATAACTTGCTAGATGCATTGGTGCACTATCATTTGTAATAACAAGCAGTGCATTTTTTATCACCTCAGCCAATTGGATTAAACTTGTCTTGCCAGCTATATCCATTGCAGGGGCCTTCATTTCTTTTAATATTTTAACAACAATATTTTTGTCTTCGCCTGCATCCCCAATCAACACCACTTTTATATTATAAATATTAATAATCTTGTCACATAATTCAGCGAACCTATTATATCCCCATCGTTTACTTTTATCAGCTGCTCCTGGAGATACTATTATGTATCTATTATCACTGTCTTTAAATTCATTATTAAGTAAATTTTTTATATAAGAGCTGTCTTTTTCTGTTATAAATAGTGAGTATCTTGTATTTGAGATATTCCGATACGGATAAATGGATTTTAATCTATTAAGATGCTCATCGCGTACATGAAGACATCTACCAACTCTTCTCCGCCATAATGGTGTCATATAACGAGGAGCAATAAACAATGGTATCATTGTGTTACGCAGATCTACCACTAAATCATATCGTGTTTTTAATAATTTTAATATCCATCTCGCAGAGGACAACCATGGCTGATGTTTGTTGAATATATATATATGATGAAAATTGGGATTACTATATAACAGCCCTTTCGCTTTAGGACCCACTACAACAGATATCTGTGCCTTAGGGAAGTCTCTCTTTAAAATATCTAATACAGGGAATGTAAGGACTACATCCCCTATATTAGAAAGAGAAATAACCAATATTTTGCGAATTTTTGTTTTATCCATTAGCATTTACTAACTTTTGTCAGCAGTATTCACAATTTAAGCTGAGTGATATCTATCAGATAAGGAAAGGCCTTGCTGCATTGACTACGTCGTAAACTGTTACAGCTTGCATACATATGTTGTCTTTACACTTTAACTGGTAACATGCTTTTCGATTACAGCCTATATACTTGTGTAAAACAGTTGCCTTTCCGGTTCCTCGTGGGCCAGTAAGTTCCGGACGAGTCGGGCCAAATATGGCAACAACATCAGTTCCTGTACTGTTAGCTATATGTAGAGGGCCTGTATCTGCAGAGATTACAAGTGTTGCTTTAGAAAGTAAAGCTATCATTTCTGCTAATGTGGTATTTCCTGCTAGTATGATCACTGATTTTATTCCCGATATTTTTTTTATTTCTTCTGCCAAGGGTTTGTCTTTTTCTGCACCGGTTATAATTATTTTTATTTGTGAAAATTCAGCAAGTTTTTTTATAACTAGTGCGTAATTTTTTTTATCCCAACGTTTTAGGTCCCAGTTGCCACCAGGATTAATAATGACAAATTTATCATCTTTATTTATACCATTATCTTTCAATTTTTTTTCAATACTGGTTATAGCTTTAGCCAAAGGCATGATGCGTGTATGTCTATCTTGTATTTTGATACCCATATATTCTATCACATTAAGATAATAGTCAGCCCTATGAATATCATATCTTGGAAAAGGGACCTTATGTGTTAAAAATATTCCTCTTTTTTTAGTATCATAACCAACTCTTATAGGTATACCTGCCATAAACGCCATGGCTGCCCTAGTCATGGATTTATGTAATATAAACACGGAATCAAAATTTTTTTGTCTCAAATTCATTATAAGATTTAATTTTCCCAATATACTTCTATGCCTTCGAGCCTCATCGTATATGATGATTTCATCTATATAAGGAATACAATCTAAAATATCTTTTATTCGTGGTACTGCCAAACAACTGATTTTTGATTGTGGATATGCCTGTTTAATTGCCTTAAACACAGGGGAGGAGAATACAGCATCACCTATCCAGTTGATGTTAATAACAAGAATTTTCTTTAATATCATATGTCTTTGTCTTTGTTAATAAATTTTTTATATACTTTCATTGTCTCTTCTGCCATGCCTTCAGCAGAATAGTTATTAAATGCATACTCTCTTGCCATAGTCCCTAATCTGTTTGCCAGCTGTCTATCCTGTATAAGGGCAATAATGGCATTAGACAATTGTTTTATATTTTCCGATTCAACAAGAAGACCTGTCTTATTATGTTGTACTACATATGGAAGACCTCCTATTTTGGATACTATAACCGGCAAACCAGCAGCCTGTGCCTCCATTACTGCAAGCCCAAGTCCTTCTGAACGTGATGGCATAACAAATATATCTATAAGAGAAAGAATTTCTGTAGTATCGCTAACATTAGGATAAAAGATTATCTTATCTATTATTCTATGTTCTTTTGCCAATTGTCTCAATGTAGATTTTGTTTTTCCCTCTCCAGCGATAAACAACCTAACATGAGGAAATCTCTTACATACTTCACCCATAGCATGTATAAGAATGTCATGACCTTTTACTGATGAAAGTCTTGCTATAATACCTATAATAATATCTTCTTCTGAGAGATTATATTTGTTCCTCAATTCTTTTTTTTTATGTAATGCACATAAAGAGAATCTTTTTAAGTCTATTCCATTTAATATAAAAAATATCTTATTATCTGTAACCCCTAAATCTTGTTGTAAGTGTGCCTTTACAGCAGGACTAATTGCTATTACTGCATCTCCCCAACATCCGAATATTTTTCTAGATAATCGTGGTTTAAAATAACCATGGCAGGTTGTTATGTGTGCGACCTTTGTCATTTTATTTAAAAAAGTACCCATAACTTGTGTGATACGTGTCTGGGAATGTATAATATCTATTTTATTTTTTTGTATATATCTTTTTAGAGAAGGTATAGCCATATATATTTTAGGAGAAAGTTCTGATTTTGTTTTAATATTTATTATAAATAAATCTGCTCCTATAGATTTAAAATTTTCCTCCTCTTCCCCTCCACTGCTTGCTATAAAAATTTTATGTCCTTGACTATAAAATATTTTACTAAGCGTAAATATGTAGCTGGTTATACCACCTTTATTTATATGTGTTGATAAAAATAATATGTTCATCCCTCTTATCCTTCATCTATCATTTCATCTATTTTGGCTAAAACTTCTTCAGGAGTTATTTCTTTCATACAATAATGTATTTTTTTCCTGCAAAAACCTTTATAACAAGGCGCACAGGCTACTGCTTTTTGAATAATTGATATCTTTTCTGCGGGCGGAACATGTCGTTTTGCAGATGTAGGCCCGAATAAACCTATACATGGCACCCCCATAGCAGCTGCTATATGAAGCGGTGCAGAATCAGGACTTATGTATACTTTACAACGTTTTATAAGAGCTGCTAATTGTAATATATCTGTCCTACCAATAAATATTGCAGGTTTAGATTGTGTTATTGAAAGTAATATATGGGCACGTGCTTTATCTTTTTCTGTCCCGGTTATTATAGTTCGTATATTTCTTTCTGCTAACATGTCGCATAATTTAGCTATGTGTTCTAATGGCCAATTTTTACTTTCCCATTTAGCTGAGGCAGCCAGACTAATTCCTATAATATTATCTGTGTTGCCAAGCCATTCTGAATCCAATAAGGATAAGACATATTTTATATCTTCATGAGACGGCCATAATTTAAGTTTATATTTTTTATCATATTTTATTCCTAACATTTCCAATAGAATAAATTGATGTCGAACGGGCGGGATATCTCTCTTGATATCTTTTATTTTATTTGATAGCAAAAAACTAAATTTACCGTTATCATATCCATAACTTTGTTTGGGAAAACTCAGAAATGATATAATATGGCTCTTTTTATTATTTTGAAGATCTATAACTTTATCGAATTTATTTTTTCTTAAATTTTTACAAAATCTTAATAAGCCGTATCCATGATGTTTTCTTTTATCGAATAAAATCAGCTCATCTATATATGGACAATTTTTTAATATCTTGTTATATTCTACATTTGTAACACAGCTAATTTTTGCCTTCGGGAACCGTTCTCTTATTGCCCGCAAAGCGGGTATTGATAGGATAATATCCCCTGCAGAACTCATCTTTATAATAAGAATATTTTGTCGCTCCAATAATTCTTGATACACATTAATTGTATTTTCACACATTTTTTCAACAGTAAATCTTTGCTTCAATTGTTTTTTAGCCGCCTTAATTATTTTTTTAGATAAATTTCTATCGTTTAATAACCTATATACCTGGTCTGCCATGGAATCAATATCCTTTGCCTCAACCAATAATCCGGTTTTTTCATGTTGAATAATATCAATAACTCCTCCCACTTTAGTTGCTACTACAGCTACGCCTGCTGCTTGCGCTTCTAATATAACCCTACCAAACGATTCCTGTGTTATAGTTGAGAGTACAAGGACATCTGTTTTTGCAAGGAGTTCAGGTATATCTTTTCGTTTACCCAAAAACTCCACTTTATCATTAATCCCCAATCTATGAACGAGCACCTCTAGCTCCTGACGATAATGTTCTTTTTGTGCAGGGGCATCGCCAATAATCCATATTTTTATATATGGAGTCTTTTGTATGATTTTGGCCATGGCCTTTAAAAAATAACTATGGCCTTTTAAAGGTGTAATTCTTCCTACAATAGAGATTGTATAATAATCCTTTTTATCATCACCTCGTTTAATATTAAATCGCTCTATATCTACACTTCTTGGTATACAACGTATATCTTCAGAATCTACTCCAAAAGTCTCTACCATATGCCTAGCTATAACTTTACTGGGAACAATTACAAGCTTGCCCCATCCCATAACACGGCTAAATAAAATACTTTTATAATATCCATGGCAGGTAGTAACAAAGACTGCATTTGTCCCCCGGCAGGCGAAATATGCTATCCAAGCTGGGACACGTGAACGCGCATGGACAATATCTATTTTTTCTTCTATGATAATTTTACGTAGAGGTTTTATCATTTTACATACGGTAAATAGGGACTTTTTGTGAACAGGAAGGGTATAATGTCTACTGCCAGTTTCTAAGAGCGTATCAACAAGGTCCCCTCCATTCGAAACAACTATAGAAGTATGACCTTTCTTAACCAGATATCTGGCAAAATCTATGGTGCCAGTCTCAACACCACCTACATTCAGTTCAGGAAGAATTTGAAGAACTCGCATGAGTACAAAAATAAATCCTGCATATAAAAAACAAGCAGGATATTCCTAATATTTTTATTAATAAAATCTTATCTTCTACTATTATATGATTTGCTTTATAGCATCCGTTATTATATTGCAGTCATCTATCCTCCTAGTGTGTATCTTCCCCTTTGCTATATCAATGATATTGTGACATAAATCTTTGACATTTGAAGAAAAAATATATCCATCTGCACTTAATTTATCTATGAACCTTTTATGTTTATTTGGATAAGGGAGAAATTTTTCTTTAAAACAAGGGATAAATACTATGGTCTCCTTACCAGAGTTAACTGCTTCTGATATCATAGAGATACTATCACCAGACACCACTACAATATCAGATAATCCAAGTATGCCACCTACTGCTTCAGGGATATTATTTTGGTTTGCTAAAATAAGCAGTTGGCAAGAAGGATTACGTTTTAATTCTTTTGCTAAAAGTGTCTCTATTTTAGGAGGTGTCCTTCGAGAGGTTGTTATAAGTATATCCGCATTTAAATTATCAGCCGCTTGTGAAAGCTGGCTGATTAATATGCGTATTTGTTTAAGACTAATAAATACGTCTTTTGCATCTCCACCAATAAAAACTCCTATTTTTTTTCTTAAGCTGTTTTTAAGATGAGAAAAACGCGTAAGTAATAACTCTTTTTGTTTATTTAGATATTCTGGAGTTATTAAATTTAATGATGCATAACTGACTACTATTTTGGGATTTTTTTTATCTTTGTGCGATACATCATGTTGAGGTAAAATTACAAGATCATAATTTTCGTAACTCATCAGTCCTGGTTTAAGAATACATATACTTTTTGCATTATTGTCCAATGATAAAAAAGTATTCACAGCAGCTAATGATGAACCGCATGATATAACAAAATCAGGCCTGCTGGTCATTATTTCATTATAACTATCTTCATTTAAAAAATGTCTCAATACTCCAAAATGGTTTTGATTAATAAAAGGTAATAGCAAGGGAGCTAAAACAGAAAATATTCGATATAAACTCTTAGTTTTAAATACTACTTTGGTGGTATTAAGACTAGTCTCTACATGGCGATCTGCCATAATTTTTTTAAGAATTTGTGCGGCCATTTGAGATTGTCTTAAATGGCCGATCTTATCATCACTTAATATAGTAATAGCTGCCTCATTCGAATATTTCCATATTTTATAAAACCACATATATTCTTCTGGATATTGCCTTACATATTCTTCCATAATTGCTGTCACTTTTCTCAGATTTGTTTGAATGTCTTTATCAATATTGCCCGTATTATCCAAATGGATTGGTTTATCTATAATAATACGATGGCGATGATTTTTCTCTCTTATAATAACAGTACAACATATAGGGACATCAAACTTTAACCCTATACGTATCGCTCCAACAGACATTGAGGCTTGTTTTCCAAAAAAAGGAGCTAAAACACCATCACGACCACCTTGATCTACAACCATTCCTACGACTTCATTATTTTTAAGACTTTTTATAAGATCTCTCGTCCCAATACCTCTAGATAAAACTATAGAACCACCACATTCTCTATAAGAATTCAATAGTCTGTCAATACGAGAATATTTATGTTGAGGTTTAACTATTACCTTATATGGATGGCCTAACATCGCGCAGGATAAACTTGCTAATTCCCAACTCCCAAAATGCATAGCCAATAAAATAACACCTCGGCCTTTTTTCAACGAAGCCTCTACGTGTTCTTTACCTTCTATAGAGACAATTTCACTAAATTTAGATTTATTCAATAACGGAAGCCTTAATAAATCTATTAAATTTTGCCCATAATTTTTAAATAATTTTTTTGTAATCTTTTTTAACTCATGGCCATCTTTCTCATTAGCAAATGCAGTTTTAAGATTGGCATAAACTTGAGCACGGTGTTTTCTGTCAAAATAATAAAACAATATCCCAATCCCTCTACCTATTGCGAGAGCATAACCTAAAGGCAAAAGGCGTATTATAAAACCCAAAAATTTAACACTGTAATAGATGATTGATTCTTTCAATAAGGACGTCCTTCCCTTTTGTTATATATATCTCTATTTCTAAATAAAAAATTACGATATTCTTAAAATAACAACTATATTTATGAAGTTTTACTGCATCTTTTTCAGTAGTTATTATTATATTAACATTCTCTAAACAACATTGACTGCATATATAATCGATATCATTTATATTATAAATATAATGATCGATAAAGAAAAAATTTTTTTCAATAATACATCCTATACCTTCTAACGTCTTTTTAAAAGATAAACTATCCCCTATACTGGCCAAAGCAGCTATTTTTTTTCCTTTAACATATTCTAATGATTCTTCTAATTTAGAAGATAACTCTTTAAGACATATAGGTTTATGTATTGTCTCAACAATAGGAATCCCATTTGCTATTTCATGTAATTTTCTTTTAATATATTCAATATTATGTATGCCTAAGTCTGTTTTAGTTAGTATAAAAATATCTGCTCTCTTTAATGCAGATATAGGTTCTCTAAGAATTCCTCGCGGCATTAAAAAACCATTTCCCCATGGATTTGTAGTATCTACAGCCACAATATCCATGTTCCTAAATAATTTTCTGTATTGAAACCCATCATCAAGAATGAAAATATCTGCCTCATAGTTTTTTAAAAAATTAATAGCATTATTTATTCTATTAGGACCTACAATAATAGGAATATCGTAGTTCAACTTTTCCTTCAGCATACATGCCTCATCACTAACAATTTTATATTGTCTCTGTTTATAATTAACACCTTCTTTTGTCCCTTTTTTTATAACAGATGCCCTGCCTGCCATATATCCACGTGTTAGAATAACAGGGTTCTTCTTATTATTTTCTTTTATCAATCTTGCAATCAATTCTACGATTGGGGTCTTACCAACTCCTCCAACAGTAATATTCCCTATACTTATCACCTTAGAAGGTAGTCGTGTTTGCGAAAAAATGCCTGCATCGTAACAATATGAAATCCATTTCACAATCAAATAGTAAATAAAGGAAAGAAATAGTAAGATAATTTTAATAGGTAAATAAATCAGACTATTTTTTTTATCAGTAGCAAGTGAATATAATACCTTTTTTAGTTTATTAATAATATCCATTTCCTAAATCATGATTAAATCTGAAGGAAAACTATCATTCAATTTTTCTAGATTTACTATGTAAAAGTAATTGGGACAATGCACTAAGGGTTTCGGCTGTTGCTCCTTGATTTTCTGTGACTACTTCTTTTGCTGCCTCTCCTATAGATTTTAACTTATTCGGATTTCGTAACAATTCCAAGATTTTATTAAATAATTCCTCAGTATTATTAACTTGGATGATAGCATTTCTTTTTAAAAACAACCTCACCACATCTTTAAAATTGTCAGCCCTAGGTCCTATAAATACTGGTTTACCAAAGGCAGCAGGTTCTATAATGTTTTGTCCTCCTCCTATGGTAAAAGTTTTTCCAATGAATACTATAGTGGCTATTTGATACAATGGTTTAAGCCAGCCTATCTCATCAACTATTACTATCTCATTTAAATTTGATATTTCTCTTCCCTTTCTTAATTCAGAGAATACAACAGGTTGTAATCCTTTCTGTCTTACCAACTCTACAACATCTTTTGCCCTTTCAATATGTCTTGGAGCAATAATTAATCCTAAATATGGATTTTCTTTTCTTAACTGGATAAATATATCCACGATTATATTCTCTTCTCCTGGATGCGTGCTACCTGCAACAAAAATTTTATTTTTTCTTAATATCCCCAAATTTTCTATATCTACGTCTTTGGAATCTAGTGCTATATCGAATTTAAGATTACCACATATTTTTACACGTTCAGGATTAGCCCCCATAGAGACGATTCTTTCAGCATCTGTTTTGGTTTGCATGCAAAATATATTCACATATTTTAAAGATCTTTTTATAAAAAAAGATGCCATACGATACCATTTAAAAGATTTCTCTGATATCCTTCCGTTAATTTGCAATATAGGAATTCCTGCTTTACCAAGTAACGTATATAAATTGGGCCATATCTCTGTTTCTGTAGATATATATACACTGGGTTTTATTTTATTTATATATCGTGCGACAATCCAGCTAAAATCTAACGGTGAATAAATTACTATAGCATTATCTTTAAAACTTCTACGCGCAAGGTTGTTACCTGTTGGTGTAACAGTGGAACAAATAATCTGATATTGAGGAAATTTCTTTTTTATAAATTTAACAAATTTTATTATTGTCATAACCTCACCAACACTTACCGCATGTATCCATATCCTCTTTTCTGTAGCAAGCTTGGACAACAACTTTTTATCTGGCCCCCAACATCTTGAGATAAAATCTTTATGCCATTTGCCTTTAATAATAAAATATGGCAAATAACTCAACGTAAAAAGTAAATATATAATATCGTAAAGAATAAACATAATCCTACTTTTTTAAAACAAAATAATACACGACAGTAAAATTATGCACGCGGATGGGCATGATCATAGACATGTTTTAATTTCTCTGCTGTTACATGTGTATATATCTGAGTAGTAGATAAATTAGCGTGTCCTAATAATTCTTGCACTGAACGGAGGTCCGCACCTCTTTCGAGCATATGTGTTGCAAAGGAGTGTCTTATAACATGTGGATATATATGGTTATTTATGGTATTTGCCTTTTTTATGTATTTCTCCACTATATTACGTACACTCCTGTCAGAAAGCCGTCCACCATTCTTATTAAGAAATAAAACCTCAGACGATTTTTTTCTACTTGATAAATAGTCTCTTATGGCGTCCACAGCTCTCTCTCCTATAGGTAGAAGCCGTTCTTTTTTACCCTTCCCACGTACTTTAATAAGGTTAGATATTAAATCTACGTCAGAAACATTTAACGATACTAACTCACCAACTCTCATCCCCGTGCTATATAAGGTTTCTAAGATGGCTTTATCTCTTTTATTTACAGTTTTTTCTCCTGATGAAGCCTCTATAAAAGAAGTCATATCCTTCTCAGTTAAAAATTTAGGAAGTAATTTATCGAGTTTTGGAGACAGAAGAAGTAGAGAAGGATCATTCTTCAATATTCCTTCTCTATTTAAAAAACGGAAAAAACTTCTTAATGAGGAAATTTTTCTTGCAATAGTACGAGAACAAAGTTTTTTCCCTCTCAATTTCGCAATAAATTTTCTCAACATTAAGTAATCTATATCTTGTATATCAATATTCTGTAAAAAATCAAAAAATTCTACTAGATCTGCTTTATATACCCGTATAGTTTGTTTGGAATAGTTTTTTTCTATTTCAAGATAAAATACAAACTTTCTTATATAACGATTCATATAAAAATCTTTACATGTTAAAAAAAATTATTTTATAAAAGATATTAAAGTTTACATATTTCATCTATTTGGATGGAAGTTTATTAGTAATATAAGTACACTCGGGATATTTACTACATCCATAAAATATGCCTCTACGTGATTTACGTTCTACTAATTCTCCATCACAGCCTTCATTTGGACATTTAATGCCTAAAGAAAAGGCTTGTGCGAACTTACATTCAGGAAAACCAGAACAACTAAGAAATTTTCCTTTTCTTCCCCATTTGACAACCATCTGCCTACCACATTTAGGACAATGTCTATCAACATAATTTTCAGTTTTTACAATATTTTTTTCTGCATAATCAAGTTCTGCTTTAAAAGGCTTATAAAATTCATTAAGCAGGCTCACATAATCCATTCTCCCTTCTTCAATAAGATCTAGTTCTTCTTCCATCTTAGAAGTAAATCCTATATCCATAATTTTAGAAAAATATTCTACTAAAAGGTCGTTTATCAATATCCCAAGTTCCGTAGGAGTAAAATAGCCTCGTTCACGTACAACGTAATTACGCATTACCAAAGTTTGTATAATAGAGGCATAGGTACTTGGCCTTCCTATGCCTTCCTCTTCCAATGTTTTAACAAGGCTTGCCTCTGAATATCTAGCTGGTGGCCTTGTAAAATGTTGAGTTGGAATAACATCTTTTAATACTAATCTATCTCCTTTATCATAATGAGAAAAATCCTCTCCATTTTCTTCTTCAGTAATATCTTTTGATATAGATAAAAAACCATCAAATAAAAGAGTAGAACCAGATGCTGTAAATGTATATTTATCTGCTGTTATTTCCATCTTTCTATATTCATAAACAGCTAGTGTCATCTGTGAACTTACAAAACGTCGCCATATTAGTTCATAAATATAATATTGGTCTGATGTAAGATATTTTTTTATGTCTTCTGGTTTACGCAAAACGTCTGTTGGACGTATAGCCTCATGCGCCTGCTGGGCAGATTTCTTGGATTTATATCTATTTGGCTTTGTAGGTAGGTATTTATCTCCATATTCATCAACGATAAGTCTGCGTACTTTTTCAATAGCATCCTTAGAGATATTAAAAGAATCTGTTCTCATATACGTAATAATACCTACACGTTCTCCTCCACCTAAGTCTATACCTTCATAGAGTTGTTGAGCGATCATCATGGTCTTACTAGCATTAAACTTAAATCTATTAAAGGCTTCTTGTTGTAGTGTACTAGTAATTAAAGGTGGCAATGCCTTACGTTTAACTTGCCTTCGTGAGATTTCAGTAATGATAAAATTTTCTTTTTTTATTTTTTCTACTATATCATTAGCTTCAGCCTCATTATTAATCTCTTTTTTAGCATCATCTATCTTTTCTAAGGACGCAGTTAAAATATGTGTTAAACCTTGCTTTTGTAACTTTATCTCTATTTCCCAGTATTCAACAGGCACAAATGCCTGAATCTGTCTTTCTCTTTCAACTATTATCCTGAGTGCCACTGATTGCACCCTGCCGGCACTTAACCGTGAGCCTACTTTTTTCCACAATATGGGGCTTATCTTATACCCCACAATTCTATCAAGAATACGCCTCGCTATCTGTGCATCTATTTTCTTTTTATCAAACTCACGTGGATGTTTAAAAGCTTCTAAGACAGCATCTTTCGTGATTTCTTGAAAAGTTACCCTATGTATTTTTTTCCCATCACCTATATGTTCAACTAAATTCCAACCTATTGCCTCACCTTCTCTATCAGGATCTGTGGCAAAATAAATCTCTTTTGCTTTGGCTGAATCCTTTTTGAGTTTACTTAATATCTTCTGTTTACTTCTTACAACAATAAATTTAGGGGTAAATCCACCGTCAATATCAACACCCAAACTGGATTTAGGGAGATCAACAAGATGTCCCATAGATGAAAGAACTTTAAAATTTTTACCTAAAAATTTATTGATGGTCTTTACCTTTGCAGGGGATTCAACAATAACAATAGCTTTTACCATATTAAATTTCCTTAATTAAACTTAAAAAAAAATAAAAATTCACCTATTTTTTTGCCGAACAAATATCTTGCCTGGCAATTGTTTAACTATCCCTTTCATTTCTAGTTTTAATAAAATGGAAGAAACTAACGGCAACGGTAAACTACATTTATCTACTAACATATCAATATGTGTTCCAACTTGAGATGGTAAACAACTATAAACTTTTTGTTCTTCTCTGGTCAAATCGTTTAAAAAAAAAGGATCTTTTCTCTCACTTTCTACATTAGCTGCTTTATATTTATAATTATGATTACTTTCTTTTTTAATGTATGCTCTCAATTGCGGTTCTAATTCATTTAGTATATCTTCAATACAGGTTACGAGTTTTGCTCCCTGCTGGATAAGATGATTAGTCCCTTTTGCATAAGGATTATCGACCTTGCCCGGGACAGCAAATACTTCTCTACCTTGTTCTAATGCAAAATCAGCTGTAATAAGTGCCCCGCTTTTAAGTGCAGCCTCAACTACAATTACACCCAACGATAATCCACTAATTATTCTGTTACGCCTTGGGAAATTATAAGCAAAAGGACGAGTTTTCATAGGAAACTCGGATATAACTGCTCCATAGCCTATAATTTCTTCAAATAATCTCCTGTTCTCAGGAGGATATATATGAGACAATCCACAACCTAATACTGCAGTTGTTCTCCCATTTGCCCTCAATGCACCTCGGTGAGCAGATGAGTCTATACCACGTGCCATACCAGAAACAACATTTATCCCAAGTTCAGCAAGTCTTGATGCAAAACTCATTGCTACAGAAATTCCGTACATCGAAGCCCGTCTCGAACCTACTATAGCAATAGAAAGATTATTGTTCGACCACCCCTTTATACCTTTTACATAAAGAACAACAGGACTGTCTGGTATTTCTGCTAAAGAGGTTGGAAAGTTATTATCGAAAAAAGCAATTATATCTATCTTGTCTCGTAAAACAATATCAAACTCTTCTTTAAGAAATCTATCCTTTTGAAAATTTAGCAGTTCATCGATCGCCTTCTGCGTGAATATTTTACTTGCTTCTAACTCTTTCTTATTTAAAGAAACTATCTTTACAGCCCTACCATAATGTTTTAATGCCTTTTTTATCCCTATATTACCAATACCATTAACTGCATTTAATATTAACAAGGCCTCAAGTTCTGTCATAATATCAACTTAAAATATAAAGAACTAATTGTATAGCTTAATGATTGCTGCACAAACCTCATCAATGGTTTTCTTGTCTGTAGGAACAATATAGTCTGCTTGGTTATAAAACGGCATTCTAAATTCCAATAATCTTCTAATTTCTTTTTTAGGATCAGCCACCTTTAACAATGGCCTATTTGTATCAAATTTCACCCTTTCATATATAATATCTACAGATGCAGTCAAGCATATCAATATACCATTTTTTTTAAGATTAGAGACATTTTCAGGATTTAATACTACACCACCGCCACAGTCAATAATAAGATTATGTCTAGATGAGATCTGTTTTACAATTTTAGTTTCTATTTTTCTAAAATAAGGCTCTCCTGAACTTTTAAATATTTCAGGAATGCTCCGTCCCTCTTCTTTTTCAATCAAAATATCTGTTGAAACTACTTCTTTATTTAATAATTCACCAAGTCTTTGGGCAACAGTAGATTTTCCAACTCCCATAAAACCTATAAGAATTATGTTATTTTTTTTATCCATAGCTTGTCGATTGTAACATAACAAAGAAATACTGTCCAGAGGCTTTTATTAGAAGGTTTCTTAAGTGGTAGGTATACCATACCTTTGCAGAAGCCATGATATAATCTCATTTCCCCAAAACAAACTAATTATCGCACCAAGAACTAGAAACGGACCATAAGCTATCACCGTCTCTTTAGTACGTATCTTTTCAACAATACCAAAAATTGAACCAAAGAACGGTGCTATAAAAAAAGTAAGAAGAGCATATTTCCAACCTAAAAAGGCTCCTATCATAGCGAGTAATTTTATGTCTCCCCCACCCATAGACTCTTTTTTAAATAAAAAATCTCCAAGTATACCCATTAAATAAATAACACCACCTCCTATCAATACACCCAATACAGACATACCTAGTGCTGTTAAATGAGAGGCCAAAAAATTAGTATTATTAGTATCTACACCCTGTAAGCCAGGTATAAAAAAACTAAAAAAAAGCCCAGCAAACATTCCACCTATACTTACTTCATCTGGTATTATTCTATGTTCAAAATCTACAAAAGTTGCAACGATAAAACAAGATAACATTACTAAATATGGTAAAAGAATAGTCTTCAGACCAAAATAAATGTAAAATAAAGTAAATAATATAGCTGTGATTAGTTCCACCCCAAAATAACGAAAAGAGATTCTTTCTTTACAAAAACGACATCGACCTTTTAAAAGAATATAACTAAGAAGAGGTATATTATCATACCATGGAATATTCTTTTTACACTTAAGACAATGAGATGGGGGTGTTACTACAGAGGCCTCTTGAGGCAATCGAACGATACATACATTTAAAAAACTCCCTACTATTGCGCCTAAAATAAATATACATATAGCTATTTCCATTATTTTTCTAATCCTTTTTCTAATGCTTCTCTCATTTTTATCTTTATTTTCTCATCAAGACGGGTATTAGCCCAATGTTCAAATGCTAATACACCTTGATAAAACAACATACCTAATCCGTTTGCAGTATCCGCTCCTCTTTGTTTAGCAATTTTTAAAAGAGAGGTCTCGGCTGGATTATAAATCAAATCATATACAAGCATACCTGTATGTAGAAGCTCGGGTTCAATCAAAACAGGATCATCCTGTTTCATCCCTACAGGAGTTGCATTTATCAATAGCTCGGCATTATTTATATCTAAATCATCTATACTAAAAACTGCCTTTACGATAGAAGTGTCCATCCGCTGACTAAGGTCCTCAATTAATTTCTCTGCTCGCTGTTTATCTATATCATAAAGTAAAATAATTTTTGGTTTATCAGGCATAAGACAAAGCATACTTACTATAGCACGCGACGCTCCTCCCGCGCCTATTATTGCAACCTTTTTATCACATACTTCGAACTTCAATTCATTTAAATGGGCCAAAAATCCCGGTGCATCAGTATTATAACCTATTAGTTTTCTATCCTTTGATACTACAATAGTATTCACAGCCATAACCTTCTGGGCAAAAGGAGAAAGACTGTCTATATATTTAATAACCTCTTCTTTATAAGGCACAGTTACGTTTAGACCAAATATAGGACTCAACTCATCCTTTAACTTATCAAAAAACTCGTCTAATTCGTCCTTTTGAAGTTCAAATAATCTATATTCAGCATCTACTTGTAATGCCTTAAATGCAGCATTATGCATTAACGGAGAAAGGCTATGTTTTACAGGATACCCAATAAGTCCATAAATAGCTTTTGTTTCTTCTAACATAATTATTTTAGCTTTTTATTCTGCACAATTCAACCTTGTTAAATAGTGAAAAATGCACAAATCAACAAGGTTAAATTGTGCAGAATGTTAAACTTCCATCTAATTGTTGTCATATTTGCTGAGATAATATTTTATTTACAGCATTAACATATGCCTTTGCTGATGCCTCAAGTATATCCGTGCTTGTCCCATGCGTGACAACACTCTTATCACCAAACTTAACTTTTATTGTAACCTGCCCCAGAGCATCTTTTCCTTGCGTAACAGACTGTATAGAATAATCCAAAAGTTTGCCTTTCATATCTACAATAGACTCTATAGCATTATAACATGCATCTACAGGACCATCTCCCGAAGACTTCATGGTGAATAATTTCCCTTTATTTTTTAATACAACCTCTACTTCAGGGGCGATGTTGGTACCTGTTTTTGCTGAGATAGCATCTAATGTCCATACCTTTTTAAATACCTTTCTCTCATCTTCTACTATTGCAAGTAGATCCTCATCAAAGATCTGTTTCTTTTTATCTGCAACATCTTTGAATCGTTGAAAAGCCGAATCAAGTTCTCTATCTTTTAATATTATTCCAAGGTTCTTTAACCTCTCTCTGAAGGCGTGCCTACCGGAATGTTTCCCCAATACAAGACCTGTATCCATAAAACCAACATCTTCCGGTCGCATAATCTCATATGTAGCCCGTTCCTTTAATATACCATCTTGATGAATACCTGCCTCATGCCTGAATGCATTATTCCCTACAATTGCCTTGTTAGGAGCGACAACAAAACCTGTATAATTGCTTACTAACCTAGATGTCCTACATATCTCAGTTGTTTTTATTCCTGTAAAACATCCATATATATCAAAACGTGTCTTTAATGCCATTACTATCTCTTCCATAGAGGCATTTCCTGCACGTTCTCCTACTCCATTAACTGTACACTCTATCTGCCTCGCACCGCTTCTTATAGCAGATAAAGAATTAGCAACAGCAAGTCCAAGGTCATTATGGCAATGTACAGATATTACTGCCTTATTAACATTGGCAACATTATCTATTATACCTGCAATAATAGAACCGAATTCTTCTGGCACACTATAACCTACTGTATCCGGGATATTAACAGTAGAGGCACCGGCATCTATGACTGCCTCTACTATCTTATATAAAAAATCTCTCTCTGTACGGGATGCATCCTCTGGAGAAAATTCTATATCATCAGCTTTATCCCTTGCGTATTTTACCGCTTTAATTGCCATATCCAGTATTTCTTGTTGAGTCTTTTTAAATTTATATTTTCTATGTATTTTTGATGTAGCAAGAAATACATGAATACGTTTTCTCTTAGCAGGTCTCAAAGCCTCCACTGCTGCATCTATATCTTTTTCTATAGATCTAGCCAATCCACATATAATCGATTTCTTTATATGTTTAGCAACCGTATTAACGGAGGAAAAGTCCCCCTGAGAAATAACAGGAAAACCTGCCTCTATGATATCTATTCCTAATCTTTCTAATGCATATGCTACTTCTAATTTTTCTTTCTCGTTCATACTCGCACCTGGAGCCTGCTCTCCATCACGCAAGGTAGTATCAAATATTAATACCCTATCCTTATTATTACAACTCTTCATTACTTATTCCTCCCGAGGCAAAATTTTTTATCATATCCTTTATAGAGCCAAGTGTAACATATTCGTTCCCATTATCACCCTTATTAGCATAGGAATAAATTTTTATATCATATAAATCTTGTTTGTTAATATGTCTCTCTTTTATTCCTATTAACCTCATATTAAGCCCACGATGCTCAAATTTAATGGGATGGATACCAAACATTTTGACAAATTTTTTGAATGTTTTCTCTGAATATCCCCATTTATGAATACCAAAATGTCCAATATAGATTTTTGATCCCCAGAATGTTTCGCCAAAGACAAGATCCACTATTGCATCAAATCCAAACTTAAAATACCTAAACAATATTTTTTTAAAGTTAGGGACCTGAACTGTTATTTTCCCTCCTATCTTAAGAACTCTAACCCATTCATAGAAGACAAAAAAACGTATATATTTATCAAAATGTTCCAGTAAATCTTCAGCCAAAATTTCATCAATACTAAGTTCTTGATAAGGTAATGGCTGTGTTATATCATGTATTAAATCAGGATTAAAGGCTGCAACAGAATCTATATTTATCCAGCCCTCTAATTTTTTATTACCACAACCCAGATGGAGTTTCATTATTGTATATTTATTATTTCTTCATCCACGGCATCATATCTCGCAGCTGTCTACCTACGGTTTCTACCAAATGTTTTTTGGCCTCTTCTCTAAAATTTAAGAAATTAGGTCTTCCCTTTTTATTTTCTCGTATCCATTCACGGGCAAATTTCCCTGTCTGAATTTCTTTTAGTACCTTTTGCATCTGTTTGCGTACACGTGCATCTATAATACGGGGACCGCGTGTATAATCACCATATTCCGCCGTATCTGAAACTCGTTTTCTCATCCCTACTATACCGTCTTCATAAATTAAATCGGTAATTAATTTTAATTCATGCAAACACTCAAAATAGGCTATCTCTGGTTGATATCCTGCCTCTACAAGTGTCTCAAAACCTGCCTTTATAAGCGCACTTACTCCTCCACACAATACTGTCTGTTCACCAAATAGATCTGTTTCAGTTTCTTCCTTGAAGGTAGTTTCAATAACTCCTGCCCTTGTTCCACCAATACCCTTTGCATATGCAAGAGCATCTTTTAATGCATTGCCACTGGCATCCTGATATACTGCAACCAAACACGGGACACCTTTTCCTTCTTCATATTGTCTTCTTACCAGTGCCCCAGGTCCTTTGGGTGCAATCATCCATACATCAACATCCTCAGGTGCAATGATTTGCTTGAAGTGAATATTAAACCCATGAGAGAAAACTAATGATTTTCCCTTTTTTAAATAACGCTTTATGCTTTTTTTATATACCTCCGGTTGAAGATGATCCTGTGTTAATACTACAATAACATCTGCTTTTTTAGCTGCTGTTTTGGCATCTACTGGTTTAAATTCATCCTCTATTGCCTTATTATAATTAACAGAACCTTCTCGTTGTCCTACTATGACATTAACACCACTATCCCTTAAATTCAAAGCCTGCCCACGGCCTTGTATACCATAACCAATAATTGCTACTGTCTTATCCTTAAATGCATTTAAATCTGCATCTTTATCATAATAAATTTTTACCATTATATACCTCCTTAACTTTAATAACGATAATGTTCTGGTTTATATGGTCCATCTATTGAGACTCCTATATATTCTGCCTGTTCTGGTGTCAGTCTGGTAAGTTTCACACCCAATTTTTCTAAATGTAAACGTGCAACCTCTTCATCAAGATGTTTGGGTAGACGGTAGACACCTACATCATATTTTCTTCTCCACAACTCTATCTGCGCTAAAACCTGATTAGTAAAAGAGTTACTCATAACAAAAGATGGATGCCCTGTAGCACATCCGAGATTAACAAGTCTACCTTCAGCCAGTATGATAACAGAATGCCCATCAGAAAAATAATACTGATCTACCTGAGGTTTTATATTAATTTTTTTTATACCCGGCCATTTTTCAAGTCTTGATACCTGTATCTCATTATCAAAATGACCGATATTACAGACTATACTTTTATCCTTCATTTTAGACATATGCTCTGCTGTTATAATATCTCTGTTCCCAGTAGCTGTAACATAGATGTCAGCCTCTTCAAGGCAGTCTTCAACAGTTTTTATCTCAAAACCCTCCATAGCTGCCTGAAGAGCACATATAGGATCTATCTCTGTTATTATAACTCTTGCGCCATAACTACGCATAGATTTAGCACATCCCTTACCAACATCGCCATAACCGCATACAACAACTACCTTGCCTGCAATCATTATATCTGTGGCACGTTTAATACCGTCAGCTAATGACTCCCTGCATCCATATAGATTATCAAATTTTGATTTTGTCACTGAATCATTCACATTAAATGCAGGGAAAAGTAGTGTCTTATTGCTCATCCTTTGATATAGTCTATGTACTCCCGTTGTGGTTTCTTCTGACACCCCCCGTATGTCTTTTACCATAGAATGCCATATCCCTGGGGATTCTGATAATGTTTCTTTTAAAGAGAAGAATAATTCTTTTTCATCTTCTGCATCTGTATCCACATCCAAAATTGAAGAGTCGTTTTCTGCCTCATATCCTTTATGAACCATAAGAGTAGCATCTCCACCATCATCTACAATTAGATTTGGTCCTTTGCCATCAGGAAAAATAAGGGCTCGTTTCAGACACCACCAGTATTCTTTAAGCGTCTCTGCTTTCCATGCAAACACAGGAACTCCTGATGCTGCAATAGCTGCTGCTGCATGGTCCTGTGTGGAAAAGATATTACAACTTGCCCATCTTACATCAGCACCCAACTCAACAAGGGTCTTTATAAGGACCGCGGTCTGTATGGTCATATGAAGTGAACCTGTTATTCGTGCCCCAGCTAAAGGTTTCTGGTCACGATATTTTTCCCTTAATGCCATTAATCCTGGCATCTCCGATTCCGCCAACTCTATCTCTTTATTACCAAAACCTGCAAGAGACAAATCTTTGACCTTAAAGTCTTCTGACATTGTAACCTCGGGCATAATAATTACCTCCCCTGATATTGATGATATATGGGCTGAAACAAAAAATGTAAATACCGTTTTAATCTGAACTAAGCATCCTTTTTTAATACACTTGCCTTGTCTGTTTTTTCCCATCGAAACTCTTTGCGGCCAAAATGACCATACACCGCTGTTTTCTCGTAATTGGGTTTTAGCAATTCTAATGTTTTAATAATACCTTTAGGTGTAAGGTCAAAATGTTTACGCACCAGTTCTACCAATCGTTCATCTGAGACCTTGCCTGTCCCCATGGTATCAACCATAACACTCACTGGGTCAGCTCTACCTATTACATAACTTAACTGTATCAAACACCTCTTTGCAAGTTTAGCAGCAACTATATTTTTAGTGATATATCTAGCCATATACGTTGCAGACCTATCTACTTTTGTTGGATCCTTACCTGAAAATGCCCCACCACCATGGGAAACAATACCTCCATATGTATCCACAACTATCTTTCTTCCTGTAACTCCTGTATCAGACTGTGGACCACCAACAATAAATTTCCCTGTCTCATTCACATAATATTTAGTTTTCTTATCCGCCAAATCTCCAACTATAGGCAGAGCAATATTTTTTATTATCTCTTCCCGTGCCTTCTTAGCAATCTTTTTCCCCGTTCTATCCAATATCTCTTCTGTATGCTGGCATGCTAATACAACTGCATCCACTCTTATTGGTTGTTCGTCAATATATTCTACAGAAACTTGACTTTTACAATCCGGCCCCAAATAATTAAGTAAGCCTTTTGTCCGCACTTCTTCTACCCGCTTAACCAATTTATGTGCCAACATTATAGGAAGGGGCATCAACTCTGGGGTCTCATCACAGGCATAACCAAACATTATACCCTGATCCCCTGCACCACCAGCATCGACCCCCTGAGCTATGTCAGGAGATTGAGCGTTAATAGCGTTTAATATAGAACAGACATTGGCATCGAATCCATATTTAGGATGAGTATATCCTATATCACGCAATACTCTACGTACTAATTTATGTATGTCAACATATGTATGTGTAGTTATCTCTCCACCAACAATAACCAATCCCATAGAAATAAATGTTTCGCAGGCCACACGTCCCTTAGGATCGTTTTTTAAAACAGCATCCAAGACTGCATCAGATATCTGATCACAAACTTTATCAGGATGACCTCTACCAACAGATTCTGATGAGATAAAATGTTTCCCTTTCATTTTTACCTATCCTTTCATTGATATCCCTTATGTAATAATCTTATTATTTATTTAAAGTTCATTTGGGCCTCTCTATATGCCTCTATACTTCCAATATCATACCAAGTCCCAGAAAATTTAAATCCATATACATCTGTTTTACCTATCAACCATTTTATATAATCACCTGCCTTATCAGACTTTTTAGACTCCCTAAGATATTCTGATACCATACCCAGAGAACTCCTAGGGAAATAGTAAAAACACATAGCAATCAAACTCGATGCAGGAGAAGAAGGTTTTTCTTCAAAAGATAATATTTTATTATTTCCATTTACGAGAACAACTCCAAATTTTTTAGCCTCTTTAATATTTCCAATATCATATACACCTATAGTAACAGCAGGTGATTTATCCACCGCAAATAATATATATTCCTGAACATTAAAATTAAACAGATTATCCCCTCCTACAACCAAAAGATCATCATTAATAGTCATATTATTGAGAACAAAATCTATATCACCTATTGACCCTAATCTATCCTCTGGAGTATTTGTTCCATCATTAACAATTTTAATATCAGGAAAAACAGATACAGACCTCAAATCTAATGCCCATTTTTCAAATATTCTATAAAATTTATTATTAGTAACTACTATAATCTCATTCAATGTATTAAGAGTCATCAATTTCTCTATTATATAATTTAATAAAGGTCTACCATTAATATCTAAAAGTGCTTTGGGGGTATCTTTTATAATAGGATAAAGCCTTGTCCCATAACCTGCAGCTAAAACTAATGCCTTCATTTTCATTTCCCTATATTTATAAATAAGTTAACTATTATTTATAAATTTATAATAATTTCAAATAAAGAGTTAAAATACTTTTTTAACATAAATTACAACTTAACGGAAGAATTATTTTGAAAAATTAACATTTTGATACGCTATTTAACTGGATCCAATACTTCTGGGACAAGCTTCTGTAACATGCTTCTACTTAACTTTTCTATTTCTCTACTCGTAGCGATGGATAGGACCTTATCTGCTAATTTTCTAGCATCCCTAAAAGTTACCGAACGGATCACTTTTTTTATCTGTAGGATATTTATCGAAGACATGCTAAATTCATCTAATTCTAAACCTAATAAAATAAAAGCTAATATAGGATCAGCCGCCATTTCTCCACACATTCCTACCTTAATCCCTTTTTTATGAGCAGCATCTATCGTGCGTTTTATTAGCCTCAATATAGCCGGATGGGCTGGTTCGTATAAATCTGCTGTCTGTTCATTAACTCTATCAATTGCCAGAGTATATTGAACTAAATCGTTAGTCCCTATGCTAAAAAATTGTGCCTGTTCTGCAAGCATATCTGATGTCATGGCCGCAGATGGCAATTCTATCATTACCCCAACATCAATATCTTCATCGAATAGGATTTTATCTTTTTTTAAACTTTTCTTAACCTCCTCTAATATGGCATTAGCTTTAGACAAGTCTTCAGGACCTGATATCATAGGATACATCAACTTTATTTTACCATAGGCAGAAGCTCTTAATATTGCTCGTAATTGGGTCTTAAATATATCGGGTCTTGCAAGACAAAATCTGATAGCCCTCCAACCTAAAAAAGGATACATATCTTTAGGAATTTGTAAACTTGATATAAATTTATCTCCTCCGAGATCAAGAGTTCTTATGGTAACAGAACGGGGAGAAACTGCCTCAGCGACCTGTTTATATGCTTTAAATTGTTCTTCTTCCGAAGGAAGATCTACCCTATTCATATAAAAATATTCTGTTCTATACAATCCAATACCATCAGCCCCTAAATTTAATATAGCAGGAATCTCCTCAGGCAACTCTAAATTTGCTAATAATAAAACCTCTCTATCATCTTTTGTCTTTGCAGGAAGATTTTTTATATCATCAAACTGTCCTATAAAACGAGTAATTTTGTCCTGTTCTTTACGATAAATCCTAATAGTTTGTTTTTTAGGGTTTATAATAACTATACCTTTATGTCCATCGACTATAAGATAATCTTGATTTGTTATCCGTAGAGTAGCATCTTTTAGCCCTACAACGGCAGGTACGCCAAGCGACTTGGCCATAATAGCTGTATGTGACGTCCTGCCACCTGTATCTGTCACAAAAGCAATAATATTTTTATTAAACATACTTGCAGTATCAGATGGAGAAAGATCATGACTCACAATGATAATACTCTCTGTCAAATTATCAAATTCATGTAACTTAACCTCTCCAACTAAATTTTTTATAACACGGCGCCCAACATCATCGATATCTCCAACTCTTTCTCTGAGATATTCATCTTCTATATTAGCGAATATCTTCACATATTTTTTTAACACTTCTGAGAAAACATACTCAGCAGATAATTTATCTTGTTTTATCCTTTTTATTACCTCCTCAACCAATGTTCTATCTTCTAATACCAAAAGATGGGCATCAAACAACTGTGCATGCTCGTGTTCTATAGTAGAACTTATTTTCTTTTTGATACTTAATATTTCTTCCCTTGTCTTAATCAAAGCCTCTTCAAAACGAGCGATCTCTATTGGGACCTCCTGCTCCATTATCGCCCTTGGGGCAATTACAAAATCCTGCTTATCTAATATAAAAGCAGAGCCAAATGCTATACCGGGGGCAGCAGGTATTCCTTTTAATGTCATCTCATTCATTAACATCTTCTTCCTTTGACAATAATTGTTCTAACTCTTGAATTACCTTTTCAGCATCTTCTCCATTGACCTCAACCTCTATCTCTGAGTCTTTTTGTGCACCAAGTGTCAATATCCCCATTATAGACCTACCATTAACCTTAACCCCATCTTTGTTAACAGATACATTAGAATTATATTTAGAAACTATACGCACAAACATAGCTGCTGGTCTGGCGTGAAGACCTTGAGGATTCTTAACAATGAATTTTCTTTTAATATCAGGCATAATCCTTATTTTTTCTCAAATAAAACTTATTAAATATTTATCTTCGTATAACTCTATATGACTCAATTAATCTTATCAATTCTTTGTTTAACTTATCAGAATCATGCCTTACATAGTCTGTTACTCCCAACAAATCAGTAGCCACAACTTTATATCCCATCACCTTAATTTTATCTATATCAGGCTCCACAGGAAATGACTTTTCTTCTTTATATCTCTCCAAAGCTTTGGGGTCTGCGATAGCATTATTAATAAGGCACGCATCTATGACAAATTTATTAGAATGCTCAATGATAGCCTTAACATGATCACTTGCCGAATATCCATCTGTTTCTCCATGCTGGGTCATGACATTACATATATAAATTTTAAAAGCAGAAGACTTTGATATAGCATCACTCATACCTTTAATAATAAGATTAGGAATTACACTCGTATATAAACTACCGGGACCTAAAATAATAATATCTGCCTCTGCTATTGCTTCCAATGCATCCTGAGTAGGATAAGCCTCTTCCTCACTCAAATAAACCCTCTTTATTCGTCTTCCCGGACTAGGTATTTTATCCTCTCCTGTAGTTTTGGTGCCATCTTCGTATTCTGCAATAAGATGCAAATTACTTACTGTAGAAGGGACCACTTTCCCTCTGATAGCTAATACTTTACTTGTTTCTTTTACTGCTCTTTCAAAATCTCCATCAGTAAGCTGGGTCATTGCAGTCAAAAAAAGATTACCAAAATTATGACCTCTTAGTTCCGAGTCTTTGGAAAACCTAAATTGGAAAAGTTCTCCCATCAAAGCAGGTGCGTCAGCTAATGCAACAAGACAATTTCTTATATCTCCTGGCGCAACTATATTGAACTCTTCCCTTAACCGACCAGATGAACCACCACTATCAGCTACCGTAACCACAGCTGTTATATTGGCAGTATACTCTTTTAAACCAAATATAAGATGTGAAAGACCATGCCCCCCACCAATAGTTACTATTTTGGGGCCACGTTCAAGATATCTTTTTTGATATAATATATTAACTAATTCCCTCTCTCCCTTTGGAAGAAATAAAGTTATCAGAGAAACTATCATCTTACCCATACCTATAACAATCAACACCATCCCACACAATATCCACACTATGCCTGAAATACTCACAAATGTATCTTTTTGGGCTGTCAAAACAGCTCCTATACTTACTACAAGTATTCCAAAAAGAGATGTAAATATCCATCTCTTTATCTTCATTCCACGATATAACCATTTAAAAGGATTTCCTGAAGACATAGGATTTATAATTTTGATATACGTTCATCTTCATGTTGGATTATTTTTAATGCCATCTTTTCATCCTCTGCTCCCTTAAGACTTTCTCTTACAAATTTATCTTTAAGTAACCTGGAAATCTTGGCTAAGGCCTTGAGATGTGGCCCAGCAGAATCTACAGGAGCTACTAACAAAAAGAATATGTATGCAGCTTCTCCATCTAATGAATCAAAATCTATACCTTTCTTACTTACACCAAAACAACATACCATCTTCTTTATACAATCACATTTACCATGCGGTATAGCTATCCCCTGTCCTATCGCAGTAGATCCTAAAGCCTCTCTTGCCATCAGAACCTCAAAAATTTTTTTCTTTTTCCTTCTATCTACCGCCCCTGCCTTAATTAAAAGATCTATTAATTCAAGTATTATATCCTCCTTCGTTTCACTCTTAAGATCAACACATACTGCTTTTGAACAAAGAAAATCACAGATTTTCATTAATATTTCCTCCTATCTCCAATACATCTTGATTAATTTATCCTATATATCAACATTAAAAATGGAAACTTTGAAAATTTACTACTTTTATATTATATCTTTTCTAGTAAAATTCTAAAAATGTCCTTGTAGAATAAAACCCCGTTAAAAGAATAGAATCTCTAACGGGGTCATAAACCTTTTATATTAATATTATTTTATTATTTAGCATATTTTAAATTAATATAAAAATAAAAGCGGCGGATGGGACTCGAACCCACGACATCCACCTTGGCAAGGTGGCATTCTAGCCAACTGAATTACCGCCGCATTTAATAAAATTATATCATATTATAGAAAGGAAACAATTTTTACTGAATGTAATATGGGCGGAAGAGGACTTGAACCTCCATGGGTTTCCCCACTAGTTCCTAAGACTAGCGCGTCTACCAATTCCGCCATCCGCCCTCTTTATAGGGCTACATATACATTGTCCTAAAATATATATGACCCACCCGCGACTCGAACGCGGCACACCAGCCTTAAAAGGGCTGTGCTCTACCGGATGAGCTAGTGGGTCAAAAATTTTTACTCTATTTAATAAATTCTAATAAAGAATTAATTTTATTCTCTAACAATACATCTATCTCTTTAATATATTTATCCACCAATTTCTGCACCTCTTCATGTGCCTTAAATATATCATCTTCCGATGCCTCTTTATTTGCTTGCATCTTTTTCAACTTTTCATTCGCATCCCTTCTAATAGTTCTCAAAGAAATTCGACTTTTCTCTGCCATATCCTTTACAACCTTTTTTAATTCCTGCCTCCTTTCTTCAGATAAAGGGGGAACATTTATCCGTACAATTTTACCATCATTAGAACAAGAAACTCCCATATTGGCTTTATTAATAGCTTTTTCAATTTCTGGTATAGCATTAGCATCCCATGGCTGAACAACTATAGTTCTTGGATCTGGCACAGATATAGAAGCCAATTGCTTTAATAATGTAAGTGTCCCGAAATAATCAATATGCAATCCCTCTATAAGACCAGGATGAGCACGACCAGTTCTTACTTCAGAAAATTCCCGATTAGCAGCCTCTACTGTTTTTTTCATCTTATTTTCTGTTTCTTTTAATATTTCTTTTACTATCATAAGTATCCCCCGAATAAAAGGAAAGATATTAATTTATTGCTATCAAGTTACAACCGTCCCTAAATTTTCTCCTAACACAGCTTTTTTTATATTCCCAGGTTCCATAAGATTAAATACAATTATAGGAAGTTTATTATCCATACACATACTTATTGCTGTAGAGTCCATTACCTTTAAGTTATTCTTCAATACATCAATAAATTTTAATTTTGTATATTTCTTGGCAGATTTATTCTTCATGGGGTCATCAGAATAAACTCCATCTACTTTTGTTGCCTTCAAAATAACATCAGCATCAATCTCATTAGCTCTTAATGCCGCTGCTGTATCTGTTGTAAAATAAGGATTACCTGTCCCTGCAACAAATATAACCACCCTACCTTTTTGCAAATGTCTTAATGCCCTCCTGCGAATATACGGTTCTGCTACTGCTGACATCTGTATAGCACTCATTACCCTTGAAGGCACTCCTGCTTTTTCCAGAGCATTCTGTAAAGCTAAACCATTTAAAACTGTTGCCAACATTCCCATATAATCAGCAACCGAGCGATCCAACCCAAAACGTTTTGACTCTACCTGACCACGAAAAATATTTCCCCCTCCAACGACTAAGGCTACTTTAATACCCAAATCACAAATTTCTTTTATCTGGGATGCAAATGACGCACATATCTCTGCATCGATACCATGTTCTTGTTTCCCCAAAAGCGCCTCACCGCTCAATTTGAGAAGTACACACTTATATACAGGTTTATTCTCTTTAGCTTTCATTTACCTTATATCTTACAAAACGCTTTATAGAAATATTTTCCCCAATACTAGAAATCAAAGAATTTATATATTCTTGTATAGTAATCTTAGGATCTCTGACAAAAGGTTGCATAAGAAGACATTTTTCCTTTACAAAACTCTCTTTATCTTCTACATTTTTTAGTAAATCTTCAGGGATATCTTCCTCTTTTAAATATTCTGGATTCATCGCGGCAACATGCATAGCTACATCTTTTGTAAATTTACAAAATTCATCCATTTTTGCCACAAAATCCGTCTCGCAATTTGCCTCAAGTAAGACTCCTATCTTAGCACCTGGATGTACGTAAGACTCTATTCTCCCTTCAGCCGTGGTCCGACCTTCTTTTTTTGCAGCGATTTCAAGTCCTCTACGTTTTAAAACCTCTTTTGCCTTTTCAATATCTCCATTTGCTTCTTCAAGTGCCTTTTTACATTCTATGACTCCACAAGAAGTTAATTCCCTTAATTCTTTTATTCTCTCAACTGTTATCTCCATAATAATATTATCTCCTCTATATTTGATTTATATACTCTCTTCCTCATTTTCCTATGAATTAGCAGCTTTAGGACGGCCCTCTTCCTTGTCGGAGGCCTCAGATTCTAATTTATTCCCCTTTTCTAAATCCATAGTCTCAGCAACTGTAGCTGAAGACTCCGTGTTTTCTTGGTTACTATTACCTAATATATATTCTTTCCTGCCTTCTATGATACTGTCCGCAACAAGAGAAGTAATGAAACGTATTGATTTTAAGGCATCATCATTGCCGGGTATAGGATAAGTAATAGGATCCGGGTCACAATTTGTATCCACCAAAGCAACAATAGGGATATTTAATCTAACTGCCTCTTTGACTGCTATTTCTTCTTTTTTAGTATCAACAATAAATACCGCCTCTGGCAAATCCCTCATCTCTCGAATGCCGCCCAAATCTCTAAGTAGCTTTTCTTTTTCTTTCGAAAGTCTAGCAAGTTCTTTCTTCTTAAGATTCTGCCACGTTCCGTCTTTCTCCATTTCTTCTATCTGATTTAAACGCGCTATAGACTTGCGTACAGTTTGAAAATTTGTTAGAAGACCTCCTGGCCATCTATTCTTCACATAAAACATCTCTGATCTTATCGATTCCTCTTCTATAATAACCTGCGCCTGTTTTTTGGTTCCTATAAAAAGAACCCTCCCACCTTTAGATGCCAATTCATGTATGAAATCCCTGGCTTTTTCCAAACAGACAACAGTCTTCTCCAGATCGATAATATAAATTCCACTTCTCTGGCCAAAAATAAATTTTTTCATCTTGGGATTCCATCTTTTTGTTTGATGACCAAAATGGACCCCTGATTCCAATAACTTTTTAATCAACTCTTTCAATCAAATCCCTCCATTCTCAGATTATTAATAACTCTCTAAAAATTTAACTCATAATTTTTAAAATTTGTGTGATAGTATAACTAATAATTTAAAATTTTTCAACTATTATTTATATTTCTATTAATCTCTTCTAATTTTACACCCTTACAATTACAATTGCATAAAAATTATTAAGCTAATAAATTTCCAAAACACATCTTATAAAAGATAATCTTCTTTTATATTTTTTAGACTCCTAAAAATATTTATCTTTACTGCGGGATTAATCTTTCCGATATCTGAAATAATTCTCTTTACCATTTCCCTCTTTGAACTACTCTTATTAGGACAATCAAATTCATCTATTTTATCAAATCCTTCCTTTTGTGCCATTCGCATAATTTGTTCCTCTGTTTCATATGCTAATGGCCGAATAATTGTTATTTTCCCTCCAAACAATTCCTGTTTAGGTTTCATGGCCCCTATCTCTGCATTAAAAAACATATTCAAAAGAATCGTTTCTACAATATCGTCCATATGATGAGCTAAGGCTATTTTATTAAAACCTAATTTAGCTGCTATCTCAAAAAGTGCCTTCCTACGATTCCACGAACACCAAAAACAATTAGTATTTTCCATATTAGGCTCTTTAAGAAAATCTATCTTCTCTACAATATATTTTATCTTTTTCTCTTGAAAATATTCTATAAGTCTCTTGGTGGGGAATCCCGGCAAGCCATAATCAATATGAACTGCTAATAATTCAACATTAATAGGTATAAAGCTCTGCCTATATAACATAACATTAAGCAATGCAAGGCTATCCTTCCCCCCTGATACAGCAATAATAACTTTATCATTGTCCTGCAACATATCATAATCTGCTATAGCTTTACCCATACGTTTAGAGATAGATACAACTATATTACTCACAGACATTCTTTGTTCACTCCTAAATTATTATATTTCAGGATATCTGGCACTGCTTTTTATTTAAATATTTATTATCCCTTCACCTATACAAATAGTGAAAAATTTATAAAAAATATATCTAAATATTTTAAATTTTATTTTATCCCAAATACACATACAATATAGTCCTCATACACCTCTAATACCTCCATAACAAATTGTCTTTCACATAAACTTATAAGATTAATCTTAGTAGCTTTTATCTTAGGAAAGATCTCACTAACACTAATTTCGTTAATATTACACTTCGGATAACTAATCCCACAAATTTCTACTTTCGTCAAATAAGGATTTTTTTTCTTCATTTCCGGAGGTATTCTTAAGATGTGCGTATTCTTCCAATCTATGTATAACCCTGTCGGCAATGTATTGACATCTGTAGGGATTATATATTTATTACTCATAATAACAATTCTATATCCACCGGGGTATTTATTCCAAAAACCTAATGGATATTCCTTTTTTATTCTTTCAACTACTTCCTTTATATGACTAGATTTATTTGGACTATTTGCCTTACTTTCTAAGATATGGACCACATAAAAATATATAGACAAGCCTATCGCCAAGAAAAATAAAAAAACAATAATATCTTTATAATTTGAAACTATCCGCCATAGATATTGGTTACGTTTATATTTCTTATTTATATTTCGTATACCCGATATCTTTTTTTTATATACAATATTTCTGCCTTTTTTTCGTCGTAATTTATTCCCTTTCTTACGATTATTTTTACTTTTCTGTTTTACCATGCTGACTGTTATATGATTGCCATAAAAGCTTTTTGGGACTGTCCCCTACAGAAAAAAACACTTTTCCTGTAGGTATATCAAACATTATACTCCTTCGCAGCAGCCCGCCGACATCCTGTGCTACAATTTTCAAATTCTTTCGTTTTATATATTCAATGACCGAGTTAATATTACTTATTCCTATATTATCGGCCTCTCTTTGTAATACGTTAGCCCCACCTACCATAGATATTTCTATATCCTTGATGTCTTTCATTCCACATTCATAAAATGTCTCTAACATAAAATCTAATGCATTATATGCATATTTTCTCTTATTACCTTTTACATGAACCGGTGCTATTCCAGGAAGCATAATATGCGCAAGAGCACCTATATGCTTTTTCATATTATATGCAGCTACAGCAATACATGAGCCTATAGCAGAAACTGTCAAAATTGTATTTAAGTATCCGAATTTTATTTCTCCTGTTGAAACTTCGACAATATTTCTTTCTCGATATATATCATCTTCCATACTGAATAATCTTTTCTTTTAATTTCTCCACATCTATTGGTTTAGTTATAAAATCGTTCATCCCTACCTCTGCCGCTTTTCGTCTATCTTCCTGCATTACTGCAGCAGTAAGGGCAATAATAGGAAGCTCCTTACTTATCTCTGAACGAATTATTTTAGTAGCTTCTATACCATCCATAACCGGCATTTGAAGATCCATAAGACATAAATCATACTGATTACCTGCCTTAAGCTTTTCTACTGCCTCTTTCCCATTATTGGCAAACTCTGCGATACATCCTAATTCTTCAAAATAAGCCTGAAGTAACATACGATTAGGCATACTATCTTCTGCTACTAAAATCTTTATGCCCTTATAATTCAACTCATCTGCCATATGCCTGGTAACTATTGGCCCCATCTCTCTTTTGTCCCCCAATACAGTGGCTATAACCTTCGCGAAATTATCTATAATAACAGGCTTAGGCAAATAACCATCAAAGCCCATCTCCTGTGCCTTATTAGCCTCTCCTATCTGAGGATCTGCTGTCACAGCAATTATTTTAAGCTTTTTATATTTGTCATAAGAACGTATTTTTTTAACCAACTCATATCCGTATTCTTTACCTAAAAAAATATCACATAAAATTATATCAGGTATATTATTATCTTCTTCTAGTCTCTTTATACATTCGAATGCAGTTTTTGCTGAAGACTCTACTGATAATATCCGCATACCCAACTGTTTACATAATTGTTTTAAGATTCTCTGAGATACCTTATTATCTTCTACTATCACAACAGCCTTACTCTTTATTTCTTTATAAGAAAGAGGATATATCTCTGTCTCTGAGATAGCTTTACCTTTTTCAAATGGAATCACAAAAATAAATTTACTTCCTTTATTCAGTTCAGATTCTACCCATATTTTCCCACCCATAGCCTCTACAAGTGCCTTACATATAGTAAGCCCTAATCCCGTCCCACCATATTTCCTTGTAACAGATGTATCAGCCTGACTAAATGATTCAAATATATCATCAAGTTTATCTGAAGGGATTCCTATACCAGTATCCACTACACTAAATCGCAATAAAGGTATATCTTCCGTTCTATCTTTTTCCTTGTTGACCACAACACCTATCTCTCCTTGTGTAGTAAACTTAATTGCATTTCCAAGTAAATTCACGAATATCTGTCGCAAACGGGTAGGATCTCCTTTAAGATAAATAGGCACATCTTTATCTATCTCGATATATGTATCGATTCGTTTATCTCCCATTCGTGTTGCAACTATTTTAAAAACATCATTAATTAGATATCTTAAATTAAAATCTATCTTCTCTAAGGAGATTTTGCCTGATTCTAATTTTGACAAATCAAGGATGTCATTTATAATACTCAACAATAACTGCCCACTCGAGATGATAGTATCCAAATATTCTTTTTGTCTCTCATCTAAAGGAGTCTTTCGTAAAAGTTCACTAAACCCCAATACAGCATTCATGGGCGTACGTATTTCATGACTCATGTTAGCAAGAAAATCTGCTTTAGCCCGGGCCAAGTCTTCCGCCCGTTCCTTAGCGGCCCTCAACTGCTGTTCACTAGCTGTAAGCTGTTGATTTGCTGCCCTAAGCTGCTGTTCATTGGCCAATAATTGTTGATTTGCTGCCTTCAATTGTTGTTCATTCTCCAATAATTTTTTATTCAATGTCGATAATTCTTTACTCCTTTCTTGTTCCTCTTTTATAAGTCTTTTTTGTTCATTCATGAGATTACGAACTTCTGTTATATCAGTGAAAATCTCTATTATACCGATTATATTACCATCTGCATCTTTAAAAGGACTTCCCATAATCTTAAAACATCCTTCTTTCCCAGAAGGCATCCTTTTCTTTACCTCTAAATCTATTCTCTCTTCCCCTGACATAATTTGCCTTAATGGACACCTGTCCGTATGACAATAGCTTCCCTTAAAAACATCAAAACATTTTCTTCCCTTAACATCTTCCTGTGAAATCCCAGAAAGCTCTGACATTGCCATATTTTCACTTATAATGTTAAAATTTTTATCTATAACCATCATTCCACTAGGCGCACTGTTATATATCTGAATCAATTCTGTCCCCAATCTCTTTAAATCTTTTATCATGTTATTAAATGCTTCTGCTAATATACCTATCTCATCTCCTGTGACAGATGGCATACTTACATCTAAATTACCTCTCCCTACTTCTTCCATCATTTTTATTAGCCTAAAAATAGGCCGTGTAATAATTTTAACAAAGGCTATAGAGAATATCCCTCCTATAATTAATACAATTAATATTACTAATATAATAGAATGAACTATCCTTGAAACCGCTATAATAAAAGGCCCCTCTGTTGTAGCAAAATCAACTATACCCAAATTATTACCTATAGGTATACATATATCATGTATCTTACCATTAGAAGCCGTAAAATGAATGATCTTATAAGGAGATATTGTATCTTTACAACTCGAACTATTTAATTTAAGACGAACAGATTTCCCTACATATAATAGTTGTTTGCCTTCACAATCCCTTAATGATATATAAATTGCCTCCTTCATATGTTTTATATGCTTCAACAGGATCATCCTAAGTTCATCTATATTCCCATTTCCTTTTAAATATCGTTCACATAATTCTTTTATGTGATAAGCCTCTGTTAAAGCCCTTTTGTGGTATTCTGTATCAAAACTATTATATATAACCGTATAAGTAAATATAATTATTGCGCATCCCATAAATAATACAATTGATACTACCCCAATAAAGAATTTTAATTGCAAACTGCAACATTTACTTTTCTTACCTCTCATCTTTTCCCCCTTTAGTTACAGTTGCCCCCCACATACCTAAATGCCTTTTCTTAGCATTACCTTCTAACATAAGAAACAATTCTTTATATTTATAGGGGAAGTGCCTTATAGCCTCGGCATATCCCAGGCGTATAAGTTCTTCATTAATAAAAGTTCCATCCTTAAGATATACATATGCTAGCCTACGACCATATTTATCAAACTCTTTCTGATTATCATAGCCTTTAAGCCACACTCGTTTATGTTCTATTTTGCTTTTTAGATAATACTTCGCCTCTTTTGCGAAAAATTCTGTTTTGGAGTGATATTTAGACTTTATCTCTGGAGCATTAATACCTATTAATCGTATATGTTCATTGTTGGAAAGGATAAAAGTATCTCCATCAATTACATATTTTACATACGCCCATTCTCCAAATGATATTAACGGAGAGAATAAAATAAATCCAGCACTTATTATTATCAAAAAAATTACCTTATTAGAAGGGATCTTTTTATACATAAATATTTAGAAAATAATTTCTTAATTATAGACAGGATAAGGAAATGTAACGATATTAGATAATATTTTGTTTATAATTTACTTATTTATATCCATTTTCTAGGGGCGGCTGCTGTTCTTCTGACCGATTTTCTTCTATTTGAAATTTTTGTTCATGTCCCTCCTTCTCTACATTTACTTTATCTAGTTCTTCTCGCAAAGACCTTACTTTCTCTTTTAATGCCTGTATTTCTTTTTCCATCAATTCTTTTACTTTCTCAAACTCCTGTCTATTCCTTATCTCATTCTCCAACTGATGTTTCGTAAGTCTTAGTTCCTCTGTCTTCTCAGCGAACAAGGCATCTAACTTTTTATACTTTTCCTCTAAATCTTTAAACTCTTTCTCATTTGGAAAGGAAGTAGAAGACGATGATATATCTGTTTTCTCAATACCGTTATTGTAAATAACTTCTTTGTCGAGGGATTGCTGTAATTGGCCACTTCCATTAATAGAATTATTATCTGTATCTATATCGTTTATATTTTTATCAATATCTCCTTCCATAGATGTAATCTCTCCTGGAGGCTCTATTTTAAGAGAAGCAGTCCCAGTAGAATCTTCGTCTATCTTCTTTACCCGAGTCTCTTCCTCTTCAATCCTCTCATCATCTAAACTTTCAGATAAAACATCCTGTAATGAAGGCATTGGGACTGTATCTAATTCGTCTGATGATTGTTTCTTTTTCCAAAAACTAAACTTATCTACTAAACTGCACAAAACTTCTCTTATAGAAATCTTAGTGGGATCAGATTTATCAGCCTCTTCTATTGTTTTTTCCCCATCAAACTGTCCTTTTATCATTTCTTTATCTTTATTTCCTAGCGTACTATATTCCTTTATTTCTTTATTAGTCGATAAACCTAACAATTCATTGACTTCATCTTTAGAGTTATAATATATAAATCCACATAACCCTATTCCTAACGTAATAAAAAGAAGAAAAAATATAAACATATTACAAAAATCCCCCCTAAAAAATTATAATTCTACAAATTTATATAATTTATTTATAAATTACTTATCAAAAATTATTACTTTTGCCGTAAAATTAGCCCTTATATATGCGTTACCAATGATATGTTGTGCTGGTAACCTTTTCCATATACCTGTAGCATCTGTCTTTATATCTGTTATAGCATCCCCGCCCATAATAGCAGCCTCTCGTTTCATTTTGTCAATAATATCACTAATTCTATGCCTCCTCTCTGTGTTTACAGTGACATATCCAATTACTGTATACGGTTTACTAACCTTTTCAATATATACAACATCATTAGAGCTTCTCTTTGAAGGATGATAATCCAAAGAAATATCCTTAGAATCAATATGATATATACTACATCCACTAATAATTACCCAAATAAGAGAAACAACAACTAACATCATTTTCATTGGCTCTCACCTTCCTTAAATTACAAAATAATATATACTACAAAAAATATTTTATATTTTTTCTCACTATTTGGATATTAATAAATTAATATTATTCTTTTATTGGCTTTTTGTCAATGAAAGCAATAAATATTTACTTACTGACAGAGATGCTATTTAAAAAAATATTATTTCAAAATTATAATTTGTAATAATACTTATATTTCATATATCGCCTTCTTCAGGGAAATGATTAAGTTCCAATGCCATATCCACCACAGCCGTATCCCAACCATGAGAAGATATTTCCTTCTTTATATCCTCTTTATTCATATTTTTAAACTCATCTTTATGTACATCTAAAAAAGTCCTCAATATTCGAAGATTGTATTTTTGATGTTTGGATAACTTCCATCGCATAGGCTTCATATCTTCTGGTTTGTTAATAACAAAAGCAATTAGTGCAATAATTCCCGGTAACAAAATAAGAGACAACGCACCTATAAAATAAAAAGATTTTGTTGTCCCTATAAAATATTCCGCACTATTCCAAAACACATCAAATAAATAATGCCCCACTATAACGGGAATAATTCCAAATCTCAAATATATAAAAGATAAAAATAGACCTAATAAACTTACCTCTATACCTCGAAACCATCTAGGATAAACCGGATAATTTGTATGTGCAAACCCCCAAACCACAGAAGAAATAACCACTGTAGCCAATATATTTTTTAACGCCTTCTTGCCCAAACTAATAGAAAATAATCTAAACATAATCTCTTCATTAAGGCTCGCCTGAAATCCAATTGTAAAAGCGGTTAAAAATGGGAAATAACTGCTTGTTAACGAAGTCAATAATGTATGTTCCACCCACACATCCATGTATTTCTGACCAAAAGTAATTATCAAGGATTGCATACCCAACATAATAAGGGATACACCATATCCCATAAAAATTAACTTTCCTACTTGTCGAGAAAAAAAAGTAGTACGTAAATAATAGAGAAAAGAGCCTTGTGGCCTATCTCTGAACACTTCAAAATGCAACAGTTCCCCCCCAAAGGCAGGAACAATAAAAGAAAATGTAAAGAAAAAAGCTATAACAATATTATTTACCACGTACCTTATCAAATAACTGTTAAAAGGTGTTGTGGTCTTATAATCAAAAATAATAGACTGATATTGATTTGCAATAGACGCTACAGAAAGCAGGAAAAAAATACTTGCTATTCCTACATAAAATTTTCTTGTAGTCTGAAGGCATAAATGATCCCGTCTTATCATAAAAAAAACAAAGGCTGTAGTAAATAAAGCATAATAAATAAGTTTTATAATAACAGAAATATTCCTATTACTTTCATCCATCCTAGATAATCTGCGATTAAATTGTTCGGGCACTATAAATATATTTTTTGAGAAAGAACGAATCTCATCTCCTGCTATTGTTGCACCTATAATGAGTTTTCCTGTCCCTGCATCTTTATCATTACTCCATGGTATATGGACACTTTTTTTTTCCCAAGAAAAAGTATATTCTACACGATTATCAAACTTTTTCTTACTTTCATCATGAATAGTATATAAATTAGGATTAAACTTAAATTGTCTTTCAAGAAAAGTAATTACTTTCTCTCTGGCTTCATTCTTTTTTATTATTTTTCTTTTATCAGTAGTTTTAATTATATGTTTAAATGAAACTATTTCTCCCCTTGAAGAGCTAACAGCTAGTCTATATTCCTCTTTTTTTTCTTCTTTAAAAAAACGTATAAGCCAAAAGAACAAATCAAAATCATTTTCTTTTATAAATTTTTTTGTATTTTTAAATCCTATAGTTTTTTGAAGGTATCTATATGCTTTATTATCAAAAGCAAAAAGTATTGCTGTTTTAAATTGAGAGGTATCTACACCTTGATTTCTTAAATATTCCTTTGCAATCTTCAGTGCCTTGGCCCTATCCGTTGAGAAATCAACAAATACCAACTGAGGATAACTCAATTTAAACCACAAAAAAATACTTAAACAAGATAAGACAATTAATACAATCCAAGATTTTCTACTTATCATATAAGATGAATCATTTCTTTGGGCAACTTCTTTAATTCTTGACTGCCTAGGACTTTAACTGCCCATCTTAAAAGTTCTAATTTTTTTCTTAATTTAGAGTCGGGTTCTTTAACAAATGCTAACCGTTTCCGGGATAAAAACATCATCTTCCTCAAAGTATTAAATACAATCCTTGCCTCCCTCGGTCTCACTTTCTTGGTATATAAAAGGGCACATAAATCCTCAAAGGCCAAATCATTTACAGCAGCGTTGTAATGGTCAAGTTTTCTAATAAGTGCCGGGACCATAACCTTGAAATATCGATACCTATCCAAACAACATAAACTATACATTATGGCCACTTCTACAAATGGCGATGCTGAACGATTTAGTCTGCGTATAAATATTTTTTCTACAATCCTCTTCTCTGGATAAACTATCTCAGAACCAAATTTTTTATTAAATGCCATAACAGCAGCCGCTATCTTATATGGACTAAGTGTATAATCTTTAATCATCGCCAGCAATGTATCTTTATCTAACTCCATGTATTTCTCTTTATATCCATTAAGTAACATCTTGTCATCAAATATAGTATATGCTGAAGTTTTCAATCTTATAGATTTCCTTCCCTGCTCTTCTCTAATATCAGCTGATAGCAATGGTATTTGAGAAATATATATACAAATAATATAAAGTAGAAGCCTTATAACTCTATTAAAAACAAATTTTGACATAAACATTAAATACTCTCCTCTTTCTTTATTAACCTATAATCTCCATAGAAACATCTATTGCCTTATGTGTATGGGTTAAAGATCCTATAGAAATTCTATCTACACCTGTTTTGGCTATATCCCGGACATTTCTTAATGTAACACCACCAGTAGCCTCAAGCAAAGGCCTTTTTTTATGACCTGTTTCATTTCTTAATTTTACAGCTTTCCTCATTTGTGATAGAGTCATATTATCCAACATAATTATATCCGGGGGGTTTTTAAGTACCTGCTTAAATTGGATTAAATTATCCACCTCCACAGCTATAGGCTCTTTATGTGTCTGTTTAAATCGTTCTATAGCTTCTGGAAGAGTGATAAAATCTTCATAAACCTTTCTGTGATTATCTTTTATAAGCACCATTTCTTGTAAATTTATTCTATGATTTACCCCGCCGCCGCACCTAACTGCATATTTTTCAAATTTTCTCAATCCGGGGGTAGTCTTTCGCGTCCCCAAAATAACAACATTATATGGTTTTACCTTCTTCACAAACCTATTGGTATTGGTGGCGACACCGGAAAGATACGCAATACAATTAAGAGCTGTTCTCTCTCCTGCCAAGAGTGCCCTTGTTTTGCCTTTCAATGAAATAATGGTAGTAGCTTTACTTACAAAATCACTATCTTTATAAAACTTACGATATTTTACTTTTTTATCCAATTTTTGGAATATTTTTATAGCAATGTCCACTCCACAAAGGACAGACTCCTCTTTTACAATAATCACCGCTTCTGATATCTTATCTTCGGGTATCAAAAAATTAGTAGTAATATCTTGATCACTAGCATCCTCTTTAAGTGCTTTAAATATAATTTGTTCAACATCTACGGGATCCAAAACAATTCTTTTTTTCATAATATCTTTATAATCTCCCTTATCCTAATTCTGCAAGAGCCTGTTTTAGTTCTTTGATCTTTAGCTCCATTTCATCAAATCTGATGCGTTCCTTTTGTATCACCTCCTGCGGAGCCTTATTTAAAAAATCTTTATTTTGTAATCTTGCAGACAGGCTGCTGACAATACGTTCATTATCCTTAATTTCAGCTATAATCCGTTGTTTCTCCTCTTCTATATTTATAAGACCGCTTAAAGCTACTATACATTTCACCTTCCCTATTACAACCGTTGCTGAAGCCGATACATTATTAGCATCAACTTCTCCGACAGTAATCTCATTGACCTTAGCAAATGTCCGAAGCATATTGGAATTTTGTTCTAATAATGACAGAGAAATAGTATCTTCAGATACAAATTGACAATCTATTTTATCCTTAGGTTTTATATTCCATCTGGCCCTTATATTGCGTAATGCACCTATCACATCAATAACAAATTTCATATCAGCTTCTACTTTTACATCAATCTTTTCCTCCTCTATATCAGGCCAACGCTGAATACATAAAGGATTATCCTTACCTTTAAATCTACACCATATCTCTTCTGTCACAAACGGCATAAAGGGGTGCAATATCTTTAATGAACCCTCAAGTAAGGCCAAAGCTATATTTTGTATATTTTCTTCATTCCATCTCTCTTTTATAATCTCCAGATACCAATCACATAACTCACTCCAGAAAAAATCCTCTACAAGTATCTCTGCCTCAGAGAAACGGTATCTTTCTATTGCATTGCCTACATGTTTGACAGTGTTAAAAAATCTTGATACAATCCATTTAGTTACAAGATCTTTATCTTCTATTTTAATACCAGATAGATAATTAGCCCCTGATTCAGATCGTTTAAGGTTAGATAGGTCAATATGCATTAATATAAGCCTTGACGCATTCCATACCTTATTTGCAAAATTCCTCCCTATTTCAAATTTATCTTTCGAAATAAAGATATCCTGACCAGAATTAACAATAAGACTAAATCTTAACGCATCTGCCCCGTATTCCTCTATTATTTCAAGAGGATCAATTGCATTTCCTAAAGATTTCGACATCTTCCTACCTTTAGAATCACGTACTGTACCATGAATATATACATCTGAAAAAGGGATATCTCCCATAAACTCCAAACCTGCCATTATCATGCGTGCAACCCAGAAAAAGATTATCTCTGGTGCAGTAAATAATGCTGATGTAGGATAAAAATATTGCAAGTCAGGATCAATCGTACCATCAGATAACGGCCACCTGAACGTTGCGAACGGCCATAACCATGATGAAAACCACGTATCAAGGACATCTTCATCTTGATATATATCCTTTGAACCACATTTAGGACATTGTTTGGGATCTGTTTCAGAAACAATAACATTATCATCATTTCCACAATCTCTACAATACCATACTGGGATTCTGTGTCCCCACCATATCTGCCTTGATATACACCAATCACGAATATTCTCCATCCAATTCATATAAACTTTGGTCCATCTCTGAGGATAAAACTTAATCTTTCCTTCTTTTACTGCTGTAATCGCAGGTTCCGCGAGAGGCTTCATCTTTACAAACCATTGTTTAGAAAGATATGGTTCTACAATAGTATGACAACGATAACAGTGCCCTACTGCATGCATATGAGGCGTTATCTTTTCAAGTAGTTTTCTTTGCTTCAATTCATCAACAATTGCCTCTCTTGCCTCAAACCTATCCATATCAGCAAATTCACCTGCCTGTTCATTAAGTCTTGCATCCGGATGCATAATATTAATAGCTTTTAACCCATGCCGTTCTCCCATAAAAAAATCATTAGGATCATGAGCAGGTGTAACCTTAACTGCACCTGTTCCAAATTCAGGGTCAACAAACTCATCTGCAACAATGGGTATATACCTACCTATAAGAGGAAGTACAACGGTCTTTCCTATCAGATTGGTGTACCTACTGTCATTCGGGTTAACTGCAACAGCTGTATCCCCTAACATGGTCTCAGGCCTTGTTGTAGCAACTGTAATATATTCATCAGTATCTTTAATAGGATAACGAATATAATAAAGAAAACCTTCTGTATCCTTATGCTCAGCCTCCTCATCAGATAAAGCAGTAAGACAGCGCGGACACCAATTGATAATATATTCACCTCGATATATAAAACCTTTTTGATATAACTTTACAAAAACATACCTTACAGCCCTACAATAATCTTCATCCATCGTAAACCTTAACCTCTGCCAGTCACAAGAACTACCTAATCTTTTAAGCTGTCGAATAATGGTATCTCCATACTCTCTCTTCCATGCCCATAATCGTTCTAAAAAAGCATCGCGACCTATATCCTGCCTTCGTTTTCCTTCCTTTGCCAGTTGTTTTTCAACAACATTCTGAGTAGCTATACCTGCATGATCCGTACCAGGCATCCATAACGCCTCAAACCCCTTCATACGCTTATATCGGATAATAATATCCTGCAATGTATTGTTGAGCGCATGCCCCATATGAAGAATACCTGTAACATTTGGAGGAGGGATAACAACAGTATAAGGCTGTTTATTTTGATTAACTTTGGCTGAGAAACAATTCTTCTCCTCCCAATATTTGGCCCATTTATTATCTACCTCTTTGAAATTAAATCTTGGTGGCAATTCTATCATTCTACTACCTTCACCCTTTCTAATAATTTTTCTATTAAAAGACTATAATCTCTTATCTTTTCATAAATAGCATCTGCTATCTCTTCCTTATATGTATGGGAGGTATTATTTCTACTATCTGTCATCTCAAGAAATTTGATAGTTTCATCCTCTCCAAAAATACCAGCAGCAAAAGCCTCTCTAAAAACTGCCTTAGGAGTATTAACAATAATACCTTCATTGTCTTTTAAATACTCTTTTAAAAACTTCCATAGCGCCTCAAATGTATATTCAAACCGTTGTATTGCCGCATCCCTTACAATAACAGAAAAAGGTTCTCTTAATACCTGCTTTAAAGTAGTAGATGCCCGCAATGCATCTTTGTATCTCAAGGACAATCTTTCCATACTAGAGCCTCTTTTAGTACCTCAGTTCTAAAATCTTCTGACACCTCTGACAACAAAACAAACTCTACCTTATAAGGTATGTTCAATTGTTCTACCTTTTCTTTTAAAAAAATAATTTTATTTTTATTAAATTTGCCAACAGGCATAATACCTATATCTACGTCTGAAGATGGGTTTTGGTCTCCACGTGCTCGAGAACCAAATAGAACAACCTTAACATCCTCATCTTGTAATTCATTTAAAATAAAGCTCTGCAAAGATATCAAGTAATCATTCATGAAACTCCCCTATATTATCTATCATCATAGAAATTATCTTTTATAATCTTTCAATAATTTGTATTCAATACTGTCAATTAATGCCTCCCAGCTTGCTTCTATAATATTCTCATGGACACCCACTGTTGTCCACGAGTCGTGATTGTCCTGTGATTCTATAAGTACTCTTACCCTTGCTGCCGTACCTGTCGTAGTATCAAGAACCCTCACTTTATAATCAACTAAACGCATATGTGACAATTCAGGATAAAATTCATTTAATGCACTACGTAAGGCCTTATCTAATGCGTCAACGGGACCGTCTCCTTCTGCAGCGGAAAATTTCTCTTTGCCATCTACATTTACCCTGATAGATGCCTCTGCAAATATCTTCCCATCAAAACGTTTCTCAGTTGATACCTTAAAACCCTCAAGTTTAAAGAAAGGTTTATATCTTTTTAAAGAACGCTTCATAAATAATTCAAAAGATGCATCTGCTGCCTCAAACTGATAACCTTCATGTTCTTTTTCCTGTAAAGCCCTCAAAAGTTTCTTAGCCTGAGGAGACTTTTTATCAAGAGATACATCTAGTTCTCTTGCCTTCATTACTATTGGCATTTTACCTGCCAACTCTGACGTAATAAAACGTCGATGATTCCCTACAACCTTGGGATCTATATGCTCATATGCCAACGGATTCTTTAACATCGCATCAATATGTACCCCTGCCTTATGGGCAAATGCAGAATGTCCTACAAAAGGGGTATTATCAGGAAGCTGGATATTACTAATTTCATTAATATAATAACAAGTTTCTGTTAACAGAGATACCTTTTTATCTGGAATAGTCCGCAAATTCATCTTTGTATGTAATATTCCTATAATAGTAGAAAGATTTGCATTGCCACATCTCTCACCTAACCCCGTAATAGTTCCCTGCACATGAGAACAACCAGATTCAATAGCCGCAAGAGTATTAGATACTGCAAGTCCAGAATCATTATGTGCATGTATACCCAATGATGTTGATATTTTTTGTCTTATTTTTCCAATCACATCTTTTATATATTCTGGCAACATACCTCCATTCGTATCACATAATATAATACAGTCAGCACCTGCATCTTCTGCTGCAATTAAAGTATCTAATGCATAATCCGGATTACTTTTATATCCATCAAAAAAATGTTCTGCATCAAAAAAAACCTCTTTTTTTCTATTTTTAAGGTATAAAATGGAATCTTTTATCATATTCAAATTTTCTTCTAAAGAAGTCCTAAGAACATCTTTTACATGGAGATCCCAACTTTTACCAAATATAGTAATAGTTTCAGCTCCTGATTTTATAAGTTCACGTAGATTAACATCATCAGACGACTTAATATTCGACCTACGGGTAGATCCAAATGCAACTATCTTAGAAACTGTAGGTTTATGCTGCTTAACAAATTTAAAATATTGTTTATCTTTAGGATTAGACCCTGGCCATCCTCCTTCAATGTAATGGACCCCCAACTCATTTAACTTCTCAGTTATTTTTAACTTATCCTCAACAGAAAAAGAAATTCCCTCTGTCTGAGAACCATCTCTTAAGGTTGTATCATAGACAACAATTTTTTCCATATAACAATCCTTCCTCTTTATTCTGCACTATTTAACAAGGTTAAATAGTGCAGAATAAAAGAAAACAATCAAATTAACCTAAATTAAATACCTTATGAAGAACCTTAACAGCCTTATCTGTTTGTCTTTGTTCTATAATACATGAGATACTTATCTCTGATGTTGTTATCATATTAATATTAATTTTATTCTTAGCAAGGGCAGAAAACATCTTTGCTGCTATTCCATGATGTGAACGCATACCTGAGCCCACAATAGAGACCCTGGCAATATTTTTATCATACTGGACATCTCCTGCACCTATCTCTTTTGCTACTTTCTGGGCTGCCTCCAAGACAACATTTAATGATTGTTTAGGAACAGTAAAAGATATATCTGTGTATTTAGTATGACTTACATTCTGTACAATAACATCAACATTTACTCCTAATTTAGATATTTCCATAAATATCTTAGCTGCTATACCGGGTTGATCCGGCACGGAACATATAGTAATCTTGGCTTCTGATTTATTACTAGTTACCCCACGCACTGCTATATCCTCTAATCTATCATCTGATTTAACTATCATAGTTCCTTCCTCCTTACAAAAACTCGAACGTACATGTATAGGAATATTAAACCTTCGTGCCACCTCTATAGACCGCGCTTGCATAACTTGTGCACCTAAAGATGCCATCTCCAGCATCTCATCAAAAGAGATGGTCTTGATTTTCCTCGCCTCTTTAACAATACGAGGATCTGCAGTATAAATACCTTCTACATCCGTATATATCTCACATACTCTGGCCCTTAATGTTTTAGCCAATGCTACTGCTGTTAAATCCGAGCCACCTCTCCCTAAGGTAGTAATATCATCTTCAATCGTAACCCCCTGATAACCTGCGACTATAACTATTTTATCTTTTCTAAAAGCTGTCCGTATCCTTCCTGCATCTATAGAATGTATCCGTGCCTTTGTATGCGCTTTGTCAGTAATGATTCCCACTTGTTTACCTGTAAATGATATGGCATCATAACCTATGCTTTTAACTGCCATAGCTAGCAAGGCACAAGAAATCTGTTCTCCTGTGGACATTAGCATATCCATCTCACGTTCAGCTGGTTCAGGAGTAATCTGATATGCCATAGCCTCTAATTCATCAGTAGTATCTCCTAAGGCTGATACCACTACTACGATATTATTATCTTGCCTTTTGGATTCCACAATCCTACGTGCTACTGCCTTAATACGCGCAATGTTAGCAACCGATGAACCGCCATATTTTTGCACTATAGTATATTTGTTCATCTTTTATCTATTTCCTTCCCTCCCAAAAAGAAACGAAAATCTTAACTACCTTAATAGCTGACTTAATCTCCTTTATATCTCTACATATACCGTTTTATAAAATCATTTAATAAGAGCTCTCCCGTATTATATACTATCCCGCTTTCTTTAGCTGCCTTTTCACTATACCCACTAATACCACTGACAGGGATATTCTTTCCAAACATAATAAACCCGACTGCATCCGCAGTATGAGTACGTAAAGATACTGGAGTAGGATGGTCCGGAACTACCAATATGCGGATATCATCACATTCATTAAAATAACTCAATATTTCTCCTATTACTTCTTTGTCTATTTTTTCTATGCAAGATACCTTTGCATTTATATCACCATTATGACCTGCCTCATCTGCCGACTCTATATGAATAAACACTATTCCTAATGACTTAAGTGCCTCAAGTGCATACTTTGCCTTTCCTGCATAATTTGTATCATAATATCCTGTAATACCCGGGACATCTATCACCTTCAATCCAGCAAGTTTTCCTATCCCATTTACTAAATCTACTGCTGATATTATTCCACCTTCCACACCAAATTTATCTTTAAATAGTGGCAAATCCGGCTTTATCCCCTGCCCCCATAGCCATATCATATTAGCAGGATTCTCTCCAAGGTCTATACGAACTTGGTTCACTGAATGTGATTCAAATACCTTACGTGAACGTTCCATCAATTTCAACAACATTGGAGACTGTTTTCCTTTTGGTAAATATTGTTTAAATTTCCTACCTATAATATCATGTGGGGGTGTAGTTCTTATTTTAAGATAATCATCGGGATTACGTAATTTTAGTACTAATAGATGCCTATAGCTTTTACCAACATAAAATTTTACATCCTCTAGACCGATATCATTATTTAATGCCTCTATCAGCAATGCAGCCTCTTTAGTAGAAATATGACTAGCACTATAATCTGCCATCTTTTCATCAGTAACTGTAACAAGATTACATCTAAATGCAACCTCATCATTATTAAGATTAATTCCCATATTTGCTGCTTCTAAAGGAGCCCTGCCGGATAAATAACGCGTTGGATCATAGCCTAAAAGTGACATATTACCTACATCAGAACCGGGTCTCATGCCTTCTGGAATAGTAGTAACTACTCCTATACTGCCATTTTGTGCAATATAATCCATATTGGGTGTATCTGCCACCTCAAGTGGAGTCTTGTTTCCCAACTCTTCTACGGGATAATCCGCCATACCATCTGGAATTATAACAATATATTTCATAACCATTTAAAGAATAAATTTATAAAAAATAAAATTTATATCATCCCATCTAATAATCTAACAAGCGTCCTAGATAACGTATAACGACTCTTTCTAAATGCCAAAATATCACCATCTTTATTAATAATATACGCTCTGTAACCACGTATATCATTAGTATTAGCGATAACAAGGTCACATCCTGCCCGCCTTATAAGAGAACTTGCTTCCCTACGGGCATCCACCTTATGCATATTAGGCTCCAATTTAAATCCTACAAGGAAAACATTAGGAGCAATTCTTTTTATGGAATCTATAATTTTCTCTGTAGGAACTAATTCTAATATAATACTCTCCTGCCCTGAAGACATCTTGCCTTTAAAAGGAGATCTTAGTTTATAATCAGAAACCGCTGCCACATGGACGACTATGTCATATCCTTTTCTTAACTCTTTTCGTATTAGTTGAAATAATTCATCATAAAAATAAAACTTCAAAACCTTTATACCCGCCACAGAATCCAGTCTATTCAATACTGGCCCTTCTAAGACAGTTACCTTTGAACCTCGATTAAAAAAATCTTTTGCTATAATCCCACCTAATCTGCCGGTTGACCTGTTACTTATTACGCGCATATCATCTATCTCTACCCAAGTAGGACCACTAGTAATAAGAACCTTCTTGTTCTCTACACCCATTAAAAAATTTTCTCTCCATTTACAGGAAGTAACTTACCTATAATCTATAAAAACTACAGATTATATCTCTCTGTCCCGCTTTTTAGTATAACTATTTACCTTCTAGAAAGTATTTTATAACTCCCCTATCTCTTCAAGCACTGCTTCTAATACAGGTTCCACTATTGCCGGTCTAATGACATTCTTTACTGCAGTATCCGGGTCTTTTAACCCATGGCCAGTAAGGGTACACACCATCCTAGCACCCTTCTTATCTTTGAAAAAATCTGCATGATGAAGTTTCAATATTCCTGCAACAGAAGCAGCAGAGGCAGGTTCAACAAATATTCCATCCTTTTGTGCCAACAATTTATATGCGGCAATAATTTCTTCATCAGTTACCATATCAATCACACCAGAAGATTCATCCCTTGCCTGTTCTGCTGTCTTCCAACTTGCTGGATTACCTATCCTTATAGCAGTCGCTATCGTCTCAGGTTTCTCTACAATCTTTCCTCTTACAATAGGAGCAGCACCTGCTGCCTGAAATCCTAACATCTTTGGCAACTTACCTATTATACCCGCTTGTTTATATTCTTTATATCCTTTCCAATAAGCAGTAATATTGCCTGCATTACCTACAGGGATAGCATGGAAATCCGGAGCATCTGAAAGAGAATCACATATCTCAAAGGCTGCTGATTTCTGGCCTTCTATACGATAAGGATTTATAGAATTTACAAGAGTGATAGGATAATTTGAAGTAATTTTTCGTACCAAAGATAATGCCTGGTCAAAATTCCCTTTAATCGCAATAACCTTTGCATTATGTATCATTGCCTGTGCCAATTTCCCCAGTGCAATATTTCCCTCAGGGATAAGGACAATACATTTCAAACCACAACGGGCAGAAAATGCTGCTGCGGAGGCAGAAGTATTTCCGGTTGATGCACACATCACAGCCTTTGCTCCATCTTCTACTGCCTTAGATATCGCCACTGTCATCCCTCTATCTTTAAACGAACCAGTAGGATTAACACCTTCATACTTCAAAAATACTCTTAAACCTATCTTATTGGACAGGTATTCAGAAAAAATAAGAGGAGTATTCCCTTCATTAAGCGTTACTATAGGTGTTGCATTAGACACAGGTAGAAAAGTTTTATATCGTTTTATAATACCTTCCCATTTCACTGTAATTTCTCCATTCTTATAGCAACCGGTTTATCTCTAACAACAGAAAGCCTGTTTATCTGACTAAGCGCCATACGGATATTTCTCTCCGAGGTATAATCTGTAAGCATAACAACAGGAACAGTGGAAAGACGATTGTGTGCCCTCTGAGTAACAGAGTTAATACTTATACCATGTCTACCAAGTATACCAGAAATTTTCGACAATACTCCTGGTTTGTCTGTCACCATGAACCTTATATAAAATTTTGTTTGTATCTGATCTATTTTCCTGATCTTCAAACCTTTACCTTCACTATAAATATTTCGCAATGCTGAGGTATTAACATGACCAGATGCAAGATTTATAAGATCACTTATCACACCAGATGCGGCTGCCATTTGTCCTGCACCTTCCCCGGAAATAAGAATATCTCCTAAAGGTGAAGTTTGAAAAAATACTGCATTATATATACCATTTATTGAGGCAAGTGGATGCCCCTTAGCAATAAGTGTAGGATGAACCCGTGCCTCTATCTCATCCGATGTCTTAGTATTAGGAGACGATACTTTTTTAGATATTGCTAATAATTTTATAACCAATCCAAGGCTTTCTGCATATTCTATGTCCTCGCCTGATATATGAGTAATACCTTCGGTGTATATATCCTTTACCCTGATAAATTTACCAAACCCAAGACTTATCATAATAGCTAGCTTATGTGCTGTGTCCATACCATTAATATCCAAAGTAGGATCGCTTTCCGCATAACCTTTTTTTTGAGCAGCCTTCACAGCATCTTCAAAAGAACATCTGTTTTTTGTCATCTCACTTAAAATAAAATTACACGTGCCATTCACTATCCCGTATATCCCATCGAAACTATTACCGGCAATGCCTTCTGTTATGGTTTTGATAATAGGGACCCCTGCACATACAGACGATTCAAAAAATATGCTCTTACGATATTTATCTGCTAACCTAAACAAAATATTACCAAAATTAGAAATAAGCGCCTTATTAGCAGTAACAAAATATTTCCCAGCCCTAATAGCCTTTTCTGCTATCTCCTTTGCCGGATGAAGCCCTCCTATAAGTTCAACAACAGTATCTATATTATCCGCACCAACAATATCCTCATAACTAGTGGTCAGCATTATATCTTTGTTTAATGAATTAATATTCTTTTTATGTATATCCAAATCACATATTGCTTTAATAGAAAGATTTACACCGAACTTTTTCTTAATATAATTCCCCTTTTTTTTAATAAAAATAGCCACCCCGCTGCCTACCGTCCCATAACCTATTAAACCTATATTAACGTTTCTCATAACTCATCTCTCCTATTAGCAAAGAAGTCCATAATTTTCTTTAATAAAAATTTAGCCTCTGGTGTAAGATCTTTAAACTGTAGACGTGTGTTATATAAAATACCCTTAGCTGTTTCATGTGATTCTAACACCACCCCTTCTAAATAAGTAGCATCACTCAGATATGGGGTATTCAAATCGATACCCATCACCGTTCCCGGTGCATACGCCCTTGTAGTGATAAAACACATACCACCTAAGCTGATATTCTTTAATTGGGTCACTTCGTATTTCTTTTCTGGATTATCTCTGAGATAATAAGAAAGCAAAAAATGCTTTTTAATCCGTTTATTCTTTCTTCTTTCAACCTTTGAATATTGATCCTTCATTAAAACCTCCAAAATCTAGAAAACAAGGCCAAATAAATTAATATCTCATTGAGAAATATAACTATAAATAAATGGTCGGAGCGGTGAGACTTGAACTCACGACCTCTTGAACCCCATTCAAGTGCGCTAGCCATCTGCGCCACGCTCCGAGAGATACAACCATTCCTAATTACAAGAACACTCCCTTTTCTTTATTAAAAATGTTTATATATATTAATATATTTTTAATATTACGACAAGGGTTAATTAAAAAAATACCTTATCGAATAACAAAATTATTCGGATTTGAGTTTGCGGTTCATTAAACTTGAAACCGCATCAATAGGAGGTTTATTTTTATAAATGATATGATAAACTTCATGTGTTATAGGCATATACACCTCATACTTAAGACTAAGTTTATATACTGATTTTACTGTATCTACTCCTTCTGCTACCATCTCCATTGAAGAGAGAATATCATCAATAAACTTGCCTTTGCCAAGTTGTTCCCCAACATACCTGTTACGACTCTTTGGACTAAAACACGTAGTAACCATATCTCCCAACCCAGCCAGCCCGGAGAAAGTCTTTCTTTTAGCACCCATTACACTACCAAGGCGTGCCATTTCAACCAATCCACGTGTCAATATTGCTGCCTTAGTATTAGCCCCAAAACCAAGCCCATCGCATACACCACACGCAATGGCTATAATATTTTTTATACTGCCACAAAGTTCTACTCCAATAACATCAGTATTAGTATATACACGAAAAAACTGAGAATTAAATACATTTTGTATTATCTTTGCTACAGTTGCCCTTCGGGCCGCAACGACAGCTGTTGAAGGCATATTTCTAGCCACTTCAATAGCAATGGTAGGTCCTGACAAAACTGCAACATCTACAGTCCCAAGCCATTCTACTAACATTTCTGAGATTCTTTCTAATGAAACATTATCTATTCCTTTAGTGACACTAACAAAAAATTTTTTTGTAAAGTCTGTCTTAACTCGTGCTAAACGTTTTATAATATTACGGGCATATCTTGAAGGAATAGCAAATACTATAAGATCGGCTTCGGCAACAGCATAAGTTAAGTCGCTGGTCAACTGCAAGGCTGAAGGCAACTTGATATCAGGCAAAAATTTCGAATTATATCTATTTTCTCTCATGTGAGAAATATAATCAGAAAAGGGTCCCCATAACTTCACTAAATATCCTTTTTTAAGCAAAAAAATTGCTAAAGTGGTTCCCCAGCCACCATCACCTATAACAGATATTTTCTCTATAGTCTTTTTCATATATTAAATGTTAAAAGGAACATAAAATTCAATTTTAATAAATACTATGGTTTCATTACCTTAAAAAGGGCAAAATCTGAATTTGTGTATATCCTTTTAAATAAATGATTGTTATCAGCAGGGACAATATATCTTAAAAATACTACATAATTGGCATTATATTTTAGTATAGCATTTTTAATTGCACCTATTATTGGCCTATGTGGTCTAATTGTATAAGCAGATATATCATCAATCCTCTTTTTCCATTCCAAAGCTGCATCATAATCAAAACCTACAATACCACAATCTCGCTCAGAAGCAACTATCTTCCTCTCAGAAAAAATACGAAATCCTCCCATAGGTAAATCATATGGGACTAATATTACGGCATCTTTGGGTGTATTTTCTTTTACAAACCGTTGCATATCTACCCAACTCCTCATAACACGCCAAAAACCATCACCATGTTTCTCTCTGTAGTGTCGCTCAATGTTATAATGAACAAATTGTATTACAGAGATAATTAACGGAACAATATAAAATAATTTTTTTATCCTCCCTCTCCTTTTAGTATTAACATAATTTGCAGCTATGTATACTATAACTATACCTAAAGTTAATATTATTAAACAAACATAAGTGCTGGGTTGATATAGTTGTTGTTTAAATAGCAAATAGATCCCAAATACACAATATAAAACAAAAAAAGTTGAAATAGTCATTATCAAGACACCCAACCACTTTATTCTAACTTTTCTGGCATTAAAAGCTATCAAGGTAAAAAATAATAAAGCTAAAGCCGTAAGCTTTATATATTCACTGTATTTCAACATTGAAAATATTGCTGACATAGCCAAACCAACTGCAATAGAGCTTTCTTCTATTTTCTTTATAAACAAAATAGTAGTAAATCCCATAAGAAGAAAATGTAAATATTGAGTATTCCGTATAAGGTTCAAATCAACCACAAACTTAATAGGATAAATATATGTAAATACAAAACAGATAACTAAAAGAGAAAAGGCCCCTATACAAAAAGCTAATGCCTTCTTATTATGTCTAAAAAAACTGTTGAAAATTATATTTATTATAAAAAGAAAAATTAAGACTAAATACTTTTTAGTAGCGGCAAAAAATAATTTAAAAGAACTAACTATAATTTTAAGACTAACTGGTGGGAACATAAAATTTTGAGGACAGGCAAGCAAATAAAGAGCTTTCCAATCCGTATGAGAAATACCTGCTGAAATATTCTTTGCCGCCATATGGTTTCCAATAACCCAAAAAATAAACGGTGAGGCAAAGATTAAATAAAACAATGATGCCTTAATGAACGTGAGAAAGCCATGTCGTTTAAATTGCCATAAAAGATATATCTCCATATAAATAAATGGGAATAAACTATACAATGCATGAAAATCTGTAGCAACTCCTAGCAATATGGCAGCAGTAAAAAATCTATCAATAAAAAAGAAATATATACCCGCAAAAATAATAGCAAGGGCAAATTCTTGATGAGAAAATGTTCTATAAAGAAATTCATATACCCTACTAAATGCAATAAAAACTATTACACACGAAAAAGCATGTAACTTATCTTTTGTTATTGAGAGCCATAATTTGTATATCCAAAAAAATAAAAAATACCTACTAATAAGATAAAGGATAAAATATACTAGAGGAATCTGGTTAATACTAATAATATGAGCCAATATTGGATAAAGATATGATGGGAAATTTCTTTTAAGACTATCTACATAATAATCCCCCACATAAAGACTACTATCTATTAAACTTTTCAATAAAGGAATCTCAACATGTTGATCATCCCAACCATACTTGTAACTAGTAGTAGACAAAAAAACACCCAATAACACTAAAGAAATAAACCAAGTAGAATATAGATATTTAAATAAAACTCGGAAAGAATTCATGGTGAGAATAATATATATATTATAATTATATAATAACTAAACTAAAAAAGCGGGCGATGAGGATCGAACTCACGTTTCAAGCTTGGAAGGCTTGTGTTCTACCACTGAACTACGCCCGCCTATATTCCTCACTTTTCAGAGGGATATATAAATGGGCAGGGAAGGATTCGAACCTCCGAAGCGCAAGCGCAGCAGATTTACAGTCTGCCCTCGTTGACCACTTGAGTACCTGCCCAAAAATCTACCATCAGATTTCTCTAGATAAAAGCCGGCGAGAGGCCTCGAACCCCCGACCCGCTGATTACAAATCAGCTGCTCTACCAACTGAGCTACGCCGGCTTAAATACCCAACAAACCATGGAAATTTAGCTCCTTCTCGAATAATGAAGCATAAGTATACCAAAATTTTACGCAGATGTAAAGGATGAATATAGCGTTTTTAAGATAAAATAGAAGATATATATTTCAATAATTTATCCTGCTCATCCTGAGAAAGACCAAAAAATTCTATACCCACACAGTGATACCCCAAATATTCTGACATACTTTGCCATACGACTCTACCCCTTACTTCAAAAGCCTGAGGATTTCCAGAAAAATATAAATTCATATACAAAATAGTATCAATATCTATTTTACGTTGAGCATAAATACATACCCCATAAGCACTAAGATCCTTAATAAAAACAGTTTGTCTATGGACTGATTCCTCACTCAAAGAATAATCAGCAACCACACCCTTTACACGTTTTCCCCTGCGAGTTTTACTAATTCCTTGATGATAATTTTTCCCCTCCATCTATCTTTCTCCTAATATAAATTTTATTCTTTAAAAATTAAAAAATATTATATTATTTTTATTTTTTTTATATATAATATTTTAGCATATTTCCTTTTAAATTAAAGAGCTATTAAAATTATATCAACTTTAAGGAGAAACAAAATGAAAAAAATAGGAATAATTACAAGTGGAGGCGATTGTGGTGGACTTAATGCTGTACTTAAAGGAACCGCATTAATGGCAAGGAGATATGGGACATCTTGTTTTGTAATTCCCAATGGATATGCGGGCCTGTATAATTTAGTAGAATTTGATAAACTTGTTGAATTAACTCCTGAAAGGATAGATTCCGTAAATGCAAATGCTGCAGGCTCTGAGGCAGGACATTCTCGTGTAAAAATAGCAAAGATTGCAGATCCCGATAAGTACAAAAGAATAAAAGCCGGTCTTAAAAAATTTAAATTAGAAGGACTGGTCATTAGCGGTGGGGATGATACAGGAAAGGTAATGATAGACCTAGCAGAACAAGGGATTAAATGTGTACATGCACCCAAAACGATGGATTTAGACTTACAAACGTATTCTGTAGGTTTTGATTCTACAGTCAATCGCATAGCACGCTTTGTAGATGATATAAAAACCACTGGCCGGACACATAACAGAATTATAGTAATGGAGGTATTCGGAAGATATGCCGGACATACCGCATTTCGAGCTGGTATAGCAGCTGATGCCGATGCCATATTGATACCAGAAGTGCCTGTTGATTTTGATATTTTATATAAAGATTGTAAAGAAACCTTTATGTCTAGGGTTGCATCGAGTGATGTTAAAGCGGGGACCTATCTAATTTTAGTAGCTGAAGGGCTTAAAAAAGCTGACGGCGGTGAACTTTATGACAAATCAGCTGGAACAGATGCATTTGGGCATAAAAGATTGGCAGGAGCCGGTAAATATGTTTGCGATGAACTTACTAAAAGATTAAAAACTGATCCGGAGATAAAACAGTTTATGAAAGAGCAAAAAATGTTTGTTAAAGATCTCTACGAAATACCAGAGGTAAGAACCGTATCTCCCGGTCATTTAGTCCGATGTGGAGACTCCTCTGTATATGACGTTAATTTTGGCAAGGAAGTAGGTGCCGGGGCAGTTATATTATTGCATGAAGGCAAAAGCGGTGTAACTATAGTAGGAGTCAGCCGTGGAAAAATAGAATATATAGATGCTCACAAGGCAATAAAACAAAGATATGTGGATCCACGTATTATAGCATTTCATGAACAAATGGGTGTATGCTTTGGACGTAATATCACATGGGAGCCACCTATATGTGAAGAAAGGAAAGGCCATATTCGTAGATATTTGAATACTTAAAAATAATATTCCAATAATATTAAATATCATTCCTGCCTAGCGTAATATTTCTATCTCAGTTTTTTGTTTTGTTTAGAATAACACGGCAGGCAGAAAGTAACAATTTTTATTAATTCTTAATTATTTCCCATCCATGAAAAGACAAATCATAAAAAAATTTTTAATATTTTTAACACTCACCTTTCTTAGTATATCTGCCTTTATTATACGGTTAAATAATTTTAAAAAGCATCAAATGCGCACAATAGATGAAATAGTTTATTATACAATGGGCTCCCAGATGGCCAAAAACATCCTTGACTACAATACAATTCCCTATGGCAAAAAACTCATGGCCAGCGGAAGGAAATTACCTAAATATTTCTCTGAACCACTTTTTAAACATCCGCCTGTATTCTCACTGCTTATCAGCTTCTCTATAAGAATATTTGGAGATAAACTTTTATCTGCAGAATATATATCATTAACTGCCGGGATATTAATGATACCTCTCATATATTTATTAGCCACTTTGATTTTTGACTGGAAAATAGGATTAATATCTGCTTTGTTTTTATGGTTAGATCCAATTACCATCATGTGCTCCCAAAAGGTATGGATGGGAACAACAATAGCCTTTTTTGTCCTACTATCTGCAGTACTGTTTATTTCCGCTTTAAAATATAATAAAAATTGGCTATTTATATTAAGTGGAATTTCTGCAGGCTTGGCAGTTAACACTAAGTATACAGGTATTCTTATTACTATAGCAATAACAATATTTGCTATAATCTACAAAAAAAATTTATTTAAAAATAAATATTTTATTATATCTCTAGGCCTTCCAATTATTATGCTTATGCCTTGGTTTTATTGGAATTATAAAGTATATGGGATAAAGTCAGTATTAAGACATCCTGAATTATTGGCATTAGTAAAAGATATAAAACGGCTTTCAAAAATCATTCCAATTTTTCTTCTTGCTGGTATAGGAACTATATTATATAAAAAAATCAAAAAGAATAACAAATCAAATATCTGGTATTATTTTACTAATAATAAGAATATAAAAAATAATAATATATTATCTAGTCTTTCCTACATCCTTATTTTAACTATAATATGCATATTTCTTAAAAATGCTTTATTACATAGCTTACAACCGAGACATATTCCATTTACCTCATGGATGTTTGGGGTCTTCTTAAACGAAACCCCTTCTTTTTATTTTAGACGGCTCATAGAGTACTCTTTTATATATACCTTATCATTTATTTATCTATTCTCTTACACTCCTAATAGGAAACCCGAAGCCTCTCTTATAAGTATTTCTGCTGGAATTATTCTAACCTTCTTTATTATGTGGGGCAACTATCAATCAAGATATATATTATCTGCTATCCCTTTCCTAATCATACTTGGAGTAAAGTTATGGTTCCAATTATTTAATAAAGTGTCAAAAAGTAGTAATACTCTTATATATTTTTTAGGTAGACTGGGACTAAGAGTACTGTTAATATATATTTTATTAAAAACATACTTACTTGACGTACTACTTAGTTTCACAAATAATATGTGTTATTTTTGATTTTTATACTGATTTTACTAAATAAAACAAATTTTACTCAATTATACGTGTCTAAAAAATGGTAACATATATATATCCACTACTTGACAAAAAAAATTTTTTCGCTATACTTCATATATATTGTAATTTGATAGATTATTTCATTACATAATAAAAGAGGAGAGACTATTATGCCAAAAGTTTGTGAAATATGTAAGAAAGGATACTTGCCTGGAGTAAAATATAAAAGACGCGGTATGGTAAAAAGAAAAGGTGGTGCAGGTTCCAAGATTGTAGGAAAGACTCTTAGGCGTTTTTTACCTAATCTCCAACGTGTAAGAATTAATTTAAACGGTACAATTAAAAGAGTTCATGTATGTACAAGTTGTATTCAAGCTGGGAAAATCACAAAGGTTTAACATAATAAAATTGTTTTTATTCTTCATATACTATAGTTTACACCCTACTATCGCAACTTTGACAGTTGGAGGTTAAAAAAAGACTATTTATCGACGAGAGAGGATGCACCACAGGCAGACGGGACACTACATTTGCTATCTCTATTGTAAAACAATATCCTTGGCGGTACTTCATTAAAACTCACATCTGCATCAATAGCTTTTATCTTCTTTTTTAACGTTATCTTTAATATTAACGCTAAAAAACAAATAAAAACATGTGCCTTTATTCGTTCTTCTTTGTAATGATAGATAGGTGATGTCTCTAATTCGCTCTTTAGATCCCTAAACCCTGCTTCTATTTGCCATAGCCCCTTGTAATGCAGCGCAACTTCCTGACTGCTGAGGGCAGTGTTTGTTATCAACACCCAGTATCCATCATATTGGCCTTTTTCGTGTAATTTCTCCTCATTAAGATATACTTTTATCTTCAAATTCTATATATTTCTTATACCCATTTTTTATCATCCAGTCTTTGGCTGTTCTGCTAGATATCTTTTTGTTTAAGTGATGTTTAAACGCTATCCGCTTATGGTGTCTGTTTGCTGCTTCTTCTGGGTTGTAACAAATTATGTATCTGCCTTCGCCTTCTTTCTCCACTTCTTTTACATATAAATTATCCCTAACTTCCCACATGTCTTTTGGATTTAGCAGTTCTTTGCGCCTCTGTTTGTCAAATTGTCTCATTCTTACTCCCAATATATATTCCTGCTTCAGTTCATTTAGGCGTTCTATGTTTTTCTTTGATATCATTCCTCGGTCTGCCACCCATATGATTTTGCCTATGGTGTATTTGCTCTTTATCTTTTCTACAATCTTCTCAAAACTGTTTACATCCGCTTCGTTGCCTTTTATTATCTCACAGGCTATTGGAT
>CAZHWM010000013.1:0-4469 GCA_964535935.1 uncultured Planctomycetales bacterium
CATATATTTTAATCTCCCCCTCTCCTTATTCACACCGTAGAAGACACTGTCTGAAGATTAATCATGTAATTAAAATAGCCTTCTTTATTAGCAAGCTGGGAATATGTTCCCTGCTGTACAAGCCTGCCTTTACTTAATACGTAAATATAATCTGCATTAATTATTGTAGAAAGCCTATGTGCTACTACCACTACAGTGGTAGTTTTTGATATGTTCTCTATTGCCTTTTGTATAAGCCTCTCGGAATGTGTATCAAGCGAACTAGTCGCCTCATCGAGGATCAACAACTGCGGTTTACGTAATAGTGCCCGTGCCAGAGCTATCCTTTGTATTTGTCCACCCGAAAGCCTTACCCCCCTGTCCCCTACAACTGTATCATAACCTTCCGGAAATTGTGTTATAAATTCATCTGCATATGCCATACGGCACGCCTCTTTAATATCTTCATCGCTTGCACTATCACATACCCATAGTAAGTTATCTCGTATACTTAAATGGAACAAAATACTATCTTGCGGGACATATCCTATTTTATGCCTAAAAGAATTAATGTCATATTTCTGCAACGGAATTCCATCTATCATAACAACTCCCTGCATTGGCTCATGAAATCCCATTATTATGTCTATCAATGTAGTCTTACCTGCTCCAGACTCTCCAACAAAGGCAATCATTCTTCCTTTCGGAATCTTCACATTTATATTCTCAAGTACAACTGATCTAGACGGGAATGAAAAACTTACATCTTTTAATTCTATTGATTCATTAAGCCCATCAAAAACTATATTACCAGAAAGCTTCTTCATGCTACGAGCTTCTTTTCTAAGTCTCTTTATTTGTTCATAACTCGGGAAAAAATTGTCAATAGAATTTTTTAATGTACATAAAAACCCTCCCGCTATACCTATCTGAAATAATGCCAATATCAATACCGTTATCTCTGACAATGCCACATGAAAATGTTTTGCAGCAAATAAGGCAACAAAAACCATAATTATTGCACATGGTCTATAAAAGGTTGGTATTGCTATATTCAATATCTCTGACTTTAATACAGTCTTTATACGAGAATCATATGCCCTTACTATATTTTGAATAGTTTTTTGCTGACTACCAAAGCCAATAACAATCTTTGCAAAACTTAAATTTTCTTGTATAACTGAAAGCATATAATTTGCTTTTGATGTTATCCTAGCTCCTAATTTGTAATTTATCTTCCCCAATAAAAGAAACGGCAATGACAATATAGCAACAATTACAATACTTATCCCTGTCACCTGCCAAGAGATATAAAAAGGTACAGAAATAAAGAATATTATTTGAATAATATAAGAAAAAAATAATCCCATTGCCCCAAATGCATTGCCTACCACCGTAATCTCTCTTGTAAATGTATTAAGCAATTCTCCCTGATTCGCCTGACTAAAAAAATTCCATCGAGCAGAAAAAAAATCCTCAAAGGCTCCGATTATTATTTTACGCAAAACAGCATATTTTATCCTTAATATAGAATAACGAACACCTACTTGAACAATACTGCTGATCATAACTAGTGTGATTAATATTATAACCCAATTAAAAAAATTAACCTTTATTCCGAATATTTGTGCATAATGTATGATCTTTAAGGTAAGAGGACTTATTCCTTTTAAATCTGGATGAATATATAAATCAACCACAGGACTGATTGAGAGAAGTGAACACGTAGCAAAAATGTTCACTAAAAAAAGTAAAACGATATTAATTATTAGTAATAGAGGAAACTGTTCAAATATTTCTTTTATAAATCTTATTGTTTTCATTTTTTTACTTTTATAATATCGCTGGCTACATCTTCTATAAATTAAGCTAATTTGGTTTTGCCTCTATGTATATATACGAAGCAAACTCAGGGAACCTTTGCCCCAACTTAAAAAATCCTTTATGAATCTCCATAGGTAAAGAATTAAGCATGGATGTAGGTAGAGGTTTGAGGTAAAAAGGCATTTCAAAAGATATACCCCATCCTGACTGTCTTATATGCTGATGTAAAACTGAACGGGTATACACCCTTTTATGCCCAAGAGCATAATCCTGTTCTGATAACTGCTCAGTATGCGATATATATCCCATATCAACACCAAGCCAACGATGAATAGAATTTGCAAGATTCACGCATATATGGCAACTTCCGCCTTTTTGGATATTTCCCCTCAACATAGATAATACCTCAACCGGAGATTGAAGATGCTCTAACACACCAAGTAATATTATATGATCAAAGCACCCCAGATCATGTGCAACATCCTCTATCGGAGAACAGATAAAATGCGGCATAGGCAAGCCATATTCCTTTATCTGTTTAGAAACAAATCTGCAATTATCTTCATCTATATCAACACAAACCAGTTCATCGAAATATCGAGCTAACAGCAGTGTTATATCTCCTGCCCCTATACCAATTTCAAGCGCCCTTGTCTTGCTGCCCGAAATCTTCAACCTCTCCTCTAACAGCCCCACCCGCAATTTGACCTCTGGTATGCCAGCCACCTTGGAATAATCGAACTTTGCAATACCATCACTCATTATCAGACATCCTCACAATAAATCTTCCCGGAGTCCCTGAACACATAGATTGAATGCTATCATTAATTTGTTCAAGTCCAACTATATCTGCTACTATTTTATCCAAAGGAAGTAGACCTTTAGTATAAAGATTTAAATAAAGAGGGATGTGTTTTTCTGGAATAATTCCACCCCCACATGCTCCATACAAGGTTTTCTTCCTATGGATATCCAATGCGTTTATTGAAATCCTTGCCTCTGGGGGAGGCACTCCAACAAAAAAGACAGCCCCCGGTGCAGAAGCAGACTCTACTGCAGCCTCCATTATTGCAGGAGATGCCACAGCTATAAAAACATTCTCAACTCCCTTCCCGGATGTTATCTTTTTAATCTCTTCTACCACATCTGCCGTATCCGAATTAATTATATCCGTTGCCCCTAAATCAACAGCTAATTTTAATTTCTCAGGACATCTATCAACCGCTATTATAGAAGAGGCCTTTATGAGCACGGTTCCAAGAATAATGTTCAAACCAACCCCCCCGCAGCCAAAAACAGCAACAGTATCTCCGGGAGAAAGCCTTGCTTCATTTAAAACAACACCCACACCTGTAGTCACAGCACATCCCAGAAGGCATGCTATAGATAAATCTGCTTCTTTAGGAATAGGCGTAATGCGGTTTTCTGAAATAACTACATATTCATTGAATGTTGTAATCCATCCTGCATTCACTCTTCTCCCCTCACATTTATAAATTGGAGTATCTGCATCAATTCCACTGCCTTTCATCCAATGAAGCACAACGTAATCGCCTGCCACTACCTTTTTAACGCCAGGGCCGGTATCAACAACCACACCACTGCCCTCATGGCCTAACAGGTGTGGTAAAAATGGATCTGGTTTCGTGCCCTGTATTTCTTCTATCTGTTTACCGCATATGCCGCTATAATGTATACGGACAAGTACCTGCCCCGGCAGCAGAGGCCCTTCAAATTCCACATCTTTAATAGCCAATGGTTTATTGTGTTCCTCTAATACTGCTGCCTTAAAAATTATAGGATACTTGGACATAAAAAAATCCTTTCTGGTTTACCATCCTTATATCAACTCGGTTGAAGGACTTTTTCCTTCTTTAACGAACTAATGTTAGTGCATTTTTCTTGCAAGGCTGAAACTAACATAAGCCTATGCCTATTTACTTTCTCATAGTCATAACCTATAGCCTTCACGTCAAAATCTTTACTCAATGTACAATATTCATCATATGGTCTGGATTTATCAAAGGCATAGCCATAATTTTCAGGGTTTCTCCAAATAGGCGTGCCGGGATAAGGGACAAAGGTTGATATAGTATAATAATCAACAGGTTGCTCTTTAATAAATTTCATAGTCATGCGGACATCTTCCTCTGTCTCACTGGGCAAACCTACAATCAAAAAACCCAGCACAGTAAGCCCTACATCCTTTAATATATGTGCGGCATTTACATGTTTCTCAACTGTTGTTTGTTTATACATAAGATCAAGAAGCCTGTTAGATCCTGTTTCAATGCCAAGGCATACCTTCTGGCAGCCTGAATCCTTTAACAACCTCGCTAGCTCAGGCGTAACACAGTCAGAACGCGTAGAACACCCCCATACACTACCCATACTCTTTAATTTTTCGCATATAATCTCTAACCTGGAACGCTTCAAAACAAAATTATCATCTATAAAAACAAAATCGTTAATACCCCTATCATAAAGATAATCTAGGTATTCAAACACATATTCAACACTGTGAAAACGCACCCGCCTTTTCCAAAAACTGCTTGAGGCGCAAAATGCACACGCTCTAGGGCAGCCTCTGGATGTCATAACATCCATACTATACTTCGAGTGTGGTTTATTAATATAAACCCTACCGTATTCCTCTAAATTAATAT
>CAZHWM010000014.1:0-29819 GCA_964535935.1 uncultured Planctomycetales bacterium
TGTAACGCTGCTAGTTTATCAAGCTAAAGATTTGTTAGAATCAGCTCATTGTTAAACGATTGAAAATATTGACTTGGCCTCTATTGTTTAGGGATTTATGGTAATCGGCGTTGTAGCATTTAATCCAATTGTTCAGCTGTTTAGCGCAGCTAAAGGGATTAAGTTACGACTAAATTTTCTTTAAAGGGTGTCTTAATACACGTCCTATATCTTAAGTTGCCCTTGGCATTAGACCAAGTTGTGAATATTTGTTTAATTCCAAGCAAGGAACAGTTCATCATAAATCTCTGGATAGTTGGCTGGCAGGTGTTGTTAGAGGTTAAGCATAAAGGTTGTTTTTTGGTATGCTGCCGTATTTAGTTGGAGAATCGATAAGATGATTTGTGCTCTTTGTTTGGTTGAGCATTTACGGTATTTCATGAGTAAGGCTCCTTTCTGATTACTGAGCCCTATTCTAACAAATTCATCTACTCTGGTTAACTAATGGCAGTATAGAATTTTTCTCTTATTGCAATATCGCCAGTAACAGGAAACATTATCGTATATATAGAGTTGAGGATTTTTATTTGCTGAGTGTGTTGCATGGAAAGGGCAACTTTATTTTATATGCCCGCCATAGCAGTATCGTATACTTTCCTTAAATATTATATGATATCAGCGTATACTATTTATCAGGGAAAAGAGGTAACCAATGGAAGAAATTTTATATCGTTATAATCCTTGGTGGGAAGGTGAGTATAATCTGGTTGGTATTGTTGAACGTCCGGCTGTTTTGGAATTAATGAGGAAACATTTTTCTTCCTCTCAAATTGTTTTTCTTGCCGGATTAAGAAGGGTGGGAAAAACAACTCTTTTTAAACTCTTCATTTAAATATCTTTTGAATAAAGAAAAGGTTAATCCTAAAAAGATATTTTATGTAAGCTTGGATGATTATTTACTTTCCAAAAAACTATTTTGGAATTAGTGGAAGATTTTAGAAAAATTCAAAAATTAGATTTAGCGAGAAAATCTTTCTATTTTTTGATGAAATAGGTTATAAAGAAAACTTCCAGTTGCAACTTAAGAATCTTTATGATGCTCATAAGGTTAAGATATATGCTTCTTCTTCAAGTTCTACAATTCTTAGAAGCAAAACAGCATATTTAACAGGAAGAAACATTATTTTGGAAGTCTTACCTCTTGATTTTGAAGAATATTTAAAATTTAAAAATATAACTATCAGCAGAGCAGATACGCATTTGGTAGAGAGATATTTTGAGGATTATTTGCGTACAGGTGGAATACCAGAATATGTCTTGTATGAGGACTTGGATTATTTAAGAGAATTTGTAGATGATGTTATCTATAAAGATATAGCTTCCTTTTATAAGGTTAAAAATATAAGCCTGCTTAAAGATTTTTTTATACTTCTAATGGAAAGGGCAGGAAAACAATTCAGCATCAATAAAATGGCCAATATTTTAAAAATTTCTCCTGATACCGCCCGAAGATATCTTCATATGTGCTGATACTTATCTTGTTTATCTTGTTCAACGTTATGGAAAAACTAATGAGAGGCTTTTATCTCTCAAAAAGATTTATGCATCGGATTTAGGAATCAGAGTATTGTTTACGGGATTTAGGGATAAGGGTAGTTTGTTTGAAAGTTATGTTTATTTAAAAATTAAATCTCGCAATCCTTATTATATTTATTAAGGAAGGTATAGAGATAGATTTTTTTATTAAAAATAAAATATTAATTGAAGTAAAATATGGCACTAAAATGTCTAAGAAACAATTAGAAACCTTTCAAAGGATAAAAGTCGATAAGAAAATAGTAATAAGGAATTTACAGGATTTAAATAATTTTTTGCAAAGAGATATATTGCTTTCCGTTAAGCAAATAATGTAAATTGGGAGAGTCTATTCTGGGGGCAAATAGAATGGTTTTTGGGGAACACAATACTTATTTTCTTAACAGGTATATTCTTTAGGGAGTAAAAATAAAATATGGCAAGAATTGCTCGTGTTGTTATTGAAGTAGTTCCTTTTCATGTAGTGTAGCGCGGCAATCGAAACCTTCCCGTTTTTTTTTGCAGGAAGGAGATCAAGCCGCTTATTTTGCCATTTTAAAGGAACAGGCGATGGGACACTATCTGGTTATTTGGGCATACTGTCTCACGACCAACCACATTCATCTTATAGCTATTGCAGGGGATGCGAGTAGTTTTAGGTGAGGAATAGGGGAGACACATCGCCGATACACGCTACAGGGCAATTTCCGTGAGGGATGGCACGGTTGGCTGTGGCAGGGACGTTTTTTCGTGTCCGTATCAGCACCATCTTCTGGTCACCTGCTATATAGAACGTAATCCGCTCTATGCTGGGCTGGTTGAACATCCTGAGGAGTGGGAATGGAGTAGGGCTCGGCATCATCTAGGCATTGTTAGCGATCCTGTCATTTCCAAGGATGACCTCTTGCTGAAATGGATTGATGATTGGTCTGGCTTTCTGTCCCTCCCTGTCACGGAAAAAGGAGCAGGCCAGGATACGGACGTATGCGCCTACTGGTCGGCCTTTGGGGGATAGGATTTTTGTAGAGGGGTTGGAGCGTAGACTGAGACGAGGGTTAACTGTAGGCAAACGCGGACCGAAATGCCCATGGAAGAAAAAGGAGTATATCGGTCAATACTTTATATTTTCCCTAATAGTTTCGTTTATGATAGGTAGAGTTTAAAATATTAATTTGAAGATATACCTATAGGGAAATTATGGGTAGAGATTATGGAGATATATTATTTTATCCAATTGCTCCTCTTTATAGCGAATGTATTCGTTAGAAGATTTGACTCTTTGTCTTTTTTGTGATATAAAGTTTTAAAATTTTTTAAGAAATATATTTAAGTAAAATTAAAGGAGATAAGATGATTAATTGGATTTCTAGAGTAGGTTATGTTTTTTCTTTTGTGTTTATTTTTCTAGTATTATTTAATCAGTATGTTTATGCAGATATTCTATTTTTTGATAATTTTAATACGGGGATTGATACAACAAAGTGGTATTTAGAAACGGTTAATGGGGCTAGATGGATCTATGCAGAAGAAGGTGGAAATGGTTACATTACAACTATGCCTCAAGGCAATTGGAATAATCGATATGTAGACATACTTAGTCAGAAGGATGATTTTTCTGATTTTATTTTGAGTTATGATATAAGATTTCGGTCCAGTAGTTGGCATAGAGATTGGAGAAATGTCTATCTTAGGGGAGATATTAGCTCTAATGTATATGGGTATGGGATGTATGTAGGAGTAAATGTCCCTGTGGGCCCACATCCTCATATAGTTCAGTTTGCAGTACATAAACCAGATGGTTCTACTGCTTCGTTGGGGGATGGTATATATGATAAGTCATGGGATTTAAATCAGTGGTACAGGTTTAAAATATATTTAGTTAATAATAATTTTAAGGTAAAATGGTGGGAACAGGGAGCATTAGAACCAATAGAGTGGTTTCTTGAGACCTCGGATCCAGATAAATTTTATTCTAAAGGTCGGATAGGGTTTGGGAATTATTGGCGTGGAGTTACAGATATAGATAATGTTAAGGTTGAGACTCCAGATGTTGTACCTGAACCTATGTCTCTTTTGATGTTTGGAATAGGCATTATTGGTATGTGGCGGATAAGAAGGATGGTTGTTGTATAGTTTGTATATTTTTTTATATATCATTCTCCATAAAATATATCACTTTAATACATTTTTGCTATATAAAAATTATGTATGATTTTTTAGGATATAATGTTGTAGATGAAGAGGGATAGATTATCTGGTTGATAGTGTGATATTTTTTATTCGATATTTTTTTATATAGTTTATTATTGAAATATTTTTTCTTTATAGCCATTTACATTCATTAGCATTGTATCTGTTGTTGGATAGGTTCTCTCTTTTGGGATCTGTGAATATTTCTTGTATTATTTCTTTTCTTATACTACGTCTTGCTCCTGATCGATAAAAATTGGATGTGAATAGAATTTTATTAGATATTTGTATTGCAATATAAATTTTTTATGTTAAAATTAAATAACAGTTTGGTTATATAGTTTGAGGTAATATATGATGAAGGATTTGGAATTAGTTTTTAGTTGTTTTGCTGATAAGAATAGATTACGTATCCTTAAGTTATTGCAAAAGCAGAAGATGTGTGTATGTGAGCTGGCATTTGTACTAGGACTTACTCAACCAAGTATTTCGCGTCATTTAAAGAAGATGAGGCGGGCAGGACTTATCAACTCAGAACAGGATGGTTTTTGGACCAATTATTATCTTGCGCCTAAGAATATGTATGCTATTAAGCTGCTGGAAAACCTTAAAGAATGGCTCAATGATGATACTATTATAATTTCAGATTTGGAAAGGCTTAAACAGGCAGACAGGCAAAGGTTATATAATAGAGAATGTGATAGATAAATTTTTTTATCTAAATTATATAGCCATATTGTTATTTGGAGACACCATGAGTGAAAGATTTAAGTTTTTGTTAATGTTAGGTATATTTGGTATTTGTTTTTATTTTCCTATAGATATGATTACTTTTCGTAATCCTCTGTTTGAGGCAGTTGCGTTAGTGCATTGGTATGCCCGTAAACATGTTTTGTTATGTCTTGTTCCTGCTTTTTTTATTGCAGGGGCAATCTCTGTATTTATTAGTCAGGCATCTGTTATTAAGTATTTAGGGGCTAATGCAAATAAGTTTATTGCTTATGGTGTGGCTTCTGTGGCAGGTATGATATTAGCTGTATGTTCTTGTACTGTTCTTCCTCTTTTTTCTGGTATATACAAAAGAGGTGCAGGGTTAGGTCCTGCCGTAGCTTTTCTTTATTCTGGTCCAGCGATTAGTGTTTTGGCAATTATCATGACTGCCCGGATACTTGGCTGGGAATTAGGGATTGCCAGAGCGATAGGAGCGGTGATTTTTAGTGTAGTCATAGGTCTTTTGATGCAGTTAATATTTATAAAGGAGGAGCGCACAAGAAGGACAGAAGGCAATTTGTTTGCTGGGCAGACTAAAGAGCCAAGGCAATTGTGGCAGAATATCTTGTATTTTGCTTCTATGGTTGGTTTTCTTGTCTTTGCTAACTGGGCAAAACCTCAAGGAGGGGAGAACGGTTTATGGGCATTAATATTTGCAGTAAAGTGGTATTTAGCAGTCAGTTTTTTAATTATAATCTGGATTATGCTCATTAAATGGTTTAAGAAGGATGAAATTACAGAGTGGATGCATAGTTCATGGAATTTTGCAAAACAGATTATGCCTTTACTTTTTATGGGAATTATTATTGCAGGTTTTTTACTTGGCCGTCCGGGACATGAAGGATTAATCCCCTCGTGGATTATTTCAAAGTATGTTGGAGGCAATTCATTATTGTCTAATTTTTTTGCCTCTGCTATAGGTGCGTTTATGTATTTTGCTACTTTAACAGAGGTGCCAATACTGCAAGGTTTGATTGGCGCTGGAATGGGGAAGGGACCTGCGCTTGCCCTTCTTCTTGCAGGTCCTGCACTTAGCTTGCCCAATATGTTTGTTATAAGAAGTGTTGTTGGGACAAAGAAGACTGTTGTCTATGTAGGTTTGGTTGTGGTTATGGCAACAATTAGCGGGGTTATTTTTGGTTATATGGTAAGTTAAGAAAGGGGGAAAGGAATAATGTGTCAATATTGTGGTGGAACAGGGCTATGTTATCTTTTATATAGTGCCGTAGGACTAAAGATATATAACATAATTCGAAAGGTATTATTTTCTAAAAAGGTAAAGAAAGGGGGAATGGTTTTAGAAAAAAATGAAGGAGATAAAACTAAGTGTAGGAAAGAGGAAAGATAAATAATTTTTTTGTAAAAGGAGGTTGTATCTAATGGATATAAAGGTCCTTATGGATTTGGGTTTAAGTTTTCATGGTCATAAATGTCCTGCTATGCCTATGGGATTGCGGGCAGGATTAGCTGCTATGCGGGTTTTAGGTGTGGGGCGTGCACAGGATAAAGAGTTATCTGTAGTTTCGGAAACAGGTAAAGGGCATGCTGCTGGTTGTTTTCTTGATGGAATTATGGTAGCAACAGGTTGTACTTATGGGAAATCAAATATTTGTAAACTTTATTATAACAAGATGGCATTTACATTGATTGATAATAATACAGCCCGTTGTGTCAGGGTCTCTTTAAGACCAGAGTTTTTTATTAAGGCGCTTAATTCTGAATTTGTGCAGAAAAGGAAGGCAGGTGTTCCTCCGCAGGAGATAGATCCTAATATTATTGACCCATTAATAGAAAGAATCCTTAAGCTCTCAGAATCTGAATTTTTAGTAATAGAAGATGTGAAGCATTGCGATGTTGTAAAAACTAAAGGGATTTTTGATGCTGTTGCTTGTGCTAGATGTGGAGAGATTACATTTGTAGACAAACTTAGGGTTGATGCAGATGGTCGACATCTGTGTATTCCATGTTCTGGATATGGACAATGATAAATCTCGGAGTTTATTATGAAAATAGGTATATTAACCTTGGTTTTTTTGTTTGTATCTTTATTTTTTTCTATGTTAGGGATGGGTGGAGGGATGTTTTATGTCCCTATACTTCTTTTTGCTAATACACCAATACATGATGCTGCTACAATTAGTTTGAGTCTTATACTATTTACTTCTTTGTCAGCATTGTTTGTTTTTTTGAGAAATAGGTTGGTAGATTGGAAACTAGCTGCGATCATAGATCCTCCTACTGATATTATGGCCTTTGTTGGTGGTTATTTTTCTGCTTATTTTTCTGAGTATCTACTCAAGGCAGTATTGGGCTGTGTTCTTATCATATCGGGAATATTTATGATTAAAAAAGGCAAACCAATATCGATTTGCCCTAAAGATAAGAGATGGTGGTGTTGGGATAGAAATTTTAATGGCCGTAGTTACAGAGTAAATTTATTTTTGGCATTACCTATTACTGCAGGAATAGGTTTGCTTTCAGGGATGCTTGGTGTTACAGGGGGTGTAATAAAGTTGCCATTTATGGTGCTTTTTTGCGGGGTGCCAATGGATATTGCTATTGCCACCTCAACTGTCATGGTAGCTATTACCGCTCTTTTTGGTTTAGCAGGACATATTATTGCAGGACATTTTGATTTGTCTATGGTTGCGCCCTTGGCATTAGCAGCTTTTGTCGGTGGTCAGATAGGAAGTAGGCTTTCTGTTAAAACTGATAAGTTAAGGCTTAAAAGGATTTTTGGAGTTGTGTTGATAGTTATCGCGGTAAAGATATTGGCAGAGTTAATAAGGAGTTAAAATGAAGATAGAGATACTTGGTATGGGATGCCAGAAGTGTAGAATACTTTATGAAAATACACTCTCTGCTGTTAAAGAGTTAGGTGTTGATGCTGAAGTTGTAAAGGTTGAGGATTTATCTAAGGTTATAGAGTATGCTGTTATGATAACACCTGCCTTAGTTATTAATGGAACGGTTAGGTCTATGGGCAAGGTTTTGGATAAGGAAGAGATAATTTCTTTGATAAAGGGGTTTAAGTGAAAAGGAAGAAGGTGTTATTTTTATGTAGTGGTAATTCATGTCGGAGTCAGATGGCAGAAGGATTTTTGAGGTATGTTGCAGGAGATAGATTTGAAGTTTTTAGTGCAGGAGTTAATCCGACGTATATAAATCCTTTTGCTATTAGGGTTATGGATGAGATAGGTATTGATATATCAGGGCAACAGTCTAAGTCTATTGATTGTTTTTTGAGAGAGAGGTTTGATTATGTTATAACATTATGTAATAATGCATATCAGAGGTGTCCTGTTTTTCATGGAGAGTATGTAATCAAGCACTGGAACCTTGAGGATCCGGCAGTAGTGCAAGGTTTAGAGGAAGAAAGATTGAATATTTTTAGGCGTGTAAGGGATGATATTATATTTAGGATAAATAGATTTATCAAACTACAAGGATAAGCAAATAGTTGACTATTTTTTATAACTGTGTTATTTTGAATGTTCATTGATAAAATTTTTATGGACATTTTGATAATACATTTATATAATAGTAGCCTTTCATTAGGGTTAACCTGAAACATAAGGCTATTTATTTTATGCGGGGGATAATTACGATTATTTTAGCAGCAGGCAAGGGGACAAGGATGAAGTCCTCAAAGCCAAAGGTCTTGCACGAGGTTTGTGGAAAGCCTATTATAAGCTATGTGCTTGATATTGCCTCGGCAGTTAGTTCTTTGAAAACATATGTGGTAGTAGGTCATAAGGCAGATGTTGTTAAGGATTTTTTGGGAAAAGGTGTATGTATAGTTGAACAGAAAAGGCTGTTAGGTACAGCTGATGCAGTAAGGTCTGCAGAAAAATTATTAAAAGGATACAATGGCGATATACTTCTGCTATGTGGAGATACTCCATTACTTAATAAATCAATTATAAAAAAGCTTGTACGTGGACACCAGCGAAAAGGGGCTGTATGTAGTATATTGACATCTTATATTGATAATCCTTCAGGATATGGACGTATTATCCGTAATACTATAGGCAATGTGATAGCAATAAGAGAAGAAAAGGATGCCAGTTGTGAAGAAAAGAAAATAAAGGAGATAAATGTAGGGGTATATTGTGTGAATAGTAAAAGATTGTTTGAGGCACTTGCTGATGTTAAGATAAATAAGAAGAAAAGAGAGTTTTATTTGACTGATGTTATTGAGATATTTATTTCTCAGGGCCTAGATGTTCAAACTATAGAGACATCTGACCCTGTAGAAGGTATGGGGATAAATACACGTGAGGATTTGGCTGAAGCTGAACGGATTATGCGGTTGAGGATATTAAGGGGTTTTATGTTGGCAGGGGTTACTATAGTTGATCCTTCGACTACGTATATAGGTGCAGATGTAAAGATAGGACAGGATACAGTTATTCGTCCGTTTACATTTATAGAAAATAATGTTAGGATAGGTAAAAATTGTGTTATAGGTCCGTTTTGCAGGCTTAGACCCGGGACAAGAATTGGCAATGACGTTTCTATAGGGAATTTTACAGAGGTCTCAAGGACTAAGATATCCCCAAAGACTAAGATGATGCATTTTAGTTATTTGGGAGATTCTGTTGTTGGCACAGGAGTGAATATTGGTGCGGGGACTATTACAGCTAATTATGATGGTAAAAACAAAAATGTTACACATATAGGTGACGGGGCTTTTATTGGGTGTGATTCTGTTTTGATAGCTCCTGTAAAAATAGGGAGAAATGCTATTACAGGTGCAGGGAGTGTTGTAACACGAGGCAGGGATGTTTCTGCCAACAATGTAGTTGTTGGTGTCCCTGCTAAGGTTGTTGGAAAAAGGAAAGATTGATGGATGATGTAGCGGTATTTACAGGTAATGCAAATCCAGGATTGGCGGTCGGTATATGTAAGCATCTTAGTATAAAATTAACAGATGTGTTGGTATCAAGGTTTAGCGAGGGTGAGATACGGGTTAAGATACAAGAGAATATTCGCGGTAAGGATGTTTTTATAATTCAATCTACGTGTCCGCCGAGTAATGATAATCTTATGGAATTGCTTATTTTGATTGATGCTGCTCGGCGTGCTTCTGCGAAGAGAATAACCGCAGTGATGCCGTATTACGGTTATGCCCGTCAGGATAGAAAGGATCAGCCAAGGGTTCCTATTACGGCAAAATTAGTTGCTAATTTAATTGTTGCTGCCGGTGCAGACAGGATACTGACAATGGATCTGCATGCCAGTCAGATTCAGGGATTTTTTGACATCCCAGTTGATCATTTGTATGGAATTAACGTACTTTGTGAGTATTTTGAGAAAAAAAATATAAAGGATCTTGTAGTGGTCTCCCCTGATGTAGGTGGAATTAAGATGGCACGGGCATATGCAAAAAAGTTAGGGGCAGGATTGGCTATAGTAGATAAGCGTAGAGAGAGTCCTGAAAAAACAGCTGTAATGCATATTTTAGGTAGGGTAAAAGGAAAGAATGTGGTTTTGGTGGATGATATTGTTGCTACTGCAGGATCTCTTATAGAAGCAAGTGAGGCATTGGTAAAGAAAGGTGTAAGGGATGTATATGCAGCAATAAGTCACGGTATCCTTTCAGGGCAGGCAATACCACGGATAAAAAAGTGTGGTGCTCTGAAGGAGGTGGTTGTTACTGATAGCGTGCCTCTTGCAAAAGAGAAGAAGATTTCTAAAATAAAGGTGGTGACGATTGCGGGATTGCTCGCTGATGCAATCAGAAGAATACATTATGAACAGTCTATAAGTTGTTTGTTTGATGGGAGTTAATTAAAAATGGAAGAAATAAAGTTAGATGTACAGTTAAGGGATAAGATTGGAAGTAGAAAAGTAAAGCCCATACGTAGGATAGATGCGGTGCCTGCTATTATTTATGGCGGAAAGATCCCTCCATTACCAGTTCAGGTTGACCGTCGTAGCTATGAAAAAATAATGCGTCTGCATAGAGGAGAAAGTACCCTGTTTCATTTGGGTGTGAAAGATGGGGATAAGAAGGTAGCTGAGTATTCAGTTATTGTTAAGGAAGAACAGCATGATCCAGTTTCTGATAAGTTGATTCATGTTGACTTCCAGAGGATATCTTTAAAAGAGAAGATAGAGGTAAAGGTTCCGGTTGCCACTGTAGGTGAGGCTATAGGGGTAAAAAGAGATGGGGGATCCCTAGACCATACTCTTTGGGAGTTAGATATTATTTGTTTTCCTTCAAATATACCTGCAAAGTTAGAGGTAGATGTCTCTAATTTAGGTATTGGCGATGTTATACATGTAAAAGATTTGAAGTTGCCAGAAGGGGTTACTACTAAGCATGATCCAGAGGCAATTGTGGTATCGGTTGTCAAGTCAATGAAGGAAGATTCAGAGGTGGCAGAATCTGAAGAGGATGTTGAACCTGAGGTGATTAAAAAGAAAGAAAAAACAGCATCTGCTGAAGATAAGGATTAAATATATTTAAAATAATAGGTCGGTAGGTATCAGTTAGTTGTAGGGGGCAGTGGCTGACAGAGATATTAGTCTTATAGTTGGGCTTGGCAACCCAGGAAAAGAATATGAATATACCCGTCATAATTTAGGGTTTATGGTGGTAGGGTTGTTGTGTGATAGATACGGCTTGAGATTGAGGCATTCATCTTTTTGTAATGCGATGGTAGCTGAAGGCACGATTGATGGTGAAAAGGTTTGTTTGCTGTTGCCTTTGACATATATGAATAAATCAGGAGTGGCTGTAAAGGCAGCGGTATGTAAAAAAGGTATCACAACGGAGAATCTTCTGATTATATGTGATGATGTAAATCTTGATTTTGGTCGTATAAGGATTAGACGGAAAGGTAGTGCAGGTGGGCACAATGGACTTAAGTCTATTATTCAGCATTTAGCTACAGAGGAGTTTCCTCGCTTGCGTATAGGGATAGGTCCTGCTATATTATGTGATAGTTCAGCAAGTAAAGGATGCAGATGTAATCGTGAAGCAGCCTTGGCCCATTTTGTGCTAGATGAGTTTTCTAAACAGGAGAGAGAATCTTTGAATGATTTTATATCAGAGGCAGCGGATTGTTGCCTTGTATGGTTAAAGTATGGCATAGTTAAAGCAATGGATGAATATAACAGAAGGAAGGAAAATGGAAAATAATGAGTTAGTAAGAAAGTATGAATTAGTAGTTATTGTGGATGCCAGGTTGGCTAATGAGGAAAAAGAATCCATTTTAAATGGAGTAAAAGACACAATAGCCAAAGCAGGGGGGAATGTTACTAATACTGAAGTATGGATGGAGAAGCACAAGTTTTCTTTTTTCATTAAGAAGTGTGCTGAGGGGACGTATTATTTGATAAATTTTGAAGTCGAGGCATCGGTTATTGAGGAAATACGGACGTCTTTAAAGTTAAATGATAAAATATTGCGTTTTCTTATTATAAAGGTAGAATAAGAAAATCAAAAAGGATATTAGCTAATCCTGAGACTTTTAGGGTTGTCTATTTTAGGTATGCCAGATATTTAAAAGGCATAGTATGGTAATATAAAAATGTGTTGTTGAAGAAGGAGAAGGAGGCTGAAATGGCGAATTTAAACAAAGTTTTTCTCATTGGGAATTTGACACGAGATCCGGAGTTAAGGTATACTCCAGGGGGAACGCCGGTTGCTAATTTAGGGATAGCAGTGAACAGAAGATATAAAGATAGTTCCGGTGAGTTGAAGGAAGAGGTATGTTTTCTTACTGTTACTGTATGGGATAAACAGGCTGAGGCATGTTGTCAATATTTACAGAAAGGTAGACCAGTATTTATTGAAGGGGTATTACAGTCACGATTTTGGGAAACAAGTGATGGACAGAAAAGAAGTGCTATAGATGTAAGGGCTGAGAGGGTGCAATTTTTAGGTACTTATAATGCAAATAAAGAAAAAGATGCTAATAAACAGTCTGCGGAGATGTCTACTACACATGCAAGTGGTGAAGGAATAAAACCAGAAGATGTTGCATGGGATGAGTAATTGTAGTGAAAGTTTTTTTCTTTCGCTAAAGAAGTTACAAAGAAATATTTTAGTTTTGTTTTTTATTAGATTTGGATTATTTAAAGTTGCATCGAATGTATAAGCCGGTGCGTATTTAAGGAGTTAGGTGAAATGAGTATAAAAAATAATTCTAAGCGTGGTGGAAGTCGACAGAGGGCTACGGCTAAATATAAATTAGCTAAAGACGCTGATATTGATTATAAAAATATCACTTTGTTGCAGAAATATTTGAATGAAAGAGGAAAGATATTGCCTCGTAGAGTAACTGGTATAACTGCAAAGGAACAGAGAAGATTGGCTACTGCAGTTAAGAGGGCTAGGTTTCTTGCCTTGTTACCAACAGGTGGTGTGAAAAAGTAGGATATATTTAATTTAAGATATATTTTATAACACTGGAAACTTCAGTGTAAATGGAATAGATTGGTTTATAATATAAAGTATTGGAAATAGAGGGATTGGTATTATGGAGATAATATTATGTGAAGATGTCCCAGGACTGGGTAAAAGAGGTGATATTGTAAATGTAAAGGGAGGATATGCACGAAATTATCTCCTGCCTAAGAAAAAAGCCTGTATTATGACGCCTGCGAATTTAAAGCAGATTGAACTTCGCAGGAAAAAAGAACAAGAGAAGTGGGAGGCAGAAAAAAAGAGGGCAGAAGAATTGGCAGAGAGGTTAAGTAAGGTTTCATGCACAGTTAGTGTAGAGGTGAATGATTTGGGTAAATTGTATGGCGCAGTAAATGAGAGTGACATAGTTAAGGCATTGGAATTAGAAGGATTTGAGATTGATAAAAAGATGATATATACAGAGAAGCCGATCGAGGAGTTAGGCATCTTTGATGTATTTATAAAACTTCATCCAGAGGTAACAGCAAAGATACGGCTATGGGTTACGAAGAAATAAGGGTTCTGCCACACAATATAGAAGCAGAGAAATCTGTGTTGGGTTCGATGCTTATTGACGATGATGCCATAGGTCTTGCTGTAGAGATAATAGATGAAAGTTGGTTTTATGATGATGCCCACCGTAAAATTTATCGTGCTATAGTAGAGCTTTATAGTGCCCATAAAAATGTAGATCTGGTTACCCTTTCCGATAAACTTAAAAATGACGGTCAATTAGAGGAAGTTGGCGGGGTTAGTTATATTTCCGAGATAATCGATTTTGTTCCTACCTCAGCAAATGTTGAATATTATGCTAATATTGTAAAAGAAAAAGGTCTTCTTCGAAAATTAATTCATAATGCTACAAAAATAATTACCGAAAGTTATCAGGCATCAGGAAATGTTGATGAGGTTGTAGATTGTGCAGAGAGGTTAATATTTGAGGTAGCAGAACTTAGACAGAGGCAGCAATCAATACATATAAAGGAACTTGTTAAAAGTAGTATTGAGACATTAGATAAATTATATCAACGAAAAGAGCATATTACAGGTATTCCAACAGGGTTTGAAAAAATAGATTATATGACATCAGGTCTTCAGAAATCAGATCTTATTATTCTTGCAGGTAGGCCTTCTATGGGCAAAAGTTCTTTTGCGGTATCTATAGGAGAAAATGCTGCGATGAAACATAATGTAGGTGTGGCTTATTTTAGTCTTGAGATGTCAAAAGAACAGTTGGTGCAGAGGATGTTATGTTCTCTTGCTAGGATAGATGCACATAAGCTGCGTTCTGGTTTTCTTTCCCCATCTGATTGGCCTAAGCTTACTGCTGCTGCAGGAAAACTTTCTGAGTCAAAAATTTTTATAGATGATACCCCTGCTATATCTTCTTTGGAGTTAAGGGCAAAGGCACGGCGTCTTAAAGCCAACAATGATATTGGTCTTCTTATCCTTGATTATTTACAGTTGATGAGGGGACCATCTAAGTCGGACAGCCGTCAGCAAGAGATTTCTGAGATATCCCGTTCTCTTAAGGCCCTTGCAAGGGAATTAGATATCCCTGTTATAGCATTGAGTCAACTTTCCCGTCAGGTGGAAAATAGACAAGATCATAGACCGCAGCTTTCTGATTTGAGAGAGTCCGGGGCAATCGAACAGGATGCTGATTTAGTCGCTTTGTTGATGAGAGAGGAGTATTATAATCCCACAGAGGAAAATGCAGGCATAGCAGAGGTTATTATTGCTAAACAAAGAAATGGCCCTGTTGGAACTGTAAAACTTTCTTTCATAAAGGAATATATGCGTTTTGAAAATCTTGCATATGTTGATTGACATTGTGCTATCCAGTCCGTATAATTAAAAATAATTTTTATCTTGTCTTCTAAAAATAATAATATAATAAAATTATATTATAAAGAATATATTAATTTTTTAATCTTATGGTGTGCTAATGAAAAAATTATTTCATGTCATTTTTGTTTGTTTTTGTATTTCCCCTTCTTTTGTTTATGCAGATTTGTATACGAATACAGAGATAGCTAAAGACCAATCCCTTGTTGCTACTTCTGCTTCAAAAAGAATAGTTAAATCTATTTATATTAAAGGTAATAAAGCTATAAGTATCTCTACTATATTATCAAAGATTAAGACACGTGTGGGGCAACCATATCTGGATACAGTTGTAAGTGATGATTTGAAAAGACTTTATAATACAGGATATTTTTCAGATGTGCGAGTGGAAAAGGTTCCATATAAAGGCGGGTTGAAAGTGGTTATTTATGTTAAAGAAAAGCCTATTGTTAATGAGATTACTTTTTCTAAAACAAGATACATTAAGACAAAGGCAATAAAAGAGAAGTTAAAAACAATGGTAGGTAAATTTTTAGATAAACGGCTATTGAAAGAGGATGTTGATACGATAAAGGAAATGTATGTTAATAAAGGGTTTACTGATGCAAAGGTTGATGTGCAGAGTTTTGTTGATGATGTTACGAATAAGGCAAGTGTTCATTTTATGATAAAAGAGGGGAATAGGGTTATTGTAAGGAGAATATATATATCAGGAAATCTTCATTATAGTGATAAGAGAATATTGAAGATTATAAAGACCCATAGAAAAACATTGTTTAATTCAGGGAAGTTTAAACAAGAAGTATTGGATGAGGATATGGAGCGGATTATGGCTTTTTATGAGCAGAATGGTTTTCTAGATGCTTATGCTAATTATACAATAAAGAAACTGAAAAAAGGAGGTTTAGAGATAGATATTAAAATAGATGAAGGTAAACAGTATTTTATAGATAGTGTTGTGGTTGTGGGGAATAGGGAAATTTCAGATAAGGAGATTTTATCTGTAGTAAAGAATATAAGACAAGGAGAGATTTTCAGTAGGGAGAGAGTGGAGAAAGATATTAATAATATCCGGGCCCTATATTTTGATAGAGGCTATATTTTTGCTAATGTTCAGGATTCAACATCATTGGATGAGTACACTGGAAAGGTAAAAATAAAGATAAAGATAAATGAAGGAGAGGTGGCATATATTAGAAAGATTAAAATAGAGGGAAATACTAGGACAAGGGATATTGTAATTAGACGTGAGTTAAGGATTTTCCCGGGAGATAGATTTGATGGAAGTAAATTAAGACGGAGTAAAGAGAGATTAAATAATTTAGGGTATTTCGAGGACGTCGGTTTTGATATAGAAGATACTAATATCCCAAATGAGAAGGATTTAGTTGTTCAGGTTAAAGAGGCCAAGACAGGTACGTTTAGTTTCGGGGGGGGATTTAGTAGTGTAGATAAGTTTGTTGGGTTTATTGAGATTGAACAAAGGAATTTTGATATTACTAATTGGCCTACTTTTACCGGTGGTGGGCAGCATTTACAGCTTAGGGCTGAGACAGGTTCAACAAGGAATAATCTTATGTTAAGTTTTTTTGAACCATGGCTTTTTGACTATCCTATCTCATTTGGATTTAATGCCTTTAGAACTGATAGAACAAAAGAAGAGGATATTGGATATGCATATGATGAAGAAAGGGTAGGCGGGGATATTACTCTTGGGAAACAGTTTTCTGAATATGTCTCAGGCAGTATTTCTTATAAACGTGAGGTTATTACTATTGATAATATGGATTCTAATGTGTCTATGGATCTTGCGGCGGAAAAAGGAACAAATACTGTTAGTATGATAAGTTTTGATTTGAAACGCGACTCAAGAGATAGTGTATTTAGTCCGAGAAAAGGTTTTGTGGCAAGTGGTTCTCTTGATGTTGCGGGTAAGTTTTTTGGGGGGGATAAAGAGTTTTATAGAACGCAGTTTATGGGTAGTTATTATATTCCGTTGAAGTTTAATTCTGTATTAGAGTTCCGTTTAAGGGCCGGGGTTATAGATGCTTATGGAGATTCTTCTAAGGTGCCTATTTTTGAAAGGTTTTTTGCTGGAGGTGCAAGGACTATAAGGGGATATGATGAGAGAAAGGTAGGCCCTCTTGATTCTGTGACTAAGGATCCTATAGGAGGAGAAGGTATGCTAATTGCTAATGTGGAATATACTATCCCTATTATTGATATTGTAAAAATGGCGGCGTTTTTTGATAGTGGTAATGTATGGGCGGATATGAATGATTTTGGTTCAGGGGGCATGAAGTCAGGAGTGGGGGTTGGATTACGAGTTAAGACCCCAGTTGGGCCAATAAATTTAGATTATGGTTATCCACTTAATAAGGAGCCGGGAGAAGATGGTAGGTCAGGTAAGTTTTATTTTAGCATAAGTAGGGGGTTTTAGTTCGACAGGTTTTGAGAGAAAATTATGTTTTGGCATATTATTTGGGTGAGGGTATTTGTAGATAGCAATAGTTGTTTTCTATCTTTTATTTATTAATTAAATTTAAATAAAATGTATATAAAAAATGAAAGGAGATGAGTAGATGAAGTCATTAAAAATCATGGTTTTATTTTTTATGGTATCGGCATTTTTTTTGACGGGGTTTGTCCAAGCATCGGAGAAGATAGGTAGTAAGATAGGCTATGTGGATTTGAGTAGGTTGTTTGATGAATATTATAAAACCAAACAATATGATAAAATTCTTGAACAAAAGCATAATGAATTTACTAAAAAAGAACAAGAAAAGATGGATAAAATAAAAGAAGCACAGGGTAAATTGGCTATTATGAATGATGACCAAAAGGCTGAGTTGGAGAAACAGATAGACAAGATGAAACAAGATTTAATGGAATTTGATAGACAGCAAAAGACAAATTTGACAAAGGAAAGAAATGAGAAAATCAGAGAGATCCTTCTTGAGATAGAGAAGGTTGTTAGTAATTTTGCAAAAGCTAATGGTTATTCTATAATATTAAATGACCGTGTATTAATATACGGAGCACAGAATTTGGATCTTACTGAGCAGGTTCTTAAGATACTTAATGAGGGAGAAAAGAAAAGTAAATAATGTCATAAGTTTGTTTTAAGAGTATAGGGGAAAAATTGACAGCTAATTTTTTATAGAAGAGTTAATTTTTGCTGTCGAAGGAAGAAAGTATAAAAGTATATGCAAAAAACATTAGCGGAGATTGCTAAGATAGTAAAAGGTAGGGTTGTTGGTGATAAAGATGTGATAATTCATGGGTTTGGAGGAATTGAGGATGCAGGAGAAGGTGAGCTCACCTTTATTGCAAACTCTAAGTATATTAGTCGTGTACATAAAACAAAGGCCTCTGCAATAATTGTATCAGAAGGGGTAGAGATAGAAGGAAAACCTGTTATACAAACAAATAATCCATCTCTTGCATTTGCGGAGGCAGTAAGTTTGTTTGCAGGGAGTCGATCTCCAGAATGGCAGGGGATTCATCCGTCTGCCATTATTTCCAGTGAGGCAGAGATAGGAGAAAATGTTACTATAGGAGCTTATTCTGTAATATCTAGTCGTGTAAGGATAGGCAATAATACGGTTATATATCCTTGTTGTTATATTGGCAGAGATACTATTATTGGGAGTGATTGTTTATTTTATCCTAATATTACTATATGTGAAGCTACTCAGATAGGTGACCGTGTTATTATTCATAGTGGTACGGTAATAGGTTCTGATGGTTTTGGTTTTGTTAATGTAGGAGGTGTTAATAAGAAGATACCGCAGATAGGTTCGGTGCTTATAGAAGATGATGTTGAAATAGGTGCTAATGTTACTATTGATAGAGCTAGGTTTAAAAAGACGATTATTGGACAGGGAACTAAAATAGATAATCTTGTCCAAATAGCACATAATGTTGAAATAGGTAAAAATTGTATTATAATTGCCCAGGTTGGGATTTCAGGTAGCACTAAAATAGGGGATGGTGCTATTTTGGCAGGTCAGGTAGGGACTGCAGGACATATTAATATAGGAAAAGGAGCAGTGGTAGCTGGGAAGACTGCAGTAATGAAGGATATCCCTGCTTTTACTCGAGTCTGGGGAAATCCAGCCCGTCCCCACATGGAGGCAAAAAGAGTTAATGCATGTGTGCAGCGACTACCCATGTATATAGACATGATTAAAGATTTGAAAAAAAGGGTAGAAGAGTTAGAAAAAAGAGATGGATAAGTTTATGGAAATAAAGCAAAAGACAATAAATAAAGAGATAAATATATCGGGTATAGGTTTGCATACTGGAGTTAAAGTAAATGTTAGGTTTGTTCCAGGAGAGGTTGATTCTGGAATAAATTTTGTCCGTGTTGATCTCCCTAATAAGCCAGCAATACAGGCCATACCTTCTAATTTACTTGAATCAGGAGGGATTCCGCGATGTACTTCGTTAACATCTAATGGAGCGGTTATTCATACAGTTGAACATTTGATGTCTGTATTGTGTGGTCTAGGTATAACTAATCTTGTTGTTGAATGCGACGCAGAAGAGTTGCCAGCCCTTGATGGTAGTGGTATGGAATTTTTTAATGCTATTAAACAAGTAGGGATTTTGGAACAGGATAAAGAAATTTCTTTTTTTAATGTTGATACTCCTGTTGGAGTTGAAGAAAATGGTTCTTTGATTTATATAGTGCCTTCTAACTATTTTAAAATATCTTATACTCTTGATTATGATAATTTGTCTTTAGGTTCACAATTTTTTAGTTTAATTGTTACTCCTGAAAGTTTCCAGAAACAGATTGTTTCATGTAGGACGTTTTGTCTGGAAGATGAAGTCGATGAATTAAGAGGCAAAGGATTAGGAAAAGGTGCAACATATAATAATACACTTGTAGTAGGTAAGGATGGGGTGAAGGAAAATACGTTGAGGTTCTCAGATGAATTTGCTCGGCATAAAATACTGGATCTTATAGGAGATTTGTATCTTTTGGGCATGCCTATTAAAGGGCATGTTATAGCGGTTAAGAGTGGACATAATTTGAATATGCGATTATTAAAGAAAATTGCAATGCAGCTGCAACAGGTTGCTGCGTATGATAAGAGGTTGCAGGAGATAAATCAATCGATAGATAATAAGAAAGAGATAGATATAACTGGTATTATGAAAATATTGCCTCATAGATATCCATTTCTTTTAATAGATCGTGTGCTTGATCTGGATAAGGGGAAGAGGGCAGTAGCTATAAAGAATGTTACAGTGAATGAAGATTTTTTTCAAGGACATTTCCCCAGCAGGCCTGTGATGCCGGGGGTTTTAATGGTAGAGGCTATGGCTCAAACAGCTGGGATACTGATTTTGAGTAATGACGCTCATAGGGGTAAGATAGCCTTTTTTATGGCAGTGGATAAGGTTAAGTTTCGTAGGGTGGTGTCTCCAGGAGATCAGCTGGTTATTGAAGCTAATATCATGCGAGATAAAACCAGAACGGCTCAGGTTAGTGCTAAGGCTAGTGTTGACGGCAATGTGGTTGCAGAGGCAGAGATGATGTTTTCATTTACAGATGCATCATATCTTGGTGGGCTATAGGGAGTTAAGGGTTGAGTGAAGCTAGACCTTCAAAATGTCGGATTATTAGTAATGTTAATAATGGGAGAATTTGGACAACAACTATGGAAAATGTAATTATACATAAAACAGCTATAGTTCATCCTGATGCCAAACTTGCTTCCGGAGTTGTGGTAGGGCCTTATTCTGTTGTAGATAAAGGCGTAACTATAGGAGAAAATGTTAAGATAGGAGCCCATTGTATATTAACGGGCCAGACAACTATTGGTAAAAATTGTAGATTCTACACAGGGGCAGTTATAGGCAGTGCACCTCAGGATAAGAAATATTCTGAGCAGGATGATGTGTATCTGCAGATAGGAGAGAACAATGTTTTTCGTGAGTATGTTACTGTGAATCCTGGAACGGTTGAGGGTGGTGGAAAGACTGTTATTGGAGATGATAATCTTCTTATGGCGTATACACATGTAGCACATGATTGTGTGTTAGGAAATAGATGTATTATGGCTAATGCCGCTACATTGGGAGGGCATGTTAGTCTTGAGGATAATGCTATGATAGGAGGATTAAGTGCGGTGCATCAATTTGTCAGGTTAGGTAGGTTATGTATAATAGGTGGATGTTCTAAGGTTGTTCAAGATGTGCCTCCTTTTTCTATGTGTGATGGTCATCCGGCAAGAGTTGTTGGAATAAATTCAATTGGGTTAAAACGTTTTAAGGTAGACACAAGAGCAGTAAATTTGCTTAAGAAGGCTTTTAAAATATTATTTAGATCCGGGCTTTCTAGAAAACATGCATTAGATAAAATAGTTAGTGACGTGGAGTTGTGTCCCGAGATAGAACATTTGATATCTTTTGTTAAGACTTCACGAAGAGGATTATGTGGGTAAATGTATATAAATTTATTGTTTAGCAAAGATAGTCGTTTTAAATTTATATAGTTTTTATTTATGAGATATTTCAATTTTTTATGCGTCAAAAATTATTAGGTCTTATTGCAGGTAATGGGAAATTTCCTTTACTTTTTGCCCATAAGGCACGAATGGCAAAGTATAAGGTAGTTGCTGCTGCGGTAAAAGGAGATACATCTTTTTTTTTGAGATTTTTTGTTGATAAAATTAAGTGGTTTAAGGCAGGCCAACTTAGGGCGTTGTTTTCTTTTTTGAAAGAGGAAGAGGTAAAAGATGTAATTATGGCAGGACAGGTTAGTCCTGCCAATTTATTTGATAAGCATCTTGTGTTAGATGAAGAGTTTAAGGAATTATTTAATGCTATAAAAGACAGGAAGGCTGATACGATTTTTTCTGCTGTTGCAGATAAATTAAAACAACAGGGGATGGAGTTAAGGGATTCAACTTTTTTATTAAAAGATAGCCTTGCCCCTCATGGAACATTAACAAGACGTGCTCCAGATTTAAGGGAGCTTGATGATATAGTTTTTGGTAAAGAGATTGCAAAGGCAATGGGAGGATTGGATGTAGGGCAGACTGTGGTTGTTAAGGAAAGGGCTATTGTTGCAATTGAGGCTATGGAAGGCACTGATGCAGCTATATTGAGAGGTGGTAGGATAGCTCGTGAGGGAGCGGTTGTTGTTAAGATGAGTAAACCAGAACAGGATTTTCGTTTTGATGTTCCTGTTATAGGAGATAGGACAATAAAAAATATGATACGGGCGAATGCCTCATGTTTGGCTATAGAGGCAGGGAAGACAATTATTATTGCAAGAGAAAAAGTTATTAGTCTGGCTAATAAGGCGGATATTTGTATAGTAGGAACTTGATGAATTAATAGTTTTGGTTAGAAATTAGAACATTTTTATTGTTTTAACATAATAGGACAGGTTAGGTTTATTATCTATTTTCATTCATATAAGGATTAAACATTATTTGATAATTATTTTAATGTAGACGTTATTTATCGGATTTGGTCCTAAAAGGTAGTTAAAGGATTTGACAAATAATAGATTATGTTGTATTGTAGTGACAATTTTACGTATAGTGTTATATTGATGTTGTAGATGATTTTTATTGAAGGTGAATTAATAAAGGGAATTATGTATGGATATTAGACAACTTATTGAAAAATGGAAGGATAAGAAGGGGAGCCTCATAATGATACTCCATGAGATACAAAATTCTTATGGATACGTACCAAGGAATGTTGCCCTTGAGTTATCGAAGGAATTGGATATACCCCTTGCCAGAATATATGAGGTGATTACCTTTTACAATTTCTTTAAGGTTACCCCACCCGGTAAATATAAGATATCTGTATGTATGGGGACTGCTTGTTATTTAAAAGGAGCAGCTGAGTTGGTTAATGAAATAAAGAATATATTGAATATAGAAGAAGGTGAGAGCACTAAGGATGGATTATTTCATTTGGAATTAGTAAGGTGCCTTGGTTGTTGTGGATTGGCACCTGTGATTACGATAAATGACAAAGTTTATGGTAAAGTTAGGCCAAACCAACTTATGGATATATTATCTAAATACGTGAAAGAGGAGAAGAACGACTAATGCAGCCGATGACATTAGATAAATTAGAGGCTATTAAGAAAAAGGTAAATGAGACCAGCATGAGTTTTATTCGTGTTGGAATGAGCACTTGTGGTATTGCTGCTGGTGCAGATGAGGCATATACGGTGTTGGAGGAAGAGATTGCAAAACATGGATTAAAAATAATGATTAAGAAATGTGGGTGTTTGGGCATGTGTTTTGCAGAGCCGTTGGTTGAGGTGTGTGTTGAGGGATGTCCATCTATTATATATGGCAAGGTTGATAAGGCTACTGCCCATAGGATTGTGGAAGAGCATTTATGTGCAGGTAGGATATTAAATGATCATGTCTATGAATTGAGGTGCAGATAGTATGGTAAAGAGGTATAAAAAGATAATTTTTGTAAAGGATACTTCAGGCAATAAGGCTGATATGACCAGGCATTTTGCTACGTTGTTCTCTAATTATCTTAGAAAAGAAATAGATAATTATGGTGTTATGGTAGTACGTGCAGCGGATTTGGGAATATATGGGCAAGGTGTTGTTGTTAAGATTTTGCAGGATAAAGATAGTATTGTTTATGCAAATATTAAGGAAGAGGATATAGAGAAAATTATAGATAGATCTGTTAAGGGTAGTGATGTTATAGATGAATTATTATATACTCCAAAGGACAGACAACTTCGTTTGGTGTTGAGGAACTGTGGGGTCATAGATCCAGAGAATATAGAGGAGTATATCGCAAGAGATGGATATGCCGGGCTTTGTAAGGTGCTCTCTAACCTTAAGCCTGAGGATGTTATATTTTCTCTTAAACAAAGTGGACTAAGAGGCCGCGGTGGTGGGGGATTTCCAACTTATTTGAAATGGAATTTTGCCAGAAATACAGCATCAGATCAAAAATTTATTATATGTAATGCTGATGAAGGCGATCCTGGTGCGTATATGGATAGGAGTGTTTTAGAAGGAGATCCTCATTCTGTAATTGAGGGAATGATTATTGCTGGATATACTGTTGGTGCTAACAAGGGGTTTTTTTATATACGTGCAGAATATCCTTTAGCTATCTCTCGGGTTGAGAATGCAATAAAGCAGGCTTATGAGTATGGCATTTTGGGGAAAAATATATTTGGTTCTGGTTTTGATTTTGATATAGAAATAAGGCTGGGTGCAGGTGCTTTTGTATGTGGAGAGGAAACAGCACTTATTGCATCTATTGAAGGCAAGCGCGGCACGCCGCAGCCTAGGCCACCATATCCTTCTATTAAGGGGTTATGGGGGAAGCCTACAGTTATTAATAATGTTGAGACCTTAGCTAATGTTGCTGTTATTTTTACTAAAGGAGCTGATTGGTTTGCTTCTATAGGTACGGATACATCAAAAGGAACTAAGGTATTTGCTTTAACTGGTAAGGTAAAAAATTCGGGATTAATTGAGGTCCCAATGGGAACCACGTTAAGAGAGATTGTTTTCGAGATAGGCGGTGGTTTGATAGCTAATAAAAAGATAAAGGCGGTTCAAACAGGCGGACCTTCTGGTGGGGTTATACCTGAAAAGTCTCTTGATACACCTGTAGATTATGAAAATCTTCAGAAATTAGGATCAATTATGGGGTCTGGGGGTATGATTGTTATGAGTGAAGATGACTGTATGGTGGATATATCTAAATTTTATTTGAAGTTTTGTGTGGATGAGTCATGTGGTAAATGTGCACCATGTAGAATAGGTGGGTATCAGATGTTACGTATATTAGAAAGGATTACTGATGCTGAGGGATGTAAGGAAGATATATCTAAATTAGAAAAGATATCTCATGCTATGCAGAAGGCATCGCTTTGTGGATTAGGACAGACTGCGCCTAATCCAGTTGTATCTACTTTAAAATATTTTCGTGAAGAATACGAATCTCATGTACAGGATAAAAAGTGTATTGCAGGCAAATGTAAGAAATTGATACATTATGAGATTAATCAAGAAAAGTGTGTAAGGTGTGGGATTTGTTTTATAAATTGTCCTGTGGATGCTATTGTGGGTTCTAAAGGAGAGGGATTTAGGATAGTACAGGATAAATGTATTAAATGCGGCAGATGTTTTAGTGTATGTAAATTTGGAGCAGTGCAAAGAGATTAGAAAGATAAATTTCTCTAAAATTTTTATAGATAGATTTCAGAGAAATTATAAGAAGATATATGGAGTTGTAAGACATGTCAGAGAATACAGATAATATGGTAAATGCAATTATAGACGGCATGAAGGTAAGGGTTGCAAAGAATACGACCATACTGGAGGCCGCTAATACAATACAGGTAAAGATCCCTACTTTGTGTAAACACCCTGATTTGTCCGCTTCTGCAGGTTGCGGAATATGTATTGTCCGAGTTAAGGGATCAGCTAAGATGCTTAGGGCATGTTGTACTCCTATTGAGGAAGGTATGGAGATAATTACTAATGATCCTGAAATTGTTGAGGTAAGAAGAACTGTATTGGAACTTATTCTTTCTAATCATCCTAATGAGTGTTTGACATGCGGAAGGAATAATAATTGTGAGCTTCAGAAATTGGCTGCGGATTTTGGTATTAGGGAGGAGATGTTTGAAAAGTATTTACGAAAACTTCCTGAAGATACTTCTACAGGGACCATAGAATTACATCCACAAAAATGTATATTGTGCGGTAGGTGTGTAGAGGTATGTCAGCAAAAACAGCATGTATGGGCGTTATCATTTTTAGAGAGGGGATTTAATACAAGGATATCAGCTGCAGGTGATATCAGTCTTGCAGAATCTCCTTGTGTAAAATGCGGGCAGTGTTCTGCTCATTGCCCTACAGGGGCTATATTTGAAAAGGATGATACCCAGAGAGTATGGACGTATTTACGGGATGAAGGCAAATACTGCGTTGTGCAGATTGCCCCTGCAGTAAGGGTGGCTATAGGAGAGGCGTTTGGATTCCCTGTTGGTACTAACTTGACAGGAAAGCTTTATGCCCTACTTAGAAGGCTTGGTTTTAAGGCAGTATTTGATACATCTTTTGGAGCAGATTTGACAGTAATGGAGGAAGCAACAGAATTTGTAAAGCGGTTTACAGAAGGAGAAAATCTGCTACCTTTGATAACTACATGTTGTCCTTCATGGGTTGATTTTATGGAGAAGTTTTATCCTGACATGATAGAGCATTTTTCTTCTGCTAAATCACCTCATGAGATGGTAGGAGTTCTTTCTAAAACTTATTATTGTGAGAAGAACAATATCAATCCCAAAGATGTGGTTATGGTTTCGGTTATGCCGTGTACATCCAAGAAATATGAGATTACTCGCAGTGATGAGATGTTTGCTTCTGGTTATCAGGATATAGATGTGGTAATTACTACTCGTGAGCTGGCACGGATGATTAAACAGGCTGGAGTTGATTTTAATAATTTACCAGAAGAAGATTGTGATAATATTTTAGGAGATTATACTGGGGCGGGTGTAATATTCGGTGCAACAGGCGGTGTGATGGAGGCAGCTTTGAGAACTGCTTATTATTTTATTACGAAAGAGAATTTGAAAGAGGTTGAATTTAAACAGATACGAGGTCTGGATGGTGTAAAAGAGACAGAAATAGAGATAAGGGACAAGAAAATACGTATTGCAGTTGCCCATGGGTTGGGTAATGTTGAATATGTTCTTAATAGGGTGAGAGAGGCTAAAGAAAAGGGTGAGGATATGCCATATCATTTTATAGAGGTAATGGCATGTGCAGGAGGTTGTGTAGGAGGTGGAGGTCAACCTTATGGAGTTACTGATGATCTTCGAATAGAAAGAGCAGCTGGATTATATAAAGATGATGCATCTAGGATTAGATATTCTCATGAAAATGAACATATTAAAAAATTATATAAAGATTTCTTAGACAAACCTTTAGGAAAGAAGGCAGAAAAACTTCTTCATACCAGTTATACCCACCGTCCTATTTATGTTAAATAAAATATTTGTTTGATTGAGGACATACTGGAATGTCTCGGAGAATTTCTATTTCATCCAGAGTAAGTAATATAGATGCTATTATTAATTCAATATCTACAGATGGCCAAGTAGCGAGGTGGTTTTTGTTATTACTCACTCTTCCTAAGATAAAAAGTCGATTGGAGGAGGATATAGAGTTACGGGACCTTTATGCTTGTTTGGATAGAATTACTTTTTGGCAGAATATGTTAGTGTTTATATTATTTATTTTTGCATTTCTTTTTGTTTATTTGAATCAGTATTTATTATTAGAGGTTGTGCTGGTGGTTTTGTTATCTTTTTTATTAATGAAATTATTTAGAAATAAAAAGAAGTATATTGCCAGGATAAGTCGCAAGATTTTATTAGATGATTTTGGAGAGAAAGAATTAGAATATAAAACATTATACCATGTATGTGAAATTTATAGTCGTAAATATAATATCCCTTCTTTTGTTGATGTGTCTTTCAGTATATCTAATATATGTGTTTACGTGATGATGATTACTATTTTGATGGTGGATATTGTGATGCCTGTCCATTTTTGGTTGTCAATTTTGATAATAATAGTAGTTTTTGGCATTGTTATTTACATTTTAAATATAAAAAGTATTTATATTAAATTATAAAAAACTGTGATTATAAGAAATGAGAAAAGCAAAAGTATTCCATAGAGGGATGTTGTTAAGAAGAAGAATGTAGTAATGAATGGGAATGGAATGGTTGTTAGTAGTTTATTTAGGGATTTTCTTTTGAATACTAGGGATAGAAGATTATAATGTCTCCAGTTAAGGTTTGTTATTCTATTTTGTTTTAACATGTTATAAAAGAGTTGTGATCCAGGGAGAGGAGTTAGTAATAATACGGTTGTAATTGTAGGAAAGATGGATATACAGAATATCCATAATTGTAAGAGAGAACATAAATTGTCGTTATCAAATCCAAAGATAAAATGTGCTTTTATTTTTATTCCTGATTGTTTAACCCTTTTTGTGAGTTCTTTATATTGGTTTGCTATGGATAGTTTACCCTTTTGATATTCTTGGGGAGAGTTGTGTGGGATTTCATAACCAAATAATAGCTGGGTACAACCACTTTGTTTCGCTAATTTTAGAATTTCTTTATCTTTTGCAATATCTATACTACATGAAGCAGACCATTTGATGTTTAAAGGTATTAGAGCTTTAAATAATTGTTTTGCATATTTTGGATTTGCATAAATATTGTTGTCTAAAAAGAATATGGATTTGCTTTTCTTCCGAATTTTTTTTATTGATGATATTATATATTCAATAGATTCTGTATGTATTTTCCCCCCACTTAAGGATGGTATTGTGCAAAAAAAACAGTTAAATTTACAACCATAGGTTGTTTTTAGACAGAATTTTAGTTGTTCCGCAGGCATTAAAAGCATATTATCTTTTAATTTTTTGGATTCGGAAATTGTTTGTTTTCCTGGGCTTTGAATATATACTTTTTTTAAAGAATTCCTTTCATAATCTTTGAGAATTATTTCCCAAAGACCAATTACCTCCCCGACAACAACACTGTCGCAGAATTCTAACGCTTCATTTTTCATAAAGGTGACGTGAGGACCTCCCATAATTACTTTTGAGCCTTTTTTTTTGAATTCTTTTGCGATTTTATATGCTTCAAGACAGTTGGATGTAAAGCATGTTATTGCAACTAATTTTCCGCTGTCATAAAATCTGTTTTGCCATAAATTGCAGCTGAATTCTTTAAATGTATAGTATTTTGGTGATAGTGCTTTTAGTATAGTAAATACAGGTGAATAATTTCTGAAGAAAAATGATGTGATAGTATAGAAAATTCCGCCGCCGGTTGGTTCTATTAGAAATATCTCGGTGTTGCTAGTATTATTTTTTATGATCTCAGGATATCCTTTTAAAAAGAAAATAGATAAATATATATATACTAAAAAATGTATATATTTTAATATAAACATTAATCCTCTAGATAAATAAAAATCTTTAGTAAAAATATATCCATAGGATATTATTAAATATAAAGCATAAAGAATGGTTAATATGACGGCAGATTTGATATCAATAGAGATTTTTCGGGATGGGATCTTGTATGAAGATAAATATTTGCGGTTTATTAATAGGGTTAAAAAAATATATATAAATAAGATATCCAGATGTGCATGTATTAATAATAATGTAATATTGGCAGAAGGGAATATAATATAAATTATAAGATGCGAAAGTATAAATATGCTGGAAAGAAGTAAATATGGTTTCCAGAATAGTTTGGCATTTTTTATTATAGTGAGGATATTTATAGTGGTTTCGTTGAAAGTGATAGCATCGATAATAGCGCCATATACTCCGCTGTAAAACAATATGTTTAAAGGAATAAGAATTATACTTGAAAGAATTTTTATAGATTGAGATGGGAAAAATACGGAGATAGTTGATATTTCTAATATATAGGAGAGAAATACAGGTAAAATGAATAGGTCTAGTTGACGAAGGGGATTTTTGGAGATTGACTGAAATATTTTTGTAGTCATAACAATTATAGAATAACAAAAAAAGCGAGAAAATAAAATAGAATTGTTGTAGGATAATTTATTGGTAGTGACTATGTGGTTATAAATAAAGATATATTTAAAGAACGGTTAATATATGGTTATTGTTTTGATTAAGAATTTTTCGTTTCCAGTTAAAATGAGATTCAAATCCATTTTTTAAATTAGTATTTTTTATCTTTTTGATTAGAATTTTTATATGAAGCTTGTAATTTAAAGTGCGACAAAAGAAATAAAAAAGAAAGCTCCATAGATCATAAAAAACCTGTTATTTTGTAAGTGATAAATAAAACAAAAAACAGGAGGATCATATGGAGCAAAAAGATTATACCAGCAAAGGAGAAAAGTATAAACATTTAAAAGAAAGCGAGCGATATAAGATAGAAGGATTGTAGGAGGCAAAAAAGAGCATAAAAGAGATCGCATTAATA